>NZ_PQIA01000056.1 GCF_003385235.1 Amycolatopsis circi | reverse complement strand
AGTCCTGGTGCAGCGACCGTCCGATCCGACGGACAATGCGAGCCCGTCCGGTGCCTCGGCGCTGGCCGGCGCGCTGCTCACCGCGTCCGCGCTGGCCGGGCCGGACCAGGCGGCGCGCTACCGCGACGCTGCTGAACTCGCGTTGCGCCGCGTCGGGCTGCTCGCCGCGCGGGTCCCTCGCTTCGCTGGGCATTGGCTGTCCGTGGCGGAGGCGGCGCAGTCCGGACCGGTGCAGGTCGCGGTGGTCGGCGCGGACCGTGCGGAGCTGGTGACCGCCGCTGCGCAGCACATCCACGGCGGCGGCATCGTGCTCGGCGGCGAGCCGGATGCGTCCGGCGTCCCGCTGCTGGCCGACCGGCCGCTCGTGGACGGCGAGGCGGCGGCTTACGTCTGCCGTGGCTACGTCTGCGAACGCCCGGTGACCGCGGCGGACCAGCTCATCGCTCAGCTCTGACGAATTCCGCCCCTGGTGAACGCGGTACCCGGCCGGATGGAATCAGCGTAGCTTCAGTAGTGGCGTAATCATGTAATCAAGGATGGTGGACGTCATGGGGCGAGGTTGGAAAGGCCGGGGCTGGCAGCAGGCCGAGGCGCCGTCGGCGGACGACGCGGCGGCGTGGTTCGGCGGACGGCTCCCGGACGGCTGGTTCACCGGTGACCCGGAAATCACCGTGGACCGCGAAGAGATCCTGATCGTGGGCGAACTGCCCGCGCTGACCGGCGATTACGCCGACGACGCGGCCCGCGCGGCCGCCGAGGACGGGCGGATCAGCCGGTTCCGCGAGGAAACCCGCGACGAGCGCATCGAAATCGCCCGGCAGGCAGAGCACCGCTACCAGCGCAAGGTGGCGTGGGGCGCGAAGCTGGGCGGTACGACGGGGCACTTCACGACGCTGTCGGTGCCGGTGATGACCCGGCTGCGGCAGCCCGAACGGCTGGTCCTCGACACGCTCGTGGACGCCGGTGTCGCGCGGTCGCGGTCCGAGGCGCTGGCCTGGGCGGTGCGGCTGGTCGGCGAGCACGCGGACACGTGGCTGACCGAACTGCGCGAGGCGATGACCAAGGTCGACGACCTGCGGTCGAAGGGGCCCGACTTGGGCTGAGCTGCGGGACTTCCTCCGCTGCGGCAGGCTGGTGGCAGCCTGCTGTATCGGAGGAACCGTGGACGTCCCTGCTGTGCCCGCGAAAGTGGATCCGGACGCGTTGACCGCAGTCCTCGACGGCCGCTGGGCCGGGTTGAAGCGCGACGTGCGCGCGCAGATGACCGAGGAGACGTTCCGGGACACGATCGGCCTCGACGTCGAGGCGCATCGCGTTCAGGTGCTGGACCAACTGCGGAAACTCGCCGAAACGGATCGCCCCGCGCTCGGTTTCGACGCCGCGTACGGCGGGCTGAGCGACGTCGGTGGGTCCGTGATGTCGTTCGAAATGCTCGGCTACGGCGACCTGTCGCTGATGGTCAAGGCCGGCGTGCAATGGGGCCTGTTCGGCGGTGCGGTCCAGCTGCTCGGCACCGCGTCGCACCATGAGAAGTACTTGCGCCGCATCATGAATCTGGACCTGCTCGGCTGCTTCGCGATGACCGAGCACGGCCACGGGTCCGACGTCCAGCACCTGCACACGACCGCGACGTACGACCCGGCCGCGCGCGAGTTTGTCGTGCACAGCCCGGATCCGGGCGCCACCAAGGAGTACATCGGCAACGCAGCCCGCGACGGACAACTCGCGGTGGTCTTCGCCCAGCTGATCACCGGCGGCGAATCCCGTGGCGTACACGCGTTCCTGGTCCCGATCCGCGACGATTCCGGTGCTCCTGCTCCCGGTGTCACCATCGCGGACTGCGGCGTGAAGGCGGGCCTGAACGGCGTCGACAATGGACGGTTGACCTTCGACAAGGTCCACGTGCCAAGGGAAGCGCTGCTGAACCGCTTCGGCGACGTAGCCGAGGACGGCACCTACACGAGCCCGATCGAAAGCGACGGTCGCCGGTTCTTCACGATGCTGGGCACGCTCATCCGCGGCCGCGTGAGCGTCGGCGGCAGCGCCGGATGCGCCACCCAACGCGCCCTGACACTGGCAGTCCGCTACGGCGACCTCCGGCGGCAGTTCCAACGCTCGGACGGTGACGAGGTAGTCATCCTCGATTACTTGGGACACCAGCGAAAGCTGCTGCCAGCTCTGGCGAAGACCTACGCGCTGCACTTCGCGCAGGAGGAACTGGTCGCCGCCCTGCACGACATCGCCTCGGATGCGCCGGAGGAAAAACAGCGCGAACTGGAGTCCCGAGCCGCAGGCCTGAAAGCCGCGAACACCTGGCATGCGACCGCGACCATCCAGACGGCCCGCGAAGCCTGCGGCGGCAGCGGGTACTTGTCGGAGAACCTGCTGGCCGGGTTGAAAGCCGACACCGACGTCTTCACCACCTTCGAAGGCGACAACACCGTGTTGTTGCAGCTGGTGGCGAAGGGCTTGCTGACGCAGTACAAGGAACACTTCGAAGACCTGAGCCCCCTCGCGACGGCCCGCTTCGTCGCCGAGCAACTGGTGGACACCGTCATGGAACGCTCAGCCGCGTGGCGGTTCCTGGAACGACTGAGGGAGTCTGACGACGCTTCGGTGCTCTTCGACCGTGAGTGGCAGCAGCGTCTCTTCGAGGACCGTGAAGAGCACGTGCTGAGCAGCGTGGCCAACCGTCTCCGCGGAGCTGCTTCGGATCCCTTCGGCGTCTTCAACTCCGTACAGGACCATGTGCTGCTCGCAGGCCGCGTACACGTGGACCGGTTGATCCTCGACGCCTTCGCCCGCGCTATCGACGCCTGCCCCGACCCGGACGCGGCGACGCTTCTCTCGCGGGTGTGCGATCTGTACGCCCTGTCGACGATCGAAGCGGACCGCGCGTGGTTCCTGGAACACGGCCGAATCTCCGCAAGCCGCTCCAAGGCGGTGACCGCTGCGGTTAATGCGCTGTGCGGGGCTTTGCGGCCGCATGCGCGGACGTTGGTGGACGGGTTCGCTGTTCCGGAACAGTTCCTGGACGCGCCCATGCTGAACGGCTGAAATCAGTACGTTCGGAGAGGTGTCTGAACTCTTTGGAGAGCACGCCGAGCGATACGCCGACTATGCCGAGAACAGCGGCCCGAACGCGCACTACGACCGTCCGGCGATCCTGCGCCTGGCTGGTGGTCTAGCCGGAAAGCAGGTCCTGGAACTGGGTTCCGCCGGCGGTGGCCTGACCGCACAACTGGCCGCCGCCGGCGCCGAGGTCCTCGGCCTGGACCGGGGTGCCGATCTGGTCCAACTCGCCAGGAAACGATTGGGTGCCCGCGCCAGGTTCGAGACCGCGGACCTGAACGAACCGCTGACCATGGTGCCGAGTGCCTCGACGGACGTGGCGGTGGCGTCGCTGGTCCTGCACTACCTCGAGGATTGGGGTCCGCTTCTGGCGGAACTGCACCGCTGCCTGAAACCGGGCGGCACCCTGGTGTTCTCCGTCCACCACCCGATCACCGGCTGGCTCCGCTCGGATCGCACGGACTACCACCGCGTCGAGCTGATCAGCGAAGACTGGGACTGGAACGGAAAGACGGTGACCGGGCGGATGTACCGCCGCCCGGTGTCGGCGGTCTTCACGTCGCTGCTGGAAGCCGGATTCGCGATCGACGCGGTGGAGGAACCGCAACCGACTCCGGGAGTGGAGGACCCGGAACTGGACAGGATCTTGCGGACGACACCGGTGTTTCTGTACGTGCGCGCGGTTCGCTAAGAGTGCTTCGCCAACCAGATCGCGACGAAGCGCTCATGGGTTCTTCTCGATACGAGGAGTGCGGCGACAGCGATTAAGCCACGTACGGACTGTGTGGCAATCGCTCGATCAGCTCGGCGCGAAGGCTAGCAGCGGTTTGCCCCGCCCGTCAGGGAGCGACAGCGTGGAACGCGATGCGTTCGATCATCGCGTCCAGCCCAGCTTCCAGCGCCGCGGTGCTGCGCTGGGCCTGCGCGAGGAGCAGGCCGCCCTGCAGCGCGGCCATCGTCGCCAACGACAGGCGGTGCGGGTCGGCGTCGTCGCGCAGCACGCCCCGGTCGAGCATGTCCTGCAGGCCGTCGCGGATCGCATCGGTCCACTGGGTGAAGCCCTCCGCCAATGCGGTGCGCGCGGCAGGGTCGTGTTCAGCGAGTTCGCTGGTCAAGCTCCCGAGCGGGCAGCCGCCGCGGCAGTCGAGGTCGTGTTCGATCTGCACGATCGCGTCTCGCCAGTCCCGCAGCGCCTCGAAGCTGTCCAGGCGGGAGAGGAGCACTCGCTGTCCGGTCAGGATGCGGGCCGTCTGGAACTCGATCACCGCGCGGGTGAGAGCGCTCTTGTCCGCGAAGTAGTGGTAGATCTGCGACGAGCTGACCCCGGCCGCGTCCCGGACGTCGGGAGTGCTGGTGCCGGCGACGCCGCGTTCGAACATCAACTGTGCGGCGGCGGCGACGATCCGCTCACGCGTAACGAGCCCGCGGGTCGTCCGTTTCGTCGCGCCGGCGCCCTGGGCAGCCGGGGTCACGGTCTCGCTCACTCCTGCAGGATACGGGTGTCAGCCGAAACTGGATTTGACTATCCAGTTCCCTATCGGTACTACTGGATAGAGCAATCCAGTTTGAGGCTCGACCCCTGTCCCGTGAAGCACCTCCCGCGTCCGAAAGGCTTGACGTGACCACCATCAACAGCACCATTGCCGAGCGGTTGTCCACCCTGCACGAGGGCCTCGCCGGTCAGCTGCCGGCCGAGGCCCTGGCGGCTTTCGGCGGCGAGCAGGCGGAACTGGACGCGGCCGGCTTGCCCGAGGGCGTGCTCGCCGCAGGCGCGGCGATGCCTGACGGAGAGCTGCTCGACGCTCACGGCAACCCGGCGACGCTCGAATCCGCCCGGAACGGCAGGCCCGCTGTGGTCGTGACCTACCGAGGCGCGTGGTGCCCGTACTGCAACGTGGCGCTGCGCTCCTACCAGGAACAGCTCGTGCCCGTGCTCGCCGAACGGGGCATCGAACTGATCGCGATCAGCCCGCAGAAGCCGGACGGCTCGCTGTCCATGGCGGAGAAGAATGAGCTGACCTTCACCGTGCTGTCCGATCCCGGCAACCAGATCGCCGCCGCTCTCGGCGTGCTCACCGCCCCGACCGAGAGCGTCCGCGTCGCGCAGGCGGCTCTCGGCCTGGACCTCACCGCGGCCAATGCCGACGGCAGCCATGGCGTACCGATGCCGACGGTCGTCCTGGTCGACGCCGAGGGCACGATCCGGTGGATCGATGTGCACCCCAACTACGCCACTCGCACTGAGGTCCAGGAGATCGTGACAGCGCTCGATCTGCTCTGAGCGCCACGCCCTCGTTCCGGAGAAGCAGGCCCGTCGCCGCTTCGGAAACGACTCAGGCCGCCTCCAGGAAGCGTGACGGCCTGGAGACGGCCTGAGAAAGGCAAACCCCAGCTAGGCGTACATCGCCAACCAAATCGCGATGTAATGAGACACCGCGGCCAACACCGTGCAAGCGTGGAAGAACTCGTGGTACCCGAACGTCTCCGGCCAGTGATTCGGCCACTTCACCGCGTAAAAAACCGCCCCCACGGTATAAAACAGACCGCCCACGCAAAGCAGCACCAACGCCGCAACCCCGGCATGGCTCAGCAGTTCCGGCAGAACGAACACCGCGACCCACCCGAGCGCGATGTAGATCGGCACCCCCAGCCAGCGCGGGGCATGCGGCCACAGCATCTTCATCGCCACCCCGAGGACCGCGCCGCCCCAGACGATGCCTAGGACGATGTATCCGGTCGGCTTCGACATGGCCAGCAGGGTGAACGGGGTGTACGTGCCGGCGATGAAGAGGAAGATCATCGAGTGGTCGGCGCGCTTCATCCACTTGTACGCGCGCGGGCTCCACAGCCTGCGGTGATACAGCGCGCTCACGCCGAACACGCCCAGCACGGTCAGGCCGTACACGGACGTCGCCAGCGCGGCTACCCCGGAAACCGTCGAGGCGGCGAGGCAGATCAGCGTGGCGGCTCCGGCGACCGCGCCGAAGAACGACCAGAAGTGGATATGGCCGCGCAGCCGGGGGCGGGTGTCCTCGGGGACGGCGGGGGGCTCGGTCTTCACGCTCACCGTCCCAAGGTTACGGAACCGTAGGTTTTTTGCCAGCCTCCGTGGCGCGTCACACCCCTGAAGCGAGGGTGCGTACGCTCGGGCGACGTGAGCCTCCGGTCCTTCATGTCCGACGTTGTCTACAGCATCTACAGCCGCCGGCTGATCCAGCAGTCGGCCGGTCGTCATCCGCGGCATATCGCCATCATGCTCGACGGCAATCGCCGCTGGGCGCGCGAGGCCGGGTTCGCCGACGTGGCCGACGGGCACCGCGCCGGGGCCAAGAAGATCGCCGACTTCCTCAGCTGGTGCCAGGAGGCCGAGGTCGAGGTCGTGACGATGTGGCTGCTCTCCACCGACAACCTCAACCGCGATCCGGACGAGCTCACCCCGCTGCTGAAGATCATCACCGACGTCACCGACGAACTCGCCGGGGCCGAGGTCCCGTGGCGGTTGCGCATCGTCGGCGCGCTCGACCTGCTGCCGCTCGAGGTGGCGCAGAAGCTCACCGCCGCCGCGGCGCGGACCGAGAACCACTCGGGCATGGAGGTGAACATCGCGGTCGGCTACGGCGGACGGCAGGAGATCGCCGACGCCGTCCGCAAACTTCTCCTGCAGCACGCCGACGAGGGCACTTCGATTCGCGAACTCGCGAAAATCCTCGACGTCGACCACATCTCGGAACATCTGTACACGTCCGGTCAACCGGATCCGGAGCTGATTATCCGAACGTCCGGTGAACAGCGGCTTTCCGGATTTCTGCTCTGGCAGTCCGCGCATTCGGAATTCTGGTTCACCGAGGCTTACTGGCCGGCATTCCGGCGCGTCGATTTTCTCCGCGCGATGCGCGACTACGCCTGGCGGCATCGCCGGTTCGGAGTCTGAGCGGCGAACCGGCCCGGCGGACCCACCCGGCCGGGCCGGTTCGCCCCGGGCCGCAGACGCCGCGAAGGCCCCGGAGCCGGGCTCCGGGGCCTTCGCGCCAAGACGGCTCAGCCGTGGTGGTGCTCCATCGAGTGGGCCACCAGCGCCGGGGTCAGCGCGATGCCGGTGTAGGCACCCGCGACCAGCGAAGCGGCACCGTAGCCCAGCGCGCCGCCGCCCTCGATGAAGGTGGCGTAGGCGTCGCCGAACGTCGGGTCCGGGGCACCCTGGGTCGCGGCCGGGGAAGCGAACGCCGTCCCGCCGATCATCATCAGACCCGCGGCGGCACCGGCGACAATTCCAGCCTTCTTCAGCACTTCGCACACTCCTAGGTAGAGATACTGGGATTCGGGGCACCGGAGTGTTCCGGTGGTGTGTCCCGCAGTGAGTAAATTACCCCCGAATGGCCTCTAGCGAATGGTGCGTACGCCCATTGTGTGAGCGCTTGAAGGCCCAGTTCACTCGGTACGGTTCAGTGTCCAGGACGCGAAATGCATTCTGGTCTGCTCCGTGGTACAAGGCCTTTACCTGGGAATTGCCTGCACTCGGTGATTAATTTTCCTTGATCATCCTTCTGTGCGACCCCCTGATCGCCGGACCCTGTGACGCTGAGTGAGCACTGTGGACACTCTGTTTCGGGCGACCGACGGTGGGATGACGAATCGGCGAATCACCTGTGTGGCTGCCTGCACGACGGGGCGGACGTAGGTACCTTCCGGGATAGAGGACTCGCGTTCCGTGCGGGTTCTCGCGGGAGGCCCTGGTCGTGGCGTTGATCGAGGGGGCGGCTCAGCCGCCCACGAGATGCACGAGGGGGCCGGCACCCGGCCCTCGTGGCCGTGCCGCCTGACGCAGCCAGCGTCAGGGAGTGCGGACCCAGCCAGGGAGGTGCCCGGCCCAGCGAGTGCGGGCGTGGGGTGCACACGCCCTCGAGGGAGATGCCGTCGTGACTGCGCAGCGTTCACCCCGCAAGGCCTCAGGCCGTTCTTCGACCGGTGCCCCGGCGCCGGAGAAAGCCTCGATCTCGCCCGAATCCCCACGCATCACTTATGTGCTCGACACGTCGGTGCTGCTCTCCGACCCGTGGGCGGTCACCCGGTTCGCCGAACACGCGGTGGTGCTCCCGCTGGTCGTCATCAGCGAACTGGAGGCCAAGCGCCACCACTCCGAACTGGGCTGGTTCGCCAGGGAATCCCTCCGGCTGCTGGACGACCTCCGGCTCAAGCACGGCAGGCTCGACGCCCCGATCCCGATCGGCGACCAGGGCGGAACCCTGCAGGTGGAGCTGAACCACACCGATCCGTCCGTCCTCCCGGTGGGCTTCCGCACCGACTCGAACGACCACCGCATCCTCGCGTGCGCGCTCAACCTCGCGACGGAGCGACCGGCGGTCACCCTGGTGACGAAGGACATCCCGCTGCGGGTCAAAGCGGGCGCCGTCGGGCTCACCGCGGACGAGTACCGGGCGCAGGAGGTCACGCCGTCGGGCTGGACGGGCATGGCGGACGTGGACGCTCCCCAGGAGCTGATCGACGCGCTCTTCTCTGGCGGTTCGGCGGATCCGGCGGAATTCGGTCTCGGCGAGGTGGGCGAACTGCCGTGTCACACCGGGCTGCGGCTGCTCGCTGGCAGCTCCAGCGCGCTCGGCCGGGTCACGGCGGACAAGCGGGTGCGGCTGGTGCGCGGCGACCGCGAGGCGTTCGGCCTGCACGGCCGCTCGGCTGAGCAGCGCGTGGCGCTCGACCTGCTGCTGGACTCCGACGTCGGCATCGTCTCGCTCGGCGGGCGCGCGGGCACCGGCAAGTCGGCGCTGGCGCTGTGCGCGGGCCTGGAGGCGGTGATGGAACGCCAGCAGCACCGCAAGGTCGTGGTGTTCCGCCCGGTCTACGCGGTCGGCGGCCAGGATCTCGGCTACCTGCCCGGGTCCGAGAGCGAGAAGATGCAGCCGTGGGCGCAGGCGGTGTTCGACACGCTCGGCGCGCTGGTCAGCCAGGACGTGCTGGACGAGGTGTTCGACCGCGGCATGCTCGAGGTGCTGCCGCTGACGCACATCCGGGGCCGCTCGCTGCACGACACCTTCGTGATCGTGGACGAGGCGCAGTCGCTGGAGCGCAACGTGCTGCTGACCGTGCTTTCGCGGCTCGGTTCGGCGTCGCGGGTGGTGCTCACGCACGACGTTGCCCAGCGGGACAACCTGCGGGTCGGGCGGCACGACGGCGTCTCGGCGGTGATCGAGAAGCTGAAGGGGCACCCGCTGTTCGCGCACGTGACCCTGACGCGGTCGGAGCGCTCGCCGATCGCGGCGCTGGTGACCGAGATGCTGGAGGACCACGGCTGATCTAGTCGTGAGTGGCAATCACGGTTAGAACCGTGATTGCCACTCACGAGGCCCTACCAGCCCGCAGGCAGCGGACGCCCCTCGGCAAACCCCGCCGCCGACTGCACGCCCAGCAGCGCACGCTCGTGGAACTCCTCCAGCGTGCGCGCACCCGCGTACGTGCAGGACGAGCGCACACCCGAACAGATCGAGTCGATCAGGTCCTCCACGCCGGGCCGGGTCGGGTCCAGCGCCATCCGCGACGTGGAGATGCCCTCCTCGAACAGCGCCTTGCGGGCACGGTCGAAAACGTTGTCCGTGCGCGTGCGGGCCCCGACGGCGCGCTTCGACGCCATCCCGAACGACTCCTTGTACGGGCGGCCCTGCTCGTCGTACCGCAGGTCGCCAGGAGATTCGTGGGTCCCGGCGAACCACGAGCCGACCATCGCCGCCGACGCGCCCGCGGCCAGCGCCAGCGCGACGTCCCGCGGGTGTCGCACGCCGCCGTCGGCCCACACGTGTTTGCCCAGCTCACGGGCGGCAGCAGAGCATTCCGCGACCGCCGAGAACTGCGGGCGGCCGACGCCGGTCATCATCCGCGTCGTGCACATCGCGCCGGGGCCGACACCGACCTTGATGACGTCCGCGCCCGCGTGGATGAGATCGCGGGTGCCCTCGGCGGTCACGACGTTCCCGGCCACGATCGGCACCTTCGGCGACACCGAACGGACCGCCTTGAGCGCGGCGATCATCTTTTCCTGGTGTCCGTGCGCGGTGTCGACGACCAGCGTGTCGACGCCCGCAGCGAGCACCGCTTCGGCCTTCGCCGCGACGTCGCCGTTCACGCCGACCGCGGCGGCGACCCGCAGCTTGCCCTGAGCGTCGGCGGCCGGGGTGTAGATCTCCGAACGCAGCGCGCCCACCGCGGTGAGGACGCCGGCGAGGCGACCCTCGGCGTCGAGGCCGAGGGCGAGCCGTCCGCCGTGGCTGTGCAGAAGCTCGAAAACCTCGCGCGGCGGCGTGTCCAGCGGCACCGCGACCATGGCGGGCTCGGCGACGTCGGCCAGCCGCGCGAAGCGGTCGACACCAGCGCAGGCGGCTTCGTCCACGACACCGACCGGATTGCCGTCGCCATCGACGATGACGACCGCGCCGTGCGCTCGTTTGTGCACGAGGTTGAGGGCGTCGGCCACCGCGTCGCCGCCGGTGAGGACCAGCGGCGTGTCCCAGACGGCGTGGCGGGACTTCACCCAGGAGACGATTTCGGCCACTGCCTCGGTGTCGACGTCCTGCGGAAGCACGACGAGCCCGCCGCGGCGAGCGACCGTCTCGGCCATCCGCCGCCCGGCGACGGCCGTCATGTTGGCCACCACCAAGGGAATCGTCGCGCCGGTGCCGTCCACAGTGGACAAGTCGACGCCGAAGCGGGATTCCACGTCCGAACGGTTCGGCAGCAAGAACACGTCGTCGTAGGTCAGGTCGTGAGCGGGCACATGCCCATCCAGAAAGCGCACGAGTCCCCAGGCTACGTGGCTTGCGCGCGAGACGCTAACCCGGCGTGGCACGTGGAACAATGGCGAGGTGGACAGCCGTGATCGCGACGACCAGGGACGAGCGCGCAACGCCCGCCCGCGTGATGGTCTGGGCCGCCCGCTGCCCTACGGCGCCGACGGCGTGCCGCGCCAGCCCGAAGGCGTGCAGCGGACCCCGGCGGAGACCCTGACGGAGGCGCAGGACCTGCTGGACTCCGGCCGCCCGTTCCACGCCCACGAGGTCTTCGAGGACGCGTGGAAGGCGACGGACGGCCCGGAGCAGGAACTGTGGCGCGGCCTGGCGCAGCTGGCGGTAGGGCTGACGCACGCGCTGCGGGGGAACGGGAACGGGGCGGTCGCGCTGCTGGAACGGGGTGCGGAGAATATCGCGCCGTTCCGAGACGAGCCTCCGTATGGGGTGGATGTGGCCGGGCTGCTGCAGTGGGCGCAAGCGCTTGCGGCGGAGGCTCGGGAACGGGTTCGAGTGGTTCCGGAGGTTCCTCGGCTGGCCCGGTAGCCAAGAGTTGATCCCTGCGTCCAGCGGCGTGGCTCGGGGCGGCTGAACGCTCTCACGGCGTGTCGCAAGTCGGGCAAAGCTGGTCGCAAGCGTCTGCCGTTCGGACCTATCGTCGGCCGTGTCAAGTGAGGTCGACGGGTCGCCCGGCGCAGCCCTGCGGATTCCGCTGTGATCAATCTGCTGGGCAGGTTCACGGAGCGTCGGACCAGAGATTCGTGCTGGCAACTTTTCATGTTGTGGCGAATTTCACGATCTTGATATCGTATTGAATCGTTGATCTGGCCGCGCGTTCAGGTCTTCCGTCAAGCAGGTGAACAGCGGGAACCTTCGAGTCTGCTACTGGCTCCGCGCGGCTATCGCTGATCACGGTCACCGTGCCCGTTCTTCGCTCTCGGGGTGTCGACAGCACGCTTGAGGAGTCGAATCCCAAGTAGGGCTGCGCATGCCACGGCGAGGACGCACGCCGCTAGCCAGTCACTGCCAAACCATGACCTGAGCAGGTAAAATATCCAGCCGATGACTCCAGCGAGCAGTCCGAGCAGGAACGCCGATGAGCAAGCGGCGTAAGAGCCGTAGATCCAGCGATCTCTGCGAGAGTAACCCTGTACAGAGGCTTTTGTATCGCCGCGCACCCTCCTGAACCAGAGGAACACGAAGATTCGCGCCTGCCCTCGCAGGTCCGCCATCCCCAGTGCATGGTTGAGCATGTAGTAGCCGTCCAGCGGAAGGAACGGCACAAGGTTGAACAGGGTGACCAGGGTGCCGATGAGGACGATGACCGCGAAGAACCCTCGCCATGGGCTTGCTGTCATCGTCCAGGCGACCGTGAATGGTGCGAGGGTTAGCAGTTGGGTGAGGGTGCCTGCTAGGGCGGTGTAAATGGCTTGCCTTCGTGAGGCGAAGAGCATCACGTCATCGGCGTTGCAGTATGGGGCGAACAGAGGGAACCGCCACAGCAGGCCGATTTCTCGTACCCGGCCTCCGAAGTGACGGCAGGTGAGGCCATGGGCAAGTTCGTGCAGCACCATGATCAGCCAACTTGTCACGACGGCTAGCGAGGCGAACATGGGCGAGAACGAGCGACTGGTGAAGTCTGCGGCCAATTCCGCCGCGTTGGAGATGACGAAGCCGAGCACGACGAGACCCAGCGCGACCTCGATCCACACTGTCGCGGGTCTGAACAGAAATCCGAGTCGCCGGTCCAGCACGCCGAGCAGTTGGTCCGGGTCGAACAGCGGCATCCGGCGATAGAACAGGCTGCTTCGCGTTGTTCGGGCACCGCGGTCCGCCGGTGGCGGACCATCGACCAGAAGCCCGTTGTAAGCGAGCAGGCCGAGCAGTTGCTGCCATTGCGGGGCGCTGAGGCTCCTGTCGTATTCCGCGGAGTATGCCTCGCCTATCTCCGCCAGACTGTGCTTGCCGTCGAGCCTGCTGATGAGGAAAAGTTCGCGAGGGCCGGTCGCGAGGTACCCGTCGCCCGCGGTGTCCTTCAGATAGTGCACCACTTTGGGTCCCAACCGTTTCGCTGGCCCCATCGTCACGTCAGGACGGATCTCGGGTGTGCTGGCGAGCAGTGCTTCGCTCATGGCGTCACCCACTCGGAGCTGGGAACGGCGAGTGTGCGCTCGAGCAGATACGACAGGTAGACCTCGTCAAAAATCGTGACGCCCAGACGATTGTTGGTCATGTGAATATATGACGTCATGAGCATGGAGAGTGCAATATTCGGTCGAGGTGCGGGCTCCAGGTCGCTGTCTTCGGAAAGTTTCAGAAGTATTTGCCCACTCGTTGCCAGTTCAACGATCCGGTCTCGGAGTTCCGTGCAATGGGCGAACCACTCCCGCTCGACGACGCTCAATGAAGAGCTGCCGATTCGGACTGTTTTCCGCAGCTTGTGAACGCGTTCAGACAACTGGCCCGACATGGTTTTCCAGCTGCGTTCGAATGCTGCGTGCGTACTCTCGACATCTTCGATGAACGACGTTTCCCAGAAACGTCGGGAACGGTCCAGATACCAGGCGACCGCGCCGTCCGTCTCCAGGAAGGCGTAACACATGATTAGGGACAGCTGAAGGGACAGCCCGAGAAGTACCGGCCGGATGTGCACGTTGGCTGTGGCGGTCAGCCTGAGCACCAAGTCGCTGGACGACTCGAAATGCCATTCGGCCAGCCGGGTGGCGGCGAGGCCGCCGTATCGGCGGTACTCCGGCTCGTAGGGCACGTAGCGGAAAGAATTGTTGGGATCGAAGACCATGGCGCCGTCGGCGCCGAACCTTTCGGTCCACCAGGCATCGCCGTACTCGGCGATGCCCAGCCTGCGGTACATCTCGTCGGCTCCGGGAAAGTCCGGTTCGTAGAGGGCGGGATGACGCGTGAGGAATCCGTTCACCGAATCTTCAGCCCTTCGGCGGACCTCGTCAGCGTTTTCGGCTCGGGCGGGGCGGAGCCTGAGCCGGACATGAGGCCCCGCCAGCCAGTATCGGATGAAGAAGTACTGGCCCAGCAGCCCGTCCGAGCGCAACTGCGCCACGAGCGGAGCCACGCACTCCACCAGCAATGCGTCGGAGTTCCCCGCGTAGAAGATATGCATGCTGATCCAATCGTCGTTCATTTCAATACCTCCTGCCTGGTTAGTTCGACGATCAGCTCGCTGACCTGTCCGTCGTGGCTGTCTGGCAGAGATTCGGTGAATTCCACGGGCCCGCGTGCGTTGCGGGTCAAGTCGTCGAGCAGGTCCAGTGCGAATTGATTATGGAAATCTATCGGCAAGGGTTTCCGGTTCGCCCACGTCTGGTTGTCTGCGGCGACTTCCCGCGCGAAAACTCTGACCGGTATGCCGTGCCGTTCGCGGAATCTCGCCCACCGCAAAGCCTTGGCAGCCGACGTCTCGGCTTCGCCGGGCGACAGCGCTGTCGGATTCGCGGTCCACGACCTCCGCTGCAGGATGATCCGGCCGCAACGGACTCGCGGGCGTTTCACCACACCGTCACCGATCTCGACGGCGCTCGGTGTCAGGGAGAATGACGCCATTCCCATCGGAGCCAGAGCCAGCAGGATCCGTTGCACTTCCGGCAGTGCGATGGGATGCAGAAAACCCAGGTATACCGGGATTACGCGGCATCTGAGCCGGTGCGACCAGAGCCGCAGCTCGCCGCTTTCCGGATCGTCGATCAGCTCCAGGTCAGCGATCGGGAGCTGGCGTTCAGAGGCCAGGTCTCGTAGTTCGCCGGGACAGACCAGCTCGTAGTCGGTAACCGACGGGTGGAGGTTCAGATTGGACGTCTCATAGCCGCCGCGCACTTCGGCGAACACTGCGCCTTCTGGGCAGCTTCGAAGAAGTACGGATCGCAACCGGGCTACGATGTCTTGGTCGGCAAAACAGTGCGCGAATCGAGAGAACATCAGTGTCCATCCCGAGTAAGCCTGATTGAGGACGAAATCCGGCCCGTGCAGCTGGCCGAACAACGACCAGGACGCGATACCGCGGACCGATGCCGGCAGATTGCTCAGTATCGCCTGTAAATCGGACTGGGACAGGGTGACCTCGTCCGCGGCGCTGCACTCGGCCACCCGGTTGGCCAGAGCCGATCGCACGCCAGCGACGGCACGCAGCTCCGAGGTTGCGAACCAGTCCGTCTCCTTGCCTCGCAACCGGTCCTGGTAGTGCGCATAGAGATCGCGGCGGAATTCATGCGCGTAGGCAAGGAGGTCGGAGCAGCGTCCGCCGGTACCGAAGCGCTGCCGGAAGTACCAGCGAGCTAGCAAGCGGGTCGGCAGCTCGGCATCGAACGCCGAAAGAAGATCGGCGACACCGGAGAGTTGGGGAAGCAGCCGGCTCTTCCACGCGGGCATCGAGCCTTGCACCCTGGCCAGATCAGGGGTGACGTCTTCGTAGATCACATTGCGCGGCAACGTCAGCTCGCTGCCCAGCGCGACGTATGCCGCACTGATTTCTTGCCGAACACTGTTTAGCAGCGTTCGTCTTCCGGTCAGGTCGGCATGTCCGTACCGGGCAGTGGCTTGGTAGGCAATCCTGAGACGGTGTGCTGGCTCTTCCGCCCAACCGGCATCGAGGGATTCGAAGTTTTTCAGATACCGAGCCACGGGATCCGTCATTCCCAGGTCCAACGCGAACCCGGGACAGATCAGAAACCCGAGCCGGTAAAGCCGTACGAGATACCTCCAGATGGCGTCGGTACCGCCCAGCCGCTCGTGCAGCACCCGCAACTGGACAACCTCGCCTTCCGCGAACAGGCCTAGCACTTCGCGCAACACTGGTCCGATCGGCAGGTAGAGCAGATCCTCATGGACAGTGTCGAGGTGGCCGGCCCCTTCCTCGGTTTCGGTGCCGAGGGCTTGCCGTCGCCGGAGATAGCGGATCCGGTCGCCGATGCGTTCGCAGCCCGGCGTGACCGTCACCGGCAGGTCGGCCATCCGGTGCTCGTCGACCGCGACCAAGGCGGACAGTTGGGCGAGCACGGTGAGATTCAGTCTGGCGTGACTTGTGCCGGTGGCGGACGAAGCGTCGAACAGCGAGGCGGTTCCGCGGCCGAAACTGCCCAGACCGACCGTAGTGAAGGTGCTGAATGGACTGGTCTTCAGCGCGGCACGGAGCGTGTACTCGACCAATGAGCGCTCGATTCGCCGTGCGCGCTTGGCGCTCGCCGTGCCGTCGAGGTAGCTGGGCAGAAATCGGTCCAACGTCGGCGAGGCGAGTAGGATCCCTTTGCGCAACACCGGATCACGCCCTAGTTCGCGCAACGCTGCACGACGGTCGAGTACTTCTCGCTCGAAAACCTCATCGCCGGCCTGGCGCAGTTCGCGGTAGGCCGCGAAGCTGGCCAGCCAGCCGGCGAGCGACTTCCTCAGCCGGGTCTCCAGCTGATTCAGGTCGTGCTCCTTCGGCAGTCGGAGGTTATGCAGGTCACGGCGTACTCGCAGCAATGCCGCGCGCCCCGCACTGTCCGGGCAACAGCCGATGCCGGCTGCCAGCAGATCGCATAGCCCGGTCGCGTTCGCTCGCAATGTGGTTTCAGCTGCTACGACCTGACCGGCCCACTTCGCTGTCTCGTGGAAGATCAGCGCCCGTGTCCGGGCGACCGGCAACCCGGCGACCCTGACCAGAAAGAGTGGCGAAAGTCGCCAGCTGCCCGATCTCTCGGTTCCCGATGGGTCGGAGAGCGCGAATTCCGTCGAACTCATATCAGGCCACCGTGCCTTGGTCCACCGGCATCGTAAGGGAGGCGTGCAATCTGCGTTCTTTGCCGAGCAGCAGGAAGAGCAGGGACCGCTCGTCAGCTCCGGACACATTGAGCGCCTCGTTCATCGAGAGGTTGTCGAAGCCGAGCGCGGCACCAGCGCCCAGCCCGATTGCGGCCGCGGCCAAATAGCCAGCTTGGATCGCTCGGCCGGCTTGGGCGTTGAGCAGGCGGTAGCCGCGTGCTCCGAACGCGGTCAGCGCGGTGGTGAGCCTGCCAACCACCGCGAGTACGGCATTCACCTGGCCTAGGTTGTAGTTGGTAAGCAAATAGTTGTCCTGCAGAAAACGACCAACGTCGGCGGGCGCACCTGGTATGCGGACCAGCCCGTGGGCATCCGGGTCGTAGTCGTAGACACCACGGGCGATGCCGTCGGCTCGGTTAACGAACAGCGCGAGCCGGGTGAGACGTTCCGGGCCGTCGCCGTCTTGCCGGAGCGCCGAAGCGCTGATCGAGAGCACCGTGGCCAGTTCCGCCGACGTCGCCGTCGGGCTGGCGGTGAAGCCGCCAAAGCTCGACGCGCGAGTCCGCAGCACCGTGTCGAGCGCGGTTGAGGGCGTGTCACCGGGCACGGGCGGAAGCGGGATCGACTCGCCGTATCGGACGGCCTCGATCTTCTCTCCCCGATCCTTGATCGAGTCCAGTCCCGGCGGTCGAGTCAGTTTCGTTGCCGCGTGCACCTGCTCGACCAGTTTGAACCGCACGACCTTCGACGACTGCTCATACGCGCGGTGGAGGACCGTCGGGCTCGGACTTCCGCTCGATCGCTCGCCGCTGTTCCGGGCAGAGCGCAACGTCGCCACGGCCAGCACGCTGTCGGTGGCACCGTCCATGCCCACGAGGTCGTCGAGCTGTTCGTCAGCGAACCACAGCGTGGACGCGATCGAAGTGCCCAGGGCGGCTGCGCCGAACTCCCAAGTCTCCAGCAAAGCGCCGACGTCCTGAGTCACGACGTGGTAGCAGAAATTCGCGTATTTGAACGAGTTCTTCCAGAACCTGCATCCGATCAGAAGGAACTGGTCACCTTCGCGGGTACCGAGTGCCGTGCGCACCTGCGCGATCACGTCGCCGGTGAGCAGCCGCTCGAGCGCATGATCAGCCGGCGAGTAGTGGTAGATCCCCGGCAGCACCGCACCGGAGGCACCGGTGACGTAGTAGATCTCCATCGGATAGAGTCCGCCGCCCGAAGCCGCCCCGCGCGCGTAAACCGCACGGGCATGGCTCGTCGGCGCCGGCCCGTTCCAGTTGATTCGGGTCCGACGAGCGAGCAATCCATAGGACATTTTCAGCAGTCCGGAAAGTTCCGGAATTCCGATGGCTCCTTGTCCGGTCGCCGGACTTCGGCACACCTCGCCGAGCGACGCGGACATCACCGGAGTCCGGTCCGGCAGAGGGAAACTCGTCGCGGTGGGATAAACAGTAAAACGGGCGGGCCGGTCGTCCCAATCTGGGGTGTATCCGGAAGGCCCAAGCGGTGTCCGCGCCCGAGCGAAGACGGCTTCGGCATAGTCCTTGACCAGGAGCGTCGACGCTTGTTTCATCGGCTTCGTCCTCTCACGGGAACGGGTGGGGGTGCGGGTGCGCTGGCTTGCCGTCCAGCAGTGCGGCCAGTCGCTGGTGGTGCAAGACACGCTGCCTCCGCCAGCCGAAGTCGATCGGCACGAGGCCCGGTGCGATCACCCGCACGGTGTGCATGCCGAGTGCTCGCTGATGAGCGGTGGTCTGATCGACGACAATGAGGTCGCTCAGCGGGAAGACAAGTTCGAGACACCTCCGCAGGTCCATCGTCAGGTCGGCTGATCTCGGCGATGCAGTCCAGTCGCTGTATAGCCCTGCGATGTCGGCAGGCGCGGGACCGTCGAACAGGAAGCCGGCGTGTGGTGCCATCTCCGGCAGTCCGTAAAGCATGGAGTGGTGCGAAAGGTGGACGACCTGGTCGTAGTCATGGACCATCGCACGCAGCCTCGGCAGCCAGGTGCTCATCCGGTCCGCGAGATCGGTGACATAGGAGGCCGCCTCGCACAACGCGGCCCGGACCGCATCGACCGGATCCAGGCTCGCACCCGCGGAGAAACACAGCGTGCCGAGTCTCTCGTCCTTGCGCCGGATAACCGCCATGACCGCAGGAATCGGCAGGTCGACCCGCATGTCGAAGAGATAGGGCCGGTAGCCGAGCAACCGCAGCCGATCACAGGTGAAACCGATCTCTGGATTGTCGCAAGTGGACACATCTATTTCCGGCAGAGAGCGCTTCGCATACCAGTTGAGCAGGAAGGCGTCCCGTTCGACCAGTTCGAGCAGGCCGTGCAGGATCGCCTCTTCGACACAACTGCCGCCGGCACATCCGTTGGAACATTCCTGGATGTACAGCGGGGGACGGTCCAGCCGGTCGAGGTAGTAGACAGCTTGCTCTGGCACGAGCAATGGCCGCTGCTCGCGCAGGGAGAATCCCCATACCCACTGCAGCGGCAGATCCGGCCGGTACGGCTGGTAGTGCGGTTCGGCCTGATAGAAGTCGGGCGCGTAGCACCCGGTTTCTCGCGGGTCCAGCGCATGGTCTGCCACATTTCGGTAGGTGTCGAGCACTCCGGGGGTTCTTCCCCGGCTCGACTGCCCTGCGTAGCGCTCCAGTCCCTCCAGGAGGCCGTAGCAGAGACTGTCCGCGTAATTGTTGGCATGACCGCTCCAGCTCATCTGGTGCAGTCCGAGTTTGGCTCTCGCGCGGAAGAAACCGTTCACCGGTGCGGTCGGTCCTACCTGATAGGCCTTGACGGTCCGCACGCCCAACGGCCCGCACACCGGATTGACCAGGCTCTCAGCGTCCAGCCGGTAGTCGCGCACCGGCTTCAGCCGCGTGGCCGCGAGGTGCGGCTTGGACCGGGAGCGCAGGGATATCACAGCGGTGTCCGCGGTGTCCGCGACCGGCTGGCCGCAGACCGGGCAGTCCGGATCGGCCAGCACCTGGAAGCGGTCGACTTGCCAGCTGTCCATCCGGAAGCGGTAAACCTCGGCGCTCGAGCCGTTCTCGGCCAGATGCCGCACCAATGCGGCGAGGGCCGTCAGCGCGAACCCGGTGAGATCTGGCTGAGGTCGTGGTTGAACGATCTCAGCGAAGGTCTCCAGCGACTCCCGTTCCGGTTCGCTGCGATTGGCGAGCCAGTGGGTGTGCAGGCACCGGGGGCACGGGCCTGTCTCGCTGATCTGATAGCCCGGGCCGCAGAGAACTCCGGCCTGGTAGAGCCAGACCGGGAGAATCCGGAGTCCGGCTTCGCCGCTGACGTCCGTCTGCGCGGCGGTGCCGAGTGTGGCGATCCGGATGAGCGGTGCTCCGAGGTCCGCCAATTCTGTACTTATCCGGGACTGGATTGCTGCCAGGTTCTCGTCCAATGCGGTGCCGGTCCACACCACCTCGACCGTCTTCCGGTCGTCCACGATTTCCGTCAACACGGTGGAATCCCTATTCCTCGAAACATGGGCGCGAGCGGCCCAGCGGGGAGCACACGGATTAGTTAATTACGCAAGACGCGCGCTAATTTACGATACGTATCTCATCGCAATGAATCCGTTTATCGAAACTGATGCACAGGCCGTCTTCGCAGACGGTCAGGCACCGGTGCTGGTGCAGCTGCAGCAACTTGTGCTGCTACAGCTGCTCGTGCTCGAACTGTCGGGAAGCATTTGGTCGAGTGAATCGACCGCCTGAATTTCAAAGGTCTCCGCCTCCAGGCGGCTGAGCTCGTCCATAACGTCAGTCGTCATGGCGTTCACCTCCTTTCCTCCCGTGTGCGCCCCACAGGGCCGCCCCCGCCGCGCTCATGGACCCGTCTGCCTCATCCAGGCAGACGAAGCAGTACTCGGCCGCTCACGAGCGCGCCGGCGCCTGTCATGCCGTCGTTCGTGGCGCGGGCGAAAAGCAACTCCCCCTCGATTCCTTCCCTGATCTCGTCGAATGTGTATTCACGAGCGAACTCGTCCGGATCCGAGCGCGCCGAGACCGGTTCGGCGGCCGGAGAGAAGTCGGCGAGCACGGGTTCCCGCAAGAGAATGTCGGCGACGTCTGCCAACTGGTGCCTCCCGGCCAGATCACGCAGCGCGGCAACTGCCGCGTCGATGCCGGTCTGACCGGCTCCGGTGACTTGGTGACCGCTGCCGTCAGAAGCGAGCACGACGTGCGGGCCGCCGGCGCCCCGCACTTCGGCGAGCGACGGCTTCGCCTCAAACCGTTCCAGGCAGCTCAGCAGGAACGCCAGCCTGGGGTCGGCCTGGCTGAGTGACCCGGGAGCCAGCTTGGCCAGCGCCGCTTCGTGCGTGACCAGGGCACGGAGTTTCGCGTATTCGAGCACGGACAGCGTTCCTGCATCGATCACCGCAGCCACGGTGGACGCCGCGGCGGATCCCGCGGGCGACGGTTCGAACGCTAGCGCTGAATTGACATCGGTGCTCGGGTGGACCGCTGCGGCGGGCACCAGGATCTCCTCGCTCGACCGCAGGCTGAGCGCTGGCAACCACCATTGCCCCGCGGTGGACGGGCAGTGGGCCAGACCGCTCCAGGTCACCAAGTCAGGTCCCGGAACGAACGGCAGCCCTCGCGCCGCCAGGTCGTCCGGAGTGGACCACACCATGGCCTGCCGATCCGGCATCGACATGGTGTATCGCCGCACAAATTCGGCGAACAAGTCAAGCCTGGCTTCCAAAATCGTGTCGAGGCCGAACGTGACCAGTCTCCGACCGCGCAGGGCCGGCAGCGCGCCGGAGCGGAGTGCCGCAGTTTTCAGCGGGGCTTGTTCGAGATCTTCGTCCGCGAACGCGGTGATCACGCCGACTTCCTGGTCTGCCAGCACATCGAGTTCACGGTGCAGTTCTTCGCCGGCCAGCGGTCCGGTGACCGGGTCATGCCGGGACACCGGCGTGCACCATGGGCAACGTGGCTCGGCGAGCAGTCGCGTTCGCCGAGCGGTCAAAGTGTGCAGGTCCTGGATCACCACCTCGTCGGCCCGGTAGTCGCTCATGCCGCCGACCAGCGCGTTGAAGAGGGTGAAAGCCAGCCCGCTGCCGAGGATTTTGGCCGTGGCGCTCGTTATGCCTCTATGCTCGGCGAAGGCGGGGCCGCCTGCCATCCGCTGCCAGAGATCGATGCTTTCTTCCGGATTCCGGTTGACCGTCATTCGCAGCTGCAGGCAGAACCAGCACGGCCCGCCCGGCACGGTCACCGGACCTAACGCTGCTCGGTGCCCGAATGTAGTGAGCGGCAGGAAAAGGACGCCGGCAGCAAGGCAGCTCTTGGTGAGCGCCAGAATCGCGGCTGGATCGCCTGGCGTGGCGCAGTAAACTACCGCGTCAAGGCTTTCTGCTCCTAGTTCTAGACCCACGGTCGATGTGGCAGTGACATTTTCAAGTCCGTTTTCCCGCAACGTGTCAATGCAGACTTCGAATGCCGCACCGGCACCGACGATGCGCACCCGGCTGCGGCGAAATGCCTCGAACCTCTGTTCTGGATGGTCCGCGTGGTGACCTATGAACGCGATCTGCCCGGCGAACAATTCGCGCACCGCGACCGGTAATGCTGTCTCCTCGTCGCCGCTGACGCCTCTGTCGTCGGCGAACCCCTGCTCTACGAGCGCTTCGACGAGCTGGCGGACGGTAGCACGCTGTTCTTCGCTCAAGGGCAGGCAGATGGATTCGATCGAGTTTTCTCCGGTGAGCAACGGTGCGAGTGCGGAAATCCATTGGTAGGCAGAGCTTCCGTTGATTGCGAAATTGGCTTTGTTGTTCCGCAACAGTACGCCGTTTGGCAAGGGAAGAAAGGCGGTATCTGACTTCAGCCTTGGTCTGGAAGAACTTATTCGTGACTGTGTCCACGCGCTCATGCGATCCCCCCAGATTGAATCAGTTAAAAGCGCTAGTCTAAATGCAGATGAGATTTTCCCCGAAAGAATATGGCTTCAAGCTACCCTGCTTCGCAAAGTGTCGTCAAGCGGTGAAGCGCGTGCCCTTTTGTCGGTTTGCCAATAGGGTGTGCGCGGAGATCTTGCATCGTCAAGCCACTGAATGAGTGAGATTTGTTTGCCGCGCTCGCCGAGCTGCTGCTAGCCTCGATGTCCGAGCATCACTTCAGGGGGATAAATGAACACGCCTTCCGTAATAGTTACGGAGAAGCTGAGCAAAGTTTACAGCAAGAGCCAGCGTGCCGTCGACGATCTTGGCTTGAATATTCGCAGTGGCGAGGTTTACGGGTTTCTAGGGCTTAACGGTGCTGGCAAGACGACGACCATGCGCATGCTGGCGGGGCTCGTCAGGCCGACAGCGGGCTCGATCACGGTACTCGGAAAGCCGCCTGGCTTCCCCGCAACGCTGGCGAAGCTCGGCTGTCTCATCGAAGCTCCGGCGTTCTATCCGTTCCTCTCCGGCACTGCCAACCTAAAGCTCCTAGCCCGCTATTCGGGGCGGTCTGCGAAGACCGTGCCGGTGCTGTTGGAACGCGTTGGTCTGGAGGCAAAACGAACGCCGTTCCGTGCCTACTCGCTCGGCATGAAGCAGCGACTCGGTGTCGCCGCCGCACTGCTCAAGGAACCTGAGTTGCTCATACTCGACGAGCCGACAAACGGCTTGGACCCGGCCGGCATGGCCGCCATGAGAGATCTCATTCGTTCGTTGCAGGATGAAGGCCGCACCATCATGCTTTCGAGCCATCTGCTGGCCGAAGTCGAGGCCGTATGCGATCGAATTGGGATCATCCGCGAAGGACGATTGGTGGTAGAGGGCACCGTCGGGGACCTGCGACGTGACGGGACCACGCCGCAAACGGTCATCAAGGCGACGCCTCAAGACGATGCACTCGCGATACTGGCGGCGATGCAGAGCGTGCGAGACCTCCGAGTGACGAACGGCGAGATCCGGTTTCGATCAGACGGCGCGGAACTGGGCGCAATCAGCAGCAAGCTGGCTCTCGGCGGGGTTCAGGTGACTGAGTTGCGGCAAGAGGAGAGGTCGCTCGAAGCGATCTTCATGGAACTCGCGACGGGGACGAGCGAGCAGGTGTCCATCGAGCAATCGGAGCGGCCGGCATGATCATCCAAGTGGCGAGCGCGGAGCTCGGCCAGTTGCGACGCAGAGTCGCCCTTTGGGCGGCCGGCGCCGTCTGGCTGGTCCAGATCGTGGTGTTCGCTTACCTCGTCCAATACCTGACCTATCGCAAAGAGGCGGCGAAACCGGATCACGGCAAGGCGGAAACGCTGATTCACACCCTCGTTCCCGATGGGCTCGCGTACTACAACGCTTCGCTTTACCCGCTTTACGGTTCGGCTATCGCCTTGATCATCGGTGCGCTGGTCGGCGGCGGGGACTATCGGTGGCGCACGATGACCACACTGCTTACCCAGCGACCCGACCGCAGGACGGTGGTACTGGGCAAACTAGCTTCGTTGGCGACGGTTATGGCTGTCCTGGTCGTCATGTCCTTTGTTGTTTCGGCTGTCTGCGCGACGGCCGTAGCCGCTGCTGAGGGCCGATCTCAGCAGTGGCCTCTGATCGGCGACCTGGTCGCCTCGTTCGGTGCCTGCTGGCTTTCCGTGCTGGCTTTCGCGGGCTTAGGCTTCACACTGGCCTTTGTCTTCCGCAGCGTGGCAGCTGCGCTGGCGATCGGCCTGGTGTGGACGCTCGCGCTGGAGTCGCTGCTCGCGGGACTCGCCGCCACCTTCGAAGGCCTGAAGCCGTTGCGGGCCATCCTCATCGGGCCGAATTCCGGCGTGCTGGCGCACGCGCTCGGTGCCGCTGTGCAGGGGCAGGGGGGTCCGCTGGGGGTTACCGACATCGCGGTGCCGATCGCGGCGACTATCGTGCTCGTCGGTTATGTCCTGGCCACCGTCGTCGTGAGCATGGTCGTCTTGAATCGGCGGGACGTCATCTGATTCTTCGGTAGCCCCAACGACAAGGCGGTGGGGCGAGAGCTGAAACGCTCTCGCCCCACCGCCTCGTTCTTTTCGTCAGGAACAGCGAGCAATCACTGAAGCCAGGATTGGCTTTGCGATCTCATGGATTTCCTCGATAGACGCTGGTGTCAGCGCGCCGCGCAGGTCCCTGATGTGGTTGATGTACTTCCGGAACGCCGGCTGGTTGGCCGGAGGTACTTGAGGGAAAGCGGCCTCCATCCACCCTATCCAGGTATCAAGCGCCCTGCCGAGGGCGATCGGGTCTGTGCTGGAAGCAAGAACTCTGAATACTGGAGGGTAATCGTCACAGTAGGACGTTGGAGTGACCGTCGCTGCCCGAGGGCTTGCCTCGGCCATTGCCACGCCAAACCCGCCGATGAACAGGCTCATGGCGATTGCAGCGGCTACACCGCCGCGGCGGAATCTCGAGCTGAACAATTCACAATCCTTTCCAGGCCTGCGCGGCGGATATCAGATAGGACGGCAATGGCGCTTGTAGTGCCCTGCGGGCACGTGGGTGTTCGCGTCCTTTTCTGCGTTGTTGAACGCGGCACCATAGCTGCTGGCGCTGCCCGTGCCGTACACGTAGCCGACATTGCCATAGGGTGAGATGCGAACTAGGTCGCATTTCACTGTAATGGTGTACCTGGCGAGCACGTGTGCAGACGCGGCGACTGCGGAATTTGTGCTTATGGGGGACGCCGTAGCGGCTGGGGCGGCGAACAAGCTCAATGCTGCGAGTGCTCCGGCCGCGCCAATAATTGCACGTTTGATCATGAATGCTCCTCGATGTGTGGGGTGGAAATAAAAGAATTGACTTCTATCAATTCTTCATAATAAAGAAAAACACAGCCCCGTGAATTAGGCAAGTCTCGGTGGAAGTCAGGTTTTGTCAGATGCTCGACGAGACAAGTCTTCGGCAAGTGTGCGCCAGATCTCCGCGCAGGCCGCGGCGGCCGCAGCGAGCTTCTCGGTGACGTAAGGGGGAGCAGTCTCGGCGACACGGTCGAATTCTTGACTGGTCAGCAACCCAGCTCCCAGGCCTCGCAGCAAGCGACGCCCGCTTTCGCTGTAACGCAGGGATGGATCATTCTGCAGTTCGACCAGCAGTACGGTGAGGTCACGACTCTCAGCACGGCCGGCGTTTTCAGTGGCGCGTGAACTTTGACGACTGCTTGGCGGAACCGGGTCCTCTCCTCTGCTCAGTCGGTCGCGGACATCCTTGGCTGTGCGAACGGATATCCCGGCTGCCTTGGCGATCGAGCGCAACGACAAATTGGGCTGCTGGACGAGCAGATCACGCGCACGTCTTCGTCCGTCGGTGCTGTCCAGCGGACGCATCCTGCCGTCGGACCCTGTTCTTGTGGGCAACTGCGGAATTTCCGAAGTTAAACGCGAGCGAATCGCGGCGACTGTTTTATCGGAGAGGCCGGCTGATTTGGCGACGGATCGATCAGACCACTCCGGCCGCGAGCGCAGAATACGCTTCGCTGCTGCTTGCCGATCCTTCGAGTTCAGCGGCAATCCGTGTTCGACGTTGGCTCGCACGCCCGCCACGAACGCGTCTACGTCACTGCCTTCGAAGTACCGAACGGAGATATCTTGCGCGCCCTTGAGTTTGGCTGCGCGTACCCGGTGCATGCCATCAATGATGCGCATCGTGCTTCGATGTACCAGTATCGGCGGAAGCGCCTGGTCGGCTTCCGCCAACCGTTGTGCGTGTTCCTCATCCTCCCCGGCTGATCGCGGTGAGTCTGCTGGTCGTAATGCGCTGATGGCCACGGTGGCTATCTTGTTCGGCTCTGAAGCCTCCGTGGACGAGTCAGAGACCACTCGGCAAAGTCTCGATCAGAAAATGACAGGAAACCCCCTGGGTGCACCTATTCGTGAAGGTCTGGACGGTATTCACGTCGAAATATTGCCCCACTTCACCCTCCCCGTGAGTGGCAACATCCATGACACCTCAACGGCCAAGGTACACGCGCTAGAGGTGGTGAACAAGGAAGAAGGAGGGTACGCCGGAGTTGCTCGGTCGGCTAGGCGAATGTTCGGATGGTCCGTCGATCTTGGGGCCTTCCCCGTTGCTTGTGTTGATGTGTAACAACCAAGCAGTGGCTACCTCGGGGTAGCAGGGCTTGGCGTAACTCTTCGTTCGGGAGGTTGATCACGTTGCGTCGATCTCCGGCGTCCCGCGGCGCAGGCGTAGCGGGTGCGGCGGCTGGAGCAGCAGGCCGGACGCTGTCTGAAGCGGCGCGTTCTCGTGGGCGCAGCAAACGGATTCATGGGCGCGCCGTCCTAAACTGCTGCTGTGAGCCAGCTTTGCCGAGGCATGTGATTTCGGTATCGAGCATCGTCACATGCGCGCAGTACGCCGAATCCGCTGCGGTCGCGGCCGCTGAACGCGTTGACTGCTTGCCTGTCGGACTGGCTCTCGGCTCGGTTTAGTGCCAGGCACATGTCTCGCCTCGTCCAGGCATTGCGGAGGGCTGTTCAGGCGTGATTCGTTGTCGTCATGTAGAACTGCTGGCTCGGATATGGCACTGGGTACCTCGATTGGTTCTCAGGGCCCAAGAACCTGCCGCCGTTCGCCGCAGTGATCGTGCGCAATTGTTATACCGACTGCCTTCTTCCCTGGACGGAGCACTCGGTGCCGCGGACGATGACTGCGGCACCTTCAGGGCCGCCAGCGCGATCTGCGAGTGCGACCGCCAGTCACCGCAGAGAAGATCTCCGATCGCCGAACTTATGGTCCGAGGCGGGGCAAGTGCGCCAGCATAGTCAATGCTGTCCGCGACGGCATCAGTATCATGGCCGCACACTGCGCGACCGTCACCGAAACCGATCACGCTTCCTGCCCTGATTCCTGCATTAAACTGCCGCTCAGTCACCTCAACGTCGCAGGAGGCTCGGTGCAGTCGGAGTGTGTCGCTGTCTATTGATCGTTCGGGTGCTCGACGCGGTACTGTTCTTTGAGGCCCGGGTACTGGACTGCGTCAGGATGCTCAGTCTCCGACAGGATTCCGATGGCCCAAGGAATGGGGCAGGGGGAGTGATGGTCGGGATCCGGGCACAGCATCAGTCTGATCTGGTCGACCAGTCCCTGCGCCTGTGCCTCGCTCGCGTAAATTCCCAGCCGGATTTCAAAGGTTTTTCGTTCGAATTCCATTATTCCTCCTCAGGTAGGTTAGTGCGGCGTGTGCACCGGCGTCAGCCTACTTTTACCTACGTGGGTCTCGGGTTTGAGCGCTTGCATCTCGCCGGGCCAACCGCGAAGGTCCTCCCCCCTCCGGTTGGATGCTGTACTGGTTCTTGGTGTACACGCGCAGGTCGGGCCTGACGAGGGACATCGCGCCAAGGGTGCCTGTCCGCTGCCGCGAGCGTCGAAACATGGTCGAGCCTCCAGGCGGTGAGGAGACCTGGCCTCCGAGGATCGGACTGGCCTGAACAAGGTGATGCGGACGAATCAGGGCTCACTGGTCCGGGCCGGCTTCGTGTTCTTCTCCGCGGAAGGGTGAAGAAGTTCTTGGAGGTAAAGTTGTCGGGACTGGTGGCTCGCCGTAACGTCGGCTGGGGCGCAGGTGACCACGCAGCGGCTGGACAGGTTTGTCGTCGGCGACAGGGGTCTTGTGCTCTCAGATCCTGAACGGGTTACATCGGTGGCCTGCTTCGTTCTGGAAGACATGTGCTGAACTGGCGGTCGAAGACGTTCTCGGACTCCGGGCCGGGCTGCCAGTCTAGTTTGGTGTTCTTGGCCGCGCGACAACTGTCGCGCGACGGCGTCGGGCCGATCCGCCGGTTGGCTTAGCGGTCGTGGGTGGTCTTTCCAACGACTCGGCGATCGCGGTCGAGCCGGCGCACGGCCAGACTTGCAATCGCCGTGGACCGCCGGGCCTCGTTGGCCACGAATTTGCGAGGCGGGTCTTGTCGGCGCTCCCGGCGTTCCACCGATCATGCAACTTTCGTCGTGGCCAGGCCTCCCCGAGACGCCGTGCTTTGCTTCATGCTCGGAACAACACTGCGGCAGACTCCCCTGCGGTCCGGGGCGGCGGACTGCCTGATTGTGCTGAATCACTCCCTGAACGGCTGAATCGGCTTCCCTGTCGATCTTCAGCAGAGTGGGTCATAGCCGTCCGGGTCCGCGTAGCCGGCTGTCCGCGATGGAAGGTGAGCGCCTCGCCGGTCCAGAAAGCCGGGGGCGGCACTCAGCGTGTGATTGGCGGCGGCCCATGACTCCACCGCGATCAGGCCACCGGCCAGCTCCGAGACGCGGCTTTTTCCTTGCCGATCGTCGTCGCCTCGCCGTGGCCGGTGCGGACGATCGTCGTGTCGGGGAGG
Organism: Amycolatopsis circi; assembly: GCF_003385235.1. Taxonomy (GTDB): domain Bacteria; phylum Actinomycetota; class Actinomycetes; order Mycobacteriales; family Pseudonocardiaceae; genus Amycolatopsis; species Amycolatopsis circi. Next base: position 26,056 of record NZ_PQIA01000056.1, on the reverse strand, counting down.
GGGAAGAGGCGGTCGCGGATGGAGTTCACGATGGTCGGGTAGTCCGAGTACGACCGGCCGGTCGCGCCGGGGCCGCCGTGGAACAGGGTGTCTCCGGTGAACAGGACTTCCAGGTCGGGGCTGTGCAGGCAGATCGCGCCGGGGGCGTGGCCGGGGGTGTGCAGCACCGTCAGGTCGGTGCCGGCGACGGTGATGACCTGTCCGTCGGCCAGGTCGCCGTCGGGGGCGCGGTCCGGGTGGGTCAGGTCCCAGACGACGCGGTCGTCCGGGTGCAGCAGGATCGGCGCGCCGGTGCGTTCGGCCAGCGCGGGGGCGGCGTTGACGTGGTCGTTGTGCGCGTGGGTGCAGACGATCGCGCGGACCGTGCGCTCTCCGACGACGTCCGCGATGGCGTCCGCGTCGTGCGCGGCGTCGATCACGATCACCTCGGAGCCGTCGCCGACTATCCAGACGTTGTTGTCCACGTCCCAGCTGCCGCCGTCGAGCTCGAACACGCCCGACGTGACCAGGTTCTGCACTATCGCCGTCATGCCGCAGACCCTAGTGGCCCGCGAGGCATACCGCCGGTACCTACTTTCGAGTATTCTTACTCGCGGTAAGTTAGCCGCGACGACGGGACTGCTCATGACCGATCCTCGGGATCTGCTCGCCGAACCGCTCAAACTGCAGTGCGGGGCCGTGCTGCCGCATCGCCTCGCGAAGTCGGCGCTCAGCGAGCAGCTTGGCGACCGGCGCAACGCGCCGTCCGGCGAACTCGCGCGGCTGTACCGGACGTGGGCGCACGGGGGCGCTGGCCTGCTGGTGACCGGCAACGTGATGGTCGATCCCACCGCGCTCGGCGAACCGCAACGTCGCGGTGCCGGGCGTGCCTGACCCGGCGGCGTATCGGTCGTGGGCGCAGTCCGTGGACGGGACGGACGCGCAGTTGTGGGTGCAGCTCAACCACCCCGGTCGGCAGAGTCCTCGGTACCTGTCTCGGCAGCCGGTCGCACCGTCGGCGGTGCCGTTTGGCGACCGTGGGGTTCGGACGGCGTTCGCGGCGCCGCGGGCGTTGACCGGGGACGAGATCGAAGCGGTGGTGGCGCGGTTCGCGGTGTCGGCGCGGGCGTTCGTCGACGCTGGGTTCGCCGGGATCCAGATTCACGGCGCGCACGGCTATCTGATTTCGCAGTTCCTGTCGCCGTTGGTAAATCGTCGCGACGACGAGTGGGGGCGCGACCGCAGCCGGTTCCTGCTTGAGGTGGTGCGTGCGGTTCGGGGCGCGGTCGGGGATCGCGTGCCGGTTTCGGTGAAGCTCAACAGCGCGGACTTCCAACGCGGCGGCTTCGACGAGGACGAGTCGCTGCAGGTGGTCCGCGCGCTGGGCGAGGCGGGGATCGACCTGCTGGAGATCTCCGGCGGCACGTACGAGCGGGCCGTGATGATGGGGTCCGGTCGGGCGAGTACGCAGCGGCGGGAAGCGTATTTCCTGGACTACGCCGCGAAAGCGCGGCAGATCAGCGACGTCGCGCTGATGGTCACCGGCGGCTTCACCACGGCGGCCGGGATGGCCGATGCGCTGGAATCCGGTGCGCTGGACGTGATCGGGATCGGCCGTCCGTTCACGGTGGACCCCGGCCTGCCGGGACGGTTGCTCGCGGGCGAGGACGTGCGAGCCGAACGGCGGTGCCCGCGCACGGGAATCCGGCTCGCGGACAGCCTGCTCGAGATTCAGTGGCACACCCAGCAGATGCACCGCGTCGCCGCGGGCAAACCGGTCGACCTCAAGCGCGGCGCGTGGCGAGCGCTCGCCCAGGCTGGGCTCAGCGATCCGCTGAACGCGTTTCGCCGGGTACGCGCGTGAGCCGACGGTCGACCAGCCGGGCCCCGCTGGCGAGCACGACGAAGAAGACGCCGACGAGCAGGCAGTTCAGCGCGACCTGCCCGTAGCCGAGGTCGTCGGCGTTGACGAACGGGTACGGGTAGTAGCCGTCGATCGCACCGCGGACGAGCGTGAAAACCAGCCAGGCCAAGGGGTAGACGAGCGACCACCAGACGGTGCGCCATTCCAGCACGCGCGGCGCGAAGATCAGCCAGCCGAGCACGCACAGCACCGGCGTGACGCGGTGCAGCAGGATGTCCGCGGCGAGGCTGAGCCCGTGCAGTTCGTACAGTCCGGCGAGCGCGACCTGGTAGACGACGCCGGTGACCACGATCCCGACCAACGCGTCGAGCCAGAGCACGCGCATCAGCGGCGAGGTGCTGCGTCCGCGAGCGAAAGCCGCGCCGGTGACGAGGACGAGAAGGTTCGAGATGATCGTGAAATAGGTGAACAGGTTCGCCACCCGCCCGCCGAAGCTGGCGTACCGCCCTTGCGCCGGCACCAGCGCGACGATCTGAATCACGAGCGCGGCCAGCACGATGACCGCGGTCACCCCGAACCACAGCCGGGCCAACGCTTTCGAGGACATGCCGCCGACCCTACGGTTTCGGCCTGGTCCGCCCGGCCCGACACGACCAGGATCGGTCGCGTCGAGCCGGGTGAACTTGCCCGGGCGCCCGCTTGCGGCGGAGGTTAGGGGACTACCGCATCACCGCACCGCCTTCACCAGGGCAGGCACGAAGACTGATGCGTCGATCGTGCCCCAGCCGCTCGCGATGTCGTAGCCCGGACCGGCCTTGAAGCCTTCGACGTTGAACTGGCTGTTGTCGCCCTTGGTGACGTCGACGATTCCGGCAGCGGTGCCCTTCGGGCCCAGCTTCGAGTACAGCGCCGGGTTGATCTGACCCAGCCGTCCGTGGTTCGCCTGCACCGCCAACGCCAGCACGCCCGCGAACAGCGGTGCCGACTGCGACGTGCCCTGGACGCCTTCCATGCTGATGTCCGGGTACGCCCGCATCGTGCTGCCGGTGATCTTCTTGACCCGGTTCTGCCAGGACGGCCGCGCGTACGCCTTCGACAGGCCCGCCCCTTCGCTGAACCCGTTGTCCGCCGCGTTGACCAGGTCGTCGGGCTGGGTGCGGACGCCGTTCGCGTCGAGGTGCAGCTGGGTGCCGCCGAGCGTGGTGACGTTCGGGTCGCTGGCGGGCCAGCTCGCCACGCGGTACGGATACCTGCCGGGACCCTGCAGGTACGCCCCGGTCGGCCCGTCGTCGCCGGAGGACGCCACCAGCGTGACGCCCGCCTTGCTCGCCCGCTCCAGAGCCGGGTCGAGGGTCTTGATCGACTCGAACGACGGGAAGTTCTCCTCGGTGGTGCCGAAGCTCATCGAAACCACGTCGGCGATTCGGTGCTCGGTCAGGTAGTCGACGGCGTGCATCATTTCCGGCAATCCGGCGAATCCCTGCGTCTCGGCGACCGGAGTGGCCGCGACGACGATCTTCGCGGCCGGAGCCATCGCGTGCATCATCGTGACGTCGAGGTCGGTTTCCCCGCCCCACGACTGGCAGGCGGCGGTGTCCACTCCGGGATCGGTGCACGCGGGCACCGATCCGGACGGCTGCAGCACCTCGACGTTCGCCGGCGGCAGGCCGTGCTGCCGCGAGTACTCGTCCAGCACCTGCTTGACCTTGTCGTCGCCGAACGACACCAGCGTGGCCACGGTGGATCCGGCGCCGGTGATGCCCTGGTTCCACAGCTTCGTGGCGTTGTACGCGCCGCTTTCCTTCGGCAGCTTGGCCATCGCCGCGTTGAGCCGGGCCACCCGATCGGACACGGTGGTCGCGCCGACGAACGACTGCGCGGCGGCCGAGAAGTGGTGTCGCGACGGCTGCGGCGGCGCTGGCGCGGCACTGGCCGGTGCCGCCACCACGGTGGCGGCGAGCGCCACGCCCGCCAGCAGGGTCATCGGCCGTCCGACTCCCCGGACGGCTGATTTCACCCGGAACGTCATGCTTTTCTCCCATCGACGCAGGCCAGTGCTCCCACTCTCGGGCACGCGGCCACGAGTGCGACATCAACTTTCGTCGGGCGTTTTCCTGAGTACGGCGGGGAAAACTGCCCGATGTCCGGAATATGCCCGCTCATCCGGACGACAGGCGTGGTGCTCATCCGGACGCCTCCTCGGAACCGGGCTGATCTTCCGAGCCGGACAGCTCCGCGGAATCAAGCAGCTCCTCCGAACCGGGCTGGCCAGCCGGTCCCTCAGCGCCGGGCTGCTCCGCCGGACGGCTGCCGCGCAGCAACCCCCGGACGGTGTCGATGGTGTCGGCCTCGCCGGGATCCTTGTCCGGCCGGTACCGCACCACCCGCGCGAACCGCAGCGCCAGCCCGCCCGGATACCGCGTGCTGACCTGAGCCCCGTCCAGTTCGATCTCGACCACCAGCTCCGGCCGCACGTGGACGGCCCACCGGTCGCGGTGCGACTCGATCTCCTGGAACCGCTCGGTCTGCCAGGCCAGCAACTCGTCGGTGAGGCCCTTGAACGTCTTGCCCACCATGATCGGCGGCCCGCCGTCCGGATCGCGCGCGCCGAGATGCAGGTTCGACAGTTTCCCGGTGCGCCGCCCGTGGCCCCATTCCGCCGCCAGCACCACCAGATCGATGGTGTGCACCGGTTTCACCTTCAACCACGCGCGCCCGCGCCGCCCGGCCGCGTAGATCGAATCGAGGTCCTTCACCATGACGCCCTCGTGCCCGGCGTCCATCGCCGCGTCGAGCACCGCGGCCGGCGATTCGGGCCGGACCGAGCCGGGGATCACGTGCTCGCCCGCCACCCGGCGCAGCGCCTCGTTGCGTTCGGACAACGGCGCGTCGAGCAGATCGACTCCGTCCAGATGCAGACAGTCGAAGAAGTACGGCCGCAGCAGCAACGCCCGCACCTGTTCGTCCCGCGTGCTGCCGAACCGGCTCATCGTTTCCTGGAACGGCCGCGGCCGCCCGTCGTCGGTGAGCGCGAGGGTTTCCCCGTCCAGAACTACCGATTCGCACGGCAGCGCCCGCACCAGCTCGACCAATTCGGCTACGCTGCCGGTGATTTCCCGCAGCGTGCGCGTATACACGTGCACTTCCGAACCCTGCCGGTGCACCTGGATCCGCGCACCGTCCATTTTGTACTCGACGATCGCGTTCCCGTGCTCCGCCGCGGCTTCCTCCAACGATTCCGCCGGCGACGCGAGCATCGGCCGCACCGGGCGCCCCAGCTCCAGCCCGAACTCCGCGAGCGCCGCCGCGCCCCCGGTCAGCGCTGCCTGCCCGGTGACCGGCAGCCGCCCGGACAGCATGAACGCGCGCCGCACCAGCTCTACTTCCACCTCGGCCGCCGCCGCGACCGCGTCGACCATCACGCCTTCCAGCGCGCCCTGCCGCAGCTCCCCGGTGACGAGCCGGAACACGAACTCCTGCTCGGCACGGGTCAGCCGGGCGAACAAGGCGGTGAGCACTTCCGCTCGTCGCTTGACCGACCCCGCGCCAGCCGCGGCCGCGACTTCCGTGAGCGCGACGTCGACCTCGGCCACGGAGACCGCGGACGTGGCCGAGGGTTCGACCGCAAGGTCCGCGAGCGTGCGCCAGCCAGCTCCGAGCCGGTCCTGCGCGGTCTGCCCGGTGAGATACGCGATCACCGCGGGCAGTTCGCCGGGTTCGGCCGCGCGCAGCACAGCGGCCAGCACGGCGATCTTCGTTTTCCGTGACCGCGTGGCCGCCAGTTCGGCGGAGGCGGTGACGAGGTCGGTGAACAACACCCGGCCATCATCGCCCCCGCCACCGACAAAAACTCCCGCCCCATCCTCGACCGGGTGAAAAAGAGCTGGTCAGGCATCCGGACGAGTGCAGTACTGGTCCAGCAGCCCCTGCTTCGTCACACACGGCGTGTACCCTGCGTCCTGCAGTTCCGCCCGCGCCGTGCTGCTGCGCAGGTAGTCGAGGAACTGCTTCAGCAGCGAATCGTTCTCCGGCACACCCTTGGTGTAGAAGTACTCCACCGTCCAGAAGCGATACCCGGCGTCGATACTGGTCACGTCGGGGTAGCGGTCGTCGAGTTTCGCCATCGCGATCCGGCCTCCTGCCGCGGCGATCTTGGCCGCCGGCACGTCCGCGTAGCCGATGGCGCCAGGCGTGTCGCCGACGGCGCGCAGCAGCTCGTCGGTCGTGCCGCGTTCGCAGCGCACCACCGCGGCGTGCGGGTCGCGGGCCGGCGTCCGGCAGTCGTCCGAGGAGAGCCCCGGTTCGGCCGTGCCCAGCACTTTTTCCTCGAAAGTCCGGCGAGTGCCCGATTCCTGCCCGCGTCCGACGACCCGGATCGGCATCGACCGGCCCGCGCGCAGTTGCGCCCAGTTGGTGTACTTCCCGCTGAAGATGCCGCGGACCTGCTCGCCGCTCAGGTGGTCGACGCCGACGGATTTGTTCACTACCAGGCTGTACACGAGCACGGCGACCGGTTGCGTGACCAGATCCGGCCCGGCGTCGGGGGCCTTGCCGTCGGACAACACGGCCAAGCTGTCCTTCTGTTCCGCGGGCAACGGCCCCAGTTCGCGTACCGCGGACACACTTCCGACTGCCTGCGTCGTGACGGTCGCACCGGGACACAGCCGCTGGTACTCGTCCGCGACGCTGTTCATGATCCGCGCGAACGCGCTGGATCCGCGTACCGCGAGGGATCCGTTGCCGCAGCCGGGTTCGGAGCCGCGCGACACTGCGACGAGGAGCATGCTCAGCAACGCTCCGGTCAGCAGCACCCCGATCGCTCCGGTCACCACTGGCCACGACAGCCAGCGCTGTTTGCGTTCGTCTTTGATCCGGCCGCCGCTGAGCCGTCCGGTGACGTTCAGCTCCTTGGACAGCGGCCCGCCTCGCCAGTCGTCCGGCTCGCGCAGCACGACGACCAGCTTGAACTTTTCCCTTCGCTTCAACGAAAGCTGTTCAAGACGGACTCCATGCCATTGCGGTGCTTGGACGACCGGTGCGTCGGTTTGCCGCAACAGCGCGGACAACCGCTGCGGGAGCAACGCCCGCACTCCGGACAGTCGCGCGGTTCCGTTGTCAGGCGTAGGCTCGTCGTGAGTAAAGAATTCAAGTCCCTTTCGGACCACTTCACGCAGCCCGTCCTTGGCGTCGGACACGCGCGCGTCCCAGACCACTCGCCGGCCGAAGGTGAACTGCAGCGGGTGTTCCCAGTCGTCCGGGCCGATGTCGAAGCTGCCGGTGTTGCGGATGCGGATCACGACTACGCTGAGCGGTTCCAGCAGCTGTACGGTGCGCACGAGTTCCGGATCTGCTTGCACCGCACCGTTGTCCGAGTCGCTGAGCGTGACCGGGTTGAGGCCGATTTTCGAGTTGTAAAGCTCGCGGTAGATGACGCGCCTGCGCCGGATGACGTAGCGGTCGATGATCGGGGCGAGGATTGTCGCGCCCGCGACGACGGCGATGGGCACGAGGCCGCGGCTGGACGTGAGCACGTCGGCAAGCGTTCGCACTATTTCCCCGAAGCTCACGGTGATCCCCCTGCTCCCGCTCCCGAGAATGTCCACCCTAAGCGTCAGCTGCGGGACCCCTCCCCGGTGCACCAGGTGTTCACCGGCGGTTCAACTGGCCGATGCGATCCGCTCGACGGCGGCGCGGAGCCGGTCCGGCGGGAGTGCGGCGTAGCCGAGCACGAGACCGGGATATCCCGCCGCGGTATGGGAATATGTCGACAAAGCTGGGGCATGCACGCTTGCCGCGGCGAGTTTTTCCTGCAGCTGTACGTCATCGGTGCCGTCCGGGAGCCGGACGACCAGGTGCAGCCCGGCGGCGATTCCGACCGGCTGCCACCGCGGAAGACGCTGGGTTAGAGCTTCGATAAGCGCGTCACGCCGAGCGCGGTACAGGCGTCGAGTGCGGCGCAGATGCCGGTCGTAACCACCGGTGGCGATCAGGTGCGCGAGCGCGGCTTGCGGGAGCGGCGGGCAGCCCAGGTCGTGCATTTCCTTGACCCTGGCCACGGCGTCGCGCAGTCGGCGCGGGGGAATCAGCCAGCCGATCCGCAACGCTGGCGCGAGGACTTTGCTGACACTGCCGATATATGCGACGTGATCCGGTGCGAGCGCGCGCATCGCGCCCAGTGCGGGACGGTCGTAGCGATGCTCGGCGTCGTAGTCGTCTTCCAGGACGAGCCCGTCGGTTTCCGCCGCCCAGGACAGCAGCTGGCGACGGCGTTCTGGATGCAACGCGACGCCGAGCGGAAACTGGTGCGCGGCGGTCACCAGCACCACTGAACAGTCCGAAGTAGACAGCTTGTCGACGTCGATACCCTTGTCGTCGACTGGAATCCCGATTGGACGCAGGCCGTGGTAGCGCAGGAGGGACGCTTGGCCGTGGTGGCTCGGATCTTCGACGGCGATGCGCTGGTCTGGCAAGACGTCGGCCAGCAACGACAACGCTTCCGCGGCTCCGCTGGTGATCACGATGTCATCCGGGTTCGTCGGCAACGCGCGGACTCGACCGAGGTAGGCGGCCAGCTCCGCGCGCAACGCCGGATGACCGGTCGGATCGGGGTAGCCGAGACCGAGGTCAGGCGTCGCGTTCAGGGCTTCCCGTTCGGCCGCAAGCCATTCGGCCCGCGGGAACGCCGACAGCGCAGGAAGTCCCGGGCGTAGGTTGAACTCCCACGTCGGCGATTTCGGTGCGCTGACTTGAGGATTGGGCGCGGGATCATCGATCGGCGCGACGCGAGTGCCCGAGCCGTGCTTGCTCAGCAGATAGCCCTCGGCGGTGAGTTGCTCGTACAGCGCGGTGACGGTGCCGCGCGCCACCCCGAGCTGGCGCGCGAGATCGCGGCTCGACGGCAGCCGGGTGCCGACCGCCAGTCGTCCGGTACGGATCGCGTCGCGCAACGCGGCCTCCACCGCACGCCCCCGGCGTCCTCCGGTGGCGGCGGGCAGCAGCAGCTCGCGGATGGTTTCCACGACCACGACAGTACTGCGAAGTGGTCCAGTTAGGCCAGTGTTGAGTGGTCCTTCTGAATAGACCACTCTCCGCTGAAGACTGAGCGGTGTGAAACGGTCGATGGTGCTTTCAGGGGTGGCCGGCGCGGTGCTGGTCGGGGGATCGGTGCCGGTCACCGGCATGCTGGACGGATATCCGGTGATCACCGGGCAGGCGTTGCGGTACGCGCTGGGCGGTCTTCTGCTGCTGGGTTGGGCGAAGGTCACCCGCAGCCCGCTGCCGCGGCCGAAACTCCGCGACCTGCCGACCCTGCTCGGCCTCGCCGCGACCGGGATGATCGGGTTCCAGGCCTGTCTTCTGCTGGCGCAGCGCTATGCGGAACCCAGTGCGGTAGCGGCGTTTCTCGGGGCCAGCCCGCTCGTGCTCGCGCTGCTCGCGCCGATGCTCGACGGTCGCCGTCCGTCCGCCGCTCCGGTCGCCGGGGCGGTACTCGCCGGGCTCGGCATCGTGGTGCTGTCCGGCGGCGGATCCGCTTCCGCGCCCGGGTTGTTGCTGGCCGCGCTGGCGATGCTGTGCGAAGCGTCGTTCACCCTGCTCGCGGTGGGATTGCTGCGCAGACTCGGACCGTTGGCGACCTCGACGTGGAGCTGTTTCACCGCTGCCGCAGCCGGTTCCGTGGTGGGGACGGTGGTCGATCCGGCTGGGGCCTGGCGGTGGCCGAACGAGCGCGAACTCGTCGCGTTGCTGGTGCTGGCAGTCCTGGTGACCGCGGTGGCTTTCGTGCTCTGGTACAGCTGCGTCGTCGGACTCGGCGCGGACCGGGCGGGCGTCCTGATCGGGTTGATGCCGGTCGCCGGGCTGACGGTGGCGGTGTTGATGGGCGCGCAACAGTTCGAGCTAAAGGACCTGGCTGGCGTCACCCTGGTGGCCGCTGGAGTCGCATGTGGACTGCGCCCGAAAAGGTCCGTGAAGGACTCCTTGAGGGAATCTGATTCCCTCAAGGAGTCCTTCACGGACCACTGACTACTTGCCGCCGCGCGCCATCCGCAGTACGTCGAGGGCCTCGTCCAGCTGCGCTTCGGTGAGCTTGCCGTCGCGGACGTACCCGCGCTCCAGCACGACCTCGCGGATCGTCTTCAGCTCCTTGAGCGCCTGCTTCGCCACCGCGGCCGCTTCCTCGTAGCCGATGTACTTGTTGAGCGGCGTGACGATCGACGGCGAACCCTCGGCGTACTGCCGCGTACGTTCGACGTTCGCGGTGACCCCGGCGAACACCTTGTCCGCCAACAGCCGCGAGACGGCCGCGAGCAGTCGCGCCGATTCGAGCACGTTGCGCGCGATCACCGGCAGGTTCACATTGAGCTGGAAGTTGCCCGCCGCACCGGCGAACGCGACCGCCGCGTCGTTGCCGACGACCTGCGCGACGACCTGCAGCGTCGCCTCCGGAATGACCGGGTTGACCTTGCCCGGCATGATCGACGAACCCGGCTGCAGGTCCGGCAGCGCCAGCTCGGCCAGCCCGGTGCGCGGTCCGGAACCGAGCCAGCGCAGGTCGTTCGCGATCTTGTTCAGCGACACCGCGACCGTGCGCAGGTGCCCGGAGGTCTCGACCACGCTGTCCTGGGTCGCCTGCGCCTCGAAGTGGTTGCGTGCCTCGGTGAGCGGCAACCCGGTGAGTTGCGCCAATTCGGCCGAGACCGCCGCGCCGAAGCCGTCCGGCGCGTTCAGGCCGGAGCCGACCGCGGTGCCGCCGATCGGCAGTTCGCCCAGCCGCGGCAGGCCGGATTGCAGCCGTTCGATGCCGAACCGGATCTGCGCGGCCCACGCGCCTGCCTCCTGGCCGAGCGTGATCGGCACGGCGTCCATCAGGTGCGTGCGGCCGGACTTCACGACGTCGTTCCACTCCTCGGCGCGCGCCTCGATCGCGCCGGCGAGGTGCTCCAGCGCCGGGACGACGTCGGTGAGGACGGCCTCGGTAGCGGCGACGTGGATCGTCGTCGGGAAGGTGTCATTGGACGACTGCGACGCGTTGACGTGGTCGTTCGGGTGCACGTCGCGGCCGAGCGCGCGGGTGGCCAGCGTCGCGATGACCTCGTTCGCGTTCATGTTGGACGACGTGCCCGAACCGGTCTGGAAGACGTCGATCGGGAAGTGCTCGTCGTGCGTGCCCTCGGCGACCTCGTCGGCGGCCTTCGCGATCGCGTCGGCGACGTCGGCGTCCAGGACGCCAAGCCGCGCGTTCACACGGGCGGCGGCGGCCTTCAACAGGCCCAGCGCGCGGATCTGGGCGCGCTCGAGACCGCGGCCGGAGATGGGGAAGTTCTCGACGGCACGCTGCGTCTGCGCGCGGTAGAGCGCGTCGACCGGGACGCGGACCTCACCCATCGTGTCGTGTTCGATCCGGTATTCCTGTTCAGCCATACCCCCGATTCTGGCCCCGTTTCGCGCAACCGGCCGGGTGTTGTCGCCCACCTCGGTAAGCTCGGTTGTGTTCTCGATCACCGCACCCCACCACGGGCATGGAGCGAGCCTCATGGATTACGACCTCGTCGTCATCGGAGCCGGTCCCACCGGCCTCTTCGCCGCCTACTACGCGGGATTCCGCGGCCTCTCGATGGCCGTCGTCGATTCGCTGCCCGAACCGGGCGGCCAGGTCACCGCGATGTATCCGGAGAAGATGATCTACGACGTCGGCGGGTTCGCCGCGGTCCGCGGCCGGGATCTCGTGCAGGGACTGGTGGACCAGGTCGCGCCGTGGAAGCCGGACTACCTGCTCGGCCGCAAAGCGGAGAAGCTGGAGAGCGTCGAGGGTGGCCTGGAACTGACCCTCGACGGCGGCGACGTGCTGCGCGCGGGCGCGGTCCTGATCACCGCGGGCATCGGCGAGTTCACCCCGCGCCCGCTGCCCGCCGGAGACGGCTGGCTCGGCCGGGGGATGGTCCATTTCGTGCCGTCGCTCGCGGCTCACGAGGGCCAGCACGTGGTCGTGGTCGGCGGCGGGGATTCGGCGTTCGACTGGTGCCTGGCGCTGCATCCGGTCGCGGCGAGCGTGACGCTCGTGCACCGCCGCGCGAAGTTCCGGGCCGCGCAGTCGATCGTGCGGCAGGTGCAGGAGCTGGGCGTGCGGTTGGTGACCGATGCGGAGGTGTCCCGGTTTGTCGAGGCCCCGGACGGTTCACTGACAGCGGTCGATGTGACGGTGAAGGGCGGGGCGGAAGAACAACTGCGCGCGGACGCGGTGGTCGCGGCGTTGGGGTTCACCGCGGATTTGGGACCGATCGAGAGCTGGGGTTTGGAAATCGATCATCGCGCGATTTCGGTGGACTCGACGATGGCTACTGCCCGGCCGCGCGTTTATGCGGCGGGGGATGTGGCGGCGTATCCGGGGAAAGTGAAGCTGATCGCGACCGGATTCGGCGAGGCGGCTACGGCGGTGAACAATATCGCGGTGGCGTTGAATCCGGAGGCCCATTTGTTCCCGGGACATTCGAGCAACGTCGAGTGAATCAGCCGGTTTTCTCCGCCAGCCAAGGCTGGTACGCCACCGCCGAGGTCGCGATCGACGGGGCCGTTCCGCACGTCGACGACCGGTTGCCCGGACGGCTGACCATCCCGGCCAGCACCCACCGGTCGCCGTCGCGGATCAGTTCCGGACCTCCGGAATCGCCGTAGCACGAACTGGATCCGCCTGGGCTTTCCGTGCACAGTTCGGACGTTCCGTCGAACGTCGCCGTGCATTTCGCGCCCGGCACCAGGTGCGTGTCGAGCTGGCGCAACGACTTCGCGACCGGGCCGCAATTCGGGGTCGCGCACGTCTGGCCCCAGCCGATTACCCGGACCGCCGTGCCCGGTGCGGCCGAACCGCCGATGGCGATCGGCGTGGCCTTTACCGGCGCGGTCAGCCGGATCAGGCCGAGGTCGCCGGTTTGCGTTTCGGCGTTGAAATGCGGGTGCAGCACGAATTCCGCCGCTTTCGGCGTTTCCCCGCCCTCGTCCGCGTCGTTGCTGCCGACGCGCAGCCCGATCGTCGCCGGGTCCTTCGCGGACAGGCAGTGCGCCGCGGTGACCACCCAGGTCGGCGTGATCAGCGAACCGCCGCAGAACAGCGCGCCGCCCGAGGTGTGCAGGGACACCGCGAACGGGTACGGCTGGTCCGCGTCGGTGCCGCCGACGATCGAAGGCGTCGCCGTTGAGTTCCCGGTGTCGAGCGCGACCCCGGCCAGGACGGTCAACGCCAGCGCGAACAGCCGTTTCGACACCGGGAAACTCCTTGGCAGATCAGGGAAGCGGAGGCACCGCGCGCTCGTCCTCGTCGAGGTCGAGATTGCCGTCGAAGTTGACGGACGAGTACGCCCGCAGCTTCTCGAGCCGGTGGTAGCCGTCGATCATTCTGACCGTCCCGGACTTGGACCGCATGACGATCGACTGCGTCGTCGCGCCTCCCGCCCGATAGTGGACGCCGCGCAGCAGGTCGCCGTCGGTGACGCCGGTCGCGCAGAAGAACACGTTGTCGCCGGTGACCAGGTCGTCGTTGAGCAGGATCCGGTCGAGGTCGTGGCCGGCGGCGAGCGCCTTCTCGCGCTCCGCGTCGTCCTTCGGCCACAGCCGGCCCTGCAGTTCGCCGCCGAGGCACTTCATCGCGCACGCGGCGATGATGCCCTCGGGCGTGCCGCCGATGCCGAGCAGCATGTCGACGCCGGTGGTCGGCCGGGCCGCGGCGATCGCGCCCGCGACGTCGCCGTCCGAGATGAACCGGATCCGGGCGCCCGCCTCGCGGACCTCCTTGATCAGCTGCTCGTGCCGCGGCCGGTCGAGGATGCAGACCGTCACGTCGCTGACGCTGGAGTTCTTCGCCTTCGCCACCCGCCGGATGTTCTCCGCGACCGGGGCGGAGAGGTCCACCTTGCCCGCCGCGTCCGGGCCGACGGCCAGCTTCTCCATGTAGAACACCGCGGACGGGTCGAACATCGCGCCGCGCTCGGCGACGGCGAGCACGGCCAGCGCGTTCGGCATGCCCTTCGCCATGAGCGTGGTGCCGTCGACCGGGTCGACCGCGACGTCGCAGTCCGGGCCGTCTCCGTTGCCGACTTCTTCGCCGTTGAACAGCATCGGCGCTTCGTCCTTCTCGCCCTCGCCGATGACGACGACGCCGCGCATCGAGACGGTGGAGACGAGCTGGCGCATCGCGTCGACGGCAGCCCCGTCGCCGCCGATCTTGTCGCCTCGCCCGACCCAGCGGCCGGCCGCCATCGCGGCTGCCTCGGTCACCCGCACCAGTTCCATGGCGAGGTTGCGATCAGGCGCTTCGCGTCGGCTGCGGTCACTGGCGGTGGTCATGGTGGCCTCCCGGAACACGGTTCGTCAGCGGGTGCCCAGTCTGTCAGATCCCTAGACCACCTGACCGATTCAGCAACGCATGGTGCACGTCACTCTGTGTCGTCGTCGGTCTCCACCGAGGCCAGCGCGGCCTCGATCCGCTCGCGGGCGCCTTCCAGATGCCGTTCGCACACCTTGGCGAGCTGCTCGCCCTTTTCCCACAGCTCGAGCGACTGCTCCAGGGAAAGCCCGCCGGCTTCCAGTTCCTTCACGACCTCGACGAGCTGATCGCGGGCCTGTTCGTAACCGAGTCCGGCGGTGTCTGCTTCGCTCACGTTCTCCGACCTTGTGGTGCACGGGGCTGTTGGCGCAGACTACCGCGTCCGGCGGCGGTTCCAAGCTGTCCGGGGATGCTGTGGCGAGCCCGCTGCGGGCAAGCGACCACCGCGCTGGCCATCGCGTGGTCGTACCCGACGAATGCCAGCGCGAACTCCTGCCCGTCCCCGTCCGCGATGGCGTCCTCGAGGTTCTCCTGCGCGCTCGCCACCCGCCGCCGCTGCCCGGTTCCTTCGGCGAACCACCACCGGACGCCGACGTGCTCGGACGTCGCCTCGGACAGCCGCCTGAGCTGCGGAGCAAGGCCGCGTCGAGCCGCGGTGCCGCAGCCGGCGAGCAGAGCCGTCCAGCACTCGTCGGCCGCGCGGTCGGTGACCAGAGCCTGCCGCAGCAGGAGACCGGCGTTGAGCCGGGCGGCGGCGTCCACCGTGAGCGGGAGGAACGCCGGGGCCCGGTGCATCACGGCCGGTCTCCTTCCGGTACGGGTGTCGTCGGCTCGACGGATTCGGCCACCGCTTGGACCGCCCCGTCGGCGACCCGTACGCGCAGCTGCGCTCCGTCCTCGATCTGGGAGACGGAGCGGAGCACGTGGAGGTTGCCTGCGGAATCAGTGAACTGGACGACGGCGTATCCGCGCGCCATCGTGGCCGCCGGGCCGAGCGCGGCCAGCTTGCCCCGTGCGTTCGCGACCTCGGCCTGGTCCTTGGCGAGCAGGCCGAGCATCGCGCGACGGCCGCGTTCGCGGTGCATCTCGACGTCGCTGAGGCGGCGTTCGATCGGACCCAGCGGATCGGCCAGCGACGGACGGCTGCGCAGCTGGGTCAGCAGCCGCGTCTCCCGGTCGACCCAGCCGTGCAGCGCGCGACGGCCGCGGTCGCGCATCTGCCGCACCCGCGCGGTCTCCTCTCGGACGTCCGGCACGATGCGCTTGCTCGCGTCGGTCGGGGTGGAACAGCGCAGGTCGGCGACGTGGTCGAGCAGGGGAGTGTCCGGCTCGTGCCCGATGGCGCTGACGATCGGCGTGCCCGCGGCCGCGACGGCCCGGCACAGCGCTTCGTCGGAGAACGGCAGCAGGTCCTCGACGCTGCCGCCGCCGCGGGCGATGACGATCACGTCGACGTCCGGGTCTTTGTCCAAAATGGACAGTGCGCGGAGGATCTGCGGCACGGCTTGCGTGCCCTGCACGGCGGTGTTCAGCACCTTGAACAAGACGTGCGGCCAGCGTGCTTGCGCGTTCGCCAGCACGTCCCGCTCGGCCGCCGACGCGCGTCCGGTGATCAGTCCGATTCCCTTGGGCAGAAAGGGAATCGGCCGCTTCCGTTCGCGGGCGAACATGCCTTCGGCGGCCAGCAGTTTGCGCAGCCGTTCGATCCGCGCGAGCAGTTCGCCGATGCCGACCGCGCGGATCTGGTCCGCACGCAGGCTCAGCGTGCCGCGGCCGAAGAAGAACGACGGCTTCGCGTGGATGACCACTCGGTCGCCTTCGCGCAGCGGCGTCGGCAGTTCGCGCACCAGCCACATCGGACAGGTGACGGACATCGAGACGTCCGCGGACGGGTCGCGCAGGGTCAGGAACGCGGTCTGCGTGCCGGGCCGCGCGTTCATCTGCGTGACCTGGCCTTCGACCCAGACGTCGCCGAGCCGGTGGACCCAGTCGCCGATCTTGCGCGCGACGGTGCGGACCGGCCAGGGGTTCTCCGCGCTGGTGGCGGGGTCGTTGCTCACTGGCCTTCCGCGGGGTCGCCCGGCTGTTCCTCGGCCTTGCGGGCGTTGCCGATCCGCCGCGCGAGCATACCGACGAACGAAGCGCGGTCGGCGTGGGCCTTCTCGTACTCCAGCAGCTCTTCCAGCTGCGGCACGGTCAACCGGCGCAGCCGGGCGCGCAGCTGCGGCAGCGTCAGCTCGTCGTAGTTGCCCAGCCCAGCGGGGCCGGAGCTGTCGTTCTCGCCCTCGGAGTGCTCCTCGGCGAGCGCGCGGGTCTCCTCGACCCACGGATCGTCGATGGCTTCCGCTGCGAGGTCGGGCGGCTGCGTGCGGTGGCCGTTGGTGCGCGGCTCGGGCAGGTCGTCGACCGGTACGAGCGTGGGCCGGGACGGGGCGAATTCGGGCTCGGCGTCCTCGTCGAACGTGGCCCAGCTGGGCGTGTCCTCGACGGGACGCAGCATCGACAGCGCGTCGTCGCCCTTGATGGCCAGCTCGGTGACCTGCTGCTGGACGCGCATGGACAGCTGCAGTACCTGGCTCACGACGGTGACCGGCAGGCCGGTGAGCTGCTTCGGGAGCTCACGAACCCGCTCGGCGGTGGTGACGGCGAGGCCCGCGGCGACCCGGAGGGGGAGCGGGAGTGGCTTCATGGGTCCAGCGTGCCGCATCAGGGCCGTCCTGCCCAACCGAACGGGTGGCCAGGGGCGCCGGACGTGACGCCCGGCACAGCCTGAATGGCCGCCGCCATCATCCGAACGAGGACTTCGACCCCGGTTCGGCACTGCCCGTACCCTGGAGGCATGACTTCTGCGAGTCCCGGAACCGAACCCGCCGGTACCCCGACGATCTCCCGGTCCGGCGCCGCCAAACGCGTGCTGCTCGCGAAGCCGCGCGGGTACTGCGCCGGCGTTGACCGCGCGGTAGTCGCCGTGGAGAAGGCGCTCGAGCTGTACGGGCCGCCGGTGTACGTGCGCAAAGAAATCGTGCACAACCGGCACGTCGTCGACACCCTGCGCGAACGCGGCGTGATTTTCGTCGACGAGACGTCCGAGGTGCCCGAGGGCGCGCTCGTCGTGTTCTCCGCGCACGGCGTCTCGCCAGCGGTGCACGCTGAGGCCGAGGAACGGAACCTGCGCACCATCGACGCGACCTGCCCCCTGGTCACCAAGGTGCACAAAGAGGTCAACCGGTTCGCCAAGGACGACTACGACATCCTTCTCATCGGCCACGAAGGCCACGAGGAGGTCGAGGGCACGGCTGGCGAGGCACCGGACAAGGTGCAGCTGGTCGACAAGCCCGAGGACGTCGACAAGGTGGACGTGCGCGATCCGTCGAAGGTGATTTGGCTGTCCCAGACCACTTTGTCGGTGGACGAGACGATGGAACGCGTCGACCAGTTGCGCGACCGCTTCCCGACCTTGGCCGACCCGCCCAGCGACGACATCTGCTACGCCACCACCAACCGCCAGGTCGCGGTCAAGGCGATGGCCCCCGAATGCGACCTGGTGCTGGTCGTCGGCTCGAAGAACTCGTCGAACTCGAAGCGGCTGGTGGAGGTCGCGTTGAAGGCGGGCGCGTCGGCTTCGCACCTGATCGACTTCGCTTCGGAGGTCGACGAGTCGTGGCTGGAAGGCGTGTCGACGGTCGGGGTCACGTCGGGGGCCTCGGTGCCGGACGTGTTGGTGATGGACCTGCTGAAGTGGCTGGCCGAGCGCGGGTACGGACAGGTGGACGAGGTGACCACGGCCAACGAGAAGATCGCGTTCGCGTTGCCTAAGGAGCTTCGGAAGGCTGTTAAGTCGGAATCCTGACGGGCGCTTGGGGTCTCGCTGCTTGCCTCTCGTCGGGGCCTGCTGCGACGGAGAGCTTGGCGCGGTGAGGAAGCCCAGTCGCTGTGCCGAGAGGCCGTGAAGAAGTCCAGCCGCTGTGCTGAGAGAGGCCGGGAGGAAACCCAGCCGCTGTGCCGAGAAGCTGTGAGGAAGCCCGGCTGCTGTGGCGAGAAGCCGTCAGGACCCGCGCAGCTGCCGACCTCAGGCTAGAGATTTCTTTGCACCACAACGAAAAGGCCGCCAATCCCGGTTGAGGGATCGGCGGCCTTTTCGTTTGCCTGTGTTGCCTAGCCGCTGACCGCGACCGTGCTTGACGCGAGGATTCCGCGCTGGCTCAGCCCTCGTCGTCCCAAGGACGTTGGCGGCGCGGCGGTTCCCGGCGAGGCGGACGCGGACGTCCGGGCGGCGGTTCGTCCGCGCGCGGCCGACGACGCGGCGGTGGCGCGTCGCCCCGCGGATCACGACGGCGCGGGTCGCCTTCCGGCGGCCGCGGACGACGACCCTCCGGCGGCGGCTTGCGGCCACCGCGCGGAGCGTTCGGGTCCATCGGCTCGCGCCGAGGGCGGGCGCCAGGGTCGGACGGCGGACGCGGACGTCGCGGCGGCGGAGCGTCGAGATCCCGGTCCCGCGGCGGGCGGCGACGGTTGCCCGGAGGCGGTGTCTGCCCGGTCTGCCCAGTCTGCCCGGCGCGGCCGGCCGGCGGCCTCGAACGCGGACGGCTGGCGGCTTTGTCGTCGTCCTCATCCCGAGTACGCGGGCCCTTGCCGTCCTTGATCTTGACGGGCGCGTTTGGGTCGCGCTCGCGGTAGATCCGGAAGAAGCCGAACAGCAACGTGACGCCGGTGGTGACCGCCATCGTCGGGAAGCCCTTGATCAGCGGCGTCCCGATGTTGAGGAGCTTCGACAGGGTGTCGCTGGCCTCCGAACCTCCGCCGGTCAGCAGCACGACGCCCGGCACGGTGACGGCGAGCACCAGCGGCGGCTGCACCATCGGACCGAACAGCCCGCGTCTTTGCACCGCGCCGACCGCGATCACGGCCCCGAGGAAGTAGCCCGCCTTGAAAACAAAACCGAGGCTGCCGGTGGACTTCTCGTCGATGATGGCGCCGAGCACTGCCAAGCCGAAGCCCACGAGCACAGCCGCCCACCAGGGCAGGCCGCGCCTCGTGCCGACGACGAGACGCTCGTCCCACGGCACGGGGGCGTCATCGGCATCGGGATCGCTCTGGCGATCGCGTATCGCGGTCACGAGGCACACCGTAGCCCGTACTTGTCACGATCTTGTTGGCACTGCCGAGGACAGCACGAAGCAGCCACTCGACCGCATGACATCTCGTTCGGTCGAGCGGTACTCGCGGTACGGCCTGCCCGCCCCGCGCCGCCAGCCGGGGAAACAGTGGACCAGACCTCTGACCAGCGGTGATACCGACGGTATGGTCCGGCTGCCCGATTCCCGGCCCTGCGCGGACCCAGGCTATGCCACGAGCCGACCCCGGCGACGGCGGCACCGCCGGTCCTGTTCCGGAACATTCGCCGTTCCGGAACTTGACCGGGAATTGACGTTCCCGTGAGCCGCCTGAGCCTCCGGATTCTGCCCGTGCGACGGCAGAACCCTGCCCTTTCGCTCGCCGCGGCAGCAGTGTCCAACCTGGACCTTGCTGTTGGTTCTGGGCAATCCGGACTCCGCCGCCCGACTGTCCGACGCGCGTCGCAGCACCCAGCCGCCAGCAGTCCGCACCGGCGGACTATGACCAGGCGGACCATGTCACCGCCTTGACCGCCGACGCATGATCGCGGACCCACCGCTCGCCGGGACGGCGCTCAGCTCGTCGCGGACGGCCGCCGCTCGCCATGAACGCCTGCCGCGCAACCGCGATGCGCTACTGCTCACGCCAACGCCCGAACCGGGCGACGCCAGGACGCTAAATCGGTCCCGCCGTCAGGCGCGCTCCGCCACATCGCTCCACCCGAGCGCACTTCCGAGGCTCGCTCCACCGGATCGCGCTGCAGAGGCTCATTCGGACGAATCGCGCCTGCTGCGGCTTTTTCGGCCGGATCGCGCTTGCCTATGGCCGAGCTGTCTGACCGCGCTTGCCTATGGCCGAGCTGTCTGACCGCGCTTGCCTATGGCCGAGCTGTCTGACCGCGCCCGCCTGCGGCTGGGCGGCCGGATCGCGCCTGCCTAAGGCGGAGCAGCCGGACCGTGCCCTCCGACGGCCGAGCTGTCGGATCACGCTTGCCTACGGGGGAGCTGTCGACCCCGTGCCTGCCTGGTGCCGAGCCATTGGGAACGTGCCGCCACGCCCGCACCCGCCAAACCACGCCGCCAGGCGCATCCCGCGAGAGCACGCCGTCGATCGTCCGATCGCGACTGTCGAGCCCACGGCCATCGCGCCGTGACCTCAACCAGCTGCCACCTCGTCTCCCTTCCGAAGCTGCGGCACCGGTGCCGGACTGCCCGACGCGTCGGTGAGCGGCGCGACCGTCGCGCGGAACGACTCCAGTGCCTCGAGTTCCCGACGGCGAGCGGAAACAAAGCGCTGAAGGTGCGTTGTGGACAGATTCAGCGCTTCGACCGCATTGCCCGCGGCACGGTGTGCGGCGGCGGCGCCCGCGCGCACTTGTTCGACGTCCTCGACGAGCGCCCGGTCGCTGGCGGCGAACAGCGCCGCCGACGCGAGCACCCCGAATCCCGTGGGGCCGCACAGGAATACGCGACGGTCGATCAGCCAGCGCAGCAGTTCGGGATCGGTGTCGAGGGCCGCGACCACGGCCGCGTCGGACGGGACGAACATGACGGTGCCGTAGATCGCGTCCGCCCATCGCTGGTAGCCCTTGCCCGCCAGCTCCGCCGCGCGGGAGCGCAGCTGCCGGACGTGGACCCGCAAGGCGTCGAGCCGTTCTTCTGGATCGTCGGTCTCGACCGCCTCCGCCCAGATGGCCATGCTCGCCTTCGCGTCGACCGGTACTGCGCGGCCGCCGCCGACATTCAGCACCAGGTCGGGTTTCGCGCTTCCGCCGCCGCCCAGATCGGTCTGCAGGGTGAAGTGCAGTCCCTCCCGCAGTCCGAGTGCGCGCGCGGTCTCCGCGAGCACCTGTTCGCCGAGTTCGCCGCGGCCGTGGATCGACGCGAACGCCACCTCGTACCGACGCAGCGCGAGTTGCTGCTGGTCGCCTTTCGCGCGCTCCGCCGCTACGAGCCGCGCGGCCGCGTCGGCCCGGCGCATTCCGTCGTTGTACAGCCGCCACAGCACGACGACCGCGACGCACAGGAGCAGCGCGAGCACGATGGCCGCGGTGGTAATCACCGTCTCCACCCGGTCCTCCTCTCCGTCGGGTCCATCGGGTGTCCGGACGCGAGACATCATGGCGGACCGCACCGACAAAAACCGGCATCCGTAGTCGCGCTGCGTAGCTGACCTGCGACTTTGCAGATTCGGCGCTGGCGTGTCCCCAGTGGACCTGATCGGCTTCGTACACACGTTCGAGTGGGGTCACGGCGTGCCTACCGGATTTCGTCGGGGTCTGCTCCTAACGTGGTCGCCGTGAGAGTCCTCCATACCTCTGATTGGCACATCGGCCGCACGTTCCACGGCGCCGATCTGCTTACCGAACAGGAGGCCGCCCTCACGCACATCGCCGAACTCGTCGACCGCGAGTCGGTCGACGTCGTGGTGGTGGCCGGTGACATCTACGACCGAGCGGTGCCGTCCGCCGAAGCTGTCCGCGTCGCCACGGCCGCGATGACCCGGATCCGCCGGGCCGGCGCGGAACTGGTGATCACGCCGGGCAACCACGATTCGGCCGCGCGGCTGGGCGCGTTCGCCGAATTCGCCGCGGCGGGCGGGCTGCACGTCCGCGCGACCGTCGGAGGCATCGCGGAACCCGTTGTGCTGCACGACGAACACGGCGCGGTCGCGTTCTACGGCATCCCGTATCTCGAACCCGAGCCGTCGCGGCACGCGCTGGGCGTGCCGGAGGCGCGCGGCCACACCGGCGTGCTCGGCGAGGCGATGCGGCGGGTGCGCGACGACTTGGCCGGTCGTCCGGGAACGCGGTCCGTGGTGCTGGCACACGCTTTCGTCACCGGCGGCGAGGCCAGTGAATCGGAACGCACCATCGCGGTCGGCGGGGTCGAGCAGGTTCCCGGCTCGGTGTTCGACGGCGTGGACTATGTCGCGCTCGGCCACCTGCACGGTCCGCAGACGCTCGCGGAACACCTCCGGTACTCCGGAAGTCCGCTGGCGTACTCGTTTTCCGAAGCGCGGCAACGGAAATCGGTGTGGTTCGTGGATCTCGACGCCACCGGCCTGGCCGAGGTCCGCCGGCACGAGCTGCCCGTGCCGCGTCCGCTCGCGACCCTCTCCGGTGAACTCGCCGCTTTGCTTGAGGACCCCGAGCACGAGCATTTGCGCGAGCATTTCCTCTCGGTCACCGTCACTGACCGAGTCCGTCCGATCGATGCGATGCGGTTGCTGCAGGACCGTTTTCCCTACGCGGTACACATGGATTGGCGACCCGACGGCGGGGCCGCCGGCACCGAACTGAAGTACGCCGAGGCGGTGCGCGGGCGCAGCGACATCGAGATCGCGCGCAGTTTCCTCGACGACTGCCGAGGTGCTCCGCCGACCGAACGCGAGGAGCGGCTCGTGTACCTGGCGCTCGAAGCAGCGAACCGGGCGGCGGTGGAGAAACTGTGAGACTGCATCTGCTGGAGGTGGAGGCCTTCGGCCCCTACGCGGGGCGGGAGGTGGTGGACTTCGACGCCCTCGGCGCCGACGGTCTGTTCCTTCTCCACGGCGACACCGGAGCGGGCAAAACCACGCTGCTCGACGCGATCGCGTTCGCGTTGTTCGGCGTGGTGCCGGGCGCGCGCGGCGACGTCAAGCGGTTGCGGTGCGATCTCGCCGAACCGGATCGGCGGACCGAGGTCGTGCTGGAGCTGACCGTGCAGGGTCAGCGGCTGCGGATCGTGCGCGGCCCGGAGTACCAGCGACCGAAGAAGCGCGGTGACGGATTCACCACGCAGCAGGCCCGGGTTTCGCTGACCTGGGTCGGCGAACCGCCGGCTGGGCTGCCGCCGGACGGGAGCATCCGCATCGACGAGGTGGCGCGCACCGTCGAGCGGCTGCTGGGCATGACGGCGGCGCAGTTCTTCCAGGTTGTCCTGCTGCCGCAGGGAGAATTCGCGAAGTTCCTCCGCAGCGACACCACGGAGCGCGAGAAGCTGCTGGAACGGCTTTTCGGCACCGAGCGGTTCTCCGACGTCGAACGCTGGTTCGCGGACCTTCGCGCGGAACGCGGTCGTGCGCTGGAAAAGCGGGAGCAGGAGGTTCGCGAGCTGCTCGCGCGCTACGCGCAGGAAGCGCAGCAGGAACCGCCGGAGGAAGGTCAGCCGGAGTGGGTCGATGCTGTCCTGGCCGAGATCGCAGCTCGGGCCGAGGCGGCGGAAACCGAGTCAGCGCAAGCACGTTCGAACGCGAAGAGCGCTGAGGTCGCGCTTCGCGAGGCGGAAGAGGACGCGGACAAAATCCGCCGGGTGCGCCTCGCGCACACCCGGCTGACGCAGATCGCCGAGCAGACGACCGAACGTGCTGAGTGGACGGAAGAAATCGCGGCAGCTCGGCGCGCTGCCGCGGTGGTGCCTGAGGCCGAGTTGATGGACCGGCGCACGGCTGAACTCGGCGACGCGCAAGTGCTGGTGGCAGACCGGATCCGAGATCTCGCCGACCTCGGTTTCGACGCGGTCGGGCTCGCCGTCGCCGACCTTCGCGAGCGCGCTGGTTCCGTTCGCGAGGAGGCGGGTGCTCTCGCTGAGTTGGCCGCGGAAGCGACTCAGCAGAAGAGCGACGAACAACGTCGTGCGGAGCGGCAGAAAGCCGTGGAGAAAGCCACCGAGCAGGTTGCTGGGCTTGCGGAGCGCTTGGCGGAGCTGCCTGGTCTCATCGTTGCCGCGCGTACCGAAGCGACGGTGGCTGGAGAAGCGGCAGCGAAGCTGGACGGCGCGAAATCCCGCGTCGAAGAGTTGACGGCGCTCACTCGTGCGGCCGAGGAGTTGCCGCCAGCTGAAGCCAAAGTCGCGCGTGGTGAGGCGAAACTGCGCGAAGTGGTCGACGAGCACCAGACGGCTCGGCAACGTCGGCTCGATCTTCGCGAACGGCGTCTCGACGGCATGGCAGCCGAGTTGGCCGCTGGCTTGGCCGAGGGAGCGGCGTGTCCGGTGTGCGGGTCGGCCGAACACCCGGCACCGGCCGACCATGACGCGCCGTTGGTTGACGCGGCCGAGGAACGCGCTGCCGAAGAAGCCGAACAGAAGGCGTCGGCGTTGCGTCAGCGAGTGGTGTCCGCGTTGGAAGAGGCCAAGGCGCGGGTCGTCGCCTTGCGGGAACGGTTGGACGGACGCACGGCGGAGGAGATCGCGACCGCACTGACCGAAGCCCGGACGGTCGTCGCGGAACTCTCCGACAAGGCGCAACGCAAGGACCAGCTGAACAGGAAAGTCACCGAGCTGGAACGCGGTGCCGAGCAGTTGGCCGAACAGCGTCGCCTCGCCGAACAGACGGTCACCGAGGCGAACAGCGAGATCCGCGCCTTGGACGAGCGGATGGCCGAGCGCGAACAGCGGCTGGTCGCGGGCCGGGGAGAATTCCCGGACGTCCCCGCCCGACGGCAGCACCTGCTCACGTTCGCTGGTGCGCTCGACTTGGCCGCGGAGGCGCACACCGCGGTGTCCGGAGCGGAGGCCCGGCTCGCGGAGCAGCGCGATCTCGTCGAGATCTCGTTGCATGCCAAAGGGTTCTCGACCCTCGAAGAAATGCGCGGGGCCGTCCGCAGCGACGAGCAGGTTACGAAGCTCGAACAGGGTCTTGCCGAGGCGGAAGCGACGGCCGCCGGTGCGCGGGAGATGCTCGCGCAACCGGAACTGTTCGGGATCTCGCCGGATGACGCGGTGGAGGTCGAGCCGCTGGCCGAACGGGCGAAGGAAACGCGTGCTCGCGCGGATACTGCTTTTGCCGTGCAGCAAGCGGTTTCGGCGCAACATCGCGAGCTGGTGAAGCTGTCCGGACGGTTGGGCAAGGCGCTGTCGGAGTTGCGGCCGTTGGAGGAGGAGTACGCGGAACTTCGGGCGCTGTCCGAAGTGGTCAATGGGCGAGGGCAGAACGCGCGGAAGATGTCGTTGCGCTCGTATGTCCTGGCGGCTCGGCTGGAAGAGGTCGCGCTCGCGGCGACCGCGCGGCTGCGCACGATGAGCCAGGGCCGCTACTCGTTCGTGCACTCGGACGCGGCCGGTGCCCGCGGCACGAGGGGCGGCCTGGGCCTCGACGTGCTGGACGACTACTCCGGCTCAGTGCGTCCAGCGAAGACACTGTCGGGCGGCGAATCGTTCCTCGCGTCGCTCTCGCTGGCGTTGGGCCTAGCCGACGTGGTGGCAGGCGAAACCGGTGGTGCGCTGCTCGACACGCTCTTCGTGGACGAGGGTTTCGGCACCCTGGACGCCGAAACACTGGACGTGGTGATGAACATCCTCGACGAACTCCGCGCCGGCGGTCGCGTGGTGGGCCTGGTGTCGCACGTCGAGGAACTCCGCCAGCGCATCCCCACGCGGCTGCGGGTGCGGAAGTCCCGCACCGGGTCGAGAGTGGAGCTGCAGATGGCTTGACGAGATCAGCGCGGACCCGCGCGGGCGACGGCTGGGCCGCTGCGCCGAGTTGCTGCTGGACTGGCTGGGTGGCCGGACGGCCTGGCTGGAGCTGGGCTGGCTGGCGGCTTCGCTGGAAGTGGGCTGGCCGGATGGCGTGGCTGGAACTGAGCTGGCTGGCGGCTTCGCTGGAAGTGGGCTGGCCGGATGGCGTGGCTGGAACTGGACTGGCTGGCGGCTTGGCTGGAAGTGGGCTGGGTGGCGTGGCGGGGAGCGGGCTGGCTGGGCGGCCGGGCGGCGCGGCCGGGGACGGGCAGGGTGGCGGGCTGAGTGCGCGGCGGGCCGCTAATGAAGGGGTGAGGCGAGCAGGGTGCCCGTGGGGTAGAAGGG
>NZ_PQIA01000051.1 GCF_003385235.1 Amycolatopsis circi | reverse complement strand
CCACCTGCACGCTCAACGCCGCGATCATCGCACCGTTGTCCGTACACAACCGCGGCCGCGGCACGCGCAGCTCGATACCCGCCTCCGCGCACCGTTCCGCCGCCAACTCCGAAAGCCGCGAATTCGCTGCCACGCCACCGGAAATCACCAAGGTGCCGATGCCCTGCTCCCGCGCGGCACGAATCGCCTTCGCGGTGAGCACGTCCGCGACCGCCTCCTGAAACGAGGCTGCGACGTCGTTCACCGGCACCTCGTCGCCAGCCCGCTCGGCGTTCTCCACCCAGCGAGCCACGGCCGTTTTCAAGCCAGAGAAGGAAAAGTCGAACTTCGCGTCGCGCGGACCGGTCATCCCGCGCGGGAACGCGATCGCCTTCGGGTTGCCTTGCTTGGCCGCCTTGTCGATCGGCGGCCCGCCCGGATACGGCAGGTCCAGCACGCGCGCGACCTTGTCGTACGCCTCGCCCGCCGCGTCGTCCACAGTGGACCCAAGCTCGGTAATGCTCGACGCGATGTCGTCCACTCGCAACAGTTGCGTATGCCCGCCGGAAACCAGCAACGCCAACACCGGCGTCGGCAACGGACCATGCTGCAACGTGTCCACCGCGATGTGCCCGGCAAGGTGATTCACGCCGTACAGCGGCACATCCAGCGCGGTCGCATAGGCTTTCGCCGCCGAAACGCCCACCAGCAACGCACCAGCGAGTCCCGGCCCGGCCGTCACCGCGATCGCGTCCACATCGGACAGTTTCAGTCCGGCAGTGGCAAACGCGCGCTCCGCGGTCGGCACCATCGCTTCGAGATGCGCGCGGCTGGCGACCTCCGGCACGACCCCGCCGAAGCGAGCGTGCTGGTCCACACTGGACGCGACCTCGTCGGCGAGCAGTTCCACGGCGCCGTCGTCGTGCAGCCGGACGAGGCCGACTCCGGTCTCGTCGCAAGAGCTTTCGATGCCCATGATGACGCGCGCCATCAGCCGGCCACCTCGTCTCGTGCCGGGGCCTGCGCGGGGCGGGCCATGGTGAACGCGTCGGCGCCGGAGGGCTGGTAGTAGCGCTTCCGGATGCCGAGTTTCTGGAAACCGTGCGCCTCGTACAGCTTCACGGCCGGGTCATTGTCCGTGCGCACTTCGAGGAAGACGGGCGCGTGCAGCTCATCGGCGCGCGTCAGCAACGCACGCAGCAGTGCCTTGCCGATCCCCTGCCCCTGCGCCTCCGGCACGACGCCGATCGTGTGCACGTTCGCCTCGTAGTCACCGCGTCGCCCCACCACCGCGAGCCCCGCGTACCCAAGCAGGGTCTCCCCGTCGTCCGACCGCGCGGCCAAGTAGTAATGCCCCTGGTCAAGCTCGGAATGGAAGGCGCGCGCACTCCACGGATCGTCACCGGGAAAGAGGATCTTCTCGATCTCCGCACACCTCGCGACGTCAGCGCGGCGCAGTTGGTCGAGCTTCACAGCGCGGTCACCCTCTTGCGCGCCGCGGGCTCGACAGCGTCCGGACGACGCAGGTAGAGCGGCGTCAACGGCTCCGGCTGCGCGCGCTCGAGAAGCGCCGTACGCGCGACGCGCACCAACCCAGCCGGCGACGGAAACCGCGGCTCGATCGGCACCACGCCCACCGCTGCCGCGTACTGCAAGGCCCCGTCGCCCGCCGCTACGCGAATGTCCGTGTCGACTTCTGCAGGCCGCTGTACGTGGGGACCGTCCGTGCGCGCGCCCGAAGCGTCGTACGCGGCCCAGTAGACCTCGCGACGCCGCGCGTCCGTGAAGACGAGAAACGGCTTCTCCGTACGCACCACATCAGCAGCGATCGCGTCGAGGCTGCACACCGGATACGCCGGAATGCCGAGCGCGTGCGCGTACGCGGCCGCCGTGGCCATGCCCGCCCGCAGTCCCGTGAAGGGGCCCGGCCCGACGCCGCACACGATCGCGTCGAGTTCGCGGAGCGTGACCCCGGCCTCTTCCGCAGCAGCGAGCGCGTGCGGGGCGATCAGCTCGCCGTGCGCCCGAGGATCCACCGTGACGCGATCCGCCCGAGTGACGAGCGAACCCTCGTCGACAGCGACGATGCCCGCAGTCACCGCCGGAGTAGCCGTGTCGATCGCCAATACCAGCACGATTTCCCAGGATAGCTCTGGCCCGACAGAAGCCGGGGAGCGGGCGGGTCGGGTTGGGGGTCGGGGAGGATACGTTCCGTGATGAAGCTGTCTGCTGTGGCCTTGCTGGGCGGGGTGTTGGTTGTGGCTGGTTGCTCGGCCGCCCCGGCTCCCGTCCCGCCGGTGGCGTCTTCCGCGCCGCCCGAGGTGCCTCGGGTGACCCAGCCGCTCGATGTGGCCAAGTACGAGCGGGCACCGTGCTCTCTGCTCACCCAAGCCCAGGCCGCAGAGGTCTTCAACGCGGTCCGCAACCGCAAGATCGCAGGCAACGTCGCCCCGGTCTGCACGTGGAACAACAGCGAAAACAGCTCCCTGGCGATCGGCCTCCTCCCCGGACAGGGCGGACTCGCCACCGTCTACCAGAACCGCAGCAGCAGCGGCTACTTCGAACCGGCCCCCTCCGTCGACGGATACCCGGCGGTATTCACCAACGTCCTGGACAACCGTTCGGACGGCGGCTGCCAGATAGCAGTCGGCGTCCGCGCCGACGAGGCGTTCACCAGCTCAGTCATCCTCTTCAAACAGTCCCCGGCCTACGACGACCCCTGCGCGGTCGCCCTCAAAGCAGCCACTGCGGTCGTGGCCACCCTCGAGGCAGGTTCCTGACACCTGCCCGGCTTGGGGGATTTTGTCCACACGCGGAACCTCGACCGATTAAGCTCAGTCAGAGCGTCGGCAGTCGGAGACAGTGCCGCCGGGAGCGAGGGGGAGCGTCATCGTGGGCAATGGACAGTCGTCCAGCGACAGCCAGCCGGTGGACGGGCGCGCTGGGTACGTCGACCCGGAAGAGCAGGCCAAGCGCGACCGCCAGGACCAGCAGTTCGGCGAAGCGATGAACTCCAACGGCGTGCGCGTCTACCAGCAGCGGGCGGCCGAGGATGCCAAGGTCAACGCCGCTGCCGCGGGTGGCGGGTTCAACATGGACGTCGACGCGATGAAGACCCTGCAACCGGAGTGGCAGAGCATCGCCGACGGCCTGAACGGCATGATCAGGTCAGGTCGGCAGTTGCGCGCGGTAACGCCGCCAGCCAGCGACGATGGCAGCTCCCTGCAAAAGAGGGCAGCGGACATGCATGCCGACGCCTATCTCACGAGTCTCCAGCAACAGCAGACTTACGCGCAGGGCTATGCCGACAGACTGAAAGAAGCCATCGGCAAGTACGAAAAGCAGGATCAAGCCAATACGTCCAGCATGAGCAAGCAAGGATGACCCGGTGACGAAGACCAGCATCCGCGCCGCCGCGACAGCGATCCTGCTCCTCACCCTGACCGCCTGCACGTCCAATCCGGGTTCTCCCGCACCGTCAACTCCGAGCACGTCGCTGGCAACGTCTTCTGCCGCGCCCGACGTTCCGCAGGTAGCCAACCCGCTCGACGTCGCCAAGTACGAACAGAATCCCTGTACGCTCCTCACCCAGGCGCAGGCCAAGCAGGTCATCGAGTCGGTCCGCACCACCACCGACGCCGGAGCCGGGGCACCGATCTGCAGCTGGTACGGCCCGGACAACAGCAGCGTCGGGATCGGATTCGTCCCCAACGGCGGCGGACTCGCCAGCGCCTACCAGTACAAAGACAGCTCATCCGGATACTTCGAGAAAGCACCGGACACCGACGGTTACCCGACCGTGCTCTCCGGCCCCACCGACGACCGCAAAAAAGGCGGCTGCCAGGCCATCGTCGGAGTGAAGAACGACGAGACCTTCACCAGTTCGGTGATCCTCCGGCAATCCTCCCCCCACTACAGCGACCCGTGCGCATTGGCAATCACCGCGGCTACCGCGGCGATCAAGACGATCAAGGCAGGTGCGCGATGACTAATTACACTCCGCAGCAAATCGTCGGCCTCGTCAAAGGCGGCAAGGGATCTGGCGGGATGTACACCGGGGCAGACCTGTCCTCGGATCTCTCCCGTCAGCACCAGGAAATCGCCGGACGGATGCAGCAGCTGCAAGGCAAGATGAGCCAGTACTGGCAGGGAGATTCCGCCGGTCAGGCCTACGCCGGCGCGGGCCCGCTCGTGCAGGCGTCCGAGGTCAGCGGGCAGCATCTCCAGCAGGCGCAGGAGCTTTACCACGGCCAGGGCGGCTCGTTCCAGCAACTGCACAACAAGATCCAGGACATCGGCGACGTCGGCGATAAACCGGGCGGCGACTGGGTTTCCGGGACCCCTCTCTCGTTCCTCTCGAACCGGCAGGACGAGATCGACGAATGGAACCGGAAAGCGCAGGCGGTCACTGAAAGCTACGACGCTTATCACCAGCAGTCGACGGACAATTCGAGTCGCTGGGCGGACCCGTCCCAATACGGGCAGCTCGCGATGCCCTCCGCGGGCGGGGACTTCACCATCACCCAGCCCGGAGGCACCGGTACCGCGCATCTGCCTTCTCACTACACCCCGGGAGGTACCGGCGGCACCGCTGGCACGTACTCCGAGGGCGGCTACGTCGGCGACAACACCAGCAGCGGCACCGGCAACAACACCAGCCACCGCGACCACACCAACGATCGCACTGGGCCGCCGGGGGTGACGCCTCCTTCGGAGACCCATCGGTGGGATCCGGGGCCCTACACCCCGCCGCACAATGATCCGACGGAGACGCCGGGCAAGTACCACCCGCCGCACAGCGACCTGCCGGACGACACTCGGACGTCCAGTTATGTTCCGCCGGATCTGACGAGCACCAACAATCCCAACAGCACCAGCAACCCCAACTCCTGGTCGTTCAACAGCAGCAATCCCAACACCGCTAACCCCAACGGCGGCGGCAGCGGCGGTCTGTACACGCCGGGCCTCCCCGGAACCGGCGGCGGTGATGTAAGCGGGCGAGGTGGAGTCGGCGGAAACGCGGGCAACAGCGTCGGCCGAGGAGCAGGTACCGGCACCGGGCCGTTCGGGAGCGCCGAAGCCGCCGGTCGAGGCGGCGCAACGGCCGGAGCCAGCGGGCGCGCGGGGACGTCGGGCATGGGTGCGGGCGCGATGGGTCGCGGGCAGAAGGGCGAAGGCGAAGAAGACCTCGTCCACGAGACCGCCGACTACCTGGTCGAGCAGGACCC
This sequence comes from Amycolatopsis circi, assembly GCF_003385235.1. Taxonomy (GTDB): domain Bacteria; phylum Actinomycetota; class Actinomycetes; order Mycobacteriales; family Pseudonocardiaceae; genus Amycolatopsis; species Amycolatopsis circi. The sequence continues at coordinate 49,947 of NZ_PQIA01000051.1, read as the reverse complement.
GGACGCCGCCCTCATCGGGGACCTTCCCAAGGCGGTTCCGCCGGTGATCGGGCTCTGACGGATGCTCGTGCTCGCCCGCGAGGTGGTCCTCCCCGCTGACTGCCTTCCCATCGCGGCGGAGATGGCTGGGGTTTCGCTCCCGGCGGCGCTCTCGCCCGACCCGCTCTGGCGCGACCCCGAGGAGACGCGCGCGTATCGCGAAGCCGCGGTGAACGCCATGGCCGACCAAGGCGTGTGGGGTCGGGGCGGTCCGGACGAGACGTTCGTCCGGACCATGACCGTGTTGTGTCGCGGGACCAGTGAGCTGTCGGCGACCGTCGAGAGCGGGCGGGATCGGCGGTATCGGCTGGTTGTCGCGGCGCTGGGCAAGGACGCGGTGCTCGCCTGCCACATGCCGTCGACCAGCACGGTGGTGTTGCGTCCGGCAAAGCCCGAAGCGTTGGCGGAGGACTTGATCCGCGAGCTGCCGCGCGTCCAGCCCGCGCAGGCGCAGGCGGTGTCGGTGCCGGAGTCGGCGTTGAATCTGGCCATCGACGGCGGTCCGGCCAGGCAGGACGTCCGGCATCTGCTCGACGTCGCCGCCCTTCCCCGCGTCGGGGGCGGGCAGATCACCGCGGGCGCCCGCGACGGGCTCGGCGGGCGGCGGATCAGCGGGCGCGACCTCTGCACGTATTACGACACCGAGCACGGCCGCTACCTGTTCTCGTTCTCCGAAACCGACGGCGGCGAGCGGTACGTGAACGTCGCCCCCGGCCGCTACGAAACGATGGTCCAGCGGGTGCGCGCGCTGCTCGATAATCTCTCCTGAACCTGGGTACCCCTGACAATCAGGGGCTGTGAATCGCGTCGCAGGTGGCGACCGCCGCAAGGCGGTACGGTGCGATTCCAGGCGCCGGTGACGCAGGAGGTCCGCGAAAGTGCCCGATCCGCTGTTTCCCGCAGTCGCCGCCGGATCCGACAAGGAAGCACTGCGCTTCGGCGACCGAAAACTCACCTACGCCGAACTTGGCGCGGTCGCCGGGGCGCTCGCCGCCGAACTGCCCCGAGACCGCCGGGTCGCGGTGTGGGCGACGCCGACGCTGCACACCAGCGTCGCGGTGGTCGCCGCGCTGCTCGCCGGGGTTCCGGTGGTCCCGCTCAATCCCAAGATCGGCGAACGCGAACTCGGGCACATCCTCGCCGACAGCGAGCCCGCACTGGTGCTCGCCGAACCCGGCGTCGAACTGCCCGCCGCGCTCGACCTGCCGCGTCACGACATTCCGCTGGAAAGCAACGGGAAACCGCCGGCCAGCGAACCGGACGCCGAAGCTCCCGCCTTCATCGTCTACACCTCCGGCACGACCGGTCCGCCCAAGGGCGTCGTGCTGCCCCGCCGGTCGATCGCGACCACGCTCGACGCGCTTGAGGACGCTTGGCAGTGGACCGCCGACGACGTGCTCGTTCACGGACTGCCGTTGTTCCATGTGCACGGCCTGATCCTGGGCATCCTCGGTCCGCTGCGCCGCGGCGGAACGGTCCGCCACCTGGGGCGGTTCTCCCTCGAAGGCGTCACCGAGGAACTCGCGAACGGCGCGACGATGCTGTTCGGCGTCCCGACCATGTACCACCGGATCGCCGAAGCGGTCGCGACCGACGAAGCTCTCACCGACGCGCTCAAGTCCGCCCGGCTGCTGGTCTCCGGCTCGGCCGCGCTGCCGGTGCACGACCACCAGCGGATCACCGCCGCGACCGGACAGCAGGTCGTGGAGCGCTACGGCATGACCGAGACGCTGATGAACACCAGCGTCCGCGCCGACGGCGAGCGCAAGCCGGGTTCGGTCGGCGTCCCGCTCGCCGGGGTCGACCTGCGGCTGGTCGACGAGTCCGGCACCGAGATCAGCGAGCCGGACGCGGTCGGCGAGATCCAGGTCCGCGGGCCGAATCTGTTCACCGAATACCTCAACCGTCCGGACGCGACAGCCGCCGCGCTCGACCGCGGCTGGTTCCGCACCGGCGACATGGCCACCCGCGACCCCGACGGCTACGTCCGCATCGTCGGCCGCAAGGCCACCGACCTGATCAAGAGCGGCGGCTACAAGATCGGCGCGGGCGAGATCGAGAACGCGCTGCTGGAACACCCGAACGTCGCCGAGGTGGCGGTGACTGGCGAACCGGACGACGACCTCGGCGAGCGGATCGTCGCGTGGGTCGTGCCGGACGGCGAACGGCCCGCGCTCGAAGCACTCGCCGACCACGTGTCGAAGCTGCTCGCTCCGCACAAGCGGCCGCGCGTCGTGCGGTATCTGGATGCGTTGCCGCGCAACGACATGGGCAAGGTCATGAAGCGAGCGCTGGGATGAGCACCACCGCGCGCGAGCTGCTGGCCGCCCTCTCCGCCGGGTTCACCGACCTACCTCTCGCGGACACTCCGGCGGACGATCCGCTCGGCTGGCCGGGATATCCGGAGGCCCGGGCCGCAGCCGCCGCGCGCACCGGCGAGACCGAGTCGGTCGTCGTCGGGGAAGCCCGGATCGGCGACGTGCCGACAGTGCTGATCGCCTGGGAGTTCGGCTTCCTCGGCGGTTCGATCGGACAGCAGACCGGCGACCGCGTCGAGGCCGCCTTCGCCCATGCGAAGGAGCGCGGACTGCCGGTGGTTTCGCTGGTCGCGACTGGCGGCAGCCGGATGCAACACGGCATGCGTGCGCTTTCCCAGCTCCAGCGAATCGCGCGCGCCTCCGCGGAAGCACGCGCGGCGGGTGTCCCGCAGATTTCCGTTCTCCGCAATCCGTCCACCGGCGGCGGCTGGGCGACGCTCGGCGCCGGATCCGACATCGTGCTGGGGCTGCCAGACGCCCAAGTGGGCTTCGCTGGCTCCCGCGTACGGCCTGCGACGTCGCCTGCGGAGGCGTACACCGTCGAAGCGAAACTGGAATGGGGACAGGTCGACCGTCTCGTTGAGACAGAACAGCTGGGCGACGTACTCGCGCGATGGTTACAACTGTTGGCTTCGCCATCGACAGAGCCCGCTCCCCCGCCTAACGCCCGTCGCAAAGCCGCGCTGCCCGAAACCGGCTGGGACGCCGTACGGACGGCGCGGGCCTCTTCGCGAGCGCGCGCACCCGAGTACCTCGACGCGTACTTCGACTGGCGAGAGAACGTACAAGGCGACCGTGCCGGTCACGTCGATGAAGGCGTGCAGTGCGGCTTCGGCTGGCGAGAAAGCCGTGCGATCGCGTACGCAGCACAGTGCGGCACGGCGACGCGCCCGGCAGGATTCCGCACGGCGGCACGACTCGTGCGGCTGGCGTCCCGGCTAGGAATTCCGGTGTTGACGCTTGTGGACACTCCCGGCGCGGCAAACGACGCGGAAGCGGAAGAAGGCGGGATCGGACCAGCGATCGCGGAATTGTTCGAGGCGATCGCCACCGCCGCGGTTCCGGTCACCACGCTGGTGATCGGCGAAGGCGGTTCCGGTGGGGCACTGGCTTTCGCCGCTCCGGGCGCGACCTGGATCACCCCGGACGCCTACTTCTCGGTCACCTCGCCGGAAGCCGCGGCGGCGATCCTGAAACGCCCGATGACCGACGTGCCGGCCGTGGCCGACCAGCTGCGGTTGCGTCCACAGGATCTGGTCGGCCTCGGCCTGGCAGCCGGGATCGTCGAGTTCTAGAGTCCTGAACGGTCAGGCTTCGACAGCCTGGACCCGCCACTTGCGCTGCGCGTAGGACGCGAGGGTAGCCGCGACAGCGACTCCCGCGGTTGCACAGCTTGCGATGGCCACGAATACTGCCGTCATTGCGGCTCCTCCTCACGGGTGCACGCGTCGATGCCGTCGGCGAATCCGGATGATCCGCTGGCCGACGTGTGCGAGTTGATGGGGTTTTACAGGTATCTACCTGCTATAACGCATGGTCCCCGCTACGCGTTACCTCCGCTACCCCCGTGCGGGAGTGAGACGTATCACGTTACGCTTTGCATTGCTCGCGGTAGGTGATGTCGGGGGCTCTGCGCAGTGAGTCCTGAAAACGCGAAGGGAGCGATGTGACAGAGGCAGCAGACGGGAGGGGGCCGTCGGGCGGCGCCACCGTCACGGACGACGCGACAATGCGCCGGGCGGTCGGCGCGGCCGCGGTCGGCAACATCACCGAGTGGTTCGATTTCGGGGTCTACGGCTACCTCTCCACCACCATCGAGGCGCAGTTCTTCCCGCCCGGCAATCCCGCGCTGGCCCAGCTCGCGACGTTCGCGACCTTCGCGGTGGCGTTCCTGGTGCGTCCGCTCGGCGGCCTGTTCTTCGGCCCGCTCGGCGACAAGATCGGCCGGACCAAGGTGCTCGCGGTGACCGTCATCCTGATGGCGACCGGCACCTTCCTCATCGGACTGATCCCGTCGTACTCGTCCATCGGACTGGCCGCGCCGATCCTGCTGGTCTGCGCGCGGGTCCTGCAGGGCTTCTCCACCGGCGGCGAGTACGCGGGCGCGATGACGTTCATCGCCGAGTACAGCCCGGACCGCCGCCGCGGCTACTTCGGCAGCTTCCTGGAGTTCGGCACCTTCATCGGGTACGCGCTCGGCGCGACCGTCTCGTCGGTGCTCCCGCTGGTGTCGACCCCGGCCTTTATGGACACCTGGGGCTGGCGGATCCCGTTCATGGTGGCGCTGCCGCTCGGCATCGTCGGCGTCTACCTGCGGACGAAGCTCGAGGAGACGCCCGCGTTCCAGCAGCTGCTGGACGAGTCCGGCAAGCGCGAGGACTCCGAGGCCAAGCACGTGGTCCGCACGATCTTCGCGAAGTACTGGCCGACGATGCTGCTTGCCGGCGGGCTCGTGGTGACCTGGAACGTCACCAACTACATGCTCACCAGCTACATGCCGACCTACCTCAAGGACGACCGCACGATGTCCGCGAACGGCGGGCAGGCGATCTCGGCCACCGCGGCGGAATGGCTGCAGATCGGCGTGCTGTGGCTGGGCGTGCTGCTGATCCCGTTCCTCGGCAAGCTCAGCGACAAGTACGGCCGCAAGCCGATCCTGTGGGTCGGCGCGGGCGGGCTGATCGTGCTCGGCCTTCCGATGGTGCTGCTGCTCAAGAGCGGGTCGCTGATCTCGGTGCTGCTCGGCCTGATCCTGATGGGACTGCTGCTGATCTGCTTCTCGTCGACCTGCCCGTCGACGCTGCCCGCGCTGTTCCCGACCGAGGTCCGGTACGGCGGGTTGTCGATTTCGTTCAACATCTTCGTGTCCGCGTTCGCCGGGACGGTGTCGCTGGTGATGAGCGCGCTGGTGCTGGCGACCGGGGATCTCAAGTGGCCTGGGTACTACCTGATGATCGCCGGGGTGGTCGGCGTGATCACGCTGCTGAAGCTGAAGGAGACCGCGAGGAAGCCGTTGCCTGGCTCGGCTCCTTCGCTGTCCGCCAGCGAGGAAGCCACCGCCGGGCGGTAATCGCCTAACGGGCCGTGAAGGGCCCCTTGAGGGAATCAGATTCCCTCAAGGGGCCCTTCACGGCTTTCAGGCCGCTTGCAGCTCGTCGACCCGGGTGGTCCAGGAGCCGTGCGGTTCCAGCACGACGGTCCGGGTGTCGTCGTCGTGGCGGGTCAGCCGGACGACCAGGTGGTCCTCCGACAGCCGCTCGGCGCTGCCCTCGCCCCACTCGACGACCACCGCGGACGACTCCAGGTCGGTGTCCAGATCGAGGTCGTCCAACTGGGACAGATCGCCGCCCAGCCGGTACGCGTCCACATGGATCAACGGCACCCCGGCCGCGCCCGCGGCGTGTACTCGCGCCAGCACGAATGTCGGCGAGCTGACCCGGCCGCCGACGCCGAGACCGTCCGCGATCCCGCGGGTCAGCGTCGTCTTCCCGGCCCCGAGCGGACCGTCCAACAGCACCAGGTCGCCCGCGCGCAGGGCCGCGCCCAGGGTCCGCCCGAAGGCCATCGTGTCCTCGGGGGTTTCCAGAATCACCTTGTCCACCACCAGTTTCGCCGGTTCGGCGCGGCGCTGCCACCACAGCGCTGCAGCAGGTCGATGAGATGGCTGTTCACCAGCTCGGGCTGTTCGAGCTGCACCATGTGCCCGGCTCCGCGCACGCGCACCAGCTCGGCGTCCGGCAGCTCGGCGGCGATCCGCTCGGCGTGCGCGAACGGCGTGAACCGGTCCGAGTCGCCGCCGATGACCAGCACTTGTGCGTGTTTCAGCCCGGCCAGCACAGCGTAGCGATTGTGGCTGCCGAGAGTGTCCACGAAGTTGATCAGCCCGCGCACCGGCGTGACGGCCAGCATTTCCAGCATGAAATCGACCAGGCGCGGCGAGACGTCGCGGCTGCCGAACGCGAGCCGTCGCACTGCCTGCCGGGTGAGCTGACCGCCCGCGGCGCGGACGAACTCCACCAACCCGGGTTGCCATCCGGCCAGCTCGCCGACGCCGCGAGTGAGCGGGTTGTACTTGGACAGCAACGGCCTCGGCAACCCGCGTGCGCCGACTTCGCCCGCCGCGGTCGCGATGAAGGCGACGCCGCAGACGCGGTCCTCGAAGAGGTCTGGCCGTTGCGCGGCCAGCTCCATGATCACCATGCCGCCCATGGAATGTCCCATCAGGACAATCGGTCCTTCGGGCACCATCGCGCGCAGCACGCTGTCGAGGTCGTGCGCGAGCTGTTCGATCGTCGACGTCTCGGTGGACGCTTCTCCGGACAGACCGTGGCCGCGATGGTCGAAGTAGACCTGCCGTACGCGGGGCAGTCGCAGCGAAGCGACGTCGCGGCGCTGGAAGTGCCACGAGCGCCGCGAAAGCGCGAAGCCGTGTACGCCGACGAGAGTCAGCTCAGGCTTTTCGCCGTCCTCAGGGTCGATTTCCTCGACCGACAGCGGCGTGCCGTCTTCGGCGGCGACAGTGGACGTACGGTCCGGCTTCAGCTCGCCTAACGGCTCGTCAGCGAACGGGTCTTCGGTCGGTTTGCGTTGCTGCGTCGCGACAACTGCCGCGGCCGCACCCGTCACTACCGCTCCGACTCCGCCGACGATCGCCCACAGCCGCGCCGAAGGAGTCACGCCCGCTCCCCCACGTACCGGCGCTGTACGCGCGGCCGATACATCGAGGTGACGATCTCGTAGTCGATGGTGCCGAGTTTGTCCGCCCACTCGCGCGCGGTCGGCTCGCCGGAGCGGCCTGGCCCGAACAGCACGACCTCGTCGCCGACGCGAGGCACGTCCTCGTTGCCGACGTTCACCACGAGCTGGTCCATGCAGACCCGCCCGACGACCGGACGCCGTCGCCCGCCCAGCCAGACGTCCATCCGGCCGGACAGCGTGCGCGGCACCCCGTCGGCGTACCCGGCGGGCACGAGCGCGAGCGTGGTGTCCTCCTGCGCGGTCCAGGTGTGGCCGTAAGAGACGGATTCGCCGGCCGCCAGCGGCTTCGTGAGGACCACGCTGGAGCGGAAGGTCATCGCCGGGCGCAGGTCGTCGTCGGTGGGCACCGGGTTGAGGCCGTACATCGCGATGCCCGGGCGGACCAGGTCGAAGTGCAGGTCGGGCCGGGTGAGCGTGGCCGCGGAGTTGGCCAGGTGCCGGATCGGGTCGAGCCCGGCGGCGCGGGCCGCGTCGTAGGCCTCGGAGAACAGCTTCGCCTGCGCGTCGATCGACGCGTGTCCCAGCTCGTCGGCGCAGGCCAGATGCGACCAGACGGCCACTACCTCGACGCCGCGCGCCTTGGCCGCCGCCTCGACCAGCGCGGGCCAGTCGGCGGCCGGACAGCCGTTGCGCGACAGCCCCGTGTCGATTTTGAGGTGCACGCGGGCGCGCTTTCCGACGCGCTCCGCCGCGGCGTCGACCCGGGCCAGCTCACCGAGGGAGCTGACGCCGAGGTCGATGTCCGCCTCGATGCCGGGCGCGAAATCCAGCTCCAGCACGTCGAGCCAGCTGAACAGCCGCACCGACAGCCCAGCGGCCCGGAGGTCGAGGGCTTCCTGCAGCGAGCAGGTGCCGAGCCACGTCGCCCCGGCCTCGACCGCGGCGCGACCGACCGGCACCGCGCCGTGCCCGTACGCGTCGGCTTTGACCACGCACATCACGGCCGCGCCGGGTGCCCGGTCGGCCAGCAAGGAAACGTTGTGGCGCACGGCACCGAGATCGACCACGGTCTCGGCGTGCGGAGAACTGGCAGTCATAACGACTGCCAGTTTCCCACGTCATCGGCTCAGGAGAGACTCTGCCCGGATGTGCCGGAGAACACGTGCAGTTCGTCCGGGCGGATCCGCAGGTGCAGGGTGTCGCCCATGCTGGGAGGCATACGCGGGTCGACGCGCGCGACCACGTTGCGTGACGAGCCCTCGGCGGTCTCCGCGACGCCCGCGCCGAGCTTGCCGTACATGTACGCGTCCGAGCCCAGCTCCTCGACCAGCTCCACCTTGATCGGCAGCGCGCCCTCGGTGTCGGTGGTGACCTCCAGCGCCTCCGGACGGAAACCGATAGTGACCGTGTCTCCGTCGGCCGCGGACCGGACCGCCGGGGTGAGCGGCACCTGCACGCCGCCGACCTCGGCACCGTCCGCGGTGAGCTTCGCGGCGACCAGGTTCATCGCGGGCGAGCCCATGAAGCCCGCGACGAACACGTTTTCGGGCCGGTCGTACAGCGCGCGCGGAGTGTCGCACTGCTGCAGCAGACCATCCGACAGCACCGCGACCCGGTCACCCATCGTCATGGCCTCGACCTGGTCGTGGGTCACGTACACGGTGGTGACGCCGAGCCGACGCTGCAGTGCGGCGATCTGCGTACGGGTCGAGACGCGCAGCTTCGCGTCGAGGTTCGACAGCGGCTCGTCCATGAGGAACACCTGCGGCTCACGGACGATCGCGCGGCCCATCGCGACGCGCTGCCGCTGACCGCCCGACAGCGCCTTCGGCTTGCGGTCCAGGTACTGCTCGATGTCCAGCAGCTTCGCCGCGTCGAGCACCTTCTGCTTGATCTCCGACGCGGGCCGCCCGGCGATCTTCAGCGCGAAGCCCATGTTCTGCGCGACCGTCATGTGCGGGTACAGCGCGTAGTTCTGGAACACCATCGCGATGTCGCGCGAACGCGGCGGCAGCTGGGTGACGTCGCGGTCGCCGATCCAGACCGCGCCGTCGTCGATGTCCTCCAGGCCCGCGAGCATCCGCAGCGCGGTGGACTTGCCCGAGCCCGACGGCCCGACCAGCACGAGGAACTCGCCGTCGGCGATCTCCAGGTCCAGCGCGTCGACGGCGGGACGCTCGGTCCCGGAGTAGCGCCGGGTCGCCTTGTCGTAGGTGATGCTGGCCATCGGTCAGTCCTCTCCCAATTTCGCGGAAACCCCGTGCGCGGCCTCGCGCGCCTCGAGGTGGCGTTGCTGGATCTCGATGCCCGCGGCGCGCAGTGCCCCGGCGGGTTCGTCCAAAACGAGCTGGTTTTCGGTCCCGTGCCACACCGGCGGTTCGGCGGTGCCCGCGAGCGCCCAGGCGGCCTGCCGAGCGGCGCCCTGCGCGACGTATTCGCCGACCTCGGGGATCACCACGGGCAGGCCGAGCACGATCGGCGCGATCGCCCGCACCGCGGCGGACTGCGCGCCGCCGCCGATGAGCAGCACCCGCTTCACCGCCATGCCCTGCGCACGCACCGCGTCGAGCCCGGCGGCCAACCCGCAGACCATTCCCTCGACGGTCGCCCGCGCGACGTTCTCCGGCGTCATGTTCGCCCTGGTCAGACCGTGCAGCGAACCGGTCGCGCCGGGCAGGTTCGGAGTGCGCTCGCCGTCGAGGTACGGCAGCAGCGTGAGCCCGTCCGCGCCCGGTTCGGCGGCCAGCGCGAGCCGGTCGAACTCGGCCAGGTCGACCCCGAGCATCGCCGCGCCCGCGGTGAGCACGCGGGCGGCGTTGAGGGCGGCGGTCAGCGGCAGGAACCGGCCGGTGGCGTCGGCGAATCCGGCGACCAGGCCGCTCGCGTCGGCCGCGCCGGTCTCGGTGACGCCAAAAACCGTGCCGCTGGTGCCGATCGACATCACCGCGTCGCCCGGAGCCAGTCCGAGGGCGAGTGCGGCGGCCATGTTGTCGCCAGTGCCCGCGGAGACGAGCATGCCGTCGCTGGTGTGCCCGGCGACGTCGGAGGGACCGAGCACCGTCGGCAGATCCGGGGTACGGCCGCCGAACGCGTGCGCGAGGACGTCTTGGCGATAAGTGTTGTCCGTCGGCGAGAAATAACCGGTGCCGGACGCGTCGCCGCGGTCGGTCACCGCGGTTTCCGGACGGCCGAGCAGCCGCCAGGTGAGCCAGTCGTGCGGAAGCAGGACGCGCGCGACGCGGTCGGCGTTCTCCGGTTCGTGCTCGGCGAGCCAGCGGAGCTTGGTGACGGTGAAGCTGGCGACCGGCACCAGCCCGACCGACTTCGCCCACACGCCGGGTCCGCCCAGCTCCTCGGTCAGGTCCTTGGCTGCCTGCGCGGAGCGGGTGTCGTTCCAGAGCAACGCGGGACGGACTACCTCGCCAGCCTCGTCGAGCGTGACCATGCCGTGCTGCTGACCGCCGACACCGATGGCTTTCACGCCGTCGAGGACGGCGCGAGTGGCGTCCGCAAACGCTTGCGCCCACGCTGCGGGGTCGACCTCGGTGCCGTCCGGATGCGGTGCGCGACCGGTGCGCACGATCTCGCCCGTGCGTGCGTCGCAGACCACGACCTTGGTCGACTGGGTCGACGAATCGACCCCGGCCACCAGCTCAGCTGTCATAGGGCTGCCCCTCCTCGACGTACTCCGCGGCCTCGACCGCCGTTCCCTCGTTCAGCGCGGCCTCGATCTCCTCGGTCGGAGTGGCTTCGCTGGTGATCAGGAGGTCGTAATCGCCGACGGTGCCGTGCGCGTACGTCGCGGTGCGGCCGAACTTCGAGTGGTCGAGCACCAGCACGTTGCGGTTCGCGGCGCGCAGCACGGCTTTCTTCAGCTCGGCGTAGTCGCGGACCGGGTGGAAGAGCCGGCCGACCGCGACCGCGCTCACCGAAACGAACGCGATGTCCACGCGAATGCGCTCGAGCAGCGCGAGCACGTCAGGACCGGAGCAGGAGTCGTACTCGGGGTCGTAATGCCCGCCGGCGAGAACCACCTCGACGCCGGTGCCCAGCAGCCGCGCCGCCTGCAGCGAATTGGTGATCACGGTGAGGCGCTCGATCTGGGCGAGTCGCTCGACCAGCGGGAACAGCGTGGTGGAGTCGTCCACGAACACGGCCTGACCGGGCTCGACCTGCTGGATCGCGAGGTCGGCGAGGGCTTCTTTCTCGGCCGAGTGCAGCGTGAACCGGCTCGCGGTCTCCATGGTGAGCGCGGGGTACGCCTCGACCTTGCCGCGCAGCTTCCGCAGCATCCGCTTGTCGGCGAGTTCGTCGAGGTCGCGGTGCATCGTCATGAGGCTGACGCCGAACCGGGCGGTGAGGTCGTCGATCCGGACTTCGCCCTGGTCAATGACGTAGTCGAGGATCTCGTGGCGCCGCTGCTCCACCGCGGCGTCGGACGGGCGCGTCTTCGGCCGTCCAGGCGTGTCTCGACTCACATCTTGTTCTTACCAGATATCACGAGCCGAGTTAACACGTAACTCGATAACTATGCGGTGCGCGAGGTCGAGGTCCGTGAAGGACTCCTTGAGGGAATCTGATTCCCTCAAGGAGTCCTTCACGGACTTCTGCGGGACGAGGCCGGGCGCGTGCGGCTTCTACCCGCGCGCGAGTCCGTGAGGGGAACCCTGGGGGACTCTGATTCCCTCAGGGTGCCCCTCACGGACCTCCGACACCCCCACCCGCTACTGAGAAGACCTCCTTGGGGAAAGCCTGGTCAGCGGGACGTCGCGCGAACCAACCGAAGCGCGGCGGGGATGGCGTCGACCAGACCGGACGCCGACGTCGGCACGTCCTCGGCGGCGAGCGCGCCCGCCAGCGAATGCACCTGCGCGGCGGCCGCAGCGGCCAGCCACGGGTCGAGACCGGCGGCGAGCAGCGAGCCGACTAGGCCCGTGAGCACGTCGCCGGAGCCAGCCGTGGCCAGCCATGAACCGCGCGGGGTGTTCACCGCGACGCGGCCGCGCGGGGCGGCGACGACCGTGCAGTGGCCTTTCAGCAGCACAACGGCGTCGTACTTCTTCGCCGCCTCGCGCGCCGCAGCGACTCGGTCTGCACCTGGGCGGCGGCCCATGAGGCGTTCGTATTCACCAGCGTGCGGGGTGAGGACGAGCGGGGTGTCCGGGTCGCGGGCGTCGAGGACTTCGGGGGTGTGCGCGATGAGTGTGGTCGCGTCGGCGTCCGCGCACACCGGGACGCCCTGGCCGAGGATGTGCCGCAGGATTTCCCTGCCTTCCCCGCCGGTGCCGATGCCCGGGCCGACCACCCACGCCTGCACCCGGCCCGCGTCGGTGACCGAACCGGTCGCAACGATCTCCGGCCAGCGCGAGCGCACGACATCTGCCGCGTGTCCGGCATAGCGGACCATGCCCGCCGTCGCGCGGACCGCCGAACCGGACGCGAGCACCGCCGCTCCTGGATACGTCGCCGATCCGGCCGCGATGCCGACGACGCCTTGGGTGTACTTGTCGTCCTCCGGGCCGGGAATGGGCCACACCTCGGCGACGTCGGCCAGATCCAGGCGTTGCAGATCCGGCTCGTCCAGCCAAGGCCGCAGGCCGATGTCCACCAGCACGACTTCGCCGCATTCCTCCGGGGCCAGCACGTGCACGGGTTTCAGGGCGCCGAACGTAACGGTGCGCGCGGCGGTGACGTGCGGACCGTCGACCGCACCGGTGTCCGGGTCGACGCCGCTCGGCAGATCCACCGCCACGACGGGCGCTTCGATCTGCGCGACCAGCTCAGCGGCTTCGGGACGCAGCGGGCCACGGGCGGAAATGCCGACGATGCCGTCCACGACGACATCCGCTCGCTTAATCCATTGTGGACTGTCCGCTATGGACACCACTCGACCGCCGGATCGCCGTAGCGCAGCCAATCCGGCCGGATGCGCCTTCTCCGGCTTCAGCAGTACCGCAGCCACCGCGACACCGCGTCGACGCAGGAAAGCGCCAGCCCACAACGCATCGCCGCCGTTGTTGCCCGAGCCGACCAGCAGCACGACCCGTCGACCGGAAACGCCGCCGGTGTCCTCGGCCAGCAACCCAGCCACTTCGGCGGCGAGGCCGAAAGAAGCGCGGCGCATCAGCTCGCCGTCCGGAGTGCGCGCGAGCAGCAGGTCCTCCGCCGCGCGAATCCGTTCTGTAGTCCAGATTCCTTGCACGGCGGCGGCCTCCGGTCTTACTCGACGGTGACGGACTTCGCCAGGTTACGCGGCTTGTCGATGTCGTACCCGCGCGAACTCGCGATCTCCGCGGCCAGCACCTGCAGCGGAACAGTGGAAACCAGCGGCTGCAGCAGCGTCGGAACCGCGGGCACCTCGATGAGTTCGTCGGCGAACGGGCGCACGGTCTCGTCGCCCTCCTCGGCGATCACGATCGTGCGCGCGCCCCGCGCCTGGATCTCGCTGATGTTCGACACCAGCTTCGAGTGCAGCACCGCGCGGCCCTTCGGCGACGGCATCACGACGACGACCGGCAGGCCCTCTTCGATCAGCGCGATCGGACCGTGCTTCAGCTCGCCCGCAGCGAAGCCCTCCGCGTGCATGTACGCGAGTTCCTTCAGCTTCAGCGCGCCTTCCAGCGCCACCGGGAACCCGACGTGCCGGCCGAGGAACAGCACCGCGCGGGAGTCGGAGATCCGCCGCGCGATCTCACGGGTCTGCTCCACAGTGGACAGTACCTTTTGCACCGCGGCTGGCATGGCTTCCAACTCGGCGAACTCGCGGGCGACCTCGTCCGGATACTTCGTGCCGCGCGCCTGCGCCAGCGCTAGGCCGACGAGGTAGTTCGCGGCGATCTGCGCGAGGAAAGCCTTGGTCGACGCGACGCCGATCTCGGGCCCGGCGTGCGTGTACAGCACGGCGTCGGACTCGCGCGGGATCTGCGCGCCGTTGGTGTTGCAGACCGCGAGGACGCGGGCCTTCTGCTCGCGCGCGTGCCGCACGGCTTCGAGGGTGTCCGCGGTCTCGCCGGACTGGGAGACGGCGACGACGAGCGTGTCGCGGTCGAGGACCGGGTCGCGGTAGCGGAACTCCGACGCCAGCTCCACCTCGACCGGCAGCCTCGTCCAGTGCTCGATGGCGTACTTGGCCACGAGGCCGGAGTGATAAGCCGAACCGCAGGCGATGACGAAGACCTTGTCGACGTCGCGCAGGTCCTGGTCGGAGATGCGCTGCTCGTCGAGGATGATCCGGCCGGCCTCGAAGTGCCCGCGCAGCGTGTTCGCCAGCGCCTCCGGCTGCTCCTCGATCTCCTTGAGCATGAAGTACTCGTGACCGCCCTTTTCGGCGGCCGACAGGTCCCAGTCGACGGTGAACGGCTTGGCCTGCGCGGCGTCGCCGTGGAAGTCGGTGACCTCGTAGCTGTCGCGGGTGATGACGACCAGCTGGTCCTGACCCAGCTCAACGGCCTCGCGGGTGTGCTCGATGAACGCGGCGACGTCGGACGCGACGAAGTGCTCGCCCTCGCCGACCCCGACCACCAGCGGCGAGGACCGGCGCGCGGCGACGATCGTGTCCGGCTCGTCGGCATGCGTGACGACGAGCGTGAACGCGCCCTCCAGCCGACGGCACACCGCGGCGACGCTCGCCGGCAGGTCACCCTTGGTGTCGCCGTCGGTGTAGGCGAGAGAAACCAGGTGCGCGGCGGTCTCGGTGTCGGTGTCGCTGGCCATCTCGATGCCCGCGGCCTCAAGTTCGGCGCGCAAGGCGGCGAAGTTCTCGATGATCCCGTTGTGCACCACCGCGACGCGACCGGTGGTGTCCCGGTGCGGGTGCGAGTTGCGGTCGATCGGAGCCCCGTGGGTGGCCCAGCGGGTGTGCCCCATGCCCGCGGTGCCCGCGAACGCGTCGCGGCCGACCTCGTCGAGCCGGGCTTCCAGGTTGGCCAGACGGCCGGCCTTGCGCTCGACTGTCAGCGCGCCGGCGCCGTCCAGCACCGCCACGCCAGCCGAGTCGTAGCCCCGGTATTCCATGCGGCGGAGCCCACCGAGCACGACGTCCAGAGCCGGGCGGTGTCCGACGTATCCCACGATTCCACACACGCGAACTAGCGTAACGAGACAAGTCCAGTCCCCTACTCCGGTCCCTAGAGCGGGGTTTTCAGTGCCGCTGAGCTGGGCGAGCGACCTCCCGGACAACCGTTGACCGGGTCCGCGCGCAGTCCGGCGGGGCACCCCTAAACCGATCGGGGTGGCGCACCGGGCCGGGGCGGGGCGCGGGCAGTAAGGTCACGCGCATGGCCAGCAAGCCCAAGCAGCTGCTCACGGAGCTGTCCCACCCGGGACCCCACGAGGTTTTGCGCGGCAACCTCGCCCTGGTCGGACTGCCCGGCGTCGTGTTCACCCCGCGCCAAGGCCTCGGCCTGCCCGCCATCGCGTTCGGACACGGCTGGATGCAGCCGGCCACCCGCTACCGGCAGCTCCTGCACCACCTCGCGAGCTGGGGCGTGGTCGCCGCGGCCCCCGCGACCCAGCTCGGCCCGCTCCCGTCGCACCGCCTGCTGGCCGGCGACCTGCTGACGACCCTCGACGTCATCACCACGGTCCGCCTCGGCCCGGACGGCATCAGCGTCGACCCACAGAAGCTGGGCCTCGCAGGCCACTCCACCGGTGCCGGTTCGGCCGTATTGGCAGCCGCCCAGTCCGCCGGAGCAGGCGACGATGCCCGCCCGAAGGTCCGCGCGGTAGCGACAGTGGCTGCGGCACAGACGTTCCCGCCCGCGACGGAAGCCGCGAAAGTGATCAGCGCCCCCGGCCTGCACCTGGCGGTGGACGGCGACCTGGTGGCCCCGGCGGTCGGCCATGCGGATGCCATCGCGCAGGCGTGGGCTGGTCCGGTGCAGCTGAGGACGCTGGCGAAGTCGTCACACCTGGCGGTGACCGAGGGGCGGCACTGGAGCCAGTTGCTGCTGCAGGGCAAACCGCAGCGGGCGACTCAGCAGTTGGCGAAGGCGCTGTTCACTGCGTTCTTTCTCACGCATTTGACGGGTACGGACAAGTACCTGCCGCTGTTGGACGCGGACGTGAAGCGCGCGCCGATCGAGGTTCCGGAGGACGAGGAACCGGCTGCCTGATCAGCGCCGCCCTTCGTCCTCCTCCGCGAGCGATCCGCTGATCCGGCTGCCGCCCGGCGCGGTGCCGAACAGGCCGCCGTCGACGCGGTAACCGCTGTTCCCGCGTTCCTGGTCACCGGAGTTGCCTTGCCCGCCGCCGCCCATCATCGGGCTGCCCATCATGCCCATCTGCTGGCCGTGCTGCTGATCGGTGGTGGTCGGCGCGGTGCCGAGTTCGGACGGATGTGCCGATTCGTCCTGCTCCCATCCGGCCGGAACCGCCGAATCCCCGAGACCCGAGTCAGACGGGACGTGACCGAGCCCGGGGTCGCTGCTGAACGGGTCCAGCACGGACTGCGCCGTGGTGGACTCGTCCGGGCCGCTCTCCACCGGAATGCCGTGCGCTGGGGTCGCGTCCGCCTCCGCGGCGACCGGCTGGGCGTGGTGGCGACCCGTTTGCTCTCCAGCGGGTTGGTCGTGTCCGTCGGCGGCCGCTGATTGCCCGGTCGCCGAGTGGTCCTGCGGCACGGAAGCTTGCGCGCTTACCGGCTCGCCCTGTCCGGCAGCGGCCACGCCAGCGTCCGCCACGACCTGCCGACCTTCGCGAACGTGCTCCGCGGGCAGCTCGCTGGCAGGGGCGGCTGGACTCCCGGCACCGCCGCCGTGCTGCTGAGCGGTCACCCCGTCGACCGGCCGACCGGTAGCCGGATCGATCTTCCCGTGGTCGTCGAGGGTGTACTTCGTCGGCTCGCCGGATCCGTCGTCCACCGTCACCACGGTCGGACCGTCCGGCCCGCTCGGGCGCTCGGCGGTGATCTTGAGGCTGCCGTCCTCGATGTGGATCTTTCCGTCCGGGCCAGGGCGGTGCACCTGGTCCGGATCCGTCGTCGGCGAGGCGCCGTCCGGCTGCTTGTGGATCGGGTCGCCGGGAGCGTCGTGCGGCTTCGCCGCGGCGTCCTGACCGTCGTGTGCGGGCTGCCCCGAACCGTCGTTCGGGTGAGTGGCCGGGTTCCCTTGCGCCGCATCAGTGGCGGTTCCGGGGACCTTGTCGGCCTGGTCGCCGAAATCGAGCTGGTACGCCTTGTCGTGCCCGGTCCCGTCTCCGATCGAGACCGCCATCTTCCCGTGGTCGTCCGGCTCCGACATGGTGATCTTCTGATCGCCGTGCTGGACCGTCACGGTGTCCGGTGCTTCGTGCTCGGTCTTGACCGCTTCGCCGGTTCGCGGGTCGATCGGGTACGGCTGCCCGGTCGACGGGTCCACCTCGAGCGGCTTGTGCGTCACCGGGTTCTGGTTCGGATCCGGCTGCGCGGGCGGGGTCTGCGGCTGCGCCGGGGTCGGACCGACCTGCGGCGGCACGGTGGCCTCCTGCGGCTTCGTGTCGCCCCCGCCGCCAGAGGAGCGCGGCTTGGTGTCCCCTCCACCGTCGTCGTTCCGGCCGGACGATCCCTTGTCGTGCCCGCCGCTGCCGCTGTCGGCGCCGAGTTGCAGGCGGCCGAACGGATCCGTCGGCACGTTCAGGCCGTCGGAAAACGCGCGCAGCGCGTTCGTCGCCGCCGTGTGCGCGTTGCGGATGTACTGCCGGTAGGCGTCCATCGCGTCCGAGTACTGCTGGCAGTACTCGTCCATCTGACGGCAGAACATGTCGGACCACTTGGAATCGTAACCGGTGTCCAGGTCCACCGACATGTTCCGGATGTCCTGCGCGTTGATCGGGCCAGTGCCGTCCTCTTGACTACGCGCTACTTCCGAGCCGCTCCGCGGATTGATGACTTCGCCATCGTTGTCGTCCTGTCGGCCCCATTTGATCGCTTCGTCGAGCCGGTCCATGAAACTCAACAGCCCGTCGGTGTCCTCGGGCTTGTGCGCGTCCAGAAACTTCTTGGGCGCCTGTCCGCCGTTTTCGGGCACCTGTCCCAAATCGAGGATCGGCTTGCGGACCGTCTGCCACAACTGCTGAAGCAGCTGGCTGAAACCGTTGACCGTGCCGAGGTATTCGCCGGAAGCCTTGCTGAAATCGTCCAGCTTTTCGGCGGCCGAATCGGCGGCCTTGCCCTGCCAGGCGGCGGTCAGGCCCTGCTTGACCTGAGAGGTGTCGTCCTGCGCGGCTTTCGCCGCCTTGCCGAGGTTCGCCGCGCGTCCCTGCGCTCCCCAGAGGTAACCGAATCCGAACCCGCCGAGTTCGTTCAGCATCCGGTTTTCTTCGTCGCCCTGGCCATACGGCGGGGCGAACCGCAGCCCGAGATTCCGCGACGGATGCTGCATCCACCGCGTGTACGGCTGCACGAGTTTTCCGGTCATCTTTTCCCGGAAACCGGCCAGCGGCTTGAGAATGTTGTCGGACGTGTCGTCGAGATGGACGTCCGAGGGAGGCTGCAGCGGGGCGATGATCGTGTCGCCGAGACGACCAGTGCCCTGGTCCGCCGGAGGAGTCACAGTCAGGCTCCCTTGCCGGCGTTCGCGACGCCCCAGGCGTTCTCTTGCTCGTTCTCGCTGTGCAAGGTCACCGAGGTGTTGAGCCGTTCCGCGAAACCGCCGAGGAAAGTACTGCCCTTCGCGGCGGAGTCGCCGAGCGCCTGCATCTTCGCGACGTAGGCTCCCGCCGCTTCGGACAGGCCGGGGATCTTGCCGAAATGCGCTGGCGCCAGCTGAGACTGCGCGGTGTAAGTCTTGATCTCTTTGAACGAGGTGCTCATCGTAGAGACGTCGTTCGCCACCTTTTTGACCTGGTCCGGCTCAATGTGGAACTTCGCCATCGTCGCCCTCTCCCCTCGCGCCCGCGGCTACTCTGCGTCGATCCAGTTGGTGGACGAGAAGTCGTCGTCCTCCCACGCCCGGTGCCGGGCCGCCGAAGCAGGCGGAGGAGACGCCGGCGGCGGAGCGGCTGGCGCCGGTGGTGCCGGCGCGGCCGGTTCGGTGTCGTCCTCGACCCGGAACATCGCGGCGGCCGCGTCGTCCTCGGCAACCTGTTTGGCAACCCGCTGGGCGGTCCGTTCTGCCTCTTCCGACGCGGCGTGGTCGTCCTCGGTTCCCTCGGCGGCGACAGCGGCCTCGCGGTCGGCTTGCGACTGTGCGTCCTGAGCGCGGTGCTCCTCGAGAAGCTTGGCGAACGCGGCCTGCCTGGCCTCGTCGTCGGCGATCGCACGCTCGTGATCGGCGCTGTACTGTGCGCGCACCTCTTCCATTGCCGCCAGACTTCTGGCGAAATGCGAAGGCACCTCACTCTGGTCGTACATCGCCCCTCCCCGGTTCGTCCCGCATTGCGGAATGTACCTGCCGGGTCACTGGTGGCGCAGAGTATTCACCATATTTCGGTCAGGAGACCGCGGACACGACCCCCGCCAGCCGATCCGCCGCCGCCTGAGCTGTGGCGTGGGCCGGGGCTTCCACCATCACCCGCACCAGCTGTTCGGTCCCGGAGGGGCGCAGCAGAACCCGCCCTTCCTCGCCGAGTTCGGCTTCGACCTCGCCTACCGCGTCGCGGACTTCGGCGGATCCGGCCACCGCTGCCTTGTCCGCAACCGGGACGTTGACCAGCACCTGCGGCAGCCGGTTCATCACCGCGGACAGTTCGGCCAGCGGCTTGCCCGTCGCGGCCATCCGGGCCATCAGCCGCATCGCGGTCAAGAGGCCGTCGCCGGTCGTGGCGTGGGCGGGGAGGACCACGTGGCCGGACTGTTCGCCGCCGAGGGCCAAGCCCGACGCGCGCAGTTCCTCCAGCACGTAGCGGTCACCCACCGCAGTCGTGACGACGGTGATGCCGTGTGCCTTCATCGCCAGGTGCAGGCCGAGGTTGCTCATCACGGTCGCGACCAGGGTGTCCTTGACCAGCGCGCCTTCTTCGGCCAGCGCCAGCGCCAGGACCGCCATGATCTGGTCGCCGTCAACCAGTTCGCCAGCGGCGTCGACGGCTACGCAGCGGTCGGCGTCTCCGTCGTGGCCGATGCCGAGGTCGGCACCGTGTTCGACGACTGCCGCGCGCAGCAGGTCGGGGTGATTCGAGCCGCAGCTGTCGTTGATGTTGATGCCGTCCGGCTCCGCGTGCAGGGCCACGACCTCGGCGCCGGCGCGGCGGTACGCCTCCGGTGCGGCCGCGTACGACGCGCCGTTCGCGCAGTCCACCACGACCTTCAGCCCGGTCAGCGGGTGCGGGGTCGCGGCGACCAGGTGCTCGATGTACTTGTCGAGCGCGTCGGGAACGTCGGTGACGCGGCCGACGCCATCGCCGGTCGGGCGGGTGATGCCGGTCGCGTCGAGGCCGGATTCGATCTCGTCCTCGATGCTGTCCGGCAGTTTGTGCCCGCCGGCGGCGAAGAGCTTGATGCCGTTGTCCGGCATGGGGTTGTGCGAGGCGGAGATCATCACGCCGAGGTCCGCGTCGAGCGCGCCGACGAGGTACGCGACGGCGGGGGTCGGGAGCACGCCGAGCCGCAGGACGTCCGCGCCGGCCGAGGCGAGTCCCGCCACCACGGCGGCCTCCAGCATCTCGCCGCTGGCGCGCGGGTCGCGGCCGACCACGGCCACCGGGCGGTGCGAACGGTCGTGCGCCGCCAGCACTCGGGCGGCACTCGCCGCGACCGACAGGGCCAGCTCCGGGGACAGGTCGGCATTGGCCAGACCGCGTACCCCGTCGGTGCCGAACAGTCGAGCCATTTCGACCTCCTTGTCTTGATTCACCAGCCTCGGGGCGTGCCGGGCCTCGACAAACCTAGCGCCGGGCCCGGCAGGGGTGCTCCCCTGCCCTACCCCAAGACAGTCGCGTCAGCGAAAGAGAACGCATCAATAGTCCCGGAAAACGCCGGAAGCGCCCATCCGATGGACGGATGGACGCTTCCAGGGTTGCGCCAGAGTGCTGAATATCAGCGCTTGGAGTACTGCGGGGCCTTACGGGCCTTCTTGAGGCCGTACTTCTTCCGCTCCGTGGCGCGCGCGTCACGGGTCAGGAAGCCGGCCTTCTTCAGGGCCGGGCGGTCGTCGGCGTCGACCTCGACCAGCGCACGGGCGATGGCGAGACGCAGCGCGCCAGCCTGGCCCGAGATCCCGCCGCCCTTGAGGTTGGCGAAGATGTCGAAGGAGTCCGGCTTCTCGACGGTGACGAGCGGCTCCTTGATGAGCTGCTGGTGCACCTTGTTCGGGAAGTACTGCTCAAGGGACTTGCCGTTGAGCTTGAACTCACCGGTACCCGGCACGACGCGGACGCGGACCACGGCTTCCTTGCGGCGGCCGACCGTCTGCGCGTTGCCACCGGCGGCACGCGACGGGCGCGGGGCGGCGGCGGACTCGCTGGTCGCCACGGCCTCGGCGGGGGTCTCGGTCGAAGCGACGACCTCGGTCTCGGTGCTGGTCAACTGTTCCTCACTCACTGCGCGACCTGCGCGATCTTGGTGATCTCGCGCGCCTGCGGCTGCTGCGCGGCGTGCGGGTGCTGCGGGCCGGCGTACACCTTCAGCTTTTTGGCCATGGCGCGGCCGAGCTTGTTCTTCGGCAGCATGCCCTTGACCACCTTCTCTACGAGGTGCTCGGGCTTGGTGTCGAGCAGCTCGCCGAAGGAGCGCTTCCGCAGGCCGCCGGGGTAACCGCTGTGCCGGTACGCGAACTTCTGCTCGCGCTTGTTACCGGTGAGAGCGACCTTCTCGGCGTTGACGATGATGACGAAGTCACCGGTGTCCACGTGCGGGGCGTAGGTCGGCTTGTGCTTGCCGCGCAGCAGCGTGGCGACCTCGGTCGCGAGCCGTCCGAGCACGACATCCTCGGCGTCGATCACGTGCCAGGCACGAGTGACGTCGCCGGGCTTGGGGCTGTACGTGGGCAAGGGTCTACCTCGTCGTCATTGCGTGTGGGTAATGTGCGGGCCGAGCGCTGACGCGCCGCAACGCACAACGACATATGAAGATACCCCTGTGGTCCCGCCAGTTGTGCAGCGGGGGTGCGAAGACGCCTCGTCGGCCGCTCACAGCATACCCGACCGGTTCCTGGAACCACCACGCCGCCGTGCGCGTCCGCTCGAGGTGAGACGATTCGGGCGCGCAGCCGCGCGAGCACGACGAGCACCTGGGGACGGCAGTTGAAGACACGAGCGAGGACGACCCGAGCCGCACGGACGGCGGGAGCCGTCGCCGCCGTGCTCGCGCTCGCGACCGCGTGCGGGCAGGCCCGCGCCGGCACCGCGCTGCCCGACGGCGACCAGGCCGCCGCGTACGTCGGCGCGAAGTTCGAGAAGGCCATGGCGAAGCTCGGGGACACGATCGTCGACCCGCGCAACGTGACCAACTCGGCGGACCGGTACTTCAAGTTCGACGACAAGTACCTGCACAACATCGTCACCTCCGCGCGCACCGGCAGCCCGGAGAGCCGCATCGTGCACAACCGGTCGCAGAAGAACCCCAACGAGTTCCTCGACTCGTTCACCCCGGCCGACGGCGCCGTCGAGTACCTCTACCTCGGCCCGGCCTACAAATCGCTCGCGCCGACGCCGTGGGTGTCGATGCCCAAGCCGGAGGCCGGGCTCGTCCAGCCGTGCGCGTGGGGCGGGGTGCAGATCGCGTGCAAGATGGGCGACGCGGTGGACAGCTCGTACAAGGCGGACAAGAAAGCGCTGCGCGGCGCGAAGAGTTCCGCGGACGGCACCGAGCAGCTCACTGTGAACGTGCCGTTCTCGATCTTCCTCGACCGGCGCGTCGAACTGCTGCCGGACAAGGTGGTCAACCAGGTCGGGCCGGAACTGCGCAAGGCCGTCGTGCCGAGCGTGATCACGCTCAAGCAGGACGGTTCGCTCGCCGAGTTCACGATGGCGGCGAAATTCGAGGGCGACGGGCACAAGGTCGAACTGCGCTACGACTTCAAGTTCACCGGCGAGGCCACCGTGTCGGACCTGCCGACGGTGCCGGACGCCTCGCAGGTCACCGTGCTCGCGGACGACGCGGCCAAACAGGACTTCTACCGCAGGCTCGGCGAACTGCAGGGGCGTTGATGCGCACCCTTCCGCCGGTCCCCGCGCCCATCGAACCCCGAGGTGACCTCCGATGACCCAGCCTCCCGACCAGCACCCGCAGGGGCAGCCGCAGTGGTGGCAGCCGGGGACGAACGCACCGCAGCAACAGCCGGGTTACCCGTCCGAAGTGGACAGTTCCGGCTGGCAGGGCGGGCAGCCTGCGGGCGGGCAGTGGGCGCAACCTCCGGCGCAGCAACAGTTTCCGCCCGCGCAGTATCCGCAGCAGGGGTATCCGGCGCAGCCTTACGGCCAGCAGGCCCAGCCGTACGGCGGGCCTGGGCAAGTGCCCAGCCAGCCGACTCCGGCGCAGCCGCAAGGCCAGCCGGGACAGCCGCCGACCGGAAGTCCCTACGGCGGCGGATTCCAGCCGTCCGAGTACGGCGGGTTCGGCGCGTTTTCCTCGGCCAAGCCAGGAAAACCGCGGTCGAAGAAGCCGCTCCTGATCGGCGGCGCGATCGTCGTGGTGCTGGCCGCGGCGGCCGGGATCTCGTGGGCGACCGGAGTGTTCAGCGGGGACACGCTGGACCAGAAGTCGTTGCAGGACGGCGTTTCCAAGGTGCTCAACGAGAACTACGGCGAACCGGACGTGAAGAACGTCGCGTGCCCGTCCGGGCAGACGATCGAGAACGGCACCACGTTCGACTGCACCGTCCAGGTCGGCGGACAGCCGAAGAAGGTGACCGTGCGGGTGCTCAACGACAAGCCGGAATATTCGGTCGGCGCACCGCACTGACCGGCGGCGCGATTGTCCTGGTGCTGGCCACCGCTCCAAGGTGCTCAACGGCAAGCCGGAATACTCCGTCGACACCCCGCACTGATCGGCGTATTCCTTACCCGCACACGAAAACGGCGGACCGGCACCCGAAGGTGCCCGGCCCGCCGTGGTTTCGGGGCTTGGCTCAGAACAGGTTCTGCACCGAGCGGTCCGTCGCCTGGTAGCCGTCCGCGATCTGCGGCAGCACGGCGGCGATCTGCGCCAGAAGCTGGGTGAACTCGTCGAACTTCTGGTCCCACTCGTTCTGGGCCTGGATGTACTGGTCCTTCGCTTCACCGCTCCAGCTGTGGGTCAGCGGGTTGAGGTCGCTCTTCAGGTTGTCGAAGAGGCTCTTCAGCTCGCTACCGGTGGCGGTGCAGTCCTCCGCGGCGCGGTGGATCGTACCCGGGTCTACAACAATACGGCCGTCAGGCATGTCAAGCTCCTGTCAGAAGAATGAATGAAGAGGAAGGCGAATCCGAACGGGAAAGTCCCGATCAGCCAAGAACGCCGAAGCCCTTGTTGAGCGAGTTGATGTGCTCGTGCTGCGCCGCCTCGCTCTTGGCGTACATCGAGCCACCTTCCTGAAGCAGGGTGCCGATGCGGTGCAGAGCGTCGTTGAGGCCACGACCGCAGTCGTCGAAGCGGCGCATGACGTTGTCGAAGGCACGCTGCGCGTCGCCTTCCCAGCCCGCGCGGGTCGCTTCGATGTTGGAGCGCAGGTCGCCCAGGTTCTTGTTCATCCGGCCGGTCGCGTCGACAACGCGCCCCTCAGCCTGAGTGAATTCCTTCGGATCCCCAGTGAAGCCGCCAGCCATGGGAACTACCCCCTTCGTGAGTGGTTGTGCGCGCCGGCTGGTGTTTCCGGCACTGCACCTACGACGAAGACATTGCCAGTTCGGTTCACACTTGTCGCGACTTCTTCTCAAGTAGTTGCTTGCGGGAACGCCGGACCAGGGAACCGCCCGGCAACGGGTGGGTTAACGATCTCCGGGCGCCCCCGAAAAAACCTTGTCCACCAGCGTGGTTAGCACACGCACAGCCGGTTCCTGGAATATTTCAGGAGTCCCGGCTCATGATTCGCGACTGCGAAAAGTCCTCGTCCTCTTCACTCGACCGTGTCTGTTCGGGCGAAATCTTGGGACGAACGGGAACCGGCTCGGGAGCGGCGGGTTCCGCCGGCATCGGCAATCCGCGGGCCGCGCGGAACCGGCGGGCGGCCCCGCGCAACGCGGACGGCGCGGGTTCCGCGGCACCGGAAAGCCGACGCCGGCCGAACTCCTTCAGCAGTTCCCGGTTTTCGCCGCGGCGGCGTTCGCTGCGCGCGAGCGCGGTGCCCGCGACGCGGCGCGAGAAAGTGACTGCGTCCTGGCCTGCTCGGGTGAATGCCGCTGGCGCGGATTCCGGTTCGGAGGCCACGAGTGCTCCTTCAGCTGGTGATCTTCAACGTGCGCACCACCTGCTCGCACGCGGCGTCGACGCGCTGCTGCACCGCCGGCGACTGGTACTGGCAGCCGACGTGCACCCGGATCCGCCCCTGCACGAGCACATACCAGCGGACGGTAATCCGTTCCGGTTTGCTCTCGACATAGCCGATCACGCTCCGGCCACCGTAAGTCAGATCGGAACGGAACGCAGTGTAGTTCGCGTTTCCGGTCACCCCGGATTGCAACGTGCTGACGAGTTTCTGCCGGTCCGCAGTCGCGTCGTAGTCCATGACGAACTCCTGCGCGAGCACGAGATCATTTCCTCGCTCGGCGTCCTGCGGGTGCAGGATCACCTGCCGGTCCGCGACCTCGTCGGTGGTCTGGACCCAGTCGTTCGGCGCGATGAGGCTGAAATCGTATTGGGAGAACGAACGGCCTTGCTCTGAGCTGTCCCCGCTGCTGACGAAGTACACGACGCCGCCCGCGATCAGTGCCACGACCGCCACCGCGGCGGTGATCAACCACAGCCGACGGCGTTTCTTCGCCTTGCCGCCGGAGTCGCCCGACGGCTCCGTGCCGGAAGCGGCGAACGCCCCGTGCCCGGAACCGTTCTGTCCCAACGTGTTCTTGCCCGGACCAGTCTGGAGTGGACTCGGACCACCGGGCGCTACGGCACCGAACGGCGCGCTTTGCGGCCCCCTGGCCGGATCGGCGGGCGAGAACCCGCGCGGCGGCACCGGAGCGTTCCGCACGTTCGGCGGCGCGTTCAGCGCGTTTGGCACCGGCGGCAGGCCGCGCCGGGCCGGCGCGTCCCCGCGGACGATCTCGGTGCGGTGATCGGTTTGCCCCGGGATCGACGAACCTGGCAGCACGCCGGTGCGGTCCGGTTCCAGCAGCACCGCGCGGAGCGCGCCGCGCGCGACGACCGTCTCCGGCTGGTCCAGGCTCGTCGGCACCACGCCGGTGCGCTCGTGCACCAGCCGGGAGATCATCGGGATCCGGCTTGAACCGCCGACGAGGAAGATC
Source organism: Amycolatopsis circi (assembly GCF_003385235.1). Lineage (GTDB taxonomy): Bacteria > Actinomycetota > Actinomycetes > Mycobacteriales > Pseudonocardiaceae > Amycolatopsis > Amycolatopsis circi. The sequence continues at coordinate 23,602 of NZ_PQIA01000051.1, read as the reverse complement.
GCCGCGAGCTGCTTCGGGCGCAGGCCCGAGTCGGCGATCGCGGCGCTGGTCAGCTCGACCACCCGGCCGAGCGGAGCTCCGATCAGCCGTTCCAAGTCCACCCGGGTCACGTGCGCGTCCGCGAACGGCGGCGGCAACGGCACATCGGTGTACGTGTGCCGCGACAACGTCTCTTTCGCGCCGCGGACATCCTGGCGCAGGACCCGGCGCCGCCGGCGCTCAGCCAGCTCGCGGCCCTCGACCAGTTGCTGCCACGCCTGCGGATCCGTGCCGGACACCAGCGACCCGACGTGCTCCAGCAACGCCTGGTCGATGTCGGCCCCGCCGAAACTCGGATCGCCTCGGGTCGCCAGCACCTGGAACCCGCCCCGCTGCGGCGGCGCACCGGGCACTCGCGCGGCGCGAGCGGCCTCCGGTGACCGCTGGACGACGCTGACGTCGACCGTGCCGCCGCCGAGATCAAGCACTGCCAGCGCGTCGCCAGGACGGCCGGAGAACTCGACCGTCCGGCCGCCCGGCGAAGCTTCCGGGGCGAAGGTGGCCGCGTGGTACACCGCCGCGGCCACCGGTTCCGGTACCAGCGCCACCTCGCGCGCCAGCCTGCCCGCAGCCTGGCGCAGCAGCCGGGTGCGGATCGCGCCCCAGTCCGCCGGGTGGGTGAGCACCAGCAGATCCACCTCGGCGTCGCCCGCGACGCGCCGCGCCTCAGCGACCGCCCGGTCCAGCACCGCGTGCACGACGTCGATGACCCGCAGCACCGAATCGCCGAGCAGCAGATCGCCCTCGTCGATCCGCCGCTTCGGATTCGGCTCGTAGCGCGACGGGTCGACGGCCGCCTGCCGCTCGGCCTCCTGGCCGACGAACAGCGTGCCGTCGGACGCCGCGTACACCGCCGACGACATCAGCGGCTGCCCGTCGATCACCACGACCTGCGGTTCGCGGCCGTTGACCGACACGACGACACAGGTGCTCGAGGTCCCGAAGTCGATCGCGACCCGCACTGTCACCGGGCACCCCTTCGGTCAAGCGCGCCGGCTCCTCCCCGGCCGGTCAGTCCGGCTGGATCCACGACACCTGCACGAGCTGCTTCCCGTTCTTGCGGCTCAGCATGTTGCCCCGGCCCGGCGGCATGGCGCTCGGCCGGATGTTGCCGATCAGCACGCCCTCGTCGCGGGAACCGTTCATCACCATGCCGGTGGCCGCCAGCTCCTTGAGCTTGCCGATGATCGGGTCGTACGCCGCCCGCGACGCACCACCGGTGCGCCGGACCACGATCAAGTGCAGGCCGACGTCCTTCGCCTGGGCGAGGAATTCCGACAACGGCTTGAGCGGGTTGGTGGACTGCGTGGCCACCAGGTCGTAGTCGTCGACAAGGATGAACAGCTCCGGACCGGTCCACCAGGACCGGGTCTTCAGCTGCTCCTGGGTGACGTCCGGACCCGGCAGCCGCCGCGTCATCGACCCGACCACGTCCTGGACCATGCTGTCCAGCTGCGCCGACGACACGGCGTAGCCGAGCAGCGAATCGCCCTGGAGGAACCCGAGCATCGTGCGCCGGTAGTCGACCAGCAGGATCACGGCCTCCTGCGGCGTGTAGCGCTCGGTGATGCCGCGCGCGATCTGCCGCAGCAGGTTCGTCTTGCCGGACTCGCCGTCGGCGAACGCGAAGAAGTGCGGGTCCGCGTCGAAGTCCAGGTAGATCGGCTGCAGGTCTTCCTCGTTGACGCCGATCGGGACCAGCTTCGTGTCCCGCTTCTGGTCGATCTGCAGGACCTCTTCGTAGGTGATCATCTCCGGCAGCAGGCGCACCTGCGGAGCCACCCGGCCGCGCCACGCCCCGCGGATCTTCGCGACCGCGTCCGCGACGCCCGCCGCGACCGTCTCCGGGTCGCTCGACCCGTCGATCCGCGGCAGACCGGTGAGCAGGTGCAGCTTGTCGCGGGTGAGTCCGCGGCCCGGCCGCCCGGCAGGCACGTTGACCGCGATCCGGCGGTCCATTTCGGACTCCGTCGGGTCACCGAGGCGCAGCTCGAACCGCGTGCCGAGCATGTCCTTGATCGCCGGCCGGAGGTCCGCCCACCGGTTGGCCGAGATGATCACGTGCACGCCGTAGGCCAGACCCTGCGTGGCCAGCCGCGTGATCGACGTCTCCAGCTCCTCGAAGTCGTCGCGCAGCGCCCGCCAGTTGTCCACGATCAGGAACGCGTCGCCGAACGGGTCCTGCTCCGGCGGGATCTCCCCGCGGCGCTTCCGGTTGCGGAACTCCGTCATCGAGTCGACGCCCAGCGCCCCGAACCGGCCTTCGCGCTCGGTCAGCAGCGTGGTCAGCTCGGCCACGATCCGGCGGGCCTTGTCCGGCTCGCGCCGGGCCACCGCGACCCCGCCGACGTGCGGAAGGTCCGCGAGGCCGGCGAGGGTGCCGCCACCGAGGTCGAGGCAGTAGAACTGCGCTTCCTCGGGGGTGTGGGTGAGCGCCATCGACATGATCAGCGTCCGGAGCATGGTCGACTTGCCCGACTGCGGGCCGCCCGCGATGACGCCGTGGCCCTGCGCACCGGCGAAGTCCGCCCACAGGAAGTCGCGCCGCTGCTCGTACGGCCGGTCGACGATGCCCATCGGCACCTGCAGCCTGCCGTTGCCGAAGAACCCGACCGGGGACAGGCCGCGGTCGTCGGTGGGGTTGAGGTTCGGCAGCATCGTGTCGAGCGAGTTCGGCTCGTTCAACGGCGGCAGCCACACCTCGTGCGCCGGCGGCCCCTGCCCGATCAGGCGGCTGACGATGACGTCCAGCTCGCTGGGCTCGACCGCCTCTTCGGACTCCTTCGGCTTCGGAGCTTCTTCTTCCTCGGCAACCGGTTCCGGCTCGGGTTCCTTCGGCAGTTCCACGAAGTCCGGCACGAACAGCTGCGGCCGCTTGTCGGCGCGCACCACGGTGGCGGCCGGACCGGCCGCCTTGATGCCCGCGGGCCGGTACGGGCCCGAGACGTAGGAAGCCTTGAACCGCACCAGGGTCGAGGTGTCGTACTTCAGATAACCGCCACCGGGGACCGACGGCAGTTCGAACGCGTCCGGCACGCCGATCGCCGCGCGGGATTCCGCCGCGGAGAACGTCTTCAGGCCGATCCGGTAGGACAGGTGCGAGTCGAGACCGCGCAGCTTGCCCTCTTCCAGCCGCTGCGACGCGAGCAGCATGTGCATCTGCAGCGACCGGCCCAGCCGGCCGATCGCGACGAACAGGTCGATGAAGTCCGGCTTCGCCGCCAGCAGTTCGGAGAACTCGTCACAGACGATGAACAGCGCGGGCAGCGGGTCGAGGTCGGCGCCGTTCTCGCGGGCCTTCTCGTATTCCCAGACGTTCTTGAAGTTGCCGCCGTTCTTCAGCGCTTCCTGGCGACGGTTCATCTCGCCGGCCAGCGCGTCCTTCATCCGGTCGACCAGCGTGACCTCGTCCGCGAGGTTGGTGATGACCGCGGACACGTGCGGGGCCTTGTCCAAGCCGAGGAACGTCGCACCGCCCTTGAAGTCGACGAGGACGAAGTTCAGCGTGCTCGACGAGTGCGTGGCCAGCATGCCCAGCACCAGCGTGCGCAGGAACTCCGACTTGCCGGAACCGGTCGCGCCGATGCACAGGCCGTGCGGGCCCATGCCCTCCGCCGCGGCTTCCTTGATGTCCAGCTCCACCGGCTGGCCGTACTCGCCGACGCCGAACGGGACGCGGTAGCGGTCGCGGATCGGCCGGGGCCGCCATGCCTGCTGGACGTCGAACGTCATCGGGTCGCCGGGGATGCTGAGCAGTTCCAGCAGCGAGGGGTTGGACAGCAGCGGCTCTTCGTCGCTGACGTCCTGGCCGCCGCCCCCGCCGACGCGGTACGGCGCGAGAAGCCGGGCGAGCGCCTCGACCTCGACCACGCTGAGGCTGTCCGGACGGCCGAACCATTCGACCCCGCCCGCGCTGCGCGCGCCGAGCCGGTCTTCCTCGACCACGAGCCGGAGGCCGCGCCGGGCGGCGAGGTTGCCGACCGAATCGGAAAGGTCGATCAGGGTGACGCCGACCAGGCCCTCCTCGAGGATGATCTGCTCCTCGCGGGTGACCTCGGCGTCGTCCACGATGATCACGACGTGCGGCTGGTCCGGGGCGGGCGTCGCGTTGCGGGAGAACCGCTGCCGGTCGCGCAGCTCCTCGTCCAGCCAGTCTTCGATCTGCTTGAGCGAGCCGGCCATCATGCGCAGCTGGCCGATGCCGTCGGACAGCGTGGGGTGCTGGGCGTGCGGGAGCCACTTCGCCCACTCCCACTCCTCCTTCGCCCGGCCCGCGGTGGCGACCGCGATCATCACGTCGTCCGGGCTGTGGAAGGCGACCAGCTGGGCCAGCATCGCGCGGGTCAGCGCGCGGGTGCGGTGCCGCTCGCCCTGCATGCTGACCGCCGCGAACCCGCGGAGGGTGATCTGGGTGGGCAGGTCCGGCACGATCGAGTGCGCGCGCACGAACCGGCGCAGCGCGAGGGTGGCGATCGGCTCCAGTTCGTCCACCGGGCCGGTCTGGGGCGGGACCAGCCGGGTGGCGAGGCGGTGCGAGCTGCGGCCGACGCGCAGGTGCAGGAAGTCCTGGTCGTTCTGCCTGCGCTCCCACATCCGGCGGCTCGCCGCGAGCGACCACAGCGACTGCGGGTCCGGGTGCACCCATTCGAGGGCGGCGCGCTGGTCGACCATCGCCTCGCGGGCGCGGTCGCGCATCTGGCCGAGGTACCGCAGGTAGTCCTTGCGGTCCTCGTCCATCTCGGCCTTCTTCTGGCCGCCGCCCTTTCCGCCGCCTCCGGCGAGCATGCCGACGGTGCCCATCAGCATCATGCCGCTCATCATGATCGTGGTCGGGCTCTTCCCGCCGCCCGCCGTGAACATGAAAACCATCATCCCGAGCGACGCGAAGATCATCACGGCCGGAATCGCCTTGGCGACAATGCTTCCCGGGATCGTGCGGGGCACCTCGGGCGGCGGCTCGAGATGCACCTCGCCGCCGGGCGGGCGCGGCGCGGCCAGCCGCGGCGACTTCTTGAACTGCAGCGTGCTCATCTAGAAGGACCCCTCTATTCCTGCTCGACGCCTGCACCCGGGTGCGCGGGACAACCTATCGAACGTCGCCCCGGAAATCCGGCCAACTCCAGGATCGGCATCTCGCACCCCCTCCGCGGGCCCCCGGCGGGGCCCGTCCTCCCAGTGCGGCCGAGTGTAAGGACCGCCACCGACAGTTAACGGACCAGGCGGACGAACCCGCTGCTCGGTCTGGCTCAAACGGGCCGGTACGGGTATTTTCGCCGACGATTTGCGGACACGCGCTGAAACCTGTCACCAGGTTCGGTATAAGTTCCCCCGGGAGCTGTCTTTTCAGAGCGGGGGATCTAGTGGCAACGGGCACGACGGTATTCAGCAGGGTCACGGTGGTCGCACCGACGACACGCATCGACGTCGCGCTTCCGGCCGACGTGGCGGTGGCCGACCTGCTGCCCATGCTTCTGGAGATGGCCAAGGAGGTCACTCCGGACGGCGGGGCCCGCCACGGCGGGTGGGCGTTGGCCAAGCTCGGCGACGCCCCGCTCGACCCGAGCCGGACGCTCGCGTCCCTCGGCGTGGTCGACGGCGAACTGCTGCAGTTGCGCAAGCGGAACGAGAACCCGCCGCCGCCGATGTACGACGACGTGGTCGACGCCATCGCGGAGGCCGACCCCGACACCTTCCGCCCGTGGACGAAAGAAACCGCGCGCCGGTTCGGCCATGTCGCCGGCGGGCTCGCCCTGTTCTTCTCCGCGCTGGCGCTGTTCTTCAGCGGCTCCCTCTACGGCGGTTCGGCGCTCGGCCCGGCGATCGCCGGCGGCCTCGGCGCGATCGCCTGCGTCGCGGTTGGCGCCACGCTCGCCAAGGCCTACCAGGCCGAGGCCACCGGCGTGCTGATCGCGTCGGCGGGCGGCCTTCCGCTGGCGTTCGTCAGCGGGTTCTACATCGTGCCGGGACTGTCCGTCCGGGCAAACCTGCTGCTCGGCGCGGTGCTGGTGCTGATCGTCTCGGCGGTCTGCATCCTCGTGGTCGGCGCGGGCATCCGGGTGTTCATCGCGACCGCCACCGCGGGCGTGTTCGGCTCGCTCGCCTTCCTCGTCGCGACGCTCATGACCGGCGCCGACACCTCGGCGGTCGCGGCGGGCACGGTCGCCGTCGCGCTGGGCTGCATCTCGTTCCTGCCGCGCGCCACCATCTGGCTCGCCAAGCTGCCGCTGCCGTACGTGCCGAGCACCGCCGAAGAACTGAAGGAAGACACCGGCTTCCCGGACTACAAGGCGATCGAGCAGCGCACCGCGGTCGCGCACGACTACATGACCGGCCTGATGATCGGCTGTGGCGCCACCACGGCGGGCGCGGCGGTCCTCGCGGCCACCGCGCCGAACGCCTTCGGCGTCATCCTCGGCGTCGTCGCCACGCTGGTCCTGCTGCTGCGCGCCCGCGCCTACGCCAACGGCGCGCAGGCCATCGCGCTGCTCACCACCGGCATGGTCGCCGCGGCGGGAATCCTGCTCGGCTGGCTGTTCTTCTCCGCCACCGCCGAGCAGCGGCTGCTGTACGTCTTCGGCGCGCTGATCCTGATCGCCGCGGCCGCCCTCGTGGTCGGCGTGATCTTCCCGGACCAGCGTTTCTCGCCGCCGCTGCGGCGCACGGTGGAGATCATCGAGGCGATCTGCATCGCCGTGGTGCTGCCGCTCGCCCTCGGCGTGATGGACCTCTACTCGACGCTGCGACACCTCAACCTCAAGTGAGCCGCGCGATGCGTTCCTTCCCCCGCAGGCTCGGCCTCCCCGGCCGCGCCGGGGTGGCGCTGTTCGCGGCCGGGCTCGGGCTGCTGTCCCCGTTCGCCGCGGCTCCGGCGTCGGCACAGACGGCGGACGCACCCGCGGGCACCTGGGCCACCCCGCCGCCGCTGGGTCTCGGCGACGCGCCGCCTGCCGACGGCCACGGACCGGATACCAAGTACAAGAAGAAAAACGACTGTGTGCAGCGCAGTCTCGGGCAGAACGTCGAGATCAAGTCCCGCCCGTGGGGCCAGGACTACCTGCAGCTGACGAAGGCGCAGGAGATCGTCCGCGCGGCGACCGGATCGGTCGGCGGCAACCAGAAGGTCGCCGTGATCGACACTGGTGTCACCCCGCATCCGTGGTTCCAGGGCCGGGTGGAAAGCGGCGGGGACTACGTCGCGCATCCGGACAACGGCGCGCAAGACGGCCTTCAGGACTGCGACGGCCACGGCACCGAGGTCGCCGGCATCATCGCGGGCAACCCGCAGGACCCGAACGTCGGCTTCATCGGCGTCGCCCCGGACGCGCACATCGTGTCCTACCGGCAGCTGAGCGAGAACTACACCAAGGACGACAGCCCGCAGCAGCCCGCGGCTCCCCCGTCCGGCGAATCCGGCCAGCCGCCCGCGAGCGGCGACAGCCAGAAGCCCCCGGCGGGCAGCAGCAACAGCCAACTGCCCCCGTCCTCGGGCGGCGGCACCGGCGGCGGCAGCGGCACGTCGCCCCAGCAGGACAACAAGGGCGACAGCCGGGATCTGGCGAAACAAGGCACCGCGGGCACGCTGAACACGCTCGCGCAGATCATCCGCGGCATCGCCGACGCCGGCCAGGTCGGCGTGATCAACATGTCGGTCGACCACTGTCGCGCGGGCACCGCGCCCGGCGACATCCAGGATGGCGAGCGCAAGGTACAAGCCGCGGTGCACTACGCGGCAGGGAAGGACATCGTGGTCGTCGCGGCCGCGGGCAACGTCTCGGAAAACTGCCCGCAGAACGACCAGCCCGACCCGAACAAGCCGAAGTCGATCGTCACGCCGCCGTGGTTCTCCGACGACGTGCTGTCCGTCGGAGCCATCCAGGAAGACGGCGGCATCGCGCCGTTCAGCGTGCACGGCCCGTGGGTCGGCGTCGCCGCGCCGGGCACCAAGATCGTGTCGCTCGACCCGGCGGAGCATTCGACCGGACTGGCGAACCTCACCATCGCGAACGGCTCTCCGTCGCCGATCCAGGGCACCAGCTTCGCCGCGCCGTACGTGGCGGGCGTCGCCGCGCTGGTCCGCTCGATGTACCCGCACATGAAGGCGAGCGACGTGGTCAAGCGGCTCAAGGCGACCGCGCAGCACCCGGCCGCTCCCGGCGGACGCGACAACTTCGTCGGCTACGGCGTGATCGACCCGGTCGCCGCGCTCACCGCGAACCTGCCGGGCGACACCGGCAACCTCTCGCTGCCGAAGCCGGTGGTGCAGGAGGCCAAGCTGCCGCCGGCCGACGGCATCAGCTCGACGCCGATGATCGTCGCGCTCGCCGGCACCGGCGGCGGCGTGGCGGCGCTGCTGATCACGCTGTTCGTGGTGCACACGATCCGGCGGAAGCGGTCCGGGGCGCCGCCGGCCCGGTAATTCAGGCACGAAAAGAGGGCCGCTCCCCGCGATCATCGCGAGGAGCGGCCCTTTTGTTTGTCCACAATGGAGAGCGCCCGGTTCCAGGCACGGAAAAGGCCGCTCGCCGCGGAGTCGCGGCGGCGGCCTTCCTGGTCACTTTCCGGGTTTCGGCGGCTTCCCGTCCTTCTCCGGGCGTCGCGCGGGCGGGTCCTGGCCGATCACCGGCGGAGTCACCTGCGCGGGTTCGCCGAAGATCTCGGACGTCTTCGCCGCCGTGCGCTGCCTGGGCTTGTGCTGCGAGCTTCCGCCGCCACCGCCTCCGCCGCCCATTCCGGCGAAGCCCATCATCGGCATCATCGACGTGCCGGAGCCCTGATTCGCCGCCGCGGGCTGCGGGGCCGGGGCGACCGGCTCGACCGGCGGAATGCCCGCCTGGCCCTGTTCCAGCCGCGGATCGGCGGCGGTTTCCTTGCCGTGGTGGGAATCCTCCGCCGCGGACGGGCTCACCGAATCGCCTGAAGAGGCCACTGTGGACTCCCCCGCCGCAGCGTCGGCCGACGGACTGGTCCCGGCAGCGGCACCCGCCGGGGCACTCGCGGGCGCGTCGGCGTCGTGCAGCCGGAACTGCTCCGCCGGATAGTGGTGCCGCAGCTCGATGCTCGACGGGCTCCCCGCCGGAGCGTCCACCCCGGCGCACAACCGGCCGAACTCGCGCAGCACGTCCTCGGCCGCCTCGTGCAAGGACTTCAGCGACTGCTCGGTCTCCCGCATCTGCGAACGCGCCCGGGAAGCGCCGCCGCTGGGCAGCATCGCCGATTCGGAAAGCAGATCAGCCGCGTCGACCAGCACTTCCTCCGCCGCGCCCGCGATCTTGCGCAGCGATTCGGTGAGCTGGTCGATCGAGCCGGCGAGCGCGTCGAGCGCGTCCTCCGCGCCCTCGCTCGCGGCGCGGATTTCGCCAAGGTAAGCGACAAACGCGTCCGCGTCGGGGCCGGACCACGACGCGTCGATCCGGCCGAGATCGTCCGCGAGGTCCGTGGACACCCGGGCCGCCGTACGGGCCGCGGCGCGCAGGCTCTCGGCCTCCGCGTCCAGTTCCTCCCAGCGGCCGGTGAGCGGCTGGTAGTAGGCAGCGACCGGATCGTTCACGCCCAGCTCGCGGGCAAGCTCGGTCACGTACGCCAACGACGGCTCCGTCACGAGATCCTCCCGGCGCGCTCGATCCGCTCGGCCGCGTCGGCGTCCCGCTCGGCGTGGCCGGTGGTGAGCTGCTCCAGCGCCGCGGTGACCGACCGCAGCGCGGCCACCCCGGCGGTGAGCTGGCCGCGCAACGCCCGGGAAGCCTGTGCGTACGACTCCGGCACGCCCAGCCGCGCGCCCACCTCGCCGTACGCCTCGGCAGTGGTCGCTCCCGCGCCCACCTCGCCCGCGGCGGTTTCCAGTTCGTCGGCCGCCCGCGCGACTTTCGCCGCGTAGCCGCCGACGACCGCGCCGTCGATCCGCACGGCGCTTGCCCCTGGACTGCTTCCCGGCGCTGTCACGTTCAACCCTCCGCTCACCCGGCTGTGTCCGAGTGTGACGGACGGAACCCGCCGTCAGTTCCCGGCGGGTTGCTGCTGTCCGGCCGCCTGCTGTTTGTACGAGCCGGCGTTCGGGTCGATCGGCACCGAGTCGAACTGCTTCATCACGTTCTGCACGTTCAGCGACGCCCCGGTCGGCAACAGCCCGATGATCGACTCCGGCGCCGGCAGCCGGTTGTTCAGCCCGAGTTCGTCCGCGGTCGCCGCGTCCGGCACGCCGTAGCGGATGCCGCGGTCGGAGATCAGCTGGATCGGGCCCTTGTTGAAGGTCGCGCTCGTCTCGGTGGCCGACTGCACCACCGCGCCGTATCCGGTCGGCATGTAGAAGCCGGTGATCGGCACGCCGTTCGGGCCGGTGTTGCTGACGCTGATGATCTTCGAGGTGCCGTCGGCGTTCTTCTCCACCGGGAGCTGCTTGTTGATGTAGACCGAGGTGTGCGCCTGGCTGTGGTCGGCGTTGAGCGTCCAGCCGAGACACGCCACCGGATCCTGGACGGCGTCGAGAACGGCCGGGACGACCTGCGGGTAGGTGTCGACCGGAACGTAGCCGGGATCGCCCTGCTGCAGCACCTTGACGTTGTTGATCTTGTCGAGGCCCAGCGCCGGCGTGGTGGCCGTGCCGCCGCTCTTCGCCGTGCGGACGATGTCCGCGACCGCGGGCGACACCTTCTGGATGCCGTTCTTCGCGATGAGCCAGAACTCCTGCGCCCCGCCGGTCGGCTGGGTCGAGAAGACGTTTCCGACGGTCAGGCCGTCGAAGCTGCTCGACGGCGTCGAACCCTCGTCGGCCACCGGCGGCGGGATCAGCTTGGCGACCTCGGGAATCGCGTTGAGCAGGGCCTGCGACACCTTGCGCGACTTCGTCGGCAGATGCAGCGCGGACCGCACCGGGTCGTTGGAGCCGGACGGCACCTCGGCGCGCACGGTGTTCGCGTTCGACCGGTAGATGAGGTACGTCTTGCCGTTCCCGGCGTCGCCGAGGAGCGCCTGGTTCGCCTGCAGTTCGCCGCCGAGCTTGTCGATGCCCGCGATCACGTCAGTGTTGGTCTTGTTGACCGAGTCCGGCTGCGGCAGCGACGGGTCGAGCACGACCTCGTCGCAGACCGCCCAGTTGGGGGTGATCCGCTGGTCCGCCGACGGCAGCAGCTGCGGCCCGTCCGGGATGCCGGTCAGCTTCTCGCGCGGCATGTTCTTCAACTGTTCATCGGAGACGACAGTCGGGTTCTTCACGTCGGCCGCCTGCTGCGGCTGACCGCCTTGGCCGCCGCCCGGCTGTCCCTGGCTGCTCTGCTGCTTCTGCGCCATGAGGATCAGCCGCGCGGACGCGAGGTTGAAGGTGGGGATCAGCCGCGACGGGTTACCCGTGACGACATACACGGTGCCGGACTGCTCGCCGATCACGATGTTGTCCGACTGCGGCACCGCGGGCGCGGGGCTCAACAGGCCCCACAGCACGAAAACGACGGCGCCCAGCACGCCGAGGATGACGCCGACCGCGGTCGCGCGCCCGTGCGAGCGCATCGGGTCGTGCAACATCACCGCGTCACGGCGGACCAGCGCGGACTGCATCCTGCGCAGGACGAACTTGTATGCCTGAACCTGAGACTTAGTCGTGGGCGTTGATGGCATTCTCGACCTACAGTCCTCCCCGTCGCGGTACGGTTCCGCAGGATAGCCGTACGGGGACCGTCTGGTGTGGGGTTTCTACCAACTCCGGTTAGGGTCAGGCATCCCGGGACCGGCTTTCCGGGTACGCAGCACTCACGAGGGGAAGAGAACGCGCGGATGTCCGTCAGCACGCCTCCACGTCCGCCTGGTCCGCAGGGACCGCCACCGCCTCCCGGGGGACGTCCCCCGGGTCCGCCGCAGCGGCCCGGCAGAACCGGCGGACCCGGTGCGGCTCCCGGCGGTCCCGGCATGCCTCCTCGTACTCCCCCTCCCGGGGTTCCCGGCGGGCCGGGTGGACCCGGCGGTCCCGGACGGCCCGGCGGACCGGTCACTCCCGGACCCGGCATTCCGAAGCCCGGCGGACCCGGCGCTCCCGGCCCGGGCGGTCCCAAGCCTGGTGGTCCCGTAGGCCCCGGCGGGCCTAAGCCTGGTCCTGGCGGCCCCGTGCCCGGCGGACCTGGCGGCCCCGGCCCTGGTGGACCCGGCGGCCCGCGCACTGGACGTCCCGGCGGCGGACCCGGCGGTCCGCGTCCGGGCGGTCCCGGCGGCAACGGCCCTGGTGGACCCGGTGGCCCTGGCGGTCCGGGCGGACCTGGGGGCGGTGGTCCCGGCGGACCGGGCGGACCCGGCGGCGGCGGACCCGGTGGTCCCGGAGGACCTGGCGGCCCGAACAGCGGCGGCGGCCCCGAAAGCAGCGAACCCGCACCGACCGGCGGCGGCACCGCGACCGCGGTCCGGATGGCCCCGCCCTCGCGGCGGCGCTCCGGCGGCATCTCGCTCGGCCCGCTGCCGGTGGTCAACCTCGTCGTGCTGGAAGTCGGCGTCGCGATCGGTCTCGTCCTGCTCGCGATCAACATGCGGCTCAAATACGTCGCGATCGGCGTCGCGGCGCTCGGCCTGATCCTCGCGTTCCTGCGCGTCGGCGGCCGCTGGTTCACCCAGTGGCTCTCGCTGACGCTGCGGTACCGGTTCCGCTCGCGCGGCCGCGTGGCGACCCCTCCGCCGCCGACCAGCATCGAGGAACTCGCCGAGGAAAGCGCCGTCACCGGCCCGGAGGACGCGCGCGTCAGCCTGCTGCGGCTGGCCGTGCCGGACCTCGTCGTGGCGCACGCCGTCGACCACGAACGCCAGGAAGTCGGCATCGCCTGGAACGACGGCACCTGGACCGCGGTCCTGCTCGTCGAGCCGATGCCGGCGATGATCTCCCAAGCGGGCGGCGCGCCCAGCCTTCCGCTGTCCGCGCTCGCGCCGTGCCTGGAAGACCGCGGCGTGCTGCTGGATTCCATCCAGATGATCTGGCACAGCTACCCGGGTTCGGCCGCGATGCCCGCGGACGCCCCGGCGCTCAGCTCCTATCTCGAGGTGCTCGGCCCGCTGCCCGCGGCCGCCCGGCGGACCACGTGGATCGCGGTCCGGCTCGACCCGCGGCGCTGCCCGGAAGCGATCCGGGAACGCGGCGGCGGCGTCGTCGGCGCACACCGCGCGATGATCGGTGCGCTGTCGCGAGTGCGGAACGCTCTGGAATCCCAGGGCGTGCCGACCCGGCCGCTCGACCCGGACGAGTTGCTGCGCGCCAGCATCTCGGCCGCCGAACTCACCGCGGTCGCCGGTTCGAACGAGAAGGTCGGCCTGCAGGAGAGCTGGACCGGCGTCACCGCGGCCGGCATCGGGCACTCCAGCTACGCGATCACCGGCTGGCCCAAGGGCAAGATCAGCGGCAGCCTCAACGGGCTCACCAGCGTGCGCGCGCTGTCCGCGACGGTCGCCATGGCGATCTCGCCGTCCGCCGACGAGGGCCGCATCGGCCTGCGCGGCGTGGTGCGGCTCAGCGCTCGCAACCCGCGCGAGCTGGACGCCGCCGACCAGCGGCTGCAGAGCATCGCGGAGCGGCTGGACGTCGACCTGACCCCGTTGAAGGGCATGCAGGTTTCGGCGTTCTCCGCGACGCTGCCGATCGGAGGGACGGCATGAGCGCCGCTTGCCAGCGAGTCATCGTTATTCACGCCGCCTCCCGGGCAATCAGCGTGAAACTCCTCAAGGAGGCGGCGGCATGAGCACTCGAGTCCGCGACGCCGGGTACAACGCGGGCGTCGCCCCGGAATTCACGGTCGACCCGGCCATGCTCGACGCGATCAGCCCGTCCGGCGACCGCGGCGGCGTCGTCCTCGGCTCCGGTCTCAAGGGCGAACCGCTGACGGTGTCGGCATTGCGCTCGCAGCCGACCCGCATCGTGCTCGTCGGCGGTCTCTACCTGGCCCGCCAGGTCGCGATGCGCGCCTTGGCGACGGGTGCCTGGGTAGTCGTGGCCACTGGCCGTCCCGCGGCGTGGCAGGTGCTGCAGCAAGCAGCCGGAAGCCGCGACGGACGCCCGTCGCCGCTGGTGCAGATCCGCCGGCTCTCGCCGGTCGAACTGCCGCGCCCGTCCGAGGACGCCCCGCTGCTCGTGGTCACCGACGGCGGCCCGACGCCGCAGGACCTGTTTCCGCCCCGTTCGCCGTGGCAGACCACGGTGTACGTCCTGCCGTACCTGCACCCGCAGGCAGGCACCACGGCCAACGCGGCGGACCTCGTGCTGATGCAGCGGCTGCCCGCCGGACAGGCTGAGTTGGCGGCGCGAATCTGGCGTCTGCCGCCGCAGATGATGCGCCAGCTGACCACGCTGAAGGACGACCAGGTCGTCGCACTGGGCACGAACCTGTGGCGTCCGCTGCGACTGGTCACCACGCAGAAGGAACAGCAACTGCTCGGTCCGGTCCGCCGGGGCGACTGAGCGTTCGTCGGCCACAAGCCGTGAAGGACTCCTTGAGGGAATCTGATTCCCTCAAGGAGTCCTTCACGGCTTTCCGGACCAATCCCAGGTCGACGGGGCGGCGCGGCTCTTGCCGGGCACAGCGCGCGTGGCGAGAGCGGGATCGTCGTCCTTTATGGACGGTCAGCAGGCGTTGAGCCACGCGCGGCTTAAGTTCCTGGCATTGGCTTTCAGGACTCGGTAGCGCGCCGGGCCTGCAGATTCGACGGAACGGTGATGGCGCTGGCCCATTCCGCCAGTCGCTCAGCCACCGCCTGATACGGCAACGTCCCGGTCGCGGTCGCGATCACCAGGTCGTACGCCTCGTCCTCCGGCGCGTCCAGGTCGAAGCCGTTGAGCCCATAGAAGACGTACCCCGACATCCAGCCCAGGCGCTTGTTCCCGTCGATCAGCGGGTGGTTCCGGACGATGGATTCCAGCAGCACCGCGGCTTTCTCGTGCAGATCCGGATAAGCGTCCCGCCCCATCAGCGAGGACTGCGGCCGGTGCGCCGCCGCGTCGAGCAAGCCCAGATCGCGTACCCGGGGCACCCCGAGATCGGCCGACAGGGTGAGCAGATCGTCGAGCGTCAGGTAGTCGATCACTGTGCCAGGCGATCAAGCAGGGAGGCGTAGCGGGCGCGGCCTTCGCTGGAAAGGTCGCGGACCCGGTCGTCCCGGACCCGGCGGGCCGCGGCGTCCGCGATCGCCCGCACCACCGCTTCGTGCTTGCTCACCCCGTCCGCCTCGGCAAGCAACGCGAGCGCACGCTCCAACTCGTCGTTCAACCGCAAAGTCATCGCCATGAGATTGATGATACCACTCTGGTATCACCGGTGGCCTGCTCTTTTACGCCCGCCCCGGCCTAAAGCTCGGTCGACGACCGCACATTCCGGGTCTGCTCCGCCCGCGCGGCCAGCAGCTCGTCCGGCGGGTAATCCACCGCCGTCAACGTCAATCCGTGCGCCGGAGCGACCGCGCTGTCTCGCGACCCGCTCGCCAAAACCTCGCCAGGCCACTCGGTTCCACGCCGCCCGTCCCCCACGAGCAGCAACACCCCGACCAGGCTCCGGACCATCGAATGACAGAACGCGTCCGCGCTGACCCGGACTTCCAGCAGATGCTCGTCAACCCGAGTCCACTCCAGACGCTGCAGCTCGCGGATCGTCGTGCCGCCCTCGCGCTGTTTGCAGTACGCCGCGAAGTCCTGCAGGCCCAGCAATGCCTCGGCGGCGGCGTTCATCCGCTCTGTCGACAGTGGACGTCCCCAAGCCAGAGTGTCGTTGCGGCGCAAGGGATCGACTCCCCACGGGGCATCTGAAACTCGGTAACGGTAATGCCTGCGGATGGCCGAGAACCGGGCGTCGAAACCCTCGGGAGCCACGCGGGCGTGCAAAACCCGCGCGTCGGCGGGCAAAAGCTTGTTCCAGCGGCCGCGCATCCGCGTCAGGTCCGGGATTCCCCGTTCGTCCACCGGAATCCGGCCGGGCGCACCGGGCTCGAACGGGACCACGTCGACGTGCACGACCTGACCGGTCGCGTGCACTCCGGCGTCCGTGCGGCCCGCGACGACCACGGACTTCGGCACCGACTCCCCCGGCGGCTGGCGCTGCAGTGCCTGTTCCAGCTCGGCCTGCACGGTGCGGCGGCCGGGCTGGCGGGCCCAGCCCGAGAAGTCCGAACCGTCGTAACTCACGTCCAGACGCAGACGAACGAGCCCGCCCTCCCCGTGGGGAGCGGCGGGCTCGTCCGATGTAGACAGTGCCGGCAGGACTCAGTCCTTCTTGGCGTCGGCGTCGTCCGAAGCAGCAGCTTCGTCCGCAGCCGGGGCGGCGGCCTCTTCGGCAGCCGGGGCCTCTTCGGTCGCGGCGGGGGCCTCAGCGGCTTCCTCGGCGACCGGAGCGGCGACGACCTCGTCCTTGGCGAACTTGGTGCCGCGGGCCCGCTCGGCCTCAGAGGTCACGGTCTTCTCCGCGACCAGTTCGATGACGGCCATGGCGGCGTTGTCGCCCTTGCGCGGCATCGTCTTGGTGATGCGGGTGTAACCGCCGGCGCGCTCCGCGAAGTGCGGGCCGATCTCGGCGAACAGCTTGTGCACGACGTCCTTGTCCCGGACGACCTTCTGCACCAGGCGACGGTTGTGCAGGTCGCCCCGCTTCGCCTTGGTGATCAGCTTCTCGGCCAGCGGGCGGACCCGCTTGGCCTTGGCCTCGGTCGTCGTGATCTTGCCGTGCTCGAACAGCTGAGTGGCCAGGTTGGCCAGGATCAGCCGCTCGTGCGCGGCAGACCCGCCGAGCCGGGCTCCCTTGGTAGGGGTGGGCATGACTTTCTCCTAGTTCAGCTCACAGCGTCCGGGCACGAGGCCTCAGAGCTGCTCGGTCTCTGCGTAGTCCTGGCCATCGTCGTGGCCGTCGTCCGAAATCCCGCCGCCGATGCCGGCGACCCCTTCCGACCAGCCTTCGCCGTCGTAGCTGGTGGCAGCCGCGGACGGGTCGAACCCGGGCGGGCTGTCCTTCAGCGCGAGGCCGAGGCCGACGAGCTTCAGCTTGACCTCGTCGATCGACTTGGCGCCGAAGTTGCGGATGTCGAGAAGGTCCGCCTCGCTGCGCGAGACCAGCTCGCCAACGGTGTGGATGCCTTCGCGCTTCAGGCAGTTGTACGACCGGACGGTGAGGTCCAGGTCCTCGATCGGCATCGCGTAGGCGGCGATGGTGTCCGCCTCCTGCGGCGACGGGCCGATCTCGATGCCCTCGGCGTCGACGTTCAGCTCGCGAGCGAGACCGAACAGCTCCACCAGCGTCTTGCCGGCCGAGGCCACCGCGTCGCGCGCGGTGATCGACGGCTTGGTCTCGACGTCCAGGATCAGCTTGTCGAAGTCGGTGCGCTGCTCGACACGGGTGGCCTCGACCTTGTAGGTCACCTTCAGCACCGGCGAGTAGATCGAGTCGACCGGGATCCGGCCGATCTCCGCGCCCGCCTGCTTGTTCTGCAGGGCCGGAACGTAACCGCGGCCGCGCTCGACGACCAGCTCGATCTCGAGCTTGCCCTTGCCGTTCAGCGACGCGATGTGCAGATCCGGGTTGTGCACGGTGACGCCCGCGGGCGGCACGATGTCGGCAGCCGTGACCTCACCCGGGCCCTGCTTGCGCAGGTACATGGTGACCGGCTCGTCCTCTTCCGAGGACACGACCAGTTCCTTCAGGTTCAGGATGATGTCGGTGACGTCTTCCTTCACCCCGGGAACGGTGGTGAATTCGTGCAGCACGCCGTCGATGCGGATGCTCGTCACGGCCGCGCCCGGAATGGACGACAGCAGCGTGCGCCGCAGCGAGTTGCCGAGCGTGTAGCCGAAGCCGGGCTCCAGCGGTTCGATGGTGAACCGGGAGCGGGTCTCGTTGACCGTCTCTTCGCCAAGAGCCGGCCGCTGGGAAATCAGCATTTCTTGGTTTCCTTTCCAGACGACGCCCGCCATATGACGTCGAAGGGATGGCGTGGCGGCGGCGCACTCTGGACGCCGCCGCCGGGTCCGACCGGGGCCGGACTACTTCGAGTAAAGCTCAACGATCAGCTGTTCCTGAACCGGAACGTCGATCTGCGCGCGCTCCGGCAGCTGGTGGACCAGCACGCGGAGGTTCGACTGAACGACCTGCAGCCACGCCGGGACCGGACGGTCGCCGAAGGACTCCTTCGCGACCACGAACGGAAGCGTGCCCGCCGACTTCGGCTTGACGTCGATGATGTCCCACTTGGTGACCTGGTAGGACGGCACGTTGACCTTGACGCCGTTGACCAGGAAGTGGCCGTGGCTCACCAGCTGCCGCGCCTGACGGCGGGTGCGGGCGATGCCGGCACGGTAGATCACGTTGTCCAGCCGGGACTCGAGGATCTGCAGCAGGTTCTCACCGGTCTTGCCCGGACGCCGCACGGCTTCCTTGTAGTACCGGACGAACTGGCGCTCGAGAACGCCGTAGGTGTAGCGAGCCTTCTGCTTCTCCTGCGACTGCAGGAGGTACTCGGACTCCTTGATGCGCCCGCGGCCGTGCTGGCCCGGCGGGTAGGGGCGACGCTCGAAAGCCTGGTCGCCGCCGATGAGGTCAACCTTGAGGCGACGCGAAATACGCGTCGCGGGGCCGGTGTAACGAGCCATTTCTTAGTACTCCTCCCCGTTCCTCAGACCCGGCGCCGCTTGGGCGGGCGGCAGCCGTTGTGAGGCTGCGGGGTCACGTCCTGGATGGTGCCGACCTCGAGGCCGGCCGCCTGCAGCGAGCGGATCGCCGTCTCGCGGCCCGAACCCGGGCCCTTCACGAAAACGTCGACCTTCTTCATGCCGTGCTCGGCAGCCTTGCGGGCGGCGTTCTCGGCGGCCATCTGCGCGGCGAACGGAGTCGACTTGCGCGAGCCCTTGAAGCCCACGTGGCCGCTCGACGCCCACGCGATCACGGCGCCGGTCGGGTCCGTGATCGAGACGATGGTGTTGTTGAAGGTGCTCTTGATGTGCGCGTGACCGTGCGCGACATTCTTCTTTTCCTTGCGGCGGACCTTCTTGGCCCCCGCAGTGCGGCTCTTGGGTGGCATGTTCTGAGGGATCTCCTGTTAGCGCGCGTTCTCTTGGTGAGCGGCGACCGCTTCCTGCTGCCCGCGCCGGATGATGGATCCGGCGTCGGTGTAGAGGTTGCGCAGTGCCATCGGGCGGGCGTAGAGAGCCTTGGGCGAAGCGCAGGCCGCGGAGCGCCGGACGGAACCGCCCATGCGCACGACCTTCTTGCCCTGGAGGCTCACTTCTTGCCAGCCTTCTTCTTGCCGGCGACCGTCTTCTTCGGGCCCTTGCGGGTGCGGGCGTTGGTCTTGGTGCGCTGACCGCGCACCGGAAGACCGCGACGCCAGCGCAGACCCTGGTAGGTCCCGATCTCGATCTTGCGCCGGATGTCGGCGTTCACCTCACGGCGAAGGTCACCCTCGACCTTGAAGTTTTCGTCGATGTAGTCCTTCAGCTTGACGAGGTCTTCGTCGCTGAGGTCCTTGACGCGGGTGTCGGCGTTCAGCTCGGCAGCAGCGATCATCTGCTTCGAGCGGGTACGGCCGATCCCGTAGATGTAAGTCAGCGCGATCTCCAACCGCTTCTCGCGGGGGAGGTCTACGCCAGCGAGTCGTGCCACTGGTGCTCCTTTATCGAGTTTGTCTTCAGGTCTGCTCCCCGTCCGGTTCCGGAACCGACTCGCCTGTCGTGCCCGTGGCTTGCGCCGCGGGTGTCCCGGCCCCGGCCTGAAGTCCGGGGGTGCACCGGAATCGCTTTCGCGATCCGGCAGGCACGGGGAGGTGGGTAGCCGTCAAGCGGCCTGCTGCAGTGCGGTGGTCAGCCCTGACGCTGCTTGTGACGCAGGTTCTCGCAGATCACCATGATCCGGCCGTGACGGCGGATCACCTTGCACTTGTCGCAGATCTTCTTGACGCTCGGCTGAACCTTCACGTCTTCCTGCTTCCTGCTCTGCTCGGCTCTGGCGTGATCACTTGTAGCGGTAGACGATGCGACCACGGGAGAGGTCGTAGGGCGACAGCTCCACGACAACCCTGTCTTCGGGCAGGATGCGGATGTAGTGCTGCCGCATCTTGCCGCTGATGTGTGCCAGGACCTTGTGGCCGTTCTCCAACTCGACGCGGAACATCGCGTTGGGGAGCGGCTCGACCACGCGGCCTTCGACCTCGATGGCCCCGTCTTTCTTAGCCATGTCCTCCGCAATCCCTGAGCACGCGTGACGTGCACAACGTGATCGGTTTTGAGCTCGAGTCCTTGCTTACTGGGTAGTGCTCGGCCACACTCGGCCCCGGGTCCATGAGGTTCGCGAGAAATCACGAGCATGCTGGAACCGGCGCATGAGCGCGCCGACTTGACAGTGTACGCAACCCGTGCAGTGCCCCGTCGACCGGGGGTGAAGTAGACCCTTGTGAGTGGCGGCGCGGGGCCGCTCAGGACTCTTCGGGCAGGGTGAGAACCCAGGGACCGTCCTCGGTGATGGCGACGGTGTGCTCCCAGTGGGCGGCGCGCGAACCGTCGATGGTGACGACCGTCCAGCCGTCTTCCAGTTCGAGCGTTTCGCCGCTGCCGCCGGTCAGCATGGGCTCGACCGCGAGCGCCATGCCGGGCTTGAGCCGCGGGCCCTTGCCGGGTTTGCCGACGTTCGGCAGGAACGGTTCCATGTGCATCTCGCGGCCGATGCCGTGGCCGCCGTACTCGAGGATCATCCCGTACTCGCGGCCGTCGTCCCGGCTCGCCTTTTCGGCGGCGGTCTGCACGGCGAACGAGATGTCGGTGAGCCGGGAGCCCGCGCGGACGGCTTCGATGCCCGCCCACATGGCGCGTTCGGTGGCCGCGGACAGCTCGTGGTCCTTGTCGCTGACCTCGCCGATCTCCAGCGTCACCGCGGAGTCGCCGTGCCAGCCGTCGAGGATCGCGCCGCAGTCGACCGAAATCAGGTCGCCCTCGGCGAGCACCTGCTTGCTCGACGGGATGCCGTGCACGATCTGCTCGTTGACCGACGCGCAGATCGACGCCGGGAACCCGTGGTAGCCCTTGAACGAGGGCACCGCGCCGGCGTCGCGGATCGTCTGCTCGGCCAACTCGTCGAGGTCGGCCGTGCTGACTCCGGGCCGCGCGAGTTCGCGCACGGCGGCCAGAGTCCGGGCGACGACGAGTCCGGCCGACCGCATGGCCTCCAGCTCGCCGCGCGTCTTGACCTCGATCATGCGCCCGCGGCGGAGCACTTGCAGAACACGCAATCCTCCGAGATTCACGTGCGGTCGCGCAGCGCTTTCAGCACGCGGTCCGAGATCTCCTGCACCTCGCCGACGCCGTCGACCTTCACCAGGATGTCGGCGTAGTACTCCAGCAGCGGCGCGGTCTCCGACACGTACACCTGCTGGCGACGGCGGATCACGTCTTCGGTGTCGTCCGAGCGGCCGCGCGACATGAGGCGGCCGACGACGACGTCCTCGGCCACGTCGAGCTGGATGACCGCGTCGAGCTTGCTGTCGGCCTCGCTCAGCATCTCGCCGAGGACCTCGGCCTGCTTGGTGTTGCGGGGGAACCCGTCGAGCAGGAAGCCTGCCTTGGCGTCCGGTTCGGCCAGCCGCTCGCGGACCATCTCGTTGGTCACGGAGTCGGGGACCAGCTCGCCCGAGTCCAGGTACCGCTTGGCCTCCTGGCCGAGCGGGGTCTCCTGGCCCACGTGCGCCCGGAAGAGGTCGCCCGTCGAGATGTGCGGGATCCGCAGCTGCTCGGACAGGGCCACCGCCTGCGTGCCTTTGCCCGCGCCGGGCGGTCCGACGAGAACCAGTCGCGTCACTTCAAGAACCCTTCGTAGTTGCGCTGCATCAGCTGGCTTTCGATCTGTTTGACGGTGTCGAGACCGACGCCGACCATGATCAGCACAGCCGTGCCACCGAACGGGAAGTTCTGGTTGTTCCCGCTGCCGGTGAGGGACAGGAAGAAGTTCGGGAGGATCGCGATGATGCCCAGGTACAGCGAGCCGGGGAGCGTGATCCGGCCCAGCACGAAGCTGAGATACTCGGCGGTGGGACGCCCGGGCCGGATGCCCGGGATGAAGCCGCCGAACTTCTTCATCTCTTCCGCACGCTCGTCCACGTTGAACGTGATCGTGATGTAGAAGTAGGTGAAGAAGATGATCAACAGGAAGTAGAGCAGGATGTGCACCCAGCTGCTCTGGTTGACCAGGTAGTTCTGAATGAACGACTGCCAGCCCGAGTTGCTCTGCGGGTCGCCGATCAGCTGGCTGAGCAGCTGCGGCAGGTACAGCAGCGACGAGGCGAAAATGACCGGGATGACACCGGCCTGGTTCACCTTGATCGGCAGGTAGGTCGAGGTGCCGCCGTACATCCGGCGGCCGACCATGCGCTTGGCGTACTGCACCGGGATCCGGCGCTGGCCCTGCTCGACGAAGATGACGCTGGCGATGATCACCAGGCCGAACGCGAGGACCACGACCAGCGCGACGCCGCCGCCGTTGCTGATGATGTTGGCGCCCTCGGCCGGGATGCGGGCCGCGATGTTCAGGAAGATCAGCACCGACATGCCGTTGCCGACGCCGCGCTCGGTGATCAGCTCGCCCAGCCACATCATCACCGCGGTGCCCGCGGTCATGGTGACCACGATCAGCGTCAGCGAGTAGATGCTGTTGTCCGGGATGATCGGCTGCGAGCAACCCTGGAACAGGGTGCCGCGGTCGGCGAGCGCGACCACGCCGGTGGCCTGCAGGATCGCCAGCGCGATCGTGAGGTACCGGGTGTACTGGGTCAGCTTGTTCTGGCCGGACTGGCCTTCCTTCTTCAGCTCCTCGAACCGAGGGATGACCACGGTGAGCAGCTGAACGATGATGCTCGCGGTGATGTAGGGCATGATGCCCGTCGCGAACAGCGACAGCTGCAGCAGCGCGCCGCCGCTGAAGAGGTTGAGCAGCTGGTACACGCCCTGCTGATCGGCCTGTGCGGTACAGGCCTGCACGGCGGCGAACGAGACCCCCGGAGCCGGGATGGTTGCACCGATCCGGTAGACCGCGACGATGGCTAGCGTGAACAGGATCTTCTTGCGTAGATCCGGCGTCGCGAGAGCCGAGCGGAATGCGCTGAGCACGCGGGGGACCTCCTCGGCGTCGTCGGTCGTCCCAACCGACGATCGGCTTGGCCGGTACGAGACCGGCGGGATGTCTGACTCACTGGCAAGCCAGGAACGCTTCAGGGCAAACAGGCCCGGAAGCGTGCCGCCGACTCTAACAGCTTCGCATGGGCCGCCCGCAGCGCGTGTGCGTTTTACGTCTCAGTGCGAGACAGCCCCGCAGCGCTGAGCCGCAGGTGAGGCCAGTCGGACCACAGATGATCACCTGTTCGGCCCGCACCGTTCGGCGGGCTTTCCCACAACAGCACGGAAAAACGCCTCCGGCTACGACACCGCGGCAAGTCCGTGAGGGGAACCCTGAGGGACTCTGAGTCCCTCAGGGTTCCCCTCACGACCCGCCATTCCCTCAAGGGGCCCCTCACGGAACCAGATTCCCTCAAGGAGCCCTTCACGGACCACCCACCCCAACCGCACCAACGCAGCCAGCCCCACCCACCCACCAAA
>NZ_PQIA01000053.1 GCF_003385235.1 Amycolatopsis circi | reverse complement strand
GGCTAGCGGGGGCGGGGTAGGTCGCCGAAGAGGGAACCCTGTTCGCCTAGGGCGCGGGAGTTGGGGCGGCCTAGGCCTGCGGCCATCGCGACTGCGTTGTCCCACTCGGGGTCGGCCAAGTACTCAGTGTGTTTGAGGACTCCGGGGGCCCATCGGTGGCGGCCGTCGGGGGAGCGCAGGGGGTCTGGGACCCAGTGGTCGCCGCCCAGGACCAGGACTCCTGCGTCGTCGGGAGTTGCTTCCAGGGCTCCCCATTTGCCTTCCGGGAGGTAGCCCTCGCCCAGGAGGTGGCCGCTGCTCGTTTGGTGGCGCCAGGTCGTTACGCCGCCGCCGAAGATGTCTGTTCCTCGGCATAGTGCGCGCCACCGGCCGTCCAGTGAGGAGAACAGTTCGGCCAAGGAATCCTGCGGCAGGACTGCGGGGAAAGCGCGTTGGTAGCCCCATTGCAGGGGGGAGCCGGCGGTGAGGAGGCCGACTCGGTCGCGTTCGTTCGGAGGGAGTTCGGCGCACAGTTGGGCGGCGGTCAGAACTGTGAGGATGCTGCCCAGGTTCAGGCCCGACAACACGACTCGGGTGCCGGGTTCGGCTAGGTGTTCCTTGACCCGGTCTGCCAGTTCCGGGACGACTTTGAGCGCGTAGCAGGGCGGCACGCCGGGGTGTGCGGCGCGCGGCCAGAAGGAGACGAGATCCGCTAGGGCGCCTAAGTGTCGGCTCCGTTGAGGGGAGCGGGCTGCGGAGTAGACCACTCTCAGCAGACCGGCGGCTAGAGCGCCCAGCGCGAATACGCCGATCGCCGAGACTGTGGTGAACCAGTTGGGCTGCAGGTTGAAGCCGAACCGTACGACCAGTAGCGCGATCGCGCCGACGCACAGGGCCAGCGCGACGATCAGCGTCAGGTGGTGCAGGTGACGGCGTTCCCATGCGGAACGTGCCCAAGCCTTGGCGGCGTCTTGTTCTTGCTGGTCGTCGTGTTCCATCAGTTCGACGATGGGCGGTACGCCGCGTCGGCGGCGGCGCAGGGGGACGGCGATGGCGTAGCCCGCAACGGCCAGTAGCGCCATCAGGCCTAGTCCGCCGCCCCACAGGACGGTGACCAGGTCGTAGGTCGTGGGCAGGGTGAGCTTTTCAGCGCGGAGCAGCTTTCGGACGGCAATCGCGAGTCCGGCGCCGAAACCGCCGCCGAGGAGTCCGGCGAGTGCGAGGACGGGGGCTGCGGCCCAGCCTCCTAGCCATGGCCGGAGTCGGCGTGGGCGGTCTCGCCAGACGGAGCGCGCCAGCAGTGCCGACGGGATCAGCGCGAGCGCGAAGAGCAGGGTGACGACGAGCAGAGAGCCGCCGAGGCCTTCGACGGTGTTGTCGACTCCGGGGAGCCGGTCGTCGACCGGTTTGGCCAGCACGGCGGCGAAGATGACCAGCAGTGTCGCGAAGGTGATCAGGCTTCGGCGGGCGATGGCACCGGTGTCGCTGCCGATCGCGCCTCCGATGAGGACCGCGAGGACCAGGGCGAGGGTGCAGATCCACGCGATCAATTGCGGGATTTTCGTCGGCACGTGGAATGGGCCGCCCAGCAATAACAAGGCAATGCAGGCGAGTGCGGCAACCGCGTGTGTTGCGGACATTCCGGGCGCTTCCGGATCTGCTCGCAATCGCATCGGGACGCCTTGGCGGCCGGGATGATCGGGCGGGCGCACTCGCCAGTTCGTGGACGAGATCCGGTGCAGCGCGTAGACCAGCGCGAGCAGCACGGCCACGCCGACGCCGATCCGCAGCGGGCCCTTGCGCAGCTCCGGGGTCACCCAGGTCAGACAGGCTCGCCCGGGTGCGAGGCATTGCGTCGCGACGAGGTCCAGCACGGCCGCCGCGATCTGGCTGACCAGCAGCATGGTGAGCAGCACCGCGGCGATCCGCAGCAGGCCGCGGCACAGGCCGCCGAGCCAGCGGCCGCGGTGCACTGGCGGCAGCATCCAGAACGCGACGTTCGCCAGCGAGAACGGGAACAGCAGCGCCCAGGCGGCCTTCGCGACGCCGCCGGACGTCATGCCGCTCCACAGGTAGCCTTCGACGGTGCGCGGGATCGACCGGCCGAGCGCGGGCACCACCGGACCGGGTGCCGGACGCCGCAGCCGGTCGGCCGGGCGCACCACTCGGCCGAGTTCGTCGCCGGCGACGTCGACGGTCTGGACCGTGTCGAGGAGCGTCTCGCCGCTCGTGCCCACGAGTCCGGACACCCTCATTTCGACGATGCGGGTGTCAGGGCCGGGGAGCGGGGCGGGCACGGTGATTCTCTCCTCATCCGTTCGAGTCAGGGTCGAGCCGACAACGGTACTGTTCAGGTGCCATCAAACCTTGGAGGAACCGCACTATGACCCCCGAAAGCGTTGTCAAGCGGCACGACACCCGGGGCGGCCTCGAATTCGCCGTCGCCGATCTCGAGGCCGCCGAGTTCGGCCGGAAGGAGATCCGGCTCGCCGAGCACGAGATGCCCGGCCTGATGGCGCTGCGTCGCGAATACGCTGAGGTTTACCCGCTGCGCGGGGCGCGGATCGCCGGGTCGCTGCACATGACCGTGCAGACCGCGGTGCTGATCGAGACGCTGGTGGCGCTCGGCGCGGAGGTGCGCTGGGCTTCGTGCAACATCTTCTCCACGCAGGACCACGCCGCGGCCGCGGTCGTCGTCGGGCCGCACGGCACCGCCGAGGAGCCCAAGGGCGTCCCGGTGTTCGCGTGGAAGGGCGAGACGCTCGAGGAATACTGGTGGTGCACTGAGCGGATGCTCACGTGGGAGGGCGAAGGCCCGAACATGATCCTCGACGACGGCGGCGACGCCACCATGCTGGTGCACAAGGGCACCGAGTACGAGAAGGCCGGCGTGGTCCCGACCGCCGACGACGAGGACCCGGAGGAGTGGAAGGTCTTCCTCGAACTGCTGCGTGCTTCGATTGCGAGCGCAGGGGCGGACTCCGGTAAGTGGACCGCCATCGGGCAGAGCGTCAAGGGCGTCACCGAGGAGACCACCACCGGCGTGCTGCGGCTGTATCAGCTGGCGGCCGCGGGCGAACTGCTGTTCCCGGCGATCAACGTCAACGACTCGGTGACGAAGTCGAAGTTCGACAACCGCTACGGCATCCGGCACTCGCTGATCGACGGCATCAACCGCGGCACCGACGTGCTGATCGGCGGCAAGGTCGCGGTGGTCTGCGGCTACGGCGACGTCGGCAAGGGCGCGGCGGAATCGCTGCGCGGCCAGGGCGCCCGGGTGATCATCACCGAGATCGACCCGATCTGCGCGCTGCAGGCGATGATGGACGGCTACGAGGTCAAGCGCCTGGAGACGGTGCTGGACGAGGGCGACATCTACGTCACCACCACCGGAAACAAGAACGTGGTGATGGTCGAGCACATGGCGCGGATGAAGCACCAGGCGATCGTCGGCAACATCGGCCACTTCGACAACGAACTCGACATGGCCGGTCTCGCCCGCTACCCCGGCGTGCGGCGCGTGAACATCAAGCCGCAGGTCGACGAGTGGGTCTTCCCGGACGGCAAGAGCATTCTTGTGCTGTCCGAGGGGCGACTGCTGAACCTGGGCAACGCGACCGGGCACCCGAGCTTCGTGATGTCGAACAGCTTCGCGAACCAGGTCATCGCGCAGGTCGAACTCTTCACAAAGACCGAGGAGTACGACAAGGAGGTCTACCGCCTCCCGAAGAAGCTGGACGAAAAGGTCGCGCGGATCCACCTCGAGGCGCTGGGCGGCGAGCTGACGAAGCTGTCGAAGGAACAGGCGGAATACATCGACGTGGACGTCGAGGGCCCGTTCAAGTCGGAGCACTACCGTTACTGATCGTTGACGCTGAAGCCGCCCCGGAATGCGTTCTGGGGCGGCTTTTGTCTGCAATTGAAAACATGTGATACCTGGGGCGACGTTCGGCTGGTGGGGGCACGTCGATCAGCGAGGTGCTCAACTGGTCGCGGGGCGAATGGTGACTGTCTGCTACGCCGATGCGAGTGCGGTCGTGCGTGTGTTCTTCGCTGACGAGCCTGAGCACGCTGAGCCGCGCGACCTGCTGGCGAGCGATCGGAACCGAGTCCCTGCGAGTGAGCTGACCCGCTTCGAGTTCGCCAGCGCGATGGCGGCGGCCAAGCGGTCCGGACGCATCCAGGAGGCGCGGGAGTTTCTCGATCAGTTCGATGCTACGAGCTGTCTTCGACGTTAGGTGTGATTCCTCCGGCCTTGCGCGTTTTCGCGCCGTGCAGCGCTTAGCCGTCGAGAACTATTCCCTTCGCGCACTCGATGTGCTTTACCTAGCGGTCGCGATGCGGCAAAAGCCAATGGGCTTCTCGTCCGCTAACGCGGATACCGCATCGTCAACACCGCCGTAGCTGGTCCGCCAATTCCGCGATAAACATGGTCCGTTTCCGCGATAAACGTATGCGTCCCCGCTGCGGAAACCGTCACCGGCGCATCAACCGGTCCCACCTCCGCCGTTCCGGTCAGCACCGTCAGGACTTCCCGCACCCCCGCGCTGTGCGGATGCGACACCTGAACCCGCTCGTGGATCGTCAGCCGGTACACCTCGGTCATGCCGTCCGGGTCCTCCCAGCGGCCGAGCAGGGTCGCGGCCACGCTGTCGCCGTGAGCTTCCGCTACGCCGTCGTCGCCGAAGAGCAAGTCGCTCAACGGGATCGACAGCGCGGTGGCGATGGCGAACAACGTGTCCAGCGTCGGGTTGCGGCGACCGTTTTCCAGCTCCGACAGCGTTCCCTTGCCGAGGCCGCTGTCGGCGGCGAGCGTGGTCAGGCCGACGCCCGCGCGGGTGCGCAGCGTCCGGATGCGGGTACCGACCGCCGCGGCGAGCGCGCGGCCGTCCGGGGCGGGTGACGTCGACACTCGGCCTAGTCTAGTGTTCTGTTTACAGAACAGCTGGAGGTGTGCGGATGTCGGCAATGCGAAACGTGCAGGACGCGCTGGACGCGGCAGGCGTCGCTGGTCAGGCGCGGGCTCTCCCGCAGTCCACGCGGACGGCGGCTGAGGCGGCGGAAGCGCTCGGTTGTCCGGTCGGCGCGATCGCGAACAGTCTGGTCTTCCTGGCCGACGACGCCCCGCTGCTGGTCTTGACCAGTGGCGCGCATCGGGTGGACGTCAACGCGCTCGCCGCGAAGCTCGGGCGCGGCCGGATCCGCCGGGCCAAGCCGGACGAGGTGCGGGTGGCGACCGGGCAGGTGATCGGCGGGGTCTCGCCGGTCGGGCATCCGGTGCCGCTGGAGACGGTGGTCGACGAGGCGTTGCGGCAGTACTCCGAGGTGTGGGCCGCGGCCGGGACGCCGAACGCCGTCTTCCCGACGACGTTCGACGAACTGGTCCGGATCACCAAGGGCACGCCGGAGCGGGTGGACGGGTAAAACACGGTTGCTGCTGTAGTCGTGCACTGAACCCGCCAATCTCGAGCAGGCTTCTGGCGATGTAGTCGGTGAGGTCGCGGAATCCGAGTGCTGAGCCGCGGAGGGCGGTCGCGGGCGAACACATTGGTGCGCTCACCGGCGGTGGCTTCGCGCACGGGGATCACGGTCGATGGCGGAAGCTGATGCGCATCAGCCGACTCCCAGCCCAGTCTTCGAGCCGGGTCGGCCGGATGGTGCCGGGATCGTGGGGCTGATTGAGATCCGCGACGATCTCCGCCAGCACGGCCTGACGTTCGGCTGGGTCGGTGACCGGCGTGGCCCGTGCCGCCAGATCCGCGCGAATCCCGTTCTTGAGGTGGAAGGTGAAGTCGGGATTGGCGAGGAGATTCGCATGCCAGTCGGTCGCGGCACCGCCGGCACCGCTGCACAGGTAGGTGGCACCTGCGGCTCGGTAGAAGAAGATCTCGATGCGGCGTGGCCGGCCGGTGCGGCGCCCCAGCGTCGTGATGTCGATGATCCGTTCTCCGGTGCCCGCGGCGCGGGTGATCTCGATGGCTCGCCGGACGTGGTCGGGCAGGTGGGATAGCGATGCGTCCCGTGCGGAGTCGTTCGTGCCTGGAGCGCTCATGCGGTCTGGGCCTGGAGGGCGGGGCCGAGGAGGAGTCCGCCGTCGATGACGTACTCCGACCCGGTGATGAACGACGCGTCCGATGACGCGAGGAACAGGAGAAGCCGGGTGACGTCGGCCGGTTCCCCGAGCCGGGGGACGGCGAACGGCTCGGGTGAGTAGAAGTCGGCGATCGCCGCGGTGGCACCGGCCGCTGGTTCGTGGATGAAGGGGGTCGAGATCACGCCAGGGTGGATGGTGTTCACGCGAATGTGGTCGCGGCCGAGTTCGAGCGCTGCGGTTTGGGTCAGGCCTCGCACGGCCCACTTGCTGGCGACGTACGGCGCGTAGTGCGCCGTGCCGCTCAGGCCCATGATCGAGGCGACGTTGACGATGGCTCCCCCTGCCGCGCGGCGAAGAGCGGGGGTCGCGATCTTGATGCCGAGGAAGATCCCGGTGAGGTTGATGTCGAGGATGCGCGACCACGTGGCCTGGTCCGTGTTCTCGATTGTTGCTGGCGGATTCTGCACGCCCGCGTTGTTGACGAGCACGTTCAGGGCGCCGAAAGCGCTCTCGGCGGCTAGCACGGCGGCGGACCACGAACTTTCGTCGGTGACGTCAAGGAGGGCGAAGCGAGCGCGGGGTCCGAGTTCGTCGGCGAGAGCGGTGCCGCGTTGCGCGTCGATGCCGCCGATCACCACGTTCGCGCCCTCCGCGTGAAAGGCGCGTACGTGGCTCGAGCCCTGGCCGCCGGCTCCACCGGTCACGAGCACGGTCTGGTTGTCGAAGCGGGACATCGAATGTTCCTTCGGTACGTGAGTGGTGAGCCGATCGACTCACCACCCCAACGCTAGGGCGGCGGCAGTGGCGAGTCAAGCCACTCACCTCGTAGCCTCAGCCCATGAGCAGGGTTGTGCCGACGTATCACCAGCGCGTCGCCCAGGAAAAGCGCGCGCTGATCGTGACGGCCGCGACCGCGCTGTTTCTCGAGCTGGGCTACGACCGGACGTCGCTGGCGCGGATCGCGGAGCATTCGGGCGTTTCGCGGGCCACCTTGTTCAAGCAGTTTCCGAGCAAGGCTGCCCTGTTCGACGCCATCGTCACCGAGTCATGGTCGACCGCTGACGAGGAGGAACCTCCGCCGGCGGGCAACGTCGTCGACGGGCTCAGCGCCATCGGACGCCGTTATGCCCAGTTGCTGAGCCGGCCCCAGATGACCGACCTGTTCCGGATCGTCATCGCGGAGCTGCCGCGATTCCCCGAACTGGCCCATGCGCAGTTCTCGCGCGGGAAGATGCCCTACTTCGAGTCCGTGCGCAGCTATCTTCTGGCTGAGCACGAGGCGGGAACGGTGCGGGTCGAGGACGTGGACCTCGCGGCCACCCAGTTCCTGGGCATGATCTCCAACTACGTCTTCTGGCCGACACTCCTGGTGCCGGACTGGGAGGTGAGCGCCGAACGCGTCGCCCAGGTAGTCGACGAGGCCGTCCGCACCATCGCCACCCGGTACGCCGTGACGGGACCAGGGGCGTCCGCCGGCGACTGAGACCGGCCGCCGCCAAAGGGCCCGACAAGCTCAGGGCCGCACCCTCATTTGCGAAGAGCCGATAAAGCTCAGTTCCATTCCACCGCGATGCCGGCCAGCCCCGGTCCGGTGTCGCGGAAATACCCGCTCGTCACGCCGCCGGTGTCGCACGGCAATTCCTCCGCCTCGACCGGCAGGGCGTCGTCGCGGGCGCGGACTTCGCGCGTGATCCGGGCGGGCATCGCGCTCGGCGCGAACTGCAGTTGCAGCAGATAGCTCGCGCACTGGTCGCGCAGCATCCGGTAATACCCGGGGAACGTCACGGCGGAATTGTCGTGGATTTCGAAGCAGAAAACGTGGATCTCGCCCTCGGCGAGCTTCCGGTCGAAAAGCAGCTCCGTCGCCATCGTCTCGCGGGCCGGGTGCCTGCGGATCCGGCCGACGCGGCAGCCTTCCGCGGTGATCAGCTCGACGTCGTCGATCCGGCAGCCGGGGTCGCCGTTGTAGACGGCCACGTACCGGTCCGGGCCGTGCCGCCGCGCGCGGGTGACCAGCCGGGTCCGGAATTTCACCTGGTGCTGCTGTTCGTCGATGGTGATCTGGTCGTGCACCGACAGCATTTCCAGGTCGGAATTCGACTGCCGGGACGTCGGCGGCGCGCCGAGGTCGCTCATCAGCTGCTCGACGATCGCGCCCATCTCGCCCGAGCGCAGGTCGTGGAACGACGCCGCCGCCTGGTGCCCGCGCGGCCGCGCCGTGCGCGGGCCGATCAGCACCACCAGCGAGTCCGCCGGCAGCTGGAGCACCGACTCCAGCGCGCGGACCGCGGGCAGCGCCTTCGGCACCTCGGGCTGGCGCAGCCCGCGCTGCCAGTAGCTCAGCGTCGACTGTCCGATGTGGACGCCGCGGAGCGCGAGGTGCGCCCGCAGCCGGGCGAGCGACAGGCCGCGATGGGCGATCGCGAGCCGCAGCGCCTGGTGGAATTCTCCGGATCGCAGTGCTTCGCCGAGCTCGGGCGGCAGTTCACTCGCGCCGCGCCGGCCAGGTTCCATGATCAGTGGGCCATCCCCGTCTCGTGCCACCGCTGTCCCTTCAACGCCGCCCGCGCGCTGGGCGTGAATGCCGCGGAACGTTCACGTTAGCAGCGCGCGGTAACGGGTCCGGCCCCCGTTTGGTGTGCTTGGCCACGGAAGGGTAACCGTTCCGTGTTCCACCGCCGACCCGGAACACCCCCGTCGCCGGACAGGCATCTTGCTCGGCGTGATCGACCGGTTCACCGTTGTGACCACCACTGGCCACGTCTAGGCGGGAGGTGCGTCATGGGCTTGGGGAAACCGAATCACGTGGGGAGCACTGCCGGGCGGGTCCGGCGGTCCTCGACCACTTGCCGAAGGCACGTCGGACGCTTGCTGCTTCTCGTAGCGTTCACGGGCCTGGCGTTGCCGGTGTCGGCACCGGGCGCGGGCGCGGCGCAGCCCGCCGACACCGGCAACGCCCACCTTACGGCCGTGCCGCGCAGCGAGGTCGTCCCCCGGGACGGCCAAAGCACGCCCGCGCAGCCGCACAGCGACGACTGGATTCCGCTGCTGTGCCTCGCCGGGCTGCTGGTCGCGGTGCCGGTGGGTTACTTCGGCTACGTCCGAGCGCGCCGCGAGACGGCCTGAGCACGCCACCAAGTATCTTCGACGGCGTGGGGCGACTGGTCGTAATCGAAGGTCTGGACGGCGCGGGCAAGCGCACGCTGTCCGAGGGGCTGACTGCTGCGCTGAAGGACGCTGGCGCGAGCGTGGGCAGTCTCGACTTCCCGCGTTATGGCCGCAGCGTGCATGCCGACCTGGTGCGGGAAGCGCTGCATCGCGGGCACGGCGACCTCGCCGATTCGGTATACGGGATGGCGATGCTTTACGCCCTCGACCGCAGCGGCGCCGCCGACGAGATCCGCGAACTGCTCGCGGCCAACGACGTGGTCCTGCTGGACCGCTACGTCGCCTCGAACGCCGCGTACGCCGCCGCGCGCCTGCGCGAGCACGCGGATGGCGCTGTGGTGCAGTGGGTTTGGGACCTCGAGGTGACGCGGTTCGGCTTGCCGCGGCCGGACGCGCATCTGCTGCTGCGGGTGAGCCCGGAGGTCGCTGCCGAGCGGGCAGTGCGCCGTGCGGAGTCGGATGCGGCGAGGGTGCGTGACGCGTTCGAGTCGGACGATTCGCTGCAGCAGCGTTGTGCCGCGGTATACGACGAGTTGGCCGCGGAGTCGTGGCTCGCGCCGTGGCATGTGCTGGACGGCGTGGCTGGGGTTGACTTGCCGACGTTGGCGAAGTCGCTGCTTTCTTAACCCAAGGCTGCGGTCGCTGGCCGCAATCCATCGAGCGCTTCGACGGCCAGCGCGCCGATTTCCTGCCTTGACCTAGTGGGCAGTGCGCCGGGCGGGGTCGGACGATTCGCTGCAGCAGCGCTATGCCGCGGTGTACGACGAGTGGGCTGCGGAGTCGTGGCTTGCGCCGTGGCAGGTGCTGGACGGCGTGGCTGGCGTTGGCGAAGTCGCTGCTTTCTTAACCGAGGGCCGCGGTCGCGGTGCGCAATTCGTCGAGCGCTTCGCCCGCCAGCGCGCCGAACTCCCGCCGATTTCCCGCCTCGATCCAGCGGTGGAAAGCCATGCCGAACGCGAGGCAGCCCAATTCGGCCGCGACGGTCGCGGTCGGTTCGCCGACTCCGTGCGCGGCGAGCGCGTCGTGCATGGCCGCGACCAGCTTGGTGCGCTTGAGCAATTCGCGCTCCAGCAGGTCGCTGTTCGCCGCCACGACCGGCTGCCGTTGCCGGGCCGGAGCAAGCCGCTCGCCGGTGAAAACCGCGGCGACGGCATCCAATGCCCCGCCGACCGCTTCGAACGGCGTCGCGTCCGCTGGCGTCCCGGCGATGCCTTCGGAGAACAGCCGGGTCAGTTCCTCCTGCCCACCGAACAGCACTTCCCGTTTGTCGGCGAAATAGCGGAAGAAGGTCCGTTTCGTGAGACCGGCGCGTTCGGCGATTTCGGCGACCGTGGTCTGGTCGTAGCCGCGTTCGGTGAACAGGTCGAGCGCGGCCCGCTCCAAGCGTTGGCGTGCGTTCGGTTCCCAGCGGCCCATGCCGTCCAGTCTAGGTGATGACACCGGATGACATCAGGCGTACTGTGATGGCACTAGGTGTCATCAACAGTGAAAGGAAGGCCCATGCGGGTTTTCGTCACCGGAGCCAGCGGGCACGTCGGCTCGGCTCTCGTCCCTGAACTGCTCGCCGCCGGGCACGAGGTGGTCGGCCTCGCCCGGTCGGACGCCTCCGCCGCGACGCTCGCCGAACGCGGCGCGCAGGTGCGGCGCGGCGACCTCGACGACCTCGACGGCTTGCGCGCGGCGGCCGCCGAGGCGGACGGCGTCGTGCACCTGGCGTTCAAGCACGACCTGATGGCCCGCGGCGAGCTGGCCGGAGCTGCCGACGCGGATCTCACCGCGCTGAAGGCACTCGGCGAAGCCCTCGCCGGCACCGGGAAACCACTGGTCGCGACCTCCGGAACCCTGATGTTCGCCGGGCTCGGCCGCACTGCCGTCGAGGACGACCGGCTTCCCAGCGGTCCGCGGGTCGACGCGGAGAACTACGTGCTCGGGCTCGCCGATCGCGGCGTCCGGTCGTCAGTCGTGCGGCTGCCGCCGTCGGTGCACAGCTCGCTCGACAAGCACGGTTTCGTTCCGACCATGATCCGTTTCGCCCGCGCGGCCGGGGTGTCGCCGTACGTCGGCGAAGGGGCGAACCGCTGGTCCGCGGGCCACACGCTCGACGCGGCTCGGCTCTACCGGCTGGCATTGGAGAGTGCCCCGGCCGGGGTCGTACTGCACGCGGTCGGCGACGAAGCCCTCTCGCTCCGGCAGATCGCCGAGACGATCGGCGCGCGGCTCGGTGTCCCGGCGAAGTCCATCACGCCGGAGGAAGCTCCGGCGCACTTCGCGTTCCTGGCGCCGATGGTGCAGATGGACGCGCCGACGTCCGCCGCGCGCACGCGTGAACTGCTTGGCTGGAAGCCGGAACAGCCTGGGCTGCTTGAAGATCTGGCGGAGGAGCACTACTTCGGGTCGTGAGTGTTGATCACGGTTCTAACCGTGATCAACACTCACGAGAACCTCGCCGGATCGAACAGCGAGATCGGATGCCGAGTCTCCCCGTCCACCACCAGGTCAGCGAGAATCTCCCCGACCACCGGCACGAACTTAAACCCGTGCCCGGAAAACCCGCACGCCACGACCACACGCGGATGCTTCGGGTGCGGGGCGATCACGAAATGCTCGTCCGGCGTGTTGGTGTAGAGGCAGGTCGCCGCGCGGCGGAAGGTCGCCGGGAGCGTCGGAATCCGGGAACCGACGACGGCCGCGACCGCGCGCACCTCGTCGTCGCGGATCCGCCGGTCGATCGTGTCGGCGGTGCAGGGCTCGCCGCCAAGGTGCACGGCGACTTTGACGCCTTGCGCGGTGTGCGCGGGAAATCCGTAGAACTGGCCGCCTTCCGCGGTTTCCCAGATGTACACGGGATGGTCGACGAACGGCTGCACGTCAGTCGGCTCGAACCAGTATTGGACCTGGCGACGCACCTCGAAGTCGACGCCTAGGTCCCCGAGCAGCACCGGTGCCCACGCGCCGGGGCACAGCACGAGCCGCTCGGCCGTGTAGTAGCTCGAAGCGGTGCCGACGCGCACCCCGGTTTCCGTGGTGGTCCAGGTGAAAACCTGCTCCTCGTGGTGCAATTCGGCACCGTGGCGCGCGGCGAGTTGAAGGTGCGCGGCAACGCTTCCTTCCGGCGACACGAATCCGGCGCCGGGTTCCCACAGCGCCACCTCGTCCTCGGCCGGGGTGATGGTGGGGAACCGGTGCCGGATCTCCGTCGTGTCCAGGATTTCGTGCGGGATATCGAACTTCTCCGCGGAAAGCGTGCTGCCCGTGATCGTGCGCGACTCCGGCGGTCCGCCCATCACCGCGCCGCAGCGGGTGAACAGCGACCGTCCGGAGTCGCGTTCGAGTTCGTCCCACATTTCGTGTGCGCGCAGCAGCAGCGGGACGTAATCCGGACCTTCGAGGTACGCCTGCCGCGTGATCCGTGAACCGCCGTGGCTCGAACCGAGGTTGTGCACCGGCGCGAACTGGTCGATACCGAGCACCTTCTGGCCCCGTTGCGCCAGCCGGTAGGCAGCCGCGCTGCCCATTCCGCCAAGACCGAGCACGATCACGTCGTAATGCGTCATTCGCTGCTCCTTAACGGCTCTGCGGCCACCTTCGCTGCGAACCGTTCCCCGAAGTGTTCGATTTCCACCGGCGTCCGCGGGCGGGCGTCCTCGACGGGAAGCCAGGCGTAGGCCAAGTTTTTGTCGATGGTGTAGCCGTACGCGCCGCTCGTGACATACCCCGCCGGGCGGCCGTCGACGTACACCGGCTCGCGACCCTGCATGACGGAATGCCCGTTGTCGATGGTCAAGCACGCCAGTTTCCGACGAGCCGTCGACGGAGAACGGTGGAGAAGCGTGTCCCGGCCGAGGAAGTAACCCTTGTCCATCCGCACCGCGAATCCGAGCCCGGCTTCGTACGGGTCATGCTCGGTGGTCACGTCGACGCCGCATCTTCGGTGCCCTTCCTCCATTCGGAGGCTGCGCAGCGCGTCCTCGCCGGCCGCGACGATCCCGTGCGGCTGCCCGGCCGACCAGAGCGTGTCCCACAACGACCGGCCGAGATCCGCGCCGGTGTGCAGCTCCCAGCCGGGTTCGCCCACCTCCGACACGCGCAGCACGGTCACCGGCATGTCGCCGACGTACGTCCGCCAGACCCGGGAGTCCGATGTGGACAGTTCCGGCAGCATTCGCTCGGCGAGCGGTCCCCACAAGCCGAGACAGCAAGTGCCACTGGTCGTTTCGCGCAGCTGGACCGAGCCGTCGCCGGGCAGATGACGGCGCAGCCACGCGACATCCCGATGGTGGTGCGCCGCGACGTGAAACTCCTCCACGCCGAGCCGCGCAACGGTCAGATCGCTGCGAATCCCGCCATCTTCGCCGAGCAGCAACGCGCTGGTGACCGAGCCGGGCGGCCGGTCGAGCTGGTTAGTGGTCATCGTCTGCAGGAACGGCAGCGCGCCGCGGCCGGTGATCTCCAGCCGTCGCCGCGGGGTCAGATCGAACAACGCCACCCGGCTCCGCGCCGCGACTGCTTCCGCGCGTCCACCGGAGGAGTACCGCTGCGGCCGCGCCCAGCCGTCTTCCTCGCGAAACTCCGCACCCAGCGCGACTTCGCGCTCGTAACAGGGCGAGGTCCGCAGCAGTTCCGTCGCTGGCCGTTGATGGCCCGCCGCTGCCAAACTCCGTTCGCGCACCCGGCCGGGCGCGAGTTGCAGCCGATCGAACCGGGCGAGGTCGACGGAGTGCAGGTCGAGGTGCGCTTGCCCTTCGATGAGCCAGCGCGTCAACTCCCGCGCGACTCCGGCGGACCACGCACAGTCCACCGCTTCGGCGACCCAGTACCCGTCGAGATCCGGATGCTCGCCCAGCAACGGCAACCCGTCCGGCGTGCCAGGGACCAGCTGCCGGACACCCTCCTCGACCTTCGCGTCGGCCAGCGCGGGCACCAGCCCGAGCGCGGCCGTCCACGACTCTTCGAAGCCCGCCGGCGCGAACTCGGCGTCAGTCTCGACCGGGCCCAGCGCGCTGATGCCCAGCCGGTCGACGTGCTCGCGCAGCGACAGCCCGGCACCGCGCAGGATCGGTTTGTCCGCCTCGGTGAAGTGGTCGTTGTCCCCGGCGAGCTGCGCCAACGGCGTCGTCCGCGCGTGATCGACGGCGATCGGCACCACCGGCACCGCGAGATCGACCAGTCGCCCGAATTGCGGCCCGCGCACTCCGGCGCACGAGATGACCACGTCGGCGCGGAACCGGTCGGTCGCGGTCGCCACCGCGGTCACCCGGCCCGCCGTGCGCACGATCTCGACAATCTCTTGCCCAGTAAGGAATCTCGCGCCCCGGTCCTTCGCGCGACGGGCCTGGGCGAGCGCCGCGCGGATCGGTTTGACGAGCCCGTCGCCGGGGAGATGCAGGCCGCCGACCACCTTCGCGGGGTCGAGCAGCGGGTGCAGCTGAGCGCATTCGCCCGGTTCGCGCAGATAGCCGCGCACGCCGGACGACGTCGCCCAGCCAAGCCGTTGCCGCAGCCGGGAAAGCTGTTCCGGCGCGGTCGCGAGTTCCAGGCTGCCGACCGGCTGGAAACACCAGCCGCCGTCGACGGTCAGCCCGCTGTACTTCTCCGCGGTGTACTTCGCGAACTCGGACGCCGTGCGGTCGGCGTGCGTGCGGAACAGCAGCCCCGGCCCGGCCGAGGCGATCGCCGGTTCCGGTTCGAGGACGGTGACCTCCGTCCAGCCTCGTTCGGTCAGCTCGTCGGCGACCGCGCAGCCGAGGAGCCCGGCGCCGAGCACAACCACCCGCGGTCGCACCGCCATCGCGAGGTACCTCCTGCCTGCCGGCCGTCGCGGACGGCCCGGCTCGGGACGAGACAGGCATGCCGGAACGCCCCGCCGGGGAACGGAGGCGTTGCGGATGGAGATCGATGTTCCGTCTGCTGCAACTCACAAATTGCGGGATCGCGGGCACGCTGTCAAGAGAGCCGCCGCGGCCGGGGAGTCACGCGGAAAAGTAGCCAAGCTGAGCGGAAAGCTCCCGTGCCGCCTCGGCCATCGGCGCGACGATCTGCCGGATCCGCTGCTTGGACAGCCGGTAGGACGGACCGGACGCGCTCATCGCCGCCACGACTTCGCCGCCGGGACCGCGCACCGGCACCGCGACCGCGTGCATGCCCAGCTCCAGCTCCTCGAAAGAAGCCGCGTAACCGTCCTCTGCGACGCGCTCCAGTTCGGCCGCCAGCTCGTCCCGGTCGACCGTGGTGCGCGGCGTGTACTGCTCCAGGTCGTGCGCGAGCATCCGCTTGCGCACGTCGTCGTCCATCGCGGCGAGCAGCACCTTGCCGCTGGAAGTGGCGTGCAGCGGCGTGCGCTGCCCGGTCCAGTTCTGTGTGGTGATCGCCGCCGACCCTCGGGCCTGGCTGATGTTGATCGCGACGCCGTCGTCCGCGATCGCGATGTTGACCGTCTCGCCCAGCTCCTCGGCGAGCGACTGGCAGGTCTGCCTGCCGAGCTTCGCCAGGTCCATCCGGCCGGTCGCGGCGCCCGCCAGCCGGACCACGCCGAATCCGATCGCGTACTTGCCGCGTTCGCCCAGCTGCTCGACCAGCCCGTGCGCCTCCAGCACGCTCAGCAGCCGGGAAGCGGTGGACTTGTGCACCCCTAGTGCGCCGGCGATCTCGGTGATGCCGGCTTCGCCGCCCGAGGCCAGCAGTTCCAGAACCGTGATCGCCCGGTCGACGGACTGCACCGCGCTTCCCGTTGCGTTTCCCGAGTCCTGGTTCCGCATAGCGCAACAGTAACCGTTCGGCTGCGATCTGTTCGGCTGAGCGGGCGAATCCGTTCCCGGCTGGACGACCGACGGGTCCGGACGGCCCCACCGGGCCGGTGATCCGATGCCAGGGACTTGAGGAGGCGCTGTGGGTGCGGCCTGAGGGGTGTCTGTCCTGGTCGCGAGGGTTGGCGAGGGCGGGTGCGGGGTGCGCTGTCCGTGAGGGGAACCCTGGGGGACTCTGATTCCCTCAGGGTTCCCCTCACGGACGCGAGCAAGCGGCCGCGAGGGCATGGATCGGGCATTTCGGCGAGCTTTGAGTCTTTTGCAGACGATCGGCACGCCGAGGCCGCACGGCCTGAGTCCCTGGCATTGGGCCGGTGATCTTGATCTTTCCGGTGGTCAAACGCGCGGGTCGTGCGCGCCGGTGCGGGAGGTAGTGCGAACATGTGGTCATGAAGGCACGTGTCTTGGTGGTCGACGACGACCCGGCGCTCGCGGAGATGCTCACCATCGTGCTCCGCGGCGAAGGGTTCGACACCGCGGTGGTCGCGGACGGTTCGCGGGCGCTTCCCGCGCTGCGGGAGCTGAAACCGGACCTGGTCCTGCTCGACCTCATGCTGCCCGGCATGAACGGCATCGACGTGTGCAAGGCGATCCGCGCCGAGTCCGGCGTGCCGATCGTCATGCTCACCGCCAAGAGCGACACCGTGGACATCGTGCTCGGGCTCGAATCCGGCGCCGACGACTACGTGGTCAAGCCGTTCAAGCCGAAGGAACTCGTCGCCCGCGTGCGCGCCCGGATGCGCCGCACCGAGGCCGAGCCCGCCGAATCGCTCACCATCGGCGACCTCGCGATCGACGTTCCCGGGCACGAGGTCACCCGGGAGGGCAAGGCGATCCCGCTGACCCCGCTCGAGTTCGACCTGCTCGTGGCGCTGGCCCGCAAGCCGCGCCAGGTGTTCACCCGCGAGGTGCTGCTGGAGCAGGTGTGGGGCTACCGGCACGCGGCCGACACCCGGCTGGTGAACGTGCACGTCCAGCGCCTGCGCTCGAAGGTGGAGAAGGACCCGGAGCACCCCGAGGTGGTGCTGACGGTGCGCGGAGTCGGGTACAAGGCCGGCCCGCCGTGAGCGTGCGATGACCGGTTTCGCGGGGCGGCTCCGAGCCGCCGCCCGCGCCACGGCCCGGCTCGCCGGCCGGGTCGTGGTTTTCGCTCGCCGCCGAGCGGTGGCGTTCAACGAGCTGTGGAAGCACTCGCTGCAGTTCCGCGTCACGATCTCGACGCTGGCGCTGTCGTCGGCCGTGGTGTTCGTGCTGGGCATGGTCCTGCAGAACCAGATCACCGAACGGCTGCTGGACACCAAGCGCCACGCCGCGACCGAGCAGACCCAGGCGCTCGCCGACACCGCCGCGCGCGAGCTAGTGGGGATCGGCGGCGAGTCCCCGGACGCGCTGCACACGCGCCTGCAGAACGCGCTCAAGAAGATCTCGACCACGTCCTCCTCGCGCGCGGGTTCGACCGCGGGCACCTTCGAACCGGTGCTGGCCAGCGTCGGGCGCGGCCAATCGGACGCCGACCCGGTGTACGTCGGGCCGTTCAACTCGGTGCCGGAGCGGCTGCGCCAGTTCGTCGAGGCCGACCACCTCGCGCGGCTCGAGCACACCGTCGACGAGAACGGCGTGCGGACCACGTACCTGATCGTCGGGACCTCGCTGATGTCCGGGGCCAGTCCGCTGCAGCTGTACCTGCTGTTCCCGCTCACGAGCGAGCAGACCACCGTGTCGACGGTCCAGAACACCTTGTTCGTGGCCGGAATCGTGCTGCTGCTGTTGCTCGCCGGCATCACGAACCTGGTGGTCCGGCAGGT
Organism: Amycolatopsis circi; assembly: GCF_003385235.1. Lineage (GTDB taxonomy): Bacteria > Actinomycetota > Actinomycetes > Mycobacteriales > Pseudonocardiaceae > Amycolatopsis > Amycolatopsis circi. The sequence continues at coordinate 37,669 of NZ_PQIA01000053.1, read as the reverse complement.
GGTGCGGCCGGTCCGGCAAGCCGTCGCGGCGGCCGAGCAGTTCGCGGGCGGCGATCTCGACCAGCGCCTCGCCGTCGTGGGCGAGGACGACCTCGCCAAGCTCGCGGTGTCCTACAACAGCATGGCGGCCAGCATTCAGAACCAGATCCGCCAGCTCGAGGAATTCGGCGGCCTGCAGCGCCGGTTCACCTCCGACGTGTCGCACGAGCTGCGCACCCCGCTGACCACCGTGCGGATGGCCGCCGACGTGCTGCACGCGTCCCGCGAACAGTTCCCGCCCGGCCTCGCCCGTTCCACCGAGCTGCTGGTCGACGAGCTGGACCGGTTCGAGGCGCTGCTCGGCGACCTGCTGGAGATCAGCAGGCTCGACGCGGGCGTCGAGGAGCTGTCCGCGGAGTACATCGACGTGCGGCCGATCGCGACCCGCGCGGTCGAGCAGGTGCGGGTGCTCGCCGGAACCGCGGGCAGCGTCGTCGAACTGGTGCTGCCGGACGAGGACACCGCGGCCGAGGTGGACGCGCGCCGGATCGAACGGATCCTGCGCAATCTGCTGGCCAACGCCGTCGACCACAGCGAGGGCAAACCGGTGGTGCTGACGGTCGCGGTGAACGAGACCGCGGTCGCGATCACCGTCCGGGACTACGGCGTCGGCCTGCGGGCGGGGGAGGCCGAGCTGGTGTTCAACCGGTTCTGGCGCGCCGACCCGTCGCGCAACCGGCGCACCGGCGGCACCGGGCTCGGCCTCGCGATCAGCCAGGAGGACGCGCGGCTGCACGGCGGCGTCCTCGATGCGTGGGGCGAGCCGGGACACGGCGCGTGCTTCCGGCTCGAGGTGCCGCGCCGCCAGGGCGTGCCGATCGCGGAAAGCCCGCTGGTGCTGCCCCCGCCCGACGCCGTTTCGGAGATCACGCTGTCGCCGTCGTCGGTCGCCGAACTGCACCCCGCGCCGGAAGCGATCCTCGCCGATCCGGCCCCGGACCGGGAGGAGGTCGGTCAGTGAGGCGAGCGCTTCTCTTTCTCGCCTGCGCACTGGTGCTCGTGAGCTGCGCGAACGTTCCGCAGGAATCGCTGCCGGTCGTGGTGTCCGTCGAAAAGGCTCCGCAGCAGGCCAACGACGCGCCGGAACCGCCCGCGGGTGCCGAACCGCTCGACATCGTGCGGTTGTTCATCAAGGCCAACGCCGATCCGCGGTCCGGCAACGCGGCCTCGCGGGCGTTCCTCGACGAAAAACAGCGCGGCGCGTGGCGGCCGAACCGCTCGTTCACGATCATCGACAAGACGTTCAGCACGGTCTACGACACCGCGGCTTCCGGCGCGACCGCCACGCCCGCTCCGTCGTCGACGGCGCCGGATCCGAACGTCCGCACGGTTTCGGTGCGCGGTTCGGTGCTGGGCACGCTCAGCGCGGACTCCGCGTTCATTCCCGGCAGCGGTCCGGTCGAGCAGACCTTCCAGGTGCACAAGCAGGCCGACGGGCAATGGCGGATCTCCAGCCCGCCCCCGCCGGTGCTGCTGGTGACCGACGACGAATTCGACGGCAACTACAACCCGGTCGCGGTGAGTTTCTACTCGCCGGATTCCGGGGCCTTCGTGCCGGACCTGCGCTATGTCCCGGCGAAACCGCAGTCGGGCATGCCGGGCCGGGTCATGGACCTGATCCTGCAAGGGCCGTCCGCCGGGCTCGCCGGCGCGGTGAAGAACCTGTTCGGCGACGGGGTGTCGCTCGAAAGCAACGTGAAGAACAACGACGACGGCTCGCTCACCGTCCCGTTGAGCGGGCTCGCCGGGACCAGCCCGGAAACCCGGTCGCTGATCGCCGCGCAGATCGTGCTGTCGATGCAGACCGTCACGTCCACCCGGATCCGGCTGCTGGCCGACGGCGCGCCGCTCGTGCGCGACCACGAGTACTGGCGCGGCAGCGACGTGCCCTCGTACAACGCGAGCCCGGATCTGCGGGGCCTGATGACGATCGGCGGCCGCGTCCGCTCGCTCAGCGACGGCGCGCCGATCGCGGGCGCCGCGGGCGAGGGCGCTTACCAGGTCGTGAACGCGGCCCAGTCCATCGACGGCAAACGCCTCGCGGTGGTCGAGCAGGACGGCGACCGGGTCCGGCTGCGCATCGGCGACCTCGGCCGCGACCTGCCGACGGTCGACCTCGGCGGCGGTTCGCTGAGCCGCCCGACCTGGCGGCCCGCCCAGCCCGGAGCCGGCCCGTCGAACGAGGTGTGGACGGTCGTCGACCATTCGATCATCGCGCGGATGGTGCTCGACCCGAACGGCCGCTGGCTGCGCCAGAGCGTCAACGCGAACGACCTGCTGGCACTCGGGCCGATCGGTGTCCTCCGGCTTTCCCGGGACGGCGCCCGCGTGGCCGCGACGGTGAACGGCCAGCTGGTCGTGGCGTCGGTGGTGCGCAGCGGCGACACGGTCACCTTGCGCGAGCCGCGCGTCCTGCAGCCTGGGGTCTTGATCGACGTCTCGGACGTGGATTGGGGTTCTACGCCGGACACTCTTGTGGCCGCGACGTCTTCGCCCTCGCAGCCGGTGCAGCGCCTGTCGGTCGACGGACGGCGGATGGACGCCTACAACAGTTCGAACCTCACCGCACCGGTGCGCGCGGTCGCGGCGGCCCCGGGCCAGCCGATCGTGGTCGCGGACGCGGGCGGACTGTGGACGGCGACCGAGTTGGGCGAGGTGTGGCGGCCGCAGTCGCACTCGATGCAGAACGCGGATCCGTTCTATCCGGGCTGATTTCCGGGCTCCGGTCTTCGCGCGGCCCGAAACTGTCGGTGGTCGGGTGCACACTCTTGGTCATGTTGCTGAGACTGTTGATGAACCTGCTCCTGCCGACCTACTGCGCGGGATGCGAGATCCGCGGCGCGGCCGTGTGCGCCGGATGCTCCACGGCGTGGGGGTCCCCCACTGAGGTGTTTCGCGCGCCGCTGGCGGCGTTGGCTCCGGCCTACGCCTTGGCGCGCTACGCGGGCGTCGCCAAGCGAACCTTGATCGCCTGCAAGGAACGCCGCCGTCGGGACGTGGCCCCGTTTTTGGGCTGGATACTGGCCGCCGCCCTGATGGCGTTGTCTCCCGGCGAGCCTCGCGCCAGTCCGTGGTGCCTGGTTCCGGCTCCGAGCCGACGGACCGCTTCGCGGGTTCGAGGAGGGCCGCACGTCCTTCGGATCGCGTCGGAAGCCGCTCGGCTGACGGGGGCTTATGTCGCGCCTGCCCTGGTGTTGAAAGGCGGACAGGACGCGGTCGGCCTGAGCCGGGCGGAACGAGCGGCCAACCTGGAAGGGCGACTTCGCTTCGCCGCGGCTGGCCGTCCGCCGCCGGGCACGCGGGTCGTGGTGGTGGACGACGTGATCACCACAGGCGCCACGTCCGCCGCATGCGTCACGGCGTTGAAAAACGCGGGCGTGCCGGTGGTGGCGGTACTCGCCCTGCTGGCGACAGTCTGAAAGCAGCCTGTCCCACGTCCGAAACCCGAACGCGCCCTGGCCCAGTCCGCCGAGAATCCGCCGAGTGCCGAGACCGGCGCCATCCGAAACCGAAATCCGGCTGTTCGGAAACTGATCGTCCGCTCCGGTCGCCGCTAAAACGGAACGCTTCCAAAAACCACCCGTCCGAAAACTTCCGCCGCTTTCTCGCCAGGGAGGCCGCCCGCGCTCGAACGCACACTACCGCCAGGTGTCACCTACACGAGTGATGTCAAGAGGGAACCTCCCGCCGTCGTCGCCCGTTGTCCGGACATGAGGATCAAGGCCGGAATCACTCCCGCGGCGGGGCAGTCCACCGAGGTGGCGGCTGTGCTGAGGGGGCCGGTCACCCTCGGCGTCCGGGGTGTCGCCGGGTTGAGCCGTCCGCGTGAAACTTGGGCTCGCGCGCTCGGCCTTCCGGGCGGCGGTTCCGGGCTGCGCACGCATGATTCACTGCGCCCCGTGACGGGTTCCCGGATCGTGACATCCCCCGGCTCGGGGGCTGTTGCGGACGGCGTGATGAAGCTAACGTGCACCGCTATCAGCAATACCCGCAGGCAGGGAGGTGTGCAGCCCATGTCCCTGGCGCCGGCGGCCCGCTGAGTCCGCGTTCGCGCTACCGCCACGAGACGTCGTGATCCGGTCGCGAATTCTTTATCAGCCCGCCGAACCCGTGCAGTAGCCGCTGTAGTACCGGTGCCGTGAGAACACAACAGCTCGCAGTTTCCTCAGCGAGGGAGGTCGTGTATGGACATCGTCGTTAAGGGCCGCAACGTGGAGGTGCCCGAGCATTACCGGGCGCTTGTCAGCGAAAAGCTGGCCCGCCTTGAGCGCTACGACAAGAAGGTCATCCGCTACGACGTGGAGCTCTTCCACGAGCCCAACCGCAGGCAGGCCAAGAGCTGCCAGCGCGTCGAAATCACCGGGAAGGGCCGCGGTCCGGCTGTTCGCGCGGAAGCGAGCGCAGCCGACTTCTACGCAGCGCTCGACTCCGCCGTCACCAAGCTGGAAAACCGGCTCCGGCGGACACACGACCGCAGGCGCGTGCATTACGGACGCAGCCGTCCCGAGTCGGTCGCCGAGGCGACGTCCGCGGTCGGCGGATCCGATGCCGTCGCCGGGCCCGCCACGGGCACGGCCGTCCTGGACGCACCCGACGCGACCGAATCCATGGCGAACGGTTTCGCGGCGACGAGTGCGGGCGACATTCCCCGGCAGGGGCGCTGGGAAGACGAGGACCTGGGCCATCAGCCCGGCCGCGTCGTCCGCGAGAAGCAACACGACGCGGACCCCATGACGGTGGACCAGGCTCTCTACGAGATGGAGCTGGTCGGCCACGACTTCTACCTGTTCAACGACTCCGAGGCCGGCCGGCCGAGTGTCGTCTACCGGCGAAAGGGCTTCGACTACGGCGTGATCCGGCTGGGCTGACCCCACCGGAGAACAACCTCGCCGGCGGCCCGCACGCGAACGCGTGCGGGCCGTCCGCGCGCCCGGAGCACGACGCGCTACCCGACCTTCGTCGGGACCTGTGCAAACCTCCCGTGACCTTCTGCGACGACGTGCGTGCGCGGACCAGCCCGCGTTCCCTACGATGGGGGAGACGGCGGCGGCGCACACGGGCGCCAGCCGTGGCGATTACTGCCCGGGAACGGCCTGGGCTCGATCATGATCAGCTAGTGAGGTCGACCGGATGGTGCTGAACCGCCTGCTCCGCGCGGGCGAGGGCAAGATGGTGAAGCGGCTGCGCAACATCGCCGATCACATCAACACCCTCGAAGACGACGTGAAGGACCTGTCGGACGCCGAACTGCGGGCCAAGACCGACGAGTTCCGCGAGCGGTACGGCAAGGGCGAATCCCTGGACGAGCTGCTGCCGGAGGCGTTCGCCGTCGCCAGGGAAGCGGCGCACCGGGTGCTCGGGCAGCGGCCGTACGACGTCCAGCTCATGGGCGGGGCCGCGCTGCACCTCGGCCAGGTCGCCGAGATGAAGACCGGCGAGGGCAAGACGCTGACCTGCGTCCTCGCGGCCTACCTGAACGCCATTCCGGGTGACGGCGTGCACGTCGTCACCACCAACGACTACCTCGCCAAGCGCGACGCCGAGTGGATGGGCCGCATCCATCGCTTCCTCGGGCTCGAGGTCGGCGTCATCATCGCCGAGCAGGACCCGCAGGAGCGGCGCAAGCACTACAACGCCGACGTCACCTACGGCACGAACAACGAGTTCGGCTTCGACTACCTGCGCGACAACATGACGTGGTCGCTCGACGAGTGCGTGCAGCGCGGGCACAACTTCGCGATCGTCGACGAGGTCGACTCGATCCTCATCGACGAGGCGCGCACCCCGCTGATCATCTCCGGCCCGGCGGACCAGTCGTCGCGGTGGTACGTCGAGTTCGCCCGGCTCGCGCCGCTGATGCAGGGCATCGACACCACCACGATGGGGACGCGCGAGCGGGTCGAGAAGGCCAACCTGATCAACTCGAAGTACCACTACGAGACCGACGTCCGGAAGCGCACCGTCGCGGTCACCGAGAAGGGCGTCCGGTTCGTCGAGGACCAGCTCGGCATCGAGAACCTCTACGAGGCGGCGAACACCCCGCTGGTCGGCTACTTGAACAACGCTTTGAAGGTCAAGGAGCTCTACCACAAGGACAAGGACTACATCGTCCGCGACGGCGAGGTCATGATCGTCGACGAGTTCACCGGGCGCATCCTCGTCGGCCGCCGCTACAACGAGGGCATGCACCAGGCGATCGAGGCCAAGGAAGGCGTCGAGATCAAGGCAGAGAACCAGACGCTCGCCACGATCACGCTGCAGAACTACTTCCGGCTCTACAAGAAGCTGGCCGGCATGACCGGTACCGCCGAGACCGAGGCGGCCGAGTTCCACCAGACCTACAAGCTCGGCGTGGTGCCGATCCCGACGAACCGGCCGATGGTCCGCGCGGACCGCGCCGACCTGATCTACAAGAACGAGCAGGCCAAGTTCGAGGCCGTCGCCGAGGACATCGCCGAGCGGCACGAAAAGGGCCAGCCGGTGCTGGTCGGCACGACGAGCGTCGAGAAGTCCGAGCACCTGTCGAAGCTGCTGCTCAAGCTGGGCGTGCCGCACGAGGTGCTGAACGCGAAGTACCACAACAAGGAAGCGCTGATCGTCGCGCGCGCGGGCAAGAAGGGCCAGGTCACCGTCGCCACGAACATGGCGGGCCGCGGTACCGACATCGTGCTCGGCGGCAACCCGGACATCATGGCCGACGAGGTGCTGCGCGAGCGCGGCCTCGACCCGGTCGAGCACTCCGAGGAGTACGAGGCCGCGTGGCCGAAGGTGCTCGAGGAGATCAAGGAAGAGGCGCGGGCCGAAGCCGACGCGGTCCGCGAGGCGGGCGGCCTCTACGTGCTCGGCACCGAGCGGCACGAATCACGGCGCATCGACAACCAGCTGCGCGGTCGTTCCGGACGACAGGGCGACCCCGGCGAATCGCGGTTCTACCTCTCACTGGGCGACGACCTGATGCGCCGGTTCAACGCGGTGCTGGTCGAGCGCATCATGACCACGATGCGGCTGCCGGACGACGTGCCGATCGAGCACAAGATGGTCTCCAAGGCGATCAAGAGCGCGCAGACCCAGGTCGAGCAGCTCAACATGGAGACCCGCAAGAACGTCCTCAAGTACGACGAGGTCATGAACGAGCAGCGCAAGGTGATCTACGCCGAGCGACTGCGCGTGCTCGGCGGCGAGGACCTGCGCGAGCAGATCGAGCACATGATCATCGACGTGGTGAAGGCGTACGCCGCGGGCGCGACGTCCCAGGGCTACGCCGAGGACTGGGACCACGAGCAGCTGTGGACCGCGCTGAAGACGCTGTATCCGGTGAGTCTCGACTGGGACGAGCTGGTCGAAGACGGCGATCTCGACGCGGAAGGCCTCACCCAGGCGCTGGTCGACGACGCGCTCGCCGCGTACGCCAAGCGCGAGGCCGAGATCGACGAGCTGGTCGGCGAGGAAGGCTCGATGCGCCGCCTCGAGCGCCAGGTCATGCTCACCGTGCTGGACCGCAAGTGGCGCGAGCACCTCTACGAGATGGACTATCTCAAGGAGGGCATCGGGATGCGGGCGCTCGCGCAGCGCGACCCGCTGATCGAGTACCAGCGCGAGGGCTTCGACATGTTCCGCGCGATGCTCGACTCGCTGAAGGAGGAGGCCGTCGGCTTCCTGTTCAACCTCCAGGTCGAGCGCGCCGAGCCGGAAACCGTGCAGCAGCCGGAACCGTCGGCGCTCCCGGGCGGAGTCACGTCCGCGACCGCCGCGGCGGCCGGTGCCTTCGGCCAGGACGAGGACGGGGGCAAGCACGCTCGCCCCGCTCCGCCCCAGCCGCCGGCCACCGACTCCGATTCGGTCCCGTCCGCCCTGCGCGGCAAGGGACTCGGCGGCGGCGGTGTCCAATCCGGACTGACGATGTCGGGCCCGTCCGAGGGCGGCGGCGTCGAGTCCCATTCGGACAGTGCGAACGACTCGGAAGCGGGCGGCGCGAACGGCGGCACCCGGCGGGAACGCCGCGCCGCCGAGCGGGCGCAGTCCAAGAAGGGCAAGAAGGGACCGCGTCGCTGACCGTCCACTGCGGATGGCACGACTGAGAACGGCAGCACGAGAACGCTCGTGCTGCCGTTCTGTCGTTCGGGTCCACAGTGGACTCGGCGTTGGCTGGTCGAGCGGGTTGGGCGGAATGACCCGCTCGGACCCATGCCCGCTAAATAAGGCCTGCTTAGTCTTTGTGGCCGCAGGACCCTTGTCCTGGTAGTCAGGACACCTGTCCCGCTCAGGCCACCGACGGCCGTCCAGCCTGCACACTTTCGGTTCGCGGCGCGAGCACGTGAAACCGCGTGCACACCCAGCCCGTCCGCGTGCGCTCGAACCGGGCCGCCAGCGCGAGCACCCGAGGTCCGGAATGGATGATCGCGCTGGTTTCGAGCGCCGTCTCGGCTGGACGGCAGACGCGCAGCTCCCCGGCGACGTGATGGCGGATGCCCGGCATCAGCCCCTGGCTGCTGAGCCGGGAAAACAACGCCTCGTCCACGAGCGGACGGATCTGCCCGGCCGCGCGCCGTCCGGCGAGGACTTCGAGAATGGCGTTGAGCCGTTGGCTGAGCCGTCGCCCGGTAGGCGGATCGCTGAGCCGCAACAGCCGATGCCCAGCAGGCGGCAGATCGTACGGCGACGGCCACGCGCCGCGACGATGCGTGCGTCGGCCGGTGACCCCCGGGACAGCGGAAAGCGGCCGGAGGCTGTGGTTCGTCATTGAGTTCCCTCCCGAAACGTGGACGTCCACCCAGGAGTTAGTGCGTTTCACCGCCGCCCGATGGGACATTGAATGCCTGATCCGGCGAAAAGGGCAGAATGTCGCAGACTGGATCTGCCCGATGCGCTATGGGCCTGGCGCGGCCGAACGGCAGATAGGCTGACGAAGTGCTGAAAGGCTTGCTAGTCGACTACGCCGGAGTGCTTACCGACCCGGACGCCGCGCTTCTCTACGAATACCTCCGAGACGCCCGCGCGAACGGCACCCGCACCGCGCTCGTCTCGAACGCTCCGGGAGCCGCGCCGGGGGTGAAAACCGAGCTGTCGCAGTACTTTGACGCACTCGTCTTCTCCGGCGAGGTCGGCGTGGCCAAGCCGGACCGCGAGATTTACCTAGTCGCGGCCGAGCGGATCGGCCTGGCCGCGCCCAGATGCGTATTCGTGGACGACGCAGAACGAAACGTGCGCGGGGCCGTCGCCGCGGGCATGGTCGGCGTGCACCACCGCTCGATCGCCGACACTCTCGAGGAACTGGCGGCGTTGTTCAGCTGAGCCCGCGTCGCACGAGTTGGAAGGACAGCACTGCGGCCGCGTCTCCTCTCCCAGCACGAACGGCGACCGTTGCGGCGGTTTTGCGTCGGGCACCGATGTCCTCGACGCTCGCGGTGTTGTTCAGCTGGCCCCGCGTCGCACGAGTTCGAAGGACAGCACTGCGGCTGCGGCGGAGACGTTCAGCGATTCGACGTCGCCCGGCATCGGGATCGACACCCACTCGGTCACCAACTCAGCGACCGCCTCGGCACCGCCGTCGGTCTCCCGCCGAGCGTGAACGCCGACCATTGCGGCAGCTCCACATCGAACACCGATGTCCTCGACGTTCGCGGTGTTGTTCAGTTGACTCCGCGTCGCACGAGTTCGAAGGACAGGACTGCGGCTGCGGCGGAGACGTTGAGTGATTCGACGTCGCCGGGCATCGGGATCGACACCCACTCGGTCACCAGCTCAGCGACTGCCTCGCCGACGCCTTCCGTCTCCCCGCCCAGCACGAAAGCCGACCTCTGCGGCAGCTCCACATCAAACACCGACGTCCCCGCCGAGGCACCAAGCGCGAACAGGCTGTATCCGGCCTCCACCAGCATTTCCGCCGCCTCGCGCGCCGAGCCGCAGCGCAGTACCGGTGCCCGGAAGGCAACGCCTGCCGAGGACTTCACCACCATCGGATCCAGCGCGGCGACGCCCCGGCGCGGCACGATCACGCCAGACAAACCGGCGGCCGTCGCGGTGCGCAGGATCATTCCGACGTTGGCTGGCGTCGTGATGCCGTCTAGGAGCAGCAGCCGGGCAGGCGGACGGCGGTCGTCGAGGGCCGCGGCAAGGGCGCGCATTCGGGGCGCGACGACATCGGCCAGTACGCCCTGGTCCTGTTTTCCGTTGCCGGCCAGCACTTTCACCCGGTGCGCACTCGCGCGCTGCACCGGCACCCCGGCGGCTTTCGCGGCGCGTTGGATCTCCGTGGCGGCGGGGCCGCGCGCGGTGTCGGCGAGGATCACCTTGTCCACGCGCAGGTCCGGATCGCCCAGCGCCTCCAGCACGGGCTTGCGCCCGTAAACGGTCAGGAAGCGGTCTTTCGGCGAACCCGCCAGCTCATCACCCACACCGGCCAGTCTCGCATTGTGTAAGGATCGGCTCATGCCCGACCGCCTGTCCGCGCTGGACGCCTCGTTCCTGTACGTCGAGGACCAGACGACGCCGATGCACGTCGGGGGCGTGGCGATCTTCGAGCGGCCGTCGTCCGGATTCACCTACGAGCAGGTGCTCGACCTCGTCGGCGCGCGGCTGGCGTTCCTGCCCCGCTACCGCCAGCGCGTGCTCGGCGTGCCGGGGCATCTCGCGCGCCCGGTGTGGGTGGACGACGTCGACTTCGACCTGAACTACCACGTCCGCCGCTCCGCGCTGCCCCAGCCGGGCAGCGACGACCAGCTGTTCGACCTGGTCGCGCGGCTGATGTCGCGGCGGCTCGCGCCGGAACGGCCGTTGTGGGAGGCGTATTTCGTCGAGGGATTGTCCGGCGACCGGGTCGCGATGGTGACGAAAACGCACCAGTCCGTTGTGGACGGTGTCGGCACGATCGACCTCGGCCAGCTGATCCTCGATGAGACCCCCGAACCGCCCGAGCCGTTCGAGGACATGTGGGTGCCGCGGCGCGAGCCGAGTCGTACGCAGCAGGTCCTCGACGCGATGAGCGAGACCGTGCAACGGCCCGGCGAGCTGATCGAGAACGTGCGCTCGATCGCGGGCGACGCGGTGACCACGGTGAGCAAGGCTGTCGAAACGCTCGGTGGCGTCGCGGCGACGATCACGCGGCCCGCACCGCCCGGGCCGTTGAACGTCCGGGTGTCTGGCGGTCGCGTGTTCTCGGTCGTGCGTACGCGGTTGGAGGATTTCCGCAAGATCCGCGCGGACCACGGCGGCACGGTCAACGACGTCATCCTCGCTGCGATCACCGGCGCGCTGCGGGAATGGCTGCTGTCGCGCGGGGAGAACCTCACGCCGACCGAAACCGTGCGCGCGCTCGTGCCGATGGCGGTCACCGACGCCGAAACCGCCGAGTTCGCCACGCCCGCGCTGGTCGGCAACCAGGTCGCGGCGTACCTGATCGACCTGCCGGTCGGCGAGCCGAGCGCGGTGCTGCGGCTGCAGCACATCGGCCACGCGATGGCCGAGCACCTGAATTCGGGAAGATCGGTGGCCGCGCGCGGGTTGCTGAAGGTGAGCGGCTTCGCGCCGGCGACGCTGCATTCGCTCGGCGCGCGGGCGGGCGGATCGCTGTCCGGGCGGATTTTCAACCTGATGATCACGAATTCGCCGGGGCCGCAGGTGCCGATGTACGCCGGGGAGGCGAGACTGGTGGAGATGTTCCCGGTGATGCCGCTGATGCGCACGCAGGCGCTGGCGATCGGGGTCACCTCCTACCACGGCGGTGTCTACTTCGGACTCAACGGCGACCGCAAGGCCGCGTTCGACGTCGGGCTGCTCGGCGGGATGATCGAAGAAGCGCTTGAAGAGCTGAAGGGTGCGCACTGGTGAGGGTTTATCTGCCTGCGACGATCGCGATGCTGCGAGACCTGGAGGCCAACGGCGAGTTCCGCGCTCGCAGCGGCACCGGTTTCGCGCTGACGCCCGCCCTGCGCGAGGCGTACGCGAGCGGTTCCGACGAGGAACTGGAATACGCCGCTTTGCTGGACGCGGCCCGGGCCTCGCTGCGCCTGATCGCCGCTGAGGAAAAGGGCGAACCGCGGCGCGCGGTGGTGTCGGTGGACGTCGACGACGCGACGCTGCGGCCCGATCTGGACTCGGCCGTCGTGCGGCTCGCGGGTCCGGTGCCGAAGTCCCAGATCGCGGCCATCCACGTGGACTCGGCCGAGGCGGAGGACGCGGTGACCGCCGCCGCGGCGGTGATCGACGCGGCTGATCTCGGCGACGAGGACGCCGAATTCACCCTCGGCGACGCCGAAGACCACGAGCTGGCCTGGTACGCGCTGCAGGAACTGCCCTTCCTGCTCGAACTGCTTTAGCGGTCCGTGAAGGACTCCTTGAGGGAATCAGATTCCCGGAAGGAGCCCTTCACGGACAGTCAGCCGAGGCGCAGTGGCTCACCGCCGCCGACCAGCAGGCGCTCGCCCGCATCGCGGCCAAGCTGCGGGTGCGGCCCGCTGGCCTGGCCTAGCCGCCGGTCAGGGTGCCGGGTCTCGTGAGTGTTTATGCCGGTTCTAACCGGGATAAACACTCACGAGGCTTTGGTGGCGGGTCAGCCGCCGGTCAGGGTGCCGATGTCGGCCGGGGCGGGGGCGTTGACCGTGACGGGGGAGTTCCAGTCCGTGTAGCGCGCTTTGACTGTGGCGACACCGGTCTGGCCGGTGGCCTGCATGACCGGCGTCAGGTCCAGGACCAGCTGCATCGGCCGGTGCTGCGCGTCCAGCCAAAGGTCGAACGGGACCGTCTTGCCGCGGTCGCCGAGGCGGGTCAGCGCTTCGGCGGGCAGGCCGCCGGGCAGTTCGGAGCCGAGCTTCGCCAGGTCGACGGTCAGGTGGTAGTGCTCGGCCGAGGCTCCGTCGAGGGTGGTTTCCTCGCTGGAGGCCACCGTCCCCGCCGTGCGGACCTGCGCCAGGGTGCGTGCCGGGTCGTTCTGCTCGGCCAGCTGCGCCAGGCTGCCGCCCAGCACCTGCGAAAGCGGGTCGGTGCCGTCCGGCGACACCTTCACCCACGCTTTGTGGTCGGTGACCTGGTCCCGCGCGCTCTCCGGGACCTTCGCGTACAGCGTCTTGTCGACCAGGCGCAGTTCGATCGGCTCGCCGACGTAGTCCGTCGTCATCGACAGAGCCGTTCCCGCGCGGTCGAATTTCGCCTGGCCCTTTCCGTGGGACACGAGGGTGCCGGTGGTGACGTCAGCGGTGAACTTCGCGGTGTGCCCGGCCAAGGTCGCGGCGGAGGCGGCGTCCGCGAGCGCGCGGGCGTCGGTGAAGCGCTGCGGCTCCGGGGTGCCGGAACATCCCGCCGAGGCGATCGCCAGCAGCGCGGCGACACCCGCGACGGCCGTCCTGCGCATCCGAAAACCCTCTCTGACCGGCCGTAAGGGCCTCAAGCCAAGCACAGCGAGCGGGGCCGACCCGTTCGGGGGAACGCGTGCTACCGGCAGTAGCGCACAAAAAACGGGCCCCGAGCCGGAGCGGCTCGGGGCCCGCGAAAAGCCTCGGGGATCAGTGCCCCATCTTCTTCATGACCTCGCCGAAGTCGGCGACCTGGTCGGCGGGCGGCGCGGCCACGTCGACCGGCTTGCCCCAGTCGGTGTACTTGACGGTCATCTTGCCGCCCGCGGCGGCCGCGGCGCTCGAGCCCGTCGACGCGCCGAGCGACTTCATCATCTCGGACTGGTCCATCGTGATCTGCAGCGGGAGCTGATCCTTGTCGATCCAGATCTCGGCCGGGATCTTGATGTTCTTGCCCGCGAGCATCTTCTTCATCTGCTCCTGGACCTCGGCGGGCTGGCCCTTGGAGTAGGTCTCGACGGACTTGCTGACGTCCATCTCCACCTTGTAGTGGTTGACCTTCTCGCCGTTCAGCTCGACCTGGTCGGCCCCGACGATCTGGCCGGTCTTCGACACCTGGTCGAGGATCTGCGTCGGGTCGCTCTGCTGGGTCGACTGCGACATCATCTTGCTGAACGACTGCGACGTCGGGTCCTTGGCGTCCGGCGAGATCTTCAGCCACGGCTTGTCGGAGCCGAACTGCTTGGCCTGCGCGGCCGGGACCTTGATGTAGAGGGTCTTGTCGACGTAGCGCATCTCGATGGAGCCCTGCGGCATGTTCATCGTCATCGTCATGGCCGAGTTCTCGCCGTCGAAGCGCATCGCGCCCTCGGCCTTCATGGTCTGGCCGCCCATCGCCATGTCCATCGACATCTTCGCCGACTTGGCCTTTTCGGTGCCCTGCTTGGCCGCGTCGGCCAGCTTCAGTGCGTCGCTGAACGGCGACGCCAGGCCGGACCCGCCGTCCTTGGCCTGGCCGGCCGGGGCCGCGGTGCCGTTCTCGGCGCTCGAGCCGCAGCCCGTCAGCACCAGCGCCAGCGCCGCACCGGCGGCGACGGCGAACGTCGTGGTCTTGCGCATGGTTCTCCCCCTAGGAAGGAATCGGTCTTTCACCTGCGTTGTCGCCGGCCGGCCTCGATGGCCGCGTCCTTGCGGTCCGGCGCGCGGGCCACTGGCGGGTGACTCCGCGAGGTCGCTTCTGTGACGCTGTCCGGCGGGCAAAGGTTCCCTCCGCCGGAGAGGTTTTCTTCCGGTTTATCTTATCCGCCCATGTTGTCCACCAGATCCGCCGCTGGCGCCGCGACCTCGACCGGAGTGCCCCAGCGCTGGTACCGGACGGTCAGCACGGAGCCGGTCAGGCCGGGGTCGAACCGGGCCATGGGCCGTTCGTCCAGGGTGACCTTGACCGGCCGCTGGTAGTCGTCCAGCCACAGGTTCAGCGGGATCCGGACGCCCTTCCCGGACAGCCGCGCCCGGATCCGGTCCTGCGATTCGTCGGCGATGAACCCGATCAGATGCTCGGCGACGCGGTCGAAATCGAGCTGCACGGTGTAGTGCGTGAGCTTGCGGCCGTCGAGTTCGACCTGCTCGGACCCGGTCAGTTCGCCGGCCTGGGCGAGCTGGTCGACGGTGCGCAGCGGGTCGGTCTGTTCGGCGGTTTGCTTCGCGAGCTTCCAGAACGCTCTGGAGTACATGTCAGTGGCGAGCGGGAAGAAACGGATCCACCGGCGAGCGGAGTCAAGCTGGTCGGCTTGCGCGCTGGCCGGTTTGAAGAACAACGTCTCGCCGGGCATGCGCACTTCGCTGCCGTTGGACAGGCGCAGGTCGACCGCGGTGTGCGGGCCGTTGTAGAGGAGGCCGACCTCGACTTCGGCCGATCCTTTGCCGCCCTCGTCGGACATGATCAGCCGCACCGTGCCGGTTTTGCCGAGGCTCTGGCGGATGGCCGCGGCGAGCGATCCGGCATCAGCGAACGGGCTCGCCGCCGACGACGTTGCGGGCGCGCCGCACCCAGCCAGCGCGAGCGCGGCGCAAACGGCCACGGCGCCAACGCGGAGCCGCATGAAGTTCCCCCTGGACTTTGGTGCTGTCGCACTTCGTATCGGCAGCGGACGCCAGGGGTTACGCCGGTCAGATCACGATTCGGCGCGGATGTCGCCGCCGCTGTTTCCGCCGCCCGCTCGCGAGACCAAAAGCCTTCGCAGCGACGTCAGCCGGTCCGCCCCGGCGTTGCCGTCGGAGACCACGGCGTCCAGCGCGCAGCCCGGGTCCTCGGGCGGGCCGAGGTGGCCGCAGTTCGGCGGGCATTCCTCGGCGGCCTCGGCGAACTCCTCGAAGGCGTCGACGATGTCGTCCGCGGTCACGTGCGCGAGGCCGAACGACCGGACGCCGGGGGTGTCGACCACCCAGCCCCCGCCTGCCAGCGGCAACGCCACCGCGGCCACCGAGGTGTGCCGTCCCTTGCCGACCGAGCTGACGTCGCCGGTCGCCAGTTCGGCGGCGGGGACCAGCCGGTTGACCAATGTCGACTTGCCGACTCCGGAGTGTCCGACGAGGGCGGTGATCCGGCCGGCGAGGCGTTCGCGCAGGCCCTCGGGTTCCTCGTCGTGCCGGGTGACGATGGCCGGGACGTCCAGGCCCGCGTAGCCGGCGAGCAGCGAATCCGGGCTGGCGAGGTCGGCTTTCGTCAGGCACAGCACGGGTTCCAGGCCGCCCGCGTAGCACGCGACGAGGCAACGGTCGATGAATCCGGGCCGGGGGAGGGGGTCGGCCAGCGAGGTGACGATCAGCAGCTGCGCGGCGTTCGCGACGACCACGCGCTCGTACGGGTCGGTGTCGTCGGCGGTGCGGCGCAGCACGCTGGTGCGCTCGTCGACGCGGACGATCCGGGCGAGCGTGTCGGGCCGTCCGGACACGTCGCCGACCAGCGCGACGATGTCCCCGACGACCACCGAGACGCGGCCCATTTCGCGGGCCCGCATGGCCATCACGACGCGGCCCGGGTCGGCGTCGACCGCGCACGTCCAGCGGCCGCGGTCCTTGCCGATCACCATCGCGGTGACCGCGTCGGCGTGCTCGGGCCTGCGCTTGCTGCGTGGCCTGGTGCCCTTGCCGGGACGCACCCGCACGTCGGATTCGTCCAGCCGCGTCCAGTCGCCTCGCGCCAAGCCGCCCACGTCCTCCCGGTCGCCCTTTGCCTGGTCGAATGATCCCATGCCGGTCGCGCGGGGCCCGGTTTGCGTGCGACGATGGCCCTTGAGGCACCCCGAGGAGGTTGGCATGTGCGGCCGTTACGCCGCGACGAAAGACCCGGCGAAGCTGGTCGAGGAGTTCGCCGCGGTCGACCTGACCGAGGGCCGGGCGCGAGTGGACCACAACGTCGCGCCGACCAAGAACGTCGTGACCGTGGTGCAGCGCCATCCCCGCGACGCCGACGGGCTCGTCCTCGAAGACGAACCGGCGGAGCGCTCGCTGCGGATCATGCGGTGGGGCCTGGTTCCGTTCTGGGCCAAGGATCCTTCGGCGGGTTCGCGGATGATCAACACCCGGGCGGAAACCGCGAAGGAGAAGCCCGCGTTCAAGCGCGCACTGGCGTCGCGCAGGTGTCTCGTTCCCGCCGACGGCTGGTTCGAGTGGCGGCGCACGGGCAAGGAGAAGGAGCCGTTCTACATGACGGATCCCTCCGGGAATTCGCTTGCGTTCGGCGGAATTTGGGAGAGCTGGCGGCCGAAGGACGACGCCGACGCCGAACCGCTGATCACCTTCTCGATCATCACGACGGACGCCGAAGGCCAGCTCGCCGACGTGCATCACCGGATGCCGTTGATCGTGCCGCGCGACCACTGGACGGGCTGGCTCGACCCGGACCGGTCCGAAGTGGACGAACTGATGGTGCCGACGCCGCCCGCGGTCGTCGAATCGCTGGAGCTGCGGCCGGTGTCGAGCCTGGTGAACAACGTCCGCAACAACGGCCCGGACCTGTTGCGGCGCGCGGAAACCGAGCAGTCCGTCGACTCGCTGTTCGACCTGTCATGACCACGCTGGAGATCGACACCGAACACGGCCTCGCGCGGGTCGAACTGCATTGCGCGCCCGACGGCGACGCGGTGCTGCTGCTCGGCCACGGCGCGGGCGGCGGCATCGGGGCGAAGGATCTCGTGGCGGTAGCCCAGGCGGCGAAGGCGGCCGGGATGCATGTGGCGCTGGTGGAACAGCCGTATCGGGTGGCTGGCCGCCGGGCTCCGGCTCCGGCCAAGCAACTGGACACGGCCTGGCTGACGGTGGCGGACGAGATTTCCGCCCGGTTCGACGACTTGCCGTTGGTGTTCGGCGGTCGGTCTTCCGGTGCGCGGGTCGCTTGCCGGACGGCCTCGGCCGGGCAGGCGGTCGCGGTGCTGTGCTTGGCTTTTCCGGAGCATCCGCCGGGGAAGCCGGAGAAGTCGCGGCAGGCCGAACTGGACGCGGTGGAGGTGCCCGCGCTGGTGATCCAGGGTGAGCGGGATCCGTTCGGGAGGCCTTCGGCCGCGCCGCATCACGAGGTTGTCGTGGTGGCGGGGGATCATTCGTTGGCGAGCGATTTGGACGCGGTGGCGCGGGCCGCGGCGGAGTGGCTGGGGCGGGTTGTCCGGCCGCATCTTTGACGGTGCGGGTGTGGATAGTCCGGTGTGACAAAACTGCAGGTCAGTGCTTGTTATGAGGAGTTGTCCACAGCTTGCCGGGCCTGTGGGCAACTGTCGTTGATCCCGGTTTTGCTCGGGCGGCGGCGGATAGACTGGGCGTAGTGGGCTCGCGCGCAGCCGTCGGATTCGGAGACCGCGAAATGACCGATCAGCTGCGCGTCGTCATCGCCGACGACCACTACCTGGTCCGGGAAGGCACCCGCAAACTCCTCGAAGGCTCTGGCCGCGTCACGGTCCTTGCCACTGTCGGCACTGGCGAGGAACTGCTCGCCGCCGTCGAGCGCGAGCGTCCGGACGCGGTGGTCGCGGACATCCGGATGCCGCCCGGCCACCACCTCGAAGGCATCACCGCCGCCCATGCCATCCGGGCCGGTCATCCCGGGATCGGGGTGGTGGTGCTGTCCCAGCACGCCAGCGAACAGTACGCGTTCGCCCTCTTCCAGCACGGCACCTCAGGGCTGGCCTACCTGCTCAAGGAACGGATCGGCGACGTCGGCGAAGTCGTCCGCGCTCTCGGCGAAGTCGCCTCCGGCGGCTCGGTGGTCGACCCGCGCATCGTGGAAGTTCTGCTGCACAGCCGCCGGCGCGACGCCGCATCGCCGCTGGCCAGGCTGACTGCGCGCGAACTCGACGTCCTGCGGCTCATGGCCGAGGGCCGGAACAACCGGGGTATCGCCGAGTCCCTGAACCTGGCCGAATCGACGATCGAGAAGCACGTCAACTCCACTTTCGCGAAGCTCGGCCTCGCCGGGGAGCCCGGCCTGCACCACCGCGTGGCGGCGGTACTGGCCTACCTCCGCCACGACACGCCCGCCTGACAGTCAGCGAGTGCGATGCCGCAAGTGCTGATCGAAGAACGAGACCACGCGATCACGCACTACAGCCGCGGCATCCCCGATGGTCCCGACGAGCTTGTCCCGGTTCTGCTGGCTCATCAGCCCGGCAGCTTCCAATTGGGGTGCCTCGACGCCGAAGTCGGTGAGCGCCCAGTGCGCGGCGTCGTCGATCTGCGACCAGCGGGTGCAACCGTGCCGGTGAGCGAGCAGCGCGGACCACGTCCGGGTGATCCGCGCGTCCCGGAAACCGGCTGTTCCCAGCAGCAACACCGGCCGGTGGACGCCGTGCGCGGCCACCGGGAGCAGTTCGCCGTCCTGGCCGGGAGAGTCCGGCAGGTAGTCGAGGTACCCGTCCAGGTCGGCTGCCGCGTCGATTCTCGGGTCCTCGTACAACGCCTCGGCCGCCGTCGCGCCGCCGGCTCCGTGGCCGTACATGCCGACGCGCCGCAGATCAAGGGCTCGGTCGAGACTGTCGGGCAGAGTGCGTTTCTCCGCGTCCGGATTCCCGCCCGCGGCAAGGGATTCCAGCTCGTCGAGGACGAAGCGGAGGTCGGCGAAGCGAGTGGTCATCATCGTGCGGAAGACCGACGGACTGGTTCGGGGATCGGCGGGCAGGTCCTTGATGGTCCGCGGCAGTCTGCCCGGCAGGTCGACCTCGCTCGTCTCTCCGGGGTGATCGACAGTCACCACCACGTAGCCGTGGCTGGCCAGGTCTTCCGCGACACTGGTGCCGAGCGTGCGCGGGTCACCGAGGCCCGGGCTGTAGAGCACGACCGGTCGCCGGACCGGCTCAGCGGGCGCGCCGGTGTGCGCGTGGGTCATGGTGGCTGCCCAGTCCACCCCCGAACGCGGTAGTTCCGGATGCAGCCATTGGGCGTCAATCCCGGGAAAAAGCTGTGCCGCGGCGGCCGTCATCTGCGGGGCGATCGGGTAGCCGCGAGTGTCGGCGGCGGGGTAGAACACGGTGGTCATCAGCTCCCGAAAGGCCAGCTTGGCGTCCCACGGGTCCGGTCTGGCCCGGTCGACCAGATGCAGTTCTGCGACGCCGACGGCATGCGGGCCGGTCGGTGCCGGCAGATCGAGGACGAGCGATGGCGCGGGCTGAGCCTGGGCAGTGCTTCCCGCGAGCAGCGACGCGGCGACGACCACGATCAATCCACGAAACATTTCTTCCTCCGCAACGGTTTGGGGTCCAGCTGGCCCCAGAACTCTCGCGTGCCGCGGCGGCCCGGAACATCCGGCAGTCCTGGCGTCCCGGTGGAGGTTTGCCTCTACCGGCGAGCCCGGCGACCATGGTGGCCACTGGGGAGGGAAGATGCGGTGGTTGCTCCGGGTGTCCGCGCTGACTGGCGCGGCCTGCGTGCTCTGGTCGGTCGTCGCGGCACTGACCGTGCTGGACAACCCGCTCACCTTGGCGATCGCAGTCGCCGGGCCGCTGCCGAGCTGGCTGGTCGGGGTTTTCGCGTGGCGGCTGGTGCCACCGCATCCGGTCGCGCGGCAGGCGCTGGCCGTCGGCGTGCTGTTCGCGATGCTGACGGCTGTCGCGTTCCTGGCCGCCGCGGCGGGAAACGCGTTCGATTTCGTTCAGCTGCCCCGGATCTGGCGAGTGCTGATCGGAGGGATCGCGGCGGTTCTCGTCGTGACGGCGGTCCGGTTGGTGGGGTTGCTGCCGGACGGTCGTTACCGGTTCGCCTACGAGAAGGCGGTGCTGCGCGCGCTGTGGCTGGTGGTGCCGTTCGCGCTGGTCCTCACGTTCGCGGGCGGGCCGCTTCCGGTCAGCCCGATTCCGCTGGGGATGTGGCTTCTCGTGCTGGGACCGGTTTTGCTGGCCGCGCGGTACTTTCTGCTTCCCCGGGCACAACGGCGCCTCCTGCGCTGGCTGCTGGGGATGGCGGTGCTCGTCGGTACGGCGGTGCTGGCCCCGCTGGTCCTGGCGAGCCGGCTGGTGCCCGGCAGCACCGGACAACTCGCCCCGATCCTCGTCTTGCTGGCGACGGTGGCGGTTCCGGTCGCGCTGGCGGTGGCGGCTTTCCGCTACCGGATGCTCGGCGTCGAGGTCCGGCGTTCGACCCGGTACCGATTGCTCTGGTTGCTGATCGCGTTGTGGTACCTCGGCGTGGTGGCCGGGCTGAGCCTCGCCGCGAGCCGCTTTCTCTCGCTCTGGCCGGCGATGCTGGTCACGGTCGCCGCGGCCCTGGCGGTCTTGCCGATCCGGGCCCGGCTTTCCCGCGCCGCTTCCCTCCGGGTGTTCGGTCGCCGTCCCAGCAGCTACGAACTTCTGGTGCACCTCGGCGGCACTCTTGAGCAGGCATTCGACTTGCCCGCGCTCGCCGATCAGCTGGCCGGCGGTCTGCGCGAGGCCTTGGATCTGCGCTGGGCACGCGTGCGCCTGCAACCACCGGAACAATCGGTCGTCGCGACCGCGGGCGAACCGCCGCCGAGCGCGACCGCTCGCCTGGAAGCGGCCCTCCGGCACGGCGGGGACCGGCTGGGCCTGATCGAGTGCGGTCCCAAGACCGAAGGGGAGTTCACCGCCGCGGACGAGGAACTGGTCACCACCCTCGCCCGGCAGAGCGCGCTGGCAGTGCACAACGTCGGGCTTTCCGCGGAACTGCTGGCCCGCCTGGACCAGATCGAGCGTCAGGCCGGCGAGCTGGAGGCGTCGCGAGCCCGCATCGTGCACGCCCAGAGCAGCGAGCGGCGACGGATCCAGCGGCGCCTGCACGACGGCATCCAGCAGGAGCTGATCGTGTTGCTGACCACGCTGGGGCTTGCCCGCGACCAGCTCCGGCGGGATCCCGGCCACGTCGATCCGGCGCTCGACGCGGCGCAGGAGGCGCTCTGCCGCGTCATCGACGAAGTCCGCGAAGCGGCTCACCGCATTCACCCAGCCGAGCTGACCGACCAAGGCCTGGCGGCCGCGGTGGAATCCCGCGCCCGCCGGATGCCGATCCCCGTCGCCGTCGACGCCGATCCGGAGGTGCGGGCCGCCCGGTTCGCCGTCGACCTCGAGGAGACCGCCTATTTCATCGTTTCGGAGGCGCTGGCCAACGTTCTCAAGCACGCCCGGGCCACGCAGGTGACCATGCGGCTTTCGCTGGAGGCAGGGGAGCTGTGCCTCGAAATCCGTGACAACGGCTGCGGCTTCCCTTCGGATTCCACCGACGGAAGCGGTCTGGCCGGGTTGCGCGACCGGGCGGACACTGTGGGCGGCAGGCTGACGATCGTCAGCCTGCCGGACTCCGGCACTACGGTGCGCGCCCAGTTGCCGGTCCGAGAAAGCGAACCCGTGCCAGGGTGGATTCCATGACTGCCAACGCTTCCGACGAAACCCTCGCCAATGACTACGACACCTTCGGCGAGGCCTACGCGATCGAAACCGAGCACAGTCTCATCAACGCCTACTACACCCGCCCCGCGATTCTCGATCTCGCTGGCGACGTGACCGGCCGCAGGATCCTCGACGCGGGCTGCGGTGCCGGACCGTTGTTCGCCTCGCTGAGGGACCGCGGCGCGCACGTGAGCGGCTTCGATTTCAGTGCCACCATGGTCCGCCTCGCGCGGCAGAGACTCGGCGACGACGCGGATCTCCGGGTCGCCGACATCAGCCAGCCGCTTCCCTACGCCGACCAGGCGTTCGACGACGTCATCGCGGCCTTGGTCCTGCACTACCTCGAGGACTGGACCGCTCCGCTGGCCGAGCTGCGGCGGATCATCCGGCCCGGCGGACGGCTGATCCTGGCCGTCAACCATCCGATCATCTACAAAATCGTCCACCCCGAGGGCAACTACTTCGCCACCGAACAATGGTCCGAGGAATACACTTTCAACGGCCAAAAGGGCGTGCTCTCGTACTGGCACCGCCCGCTGCACGCGATGACCGAAGCCTTCACCAAGGCCGGATTCCGCACCTCGGTGCTCAGCGAGCCGTATCCGGCAGAGGGCGCGCGCGAGAAGTTCCCCGAGGAAATGCAGGGCAAGGAAGCTTTTCTCTGCTTCCTGTTCTTCGTCCTCGAAGTACCAGAAGCGCCCGAAGCCGCTTAACCAGCCGCGATCCCGGCCACCACCGCACCAGTCAGCCGCACCAGTTCGGCCGGGTCCAGCTCCACCTCAAGCCCGCGTCGGCCGCCGGAGCAGAACATCGTCGGATAGCCCAGCGCCGAACCGTCCAGGACTACGGGCAGGCGGCTCCGGTGGCCGAGCGGCGAGATCCCGCCGAGCACATAACCGGTGGCCCGCTGGGCAGCGGCCGGGTCGGCCATTTTCGCCTTTTTGCCCCCGGCCGCCGCGGCCAGCGCCTTCAGATCCAGCTGGCCGGTGACCGGCACCACACCGACGACGAGTTTCCCGTCCACGTCCGCGACCAGCGTTTTGAACACCCGCCCGGGCTCCAGGCCCAGCGCTTCCACCGCCTCCAGGCCGAACGACTCCGCCCGGGGATCGTGGTCGTAGGTGTGCACGGTGTGCGTCACCTTCTGCTTCTGCAGCAGCGCCGTCGCCGGAGTGCCCTTGCCCGCCATGCGGGCGAGTCTACGAAACAAGCCGGGAATGCCCGGTCGGGACGTTCTGTTACAGACATCGTGACCACCACGCTCGCCACTCCCCGCCCCGGCAGGAGCCGTCCCGGGACCGGCTTCCCGAACCCCCGCGTAAACTCGGTGCTGCCGTATGCGCAGAAGCGCATCGACGCCGAACGGGAAGGGAACGGTTTGCCGAGCACCCCCAACTCCGCGCCGGAGACGGCGGCCGACGAGCTGGAGCTAGCGGAGCGCTTCGAGCGCGACGCGATGCCCCTGCTCGACCAGCTGTACGCGGCCGCTATGCGGATGACCCGCAACCCGTCCGACGCCGAGGACCTGGTCCAGGAGACCTACCTGAAGGCGTACGCGGCGTTCGCGTCCTTCAAGGCAGGCACGAACCTCAAGGCGTGGATGTACCGCATCCTCACCAACACCTACATCAACGGCTACCGCAAACGTCAGCGGCAGCCGGTGCAGCAGCCCACGGACGAGATCAGCGACTGGCAGATCGCCCGCGCCGAGAGCCACACGTCGGTCGGCCTTCGCTCGGCCGAGGTCGAGGCGATGGACAATCTCCCCGACACCGACGTCAAGGCGGCGCTGCAGAAGCTCCCCGAGGAGTTCCGGCTCGCGGTCTACCTCGCCGACGTCGAGGGTTTCGCGTACAAGGAGATCGCCGAGATCATGGACACTCCGATCGGCACCGTGATGTCCAGGCTGCACCGCGGCCGCGCGCAGCTGCGCGACCTGCTGGCCGACGTCGCGCGCGAGCGCGGCTTCATCCGGGGGAACCGCGAGGAGGTGGCGAAACGATGAGCTCGGAAGACGTGCCCGCGGAGAAGATGCCCTGCGAGGACGCGCTCGCGGAGATCTACCTGCTGCTCGACCGCGAATGCAGTCCGGAGCGGGACGCGGAACTGCGCAGGCACATCGAGGACTGCCCGCCGTGCCTCGAGGAGTACGGCATCGACGAGCAGCTCAAGCACCTGCTCGCCCGCAAATGCGGCGGCGACCTCGCCCCGGCGGAGCTGAAGAGCAGGCTGCGCGCGTCGATCCGGCAGACCGTCGCCACGCAGGGCGGCGTCACCGTGGAGCGCACCGAGATCACCGTGGAACAGCGCACCAGCCGCGACTGACCGCTTTCACGACAACGGCCCCCGCACCGATCCGGTGCGGGGGCCGCGTCAGGTCCTGGCGCGGACTCAGGCGTTGGGCTTCTTGCCGTGGTTGGCGCCGTTCTTCTTGCGGTCGCGACGCTTGCGGGCGCGCTTCGACATGTTCTCTCCTCGGTGTGCTGAGTGTCCCGGGGCGGGGTGCGACACACCGGCCGGGCACGGGTCAACTGGTCAAGTGTGTCATGCGGCCCGGCGACTCCTCGGCGGCACCCGCTTCTGCGCTCTGGTTGGATGGACTCAGGAGGTGCGCAGGCATGAACGAACACACCGCATTCGAGGGCGGCCGGTAGCCGTGTCGACCCTTGCCGACCTGCTCGCCGAGAACACCGGCCTCCCCGGCGAAGCGGCCGACCACCTGCAGACCGTCGTCGCGGAGTGGCAGCTGCTGGCCGACCTGTCGTTCGCCGACTTCCTGCTCTGGGTTCCGGTTTCCGTGGAACACCAGCCCGACGGCGGCGATTTCGTGTGTGTCGCGCACGCCCGGCCGACGACCGCGCCCACCGCGCATCCCGAGGACGTCGTCGGCACCCGGTTCACCGTGGACGAGCATCCGCAGCTGGCCAAGGCCATGCGCGAGGTCAAGATCTGCCGCGAGGAAGACCCGCACTGGTACCGGGACCTGCCGATGCGCCGCGAGGCGGTGCCGGTGAGCTTCGGCGGCGACGTGATCGCCGTGCTGAGCCGCGAGACCAACCTCGCCGCGCCGCGCGTCCCGAGCCCGCTGGAGATCGCCTACCTCGGCAGCGCGGGCGACCTGTGCCAGATGATCGTGGACGGCACCTTCCCGCCCGCCGGCGGCAACCAGACCGACACGCACACCAGCCCGCGCGTCGGCGACGGTCTCGTCCGGCTCGACCAGGCCGGCACCGTCGTGTTCGCCAGCCCGAACGGCCTGTCCGCCTACCACCGGATGGGCCACGAATCGGACCTCGTCGGACAGCGGCTGGCCCCGCTCACCCGGTTGCTGATCCGCGACCCGTTCGACGCCACCGAGGTGTCGCACCGGATCATCGAGGCCCTCGACGGCAAGCCCTCCACCCGCACCGAGGCCGACTCGAAGCGCGGCGCGGTCGTGCTGTTCCGTGCGCTGCCGCTGCGCCCGGCCGGGCAGCCCGCGGGCGCGTTGGTGCTGGTCCGCGACGTCACCGAGGTCAAGCGCCGCGACCGCGCGCTGATGTCGAAGGACGCCACGATCCGCGAGATCCATCACCGCGTGAAGAACAACCTGCAGACCGTTGCCGCGCTGCTGCGGCTGCAGTCCCGGCGCACCACGAGCGACGAGGCCCGGCTGGCGCTGGGCGAATCGGTGCGGCGGGTGTCGTCGATCGCGATGGTGCACGAGGCGCTGTCGATCTCCGTCGACGAGCGCGTGGACCTGGACAAGCTGCTCGACAACGTGCTCCCGATGGTCGGCGAGGTCGCCACCGCGGAATCGCAGGTCGGCATGACGCGCAAGGGCTCGTTCGGCGTGGTCGTGGCCGAGATCGCCACGCCGCTGGTGATGGTGCTGGCCGAACTGGTGCAGAACGCGATCGAGCACGCGTTCCCGCAGGGACGGCCGGGCAAGGTCGAGCTGATCGTGGAGCGGTCCGCGCGCTGGCTGGACATCCTGATCCGCGACAACGGCCGCGGCCTGCCGTCCGGGTTCTCGCTGGAGCGCAGCGACGGGCTGGGCCTGCAGATCGTGCGGACGCTGGTCGAATCGGAACTGCGCGGGTCGCTTTCGCTGCGCCAGGTCCGGACCGACGAGGCGGGCAACCGGGTCCCGGGCACCGAAGCGGCGCTGCGGATTCCGTTGTCGCGGCGGCTCTAGAAAACCTGGCGACAGCCTGTTCGCACCGGATTACTGTCCGGCGCATGCCTGCCCTCACGTGGCGGCCGCTCACGAAAGCGGACGCCCAGTCGTCGGCCGATCTGCTCAACGCCATCGAGGCGGTCGACCGGATCGGCGAGTACTACACCGCGGAAGACACTCTCCAGGAGCTGATCGATCCGTACGCCGATCTCGAACGCGCGAGTCTCGCCGCGTTCGACGGCGAGCGCATGGTCGGCTACATGAAAATCCGCTACAAGCAGTTCGCGGACGAGGTCGACCGGGTGCTTCTCGACGGCGGAGTCCATCCCGCATACCGCCGCCGCGGAATCGGCACCACGCTCGTGAAAGCCGGGATCGAAGCGGCGAGAACGGTGCACGCGGCGCACCACCCGGAGCTGAGGCTCTTTGTGGACGTCCACAAAGCCGAGCACATCGAGGGCGTGCCGGAACTCGTTCGCTCGCAAGGGTTCGCGCCGGTCCGGTATTTCCGGCGGATGGAACATCCGCTGGGCGGTGCGGTCGCGCCGGTGCCCGGCGGGTTTCGCGTCGAGCGGTGGTCGGCGGAGAACGCCGACGAGTTCCGGCTCGTCCGCAACGAGTCCTTTGTGGATCATTGGAACGCGCCGCCGTTGCCCGCGGACGCGTGGCAGAACAAATTCGCCGGCCACGCGCTGCGGCCGGAACTCAGCTTTCTGCTACGGGACAAGGAAACCGGTGTTCCGGCGAGTCTCGTGCTGACCCTGTCCTGGGCCGCCGACGCCGAAGCGACCGGTATCCGCGACGCGCATCTCATGGTGATCGGCACGGTTCCCGCTTACCGGAACCGCGGGCTCGCCAGCGCGGCGATCGGGTGCGCGTTGCGGGCCGCGGTCGAAAACGGCTACGACCAAGCCAGCCTGACCGTGGACGCGGCGAGCCCGTCCGGCGCTCCCGGAGTTTTCGAGCACGCCGGGTTCGCCCCGAAGATGCGCTACGTGCGCTGGGCGCTCGAGGCGTGAAGTGTCCACAGTGGACCCAGACGCGTCGAAGGGCCGGTACCGGTGAAGCTCGGCGGTACCGGCCCGTTCAACGTTCCGCGGGAGGACGTGGATAGTCCTGGGTGAGGCGGCACCCGGATGCGGGGTGGCCGACCTCGGTTGTTACGCTCGAACCGGGTATATGTCGCCATGTGCGGCACGGGCACGCGAATGCCCGCCGGGCGAAAGTCCGGTCCGAGGTGGTGCGATGTGATTCTGGGTGCAGCAGCTGAGTCGAAAGACTCAGGCGGTGGTACGCGTGCCGATGTGCGTACGGCGGCGCTTGAGCGCGCGTCGCTCGTCTTCGCTCATTCCGCCCCAGACGCCGGCGTCCTGGCCGCTGGCCAAAGCCCAGGCCAGGCAGTCGGAAGCCGCGGGGCAGCGGTGGCACACGGCCTTCGCCTCGGAGACCTGCAACAGAGCCGGACCGCTGGTTCCCACCGGGAAGAACAGCTCGGGGTCCTCGTCTCGGCAGGCCGCGTCGTGGCGCCAGTCCATGTTCGTGAGCTCCTTCACAGTGACGCGGGAGGGCCGCGCCACAGTAGTGGCGGTCGTGTTTTTGGGTGCTTGTGAATGCTTTCACGAAGCACCGCGTTCGACAAGGGTTTCGACAAGATCGGTGAGTCAGCTCACCCGCCCGAGCTATGCCTCTGACCTGCGGTTTCGTTCTGAAAATGTCCGCTCGCCGGAAGGCCGGTGCGGTGAACGGAAGGTTTGCGTCGCCGAGCGGCAGCACACACTTTGCCGCGGGCGATCAGGGGTCGGTCGGCTATCCGACTACGGTGAGTGCATCCGGGACGCTCTGGAACTCGACCCGGGTGCGTTGCCCGACGAGGTCCCCGTCGACCTGGAAGTTGACCGGTTCAGCTGCGTCGATGCGGATCAGAGGCACATCGTCGCGGCGGAGCAGACGGCGGCCGTGCTGATCGCTCTCCGTGAGGAGAGCTTGCCGTACATGCGTGAACACGGTGGGCAATCGCAGACCGTTCAACGCGAACAGGCCCAATCCGGTCTCGAACGAGCAGCCGGAGTTGAGATGGACCGGACGTTCCCCGAGGTAAGTCCACGGATCGGTGTTCGACACGAACGCGGTCACCGCCTCGGCGGGTTCCTCGCCCGGGATCCGGACGGTCAGCGCCGGCCGCCCGAGCGGAGGCCGGAAGTAGGAGCGCACCGCGGCCCGCAGATAGAGGCTCGCGCTGGTTTGCTTGCCGCGCCGTTTCGCGACGCGGCCGACGACGTCGGCGTCCCAGCCGAGGCCCGCGTTGAAGGTGAACCAGTGCCCGTCGGCCAGCCCGAGGCCGATCCTTCGGGTCCGTTCGGTTTCCAGCGCGGTGAGCAACTGGTGGGTCGCCTCGACCGGATCGGCGGGCAGTCCGGCCGCGCGCGCGAACACGTTGGCCGAGCCGCCCGGCACGACGCCGAGCATCGGGACGGACCCGGAGCGCCCGGGAGCGCCCGCGGAATCGGCGAGCAGGCCGTTGACGACCTCGTTGACCGTGCCGTCGCCGCCGTGCGCCACCACCAGGTCGTAGCCGTCGCGAGCCGCCGAACGGGCCACCGCGAGCGCGTGCCCGCGATAGTCGGTTTCGACGACGTCGAGCTTCACCTGGCTGGCCAGCGCGTGCGCCAGCACGTCCCGGCCACCCGCGGTGGTCGAGGTGGCCTGGGGGTTCACGACGAGGATGGCGCGCACTACCGCAGGGTAAGTGCATTTCGCTCGGCGGACGTACCTCCAGCGCCACATGGTGACGCGAAGCTCAGCCGCTTGCGCACGCCGTCCCGGCTCGGTGACCTGTGGCGACCCTGTGGCGGGCGGTCCTCCTCTGCAGACGGCGAAAACTCCGCGCGTCGTGACAAGTGCACCCGGGCCGACCGCCCGCTCATCCACGACTGCCCCGATTTTCTCTTCGGCCGCCGCCCCGGAAAACGGCCGACCGGGTGGCATACGATCAGTAGTGCTCACGCACGGTGACTCGCGCTGGTCGGGTGGCTGTGCCCCGGCAAGTTCCCGCAAAGTTCCGCACCGCAGCTGCAGAAGGGCCGCGCCCGTGTCGCATCCCGAGAACCCGCCGCCCACCCCGCTCGAGGTCCGCCTCGCCGGCGTCCTGACCGGGCTTCCCGGGCTGGGCCTGCTGGTCTTCGGCGTGGTGCTGCTGGTGCACGGGCTGCGGAACCCGCCGATCCCGGGCAACAACGTGTGGGCCGAGTTCGGCACCTACGCGGTGCTGGCGCTGATCTTCCTCGCCGCCTCGGTCGGGCTGCTGCTCGGCCAGACGTGGGCGCGCTCGCCCGGCGTCGTCGTGGCGCTGCTGCTGATCGGGGTCGGCTGGTACCTGCTGGGGCCGTCCGGACAGCCGCTGTGGGGCGTGCCGATCGGGCTGTGCGGGCTGGCGGCGCTGGTGCTGTTGTTCCGTCGTCCGTCGCGGGCCTGGGCGCTGGGAATGCACGACGACGAGACCGAGGAAGAGGCGGCCGAGCGCGGCGGGCTCGCGGGACGGCGTGCCGAGCGGGAGCGTCGCGAACAGGATTGAGCGGTAGTGACGTCACGTCATAGCGGGTAGGTGACATGGCGGCACTGTCCGGGGCACCCCTCAGCCGATGGAATCGGGACTGCGCAAGCGAATTCACCCGAATTCCTAAGAGGGGAAGCCATGAGGAGACTGCGCCTCGTCGTGACCAGCTCAGCGGTCGTGTGCGGGCTGCTCGCCGCGGCACTGCCGGCCGCGGCGGACACCGCCAAGATCCCGGCCCGCTACATCGGTCAGGCGCTGGACTGGCACGCCTGCGCTCCAGGCGAGCTGGCCGATTTGCCGCCGGGCACGGACATCTCCGGGCTCGAATGCTCGGTCTACCGCACGCCTCGGGACTGGGACCGTCCGGACGACGGGCAGTTCCTGACCATCGCCATCAGCAGGCTCAAGTCCACCGGCGCCACGACGGCGTCGGTGCTCACCAACCCGGGCGGCCCCGGCGGTCCCGGCCGCTGGTTCCCCGCCCTGCTGCGCGGCCAGGACAGGCTGCGCGAGCACCAGGAAATCATCGGCATCGACACCCGCGGCACCGGCCGCAGCACCAACGTTACCTGCGGCGGCGCGGCCAGCACCGGAGCCGATCTCGACCCGCGCGACCGCGATCCGCGCAATCTGAACCAGATCGTCGACGCGATCCGGTACGTCGCGACCGCCTGCCACCGGGCCGCGGGCGAGCTGGGATCGCTGATCAGCACCTTCCAGAACGTCCGGGACCTGGACCTGCTGCGCACCCTGCTCGGCCGCGACCGGATCAACTGGATCGGGTACTCGGCGGGCACCTGGCTCGGCGCGCACTACGCCCAGCAGTTCCCGCAGCACACCGGGCGGTTCGTGCTGGACTCCTCGACCCAGTTCACCGGCACCTGGCAGCAGTCGTTCGACTTCCAGCCGACAGGCTACGAACGCCGCTGGCGGCAGGACTTCCTGCCCTGGCTGGCCCGTTACGACGTCAAATACCACTTCGGCACGAGCGGCGAGGCGGCCCGGCAAACCTACGAGAGCGTCCGGTACGCGCTGACCCGCGAGCCGGTCGAGGTGAACGGCACGAAGATCGGCGCGGTCGCGCTGGACTCCTTCCTCGTCGGCGCGCTCAAGGCCAAGAGCCAGTTTCCGACGATCGCCGCCGTACTGGTCCGGGTCAAAACGCTGACCGACGCGCGGGCTTCGGCGCAAGTCAAGGAGGGTGCCCGCGTGGCGCTCGGCAAGGCGTTGGCGGAGGCGAAGAAATCCGGTCCGATGGGCGTTGCGGCCCAGACCGGCACTGATGACGCGATGGTGTCGACGTTGATCACGACCCTGTGCAATGACGGGCCGTGGAAGGGCGACCGGCAGTCGCTGATCCGCCGGTCGCAGGAATACCTCGACCGGGGCGTGACCCTGCACAGTTCGCTGTGGATGTCGACGCAGGTCTGTGCCTTCTGGCCGGGCCGGCCTCGGCCGATGCCGGTGCTGAACGGGAAGGGTGTGCCGCCGGTGGTGATCGTCCAGTCCGAGCACGACCCGGCCACGCCGATCGAAGGCGCGCGGAAGGCGCATGCCGCGTTCCAGAACTCGCGGATGCTGACCGTCACCGGGGAAGGCGACCACGGCATCTACGGGATCGGCGGCAACAAGGCGGTCGACGAAGTGGTGGACGGCTACTTGGTCGACGGGGTGGTACCGGCGGACCAGAACCTGCCGGGGCTGCCGTTGCCCACGCCGTAAAGGGGGCTCGTGAGTGCTGATCGCGGTTAGAACCGTGATCAGCACTCACGACCTTCACGCTTCCTTGGCGAGCACCCTCAACGGCTCGTCCGTCAGCCGATACACCGACCACTCGTCCTGCGGCAATGCCCCAAGCGCCCGATAAAACCCGACCGCCGGATTCCAGTTGAGCACCGACCACTCCAGCCGGTGATAACCCTTGTCCACGCACTCCGCGGCCAGCGTCGCCAGCAGCACCTTGCCGAGGCCCGAACCGCGCTGTTCCTCGCGGACGTACAGGTCTTCCAGATAGATCCCGTGCGTGCCGCGCCAGGTGGAGAAGTTCAAGAACCACAAGGTGAATCCGGCGATGTCGCCGTCCACTTCGGCCACGTGGCCGAACAGCGCCGGGGCCTCGCCGAACAACGCGTTGTGCAGCTGCTCGGAGGTGAGATGGCATTCCTGCGGGGCGCGTTCGTACTCGGCCAGCGCGTAGACCAGTTCCACGACGGCGTCGACGTCTTCCGGCCGGATCCGCCGTACGCGGGGGTCGGTCACTTCATCCCTCCAAGGCGGGCAGCAGGTTCAGGTGCTCGATCTGCGGTTCGCCGCGCTCGTCGCCGAGTACCGCGAGACCGGCCGGGTCCAGTCCGAAGTGGACACCCGAGGTGCCGGGCAGGCCGAGCCAGCGCGCGACGAGCACGCGGCTGAAGTGCCCGTGCCCGACCAGGACGACGTCGCCGTTGTCGATCTCGCGCCGGGCACGGTCGAGCACCTTGTCCGCGCGCGCCTGCACGTCCTGCGCGCTTTCGCCGCCGGGAATCGGGCGGGTCCAGACGGTCCAGTCCGGGACTGTCTCGCGGATCTCTGGCGTGGTGACGCCTTCGTAGTCGCCGTAATCCCATTCGGCCAGGTCCTCGGTGACCTCGTCCACGCGCAGGCCAGCGAGTTCCGCCGTGCGCAGCGCGCGGCCGCGCGGGCTGGAAAGCACCAGCCCGGGGCCGCCGAGCAGGGTTCGCAGGGTGCCGCCCGCCGCGCGCGCCTGTTCCTCGCCCGCCGGGGTCAGCGGGATGTCGGTGCGCCCGGTGTGCTTGCCGTTCGACGACCATTCGGTCTGGCCGTGCCGGAGAAGAAAGAGCCGATGTGCCACGCGGCCGAATATAGCCGGGGCGGGTTTGCCCGGCAGGTTCGTCGTGTGTCAGGCTACTGGTGAGTAACTTCACCTGGGAGGTGCTGATGGGTTCGCCCTCGACGTACGGGCTGTGGCGCAAGCTGGCCGCCAAACCCGGTGGCAAGCAGCTGTTTTCCGCCGCGATGTGCCTGCGCGTGCCCTACTTCGGCACCGTGCTGCCGACCATCAGGGAGATCCGTCCCGGCCACTGTTCGGTGACCGCGCCGAAGTGGTGGGGTGTCCACAACCACATCCGCACCTTCCACGCGATCGCCGCCTGCAATCTCGCCGAGATCGCGATGGGCATGCTGGCCGAGGCGACCGTCCCGGCCACGCACCGGTGGCTGCCCAAGGGCATGGAAGTGAGTTACGTCGCGAAGGCCGGAACCGGGCTGCGGGCGATCGCCGAATTGTCGGAGATCCCCGAGTTCGGCTCCGCGGGATTCGATCTTCCGGTTCCGGTG
Source organism: Amycolatopsis circi (assembly GCF_003385235.1). GTDB lineage: Bacteria > Actinomycetota > Actinomycetes > Mycobacteriales > Pseudonocardiaceae > Amycolatopsis > Amycolatopsis circi. The sequence continues at coordinate 4,411 of NZ_PQIA01000053.1, read as the reverse complement.
CGGATCGTGGACTCGCGCGGGACCGAGGTGGTCACCGCGACGATCACCGTGTGGGTCACGCCGCGTAGGTCGTGAGTGCTGATCACGGTTAGAACCGGGATTGCCGCGCACGAGGGGCGTTACCCCGGCCGAGTGAACTTAACGCCGTTTACTGGGCAAATGCGAACACCGTTCACTTTGGGCCTTGTCAGTGCGGGCGCACCAGGTCAGCATGCGTGAATGCCCCTCAACCGCCGCCGTTTTCTCGGCCTCGCCGCGCTGAACTCCGCCGCGGCCCTCGGACTGACCAGCATTTCGGCGACGACCGCGCGTGCGGGGACCGTCGCGCCGCTGCCGGACTATTCGCCCGCGGTGGTGATCGGCACCGGGTACGGGGCGGCGGTCACCGCGCTGCGGCTCGGCGAGGCGGGCGTGCCCACGGTGATGCTCGAAATGGGCCAGCTGTGGAACGAGCCGGGCCCGGACGGCAAGGTCTTCTGCGACATGCTGAAGCCGGACCGGCGGTCGATGTGGTTCAAGAAGCGCACTGAAGCGCCGCTCGCGTCGTTCCTGTGGCTGGACGTGGCGAACCACGACATCGATCCGTACGCCGGGGTGCTGGACCGGGTGAACTACGGCGGGATGTCGGTGTACGTCGGGCGCGGCGTCGGCGGCGGATCGCTGGTGAACGGCGCGATGGCGGTGCAGCCGAAGCGTTCGTACTTCGAGGAAATCCTGCCGCAGGTGAACGCCGACGAGATGTACGGCAAGTACTACCCGCGCGCCAACGCGGGTCTCGGCGTGAACCACATCGACGAAAACTGGTTCGAGACCTGCAAGTCCTACCAGTTCGCGCGGGTTTCCCGGAAAGCCGCGCAGAAAACCGGGTTGAAGACCACGTTCGTACCGAGCGTCTACGACTTCGAGTATATGAAGAAGGAAGAAGCCGGCACGGTCGAACGCTCGGCGCTGGCGTCCGAGGTCATCTACGGCAACAACCACGGCAAGCGTTCGCTGGACAAGACGTATCTCGCCGCCGCGCTCGGCACCGGGAACGTGACCATCCAGACGCTGCACCAGGTCCGCGAAATCATTCAGCAGCAGGACGGCACGTACACGCTCGTCGTGCGCGAGTCCGACGCGCTCGGCAACGTGCTCTCCACCAAGCATCTGTCCACGAAGTACCTCTTCCTCGGCGCGGGCAGCCTCGGTTCGACCGAACTGCTGGTGCGCGCCCGCGACACCGGACGGCTGCCGCGGCTGTCCGAGGCCGTCGGTCAGGGCTGGGGCACCAACGGCAACGTGATGCTCGGCCGCGCCAACCACGTCTGGGACACGACCGGCAGCCTGGAAGCCGGGATGCCCGCGCTCGGCATCGACGACTGGGACAACCCGACGAATCCGGTGTTCGCCGAAATCGCGCCGGTGCCCGCCGGGCTCGAAACGTGGGCGAGCCTGTACCTGGCGATCACCAAGAACCCCGAACGCGGCCACTTCACCTACGACGCCGCGAGCGATTCGGCGAAACTGCAGTGGACGCCGGACCAGGGACAGCCGTCGATCGACGCGGCGAAGTCGTTGTTCGACCGGATCAACAAGGCGAACTCCACGATCTACCGCTACGACCTCTTCGGCGACACGCGGGCGTTCGAGAACCGTTTCACCTACCACCCGCTCGGCGGATTGGTGCTCGGCGACGCGACCGACAACTACGGGCGCGTGAAGGGGTACCGGAACCTGTACGTGACGGACGGTTCGCTGATTCCGGGCAGCACCGGCGTGAACCCGTTCGTGACGATCACCGCGCTGGCCGAGCGCAATATCGAACGGGTCATCACCGAGGACGGCGTGCGCGCCTAGCGGTGCGCTGACCGCAGCTTTTCGTAGTACGCCACGCAATCCGCGTACGTCGGCAGCAGGCCCTGGTCGAGCGCTTCGGCCAGGGTCGGCGCCGCTTTGTCCTTTTCGGACACAATGGGCGCCAGTCCGGCGGGCCACGGCAGGTCCAGCGCCGGGTCGAGCGGGTTGATGCCGTGCTCGCCCGCCGGGTTGTACGGCTCCGAGCACAGGTAGGTCATCACGGTGTTGTCTTCCAGCGCGACGAAGGCGTGCCCGATTCCTTCCGCCACGTACACCGCGCGGAATTCCGTCGAGTCGATCCGCACCGAGTCCCATTCGCCGAACGTCGGCGAGCCGACGCGCAGGTCCACCACCACGTCCAGCAGCGACCCGCTCGGGCAGTAGACGTACTTCGCCTGTCCCGGCGGGGTGTCGGCGAAGTGCACGCCGCGGATCGAGCCGGCCCGGGAAACGCTGTGGTTCGTCTGCGCGACGCGCAGCGGGTGCCCGGCGGCGCGGACGATCGCCTCTTCCTGGAACGGCGCGACGAACAATCCGCGTTCGTCGGGGAAGACGCGCGGGACGAACTCGAATGCGCCGGAGACCTTGAGCGGGCGGAAGTCCATGGCGGCCACCCTATCGAGTGCGTTTCCGGACCCGGAACGGAACTGCTTCCGAAACCGGACGGACGTCTTGGGAATCGCGAATCTGTGACATGAGCCGCACCGAGGGGTCGGGTGCGACCGGGGGCCTGTCATGATTGACGAACCGCAGCGTCGGCGGCCATCGCCACACCCCACGGATCGGATGGCCGCGCAGACGCCTCGCCGACAGGCCGGCGCTACCGCGCTGGGCTGCCGTCCGGAGGACGAGTTCCCACTCTCGACGGGCGCGTTTCGCCCGTCGACCAGGTGGTCCCCCGCTCGCAGTCCCAGGAGTACGTTCGATGACCCAGACCCATCCGCCCGCTTCCGTCATTCCCACGACAGGAAACCCGATGACCGACCAGGCCAGCACCGTCGCGGCCGTGACCGACGCCGAGATCTTCACCGGGCACGAGGGCGGCAAGCTCTCCGTGGCGGCGACCCGGCCGATCTCCGACCCGCGCGACCTCTCGATCGCCTACACGCCCGGCGTGGCGAAGGTGAGCCGCGCGATCGCCGAGGACGCGGCCAAGGCGAAGCGGTACACCTGGGCGGACCGGCTCGTGGCAGTGGTCAGCGACGGCACCGCGGTGCTCGGCCTCGGGGACATCGGCGCGAGCGCTTCGCTGCCGGTCATGGAGGGCAAGTCGGTGCTCTTCAAGACCTTCGGCGGGCTGGACTCGATCCCGCTGGTGCTCGACACCACCGACGTCGACGAGATCGTCGAGACCCTGGTCCGGCTGCGCCCGTCGTTCGGCGCGGTCAACCTCGAGGACATTTCCGCGCCGCGCTGCTTCGAGCTGGAGGACAAGCTCAAGGAGGCGCTGGACTGCCCGGTCATGCACGACGACCAGCACGGCACCGCGATCGTCACCCTCGCCGCCCTGCGCGGCGCGAACCTGGTGCTCGACCGCGACATCGCCGGCGAGCGGGTCGTGGTGTCCGGGGCGGGCGCGGCTGGGGTGGCCTGCGCGAAGATCCTGCTCGCGGCTGGCGTCGCGGACGTGACGGTGCTCGACTCGCGCGGCATCGTCCACGCCGGACGCGAGGACCTGAACCCGATCAAGCGGCAGCTGGTGGAGACCACGAACAAGGCCGGGCTGACCGGCGGTCTCGCCGAGGCGCTGCGCGGGGCGGACGTGTTCCTCGGGCTGTCCGGGGCGACGATCGATCCCTCGCTGCTGTCGACGATGGCGGATGACTCGATCGTGTTCGCGCTGTCCAATCCGGACCCGGAGGTGCATCCGGCGGTGGCCGCGCAGCACGCGGCGATCGTCGCTACCGGGCGCAGTGACTTCCCGAACCAGATCAACAACGTGCTGGCGTTCCCCGGGGTGTTCCGCGGGGCGCTGGACGCGGGGGCGCGGGCGATCACGGAGAACATGAAGCTGGCCGCTGCCGAGGCGATCGTGGCGGTGGCTTCGGACGATCTGGGGCGGGACCGGATCGTGCCCAGTCCGCTGGACCCGCGGGTCGCGCCGGAGGTGGCGGCTGCGGTGGCCAAGGCTGCTGAGCAGGACGGCGTGACTGGCTGAGGTTCTTCTCTTGGAACGGGCTCCCCGGCGTTGGTCGCCGGGGAGCCTTTCTTTTGGGCTCATTTTGGACTTGCTGGTCCATTTTTTGGTCGGCACGGTGGTCTTCATGAAGATCGGATTGCGCGGGTACGGCGTTTGGCAGGTCGGGGCGTTGACTACTCCGGCGATGGCGGCCGAGATCGAGCGGCTGGGGTATTCGGGGCTGTGGCTCGGTGGGCCTGGGGTGGAGCTGGCCGGGATTGACGAGCTGCTCGAAGCTACTGAGTCGTTGGTGGTGGGGTCGAGCATCGTCAACGTGTGGTCGGGGGATCCGGCGGTGCTGGCGGCCTCGTATCAGCGGGTGGCTTCGAGGTTTCCCGGGCGGTTTGTGCTCGGGATCGGGGCTGGGCATCGGGAGCAGTCGCGGGGGTATGC
>NZ_PQIA01000050.1 GCF_003385235.1 Amycolatopsis circi | reverse complement strand
TTGTTATTTTTTAAGGCTACGGCAGCCGCGTAGATCTAAACCTCTCTTTTCGTCGGCAGCGTCAGATTGGTATAAGAGAGTCCCTCAGGGTTCCCCTCACGGACGTTGGGCGTGCGGCTTTGGTGTCTGGCCGGGCTGGTTCGCGGGTGCCGGTGGGTGGGGTGGTCCGTGAAGGGCTCCTTGAGGGAATCTGAGTCCGTGAAGGGGCCCCTCACAGAACCGCGGCAGGTCGTGAGGGGAGCCCTGAGGGAATCAGAGTCTGTGAGGGTTCCCCTCACGGAACTTGGCTCAGCTGCGGAGGTTGAAGGTCCAGCGTGCGTGTGCGCCAGGGCCGACAGTCAGCGTTGAGTGGCCGATCTGTTCGACGTGCCTTGTGCCGGCGGGGTGGTTGAGGGCCAGGTCGATCTGTCGCAGGCCGACCTGGTCTGCGGGGACCGTGTCGAAGCGGAGGGTGGTCATGCCGTCGGTGGCGAGGGCACCGGTGGGGAGTTCTCGTACTGCCATTCCTCCGGCGCGCAGCAGCGGCAGGGTGTTGGCGAGGTCGCGGGCGGTGATGCCCAGGCGGATGCCGGTGACGTCGCGCATCAGGTGGTTGCGGTAGTCGTCTGGCAGGTATCGGTTGCGGCTGACGTCGCCGGGGTATTGCGCGGGGCCGGTGTTGCTGCGCGGGTCGGCGAAGTACTCCGGGCGGTATTCCATGCCCCAGGCGCCGAAGGTGTCGTACTGGTCGGTGGTGAAGACTCCATTGAACCACGGGACTGGCTTGCCGTCGCCGAAGTCGCGGGTTTGCAGGAATTCCAACGGGTTCGTAATGCCTGCGTCGCGTAGGTGCTGGACCACTGTGGACAGTTGGCCGGTGTGTTCGACCGAGACTCCCAGGCCCGCCGAACCTAGGTCGCCGTCCTTGCCTGGGACGTCGCCGACACCGAACAGTTCCAAGTAGGTTTCGCGGCCCATCAGGTAGCGGCCGGTCCATTTTTCACCGCCCGCGCCGGTCGTGGTGCGGACCTGGAAGTTCGCGAAGTCCTTGAGGTAGGCCGAATGCTCGATGGCGTCGGCGGTCTCGCGGTCCAGGACGCCGTAGGAGTGGTTGAAGTGCAGGACGGGCTGTTCGTCTGCTTGCGCGGTGCCGGTGCCGGTCGCGGCCAGCGCCAGGAGTACGGCCAGGAGCTGCAGGATCGTCCGGGTTCTTCGATGTGTCGACATGGCGGAGCAGAGTATGGCGACCGCAGCCCGTTGGTGGGGCTTTCGGCGAAAACGACCGCAACGGCCTACTGAGAATGTCTTTCCCGTTGTCCGGTCAAGTGGAAATTAGTTCACTTGGAGCAGTGACAGTGCCTCGCGTTGAGTAACAGAATCAGGTCCTCGTGCCACCTGATCGGGTGGCACGTCGCGAGGGCATCCGAAAGGACCTGTCAATGACCACTCACCACTGGGGACCCGCCGGGAGGGCGCGCCGTCGCCTGACCGCGGCGGTGTTCGCCGCGGCTGCCGCCCTGCTCGTGGCGACCGCGCCGAACGCCGCGGCTGCACCTGCCGCAGCCGCGAGCACCACGGCCGAGACTCCGGACAACCACCAGATGGGCGCCTCCATCCGGGCGCACGAACCGGGCAGCGGTTCGGTCGCGCCGGCGTCGGTCGAGACGACCACGTCGGGCATCGACGTGAGCAGCTACCAAGGCGCGGTCGACTGGCAGTCCTATTGGAACCAGGGCAAGCGGTTCGCCTACGTCAAGGCGACCGAGGGCACCGGCTACCAGAATCCGGACTTCACCCAGCAGTACAACGGTTCGTACCGCGTCGGCATGATCCGCGGGGCATACCACTACGGCCGTCCTGATATCTCAGGGGGCGCGGCGCAGGCGGACTACTTCGTCGCGCACGGCGGCGGCTGGTCGAAGGACGGCAAGACCCTGCCCGGCACGCTCGACATCGAATGGGGGCCCAGTTCGGCCTGCTACGGGCTGAGCCAGTCCGCGATGGTGTCGTGGATCAAGGCGTTCAGCGACGAGTACCACGCGAAGACGTCGCGCTGGCCGGTCATCTACACGGCCAACAGTTGGTGGACCCAGTGCACGGGCAACCGTGGCGACTTCAGCTCGACCAACCCGCTGTGGGTGGCGGCGTACTCGTCGTCGCCGGGCGCGCTGCCGTATGCCTGGGGTTTCTACACCTTCTGGCAGTACACCTCGACGCCGCTCGACCAGGACTACTTCAGCGCCGGTCTTGACCGGTTGAAGGTGCTGGCCACCGGCTGATCCGGTCCCGTCCGGGAGCCCGTGCTCCCGGACGGGCTTTCAGCACCCGGCCAGCACCTCCATGACCGCGCCGACGATCCGCCGGGTCTGCGGCTGGCACGCCGCCCACGTCGTGAGCGGAACGCTCGGCTCGACCAGCTCGCTCCAGGCCCAGCCGGGCAGCATGCGGTTTGCGCTGGGACGGCTCAGCAGCACCGCGTCCGCTTCGACGGCTTCCGCGCAGGCCAGCGCGTTCTCGTTGAACCGCGCCAACCGCCAGTTCGGCGACACTCCGAGCCCGTGCGCCGCCGCGAGCATCTGGTCGTGCCCGGCCGGGACCTGCGCCCGCGAGTGCGCGAGCACCCGGACGTCGTCGAGATCCCGCAACCGGCATTGTGCGCGGCCGAAAAGCTGGTGGCCAGGCCGGATCGCGACCCCGAATGGATGCTCGAACAACAACCGCCCGTGCAAGGTGGACGGCGGGTTCTGGTGGACCAGCCCGATGTCGATCCGTCCCTCGCTGAGCATCCGCAGCTGCTCGGTGCTGCTGGCGTCCAAAAACGACAGTGCGGCGTCCGGTACCTGACGGCGGATCTCGGTCAGCGCCGCGAGCACCCAGGCCTGCGGAATCCCCGGCGGCAACGCGATCTCGACCTGCTCCTTCACCGGAGCCGCGGACCGCGTGACCTCCCGCGTCGCGTCGGCGAGTCGCAGCAACTGCCGGGCGTGTTCGTGCAGCGCGCGGCCAGCCACGGTCGCCTGAACGCCGGTCGGCACGCGGTCGAATAAGGGGGTCCCGAGTTCGCGTTCCAGGACGCGGATCTGCCGGGTCAGCGCGGGCTGCGACATCAGCAGCGACCCGGCCGCCCGGCTGATCGACCCCTCGGTGAAGACGGCGACGAAGTACCGCAGCTGACGCAGTTCCATACCCTGGGGTTATACCCCCTTCGTTTGCACCACGGCCGACACCGGCGGACGCTGGGTGGCGACGGGAGCCCCAGATGCCGGAAGGAGCCGCTGCCCCGATGAGCAAACGCCAAGTCCAGGTGCGCCGGGTCTACGACTCGCCAGAATCCGCAGACGGCTCGCGGGTCCTGGTCGACCGGCTGTGGCCGCGCGGGCTGAGCAAGGACCGTGCACACCTGGACGACTGGCTCAAGCAGATCTCCCCGTCGACGGAACTGCGCAAGTGGTACGCGCACGATCCGGAGCGCTACGACGAATTCGCGGAGCGCTACCGGTCGGAACTGGAAGAACCGGAACGTGCGGAGGCGCTGGGCCACTTGCGTGCGCTGGCCAAGAAGGGGCCGTTGACGCTGTTGACCGCGACTAAACGCAGCGACATCAGCGAAGCGGCGGTATTGGCTGACCTGCTCCGCTCTTCCTAGCCGGTCGAGGAGGGGCCGACCGCGATGCCGTTGCGTTCGGCGTACCGGCTGCCCCATTCGTACAACGCGGTCAGCGCCGGGCGCAGCTCGTCACCGTCGGGAGTCAACCGGTACTCGACCGTCGGCACCCGGCCGGCCACCTCGGTCCGGTCGACCAGTCCGGCCGCGGCCAGCTCCCGCAGTTGCGCGGTAAGGACTTTCTCGGTGATCGACGGAATGGCCCGGCGCAGCTGGCCGTACCGGTGCGGGCCTTCCTTGAGCCGCGCCAAAATCACCGGCTTCCACTTCCCGCCCATGACGTCGACGGCCAGTTCGACCGCACAGGAGTAGCGCGCTTTCATCCCTCCATCATCGCCTGCCGCGGGTACGCACCGGCAAGTGCGTACTAGGCGACCGGCCCGGCGCGTGCTTGGGTGGCACGGTGATCATCGAGTACATCCGGTACCGCATTCCGGACGGCGGGCACGCGGAGTTCGAAGCCGCTTACCGGCGGGCGGCGGAGTCGCTCGCGGCGGCGGAGCAGTGTCACGACTACGAACTCACGCACGCAGTCGACGAGCCGGGCAGCTATGTCCTGCGCATTGTCTGGACTTCGGCCGACGCGCACATCGAGGGTTTTCGGGGTGGGCCTCATTTCGCCGCGTTCCTCGCCGAGATCCGGCCCTATGTCGAGAACATCGAGGAGATGCGGCATTACGAACGCACCGAGGTGGCCGGGCCGGGCGGTGCGGTGCCGACGCTTTACGAGTGGGCAGGCGGAGCGGCCGCGCTGGCCAGGCTGACCGAGGCGTTCTACGCGAAGGTGCCCGACGACGACCTGCTCGCCGAGGTGTTCGCCGGGATGAGCCCGGAGCACCCCGCGCACGTCGCGGTGTGGCTCGGCGAAGTGTTCGGTGGTCCGGCCGCGTACACCGCCAGCCATGGCGGGCACGAGCACATGATCTCCAGGCATGCCGGCCGGGCGATCACCGAGCCGCAGCGGCGTCGCTGGGTCTCGCTGCTGCTCGCCACGGCCGACGAGGCGGGGCTGCCTGCGGACCCGGAGTTCCGCGCCGCACTCGCCGGATACCTGGAATGGGGGAGCAGGCTCGCGGTGGTGTTCTCCGCGCCGGACGCCCGGCCCGCGGGCGAGCAGCCGGTGCCTCGCTGGGGTTGGGGCTCGGCTCCTCCGTGGACCGGAAACTGAATCCGCGCTATCCCGTCCGTCGCAATCGCCGAATGATTCCGCGTACCACCAATGGCACGCAGATCGCCGCGAACAACACCAGCGCCGCCCACGCCCCGAACCCGCCGAATCCGCCACCCTGATAAGCGGCGGGCTCGGCATTGCGCCAATCCTTCGACCCGCCGTTGGCCTCCGAAGCATCCGGCCCCGAAGACGAGGACGCCCCCGGCCCCGCCGATGCCTGCGCGCTGGCCGAAGACTTCGGTCCTTCCTTCGCCCCCGCTTTCGGTCCGCCGCCATTCCCTCCGTGGGTCAACGCATCCACCCCGCCCATCGCGGCAAACGGATCCTGCGGCGCGGTAGCGCCCGCCCCGAGACCTCCTTGGAACGTCGGGTTGGCGCAGTTCCCGGCATTGAGCTGTTTAGGCGGACGCCCGGTCAGCCGAGCATTAGCGTTCATCATCTCCTGGGACAGGTTGGGCGGCAGCGGCGAATACCCGATCCGCGCCATGTTGATCTGCCCGTCGCAGGCGACGTGCTCGATGAACGCGGTCATCGTGTCCGCCTTGGCCCCGTCCGAGTATCCGCCCTTGCAGGTGTCCCGCCCGGACCCGCACGGCGTCATCAAATACGAATACGCCGAAATGGGATACGTCGACGGCTCCGGATTGGCGTAGACGCCGGACAGTTCCTGGCTGAGGTCCGGCCGCAGGTTGGCCTTGGTCAACGCCGCCGCGATATTGGCCGCATACGGCAGGGTGTACTTCCCGGCCTGGTTCTCCACCCAGGCGGTCGGCGCGTTGTACTTCTTCGCGTAACCGAATTCGTCGTAACCGATGGAAAACGGGACGCTGCCGTTGGCGAGCGTTTGCGCGATCTGGTCGGAGTCGGCGAACAGCCGGTAGAAATCCGCGTCCGGCCCCCGGGTCGGCAACTGGATCGGCCGCACCCCGGACGGCAGCGGGCCGATCCCCTTGTCGACATTCCGGGCGATGAAGTCACCGTACGGTCCGGGCGCGACGTGTGCCACGAAGTCGTAGAACAACGCTGTGGTGCCGGACTGTCCGCTGCGGCCCACCAGGGTGATCGGCTGATCCGGCAGGGCGAAGCCGCCATTCGTCGCGCTGATGGCCGGATCGCTCCAGCGCGTGATCTGCCGCGCGAAGATCCGAGCCACCACATCGCGGGTCAGATGCAGCGTGTCGACCCGGCGTCCACCGGCGTCGGTGACGTTGTACATCACCGCCACCGCGCCCGCGACGTCCGGCACATACTGATAGCCACGTTGCTTCGCGGTAGCCCCACCGCCACCCGCCGCTTCCAGCGAACTGACTTCGGCCTCCGTGCCCGCGAAGTCAACGGTGTGATCGCCATATTGATTGACTCCGGCCGGAGAACCGAGCGCGCTGTAATTGACCGGAATACCGCGCGAATTAGCGCCGTTCTGCCAGTCGCTCATCGCGAGCCCGACGTAAGTAGACCCGGACCCGTTGACCTGGCTGAACGCCTCGGCGGCCGGAGCAAGCAAAACCTGGCAAGCCAGCAGCGCCCCCGCGCAGCCGAGTCCGGCCCATCTCGTGCGGTGCATCAACAAACTCCCAGCTCAGCCAAACCGGCCATGGACATAGTCGTGGGTGCGGCTGTCTTCCGGACTCTCGAAGATCTGCTCAGTGGAGCCATGCTCGACGACTCGCCCAGGTTCGTTCTCCCCGGCGAGAAAGAAGGCACAGTGATGCGAAACCCGTTGTGCCTGCTGCATATTGTGCGTGACGATCACGACCGTTACCTCGTCCGAAATCTCCACGATTGTCTGCTCGATCCGCCGCGTGGACGTCGGGTCGAGCGCCGAGCAGGGTTCGTCCATCAGCAACACATTCGGCTGCACCGCGAGCGATCGCGCGATGCACAGCCGCTGCTGCTGTCCGCCGGACAGCGCGCCGCCAGGGGAGTTCAGCCGGTCCCGGACCTCCCGCCACAGCCCGGCCCGCTCGAGGCTTTGCTCGACCAGTCCGTCCTTGTCCGCACACTTGACGCCGGCGAGCTTGAGTCCGGCGAGCACGTTGTCCCGAATGGACATCGCCGGGAACGGATTGGGTTTCTGGAACACCATGCCGATCCGCAGCCGGGCGTGCTGGGCGCGGGTGCCCTCGGCGTAGATGTCGTCGCCGTCCAACAGGACTTCTCCGGCGAGGCTCGCGGTGCCGACGAGTTCGTGCATTCGGTTGAGAATGCGCAGAAACGTCGACTTCCCGCAGCCGGACGGGCCGATCAGCGCGGTGACCTCGTTGGCGGGCATCGCGAGGGTGACGTCCTCCAGCACGAGCCGGTCACCGAACCAAGCGTGCACGCCGCGCGCCTCCAGCGCCGCAGCACCCGGCGGCGGCCCGCCGAGCACCCGGACGGGTTCGCGGACTTCGAGGGTTTCGGTCACCGGGCACTCCTGGGTTTCGTGCGGCGCGCCGACCAGCGTTTGCGGCCGATCAGCCGGGTCAGGGCGAACAGCGCGAAGATCAGCAGGATCAGCACCAGCGCGCCGATGTACCCGCGTTCCTGCGCCGAGGCGAGCGGTTCTTTGATGTAGCGGTAAACGAAGCGGGGCAAGCTTTCCTGCGGATCGCTGAACGGGTTGAAATTCATCGAAAGCGTGCCGAAGGACGTGAACAGCAGCGGTGCGGTCTCGCCGACCACGCGCGCGATGCCGAGAATGATCGCGGTGCTCACGCCAGTGCGCGCGGTCGGCAGCACCACTGACCAGACCGTCCGCGCGCGGCTCGCGCCGAGGGCGAGCGACGCCTCGCGCAGACCGTCCGGCACGAGTCGCAGCACCACGTCGACGGTGCGGGTGACGGTCGGCAGCATGATCATTGTCAACGCGAGCGTCGCCATGAACCCGGAGAAGCCGAGCTGAGCGGGCGGCAGAATCAGTGCTGCATAGACGAAAAGACCGGCGACCACCGATGGCAAACCGCTCATGGCGTCCACGAAAATCCGCACCGGACGGCGGAAACGGGACCGGGTTTCGTTGAGGAACACCGCCGTGAGCACGCCGAGCGGAACGACGAACACGAGCGCGAGCGCCGTCTGTTCCAACGTGCCGACGATCGCGTGCAGGCCACCGGTCGCCGTCGCCGGATCGGTCGGTGCGACGGCCGACATGTCGTGCCCGAAGAACGCCAGCCGCAGGCTCGGCACGCCCTTGGCGACGATGTAGCCGAGCAGGAACAGCAACGGGATCAGCAGGCCGACCGCGCCGCTCACCACGACCGCGGACACCAGTTTGTCGACCGCGGCGAGCCGTCCGAGCCGGTCGCGGGTGACGAGGTAGAGCATCCCCAGATAAAGCAGGTACGCCACGACCAGGTCGGCGAGCCAGCCCGGCGAGACCAGCAGCTGATGCATCACGAACCAGGTCAGCAAGGTCGCCGACGCGGCGCAGCCGAGTGCCACTAGGCGGTCTTGCGGAGTGGTCGCCGACGTGCGACGGCGAACCGGAATCGGACGCACCCCGGCGGTTTCCTCTTCGGGGAGGACTTCGGTGGCAGTCACGCGTCGACCCCCGCTCCGGAACGGCTGCGGGAAATGATCACCGACGCGGTGAAGTTCGTCGCCAGCGTGAAAGCGAACAACACCAGCCCGGCCGCCATCAAACCGCTCAACGCAGGCCCGGACTGTCCCGCGTTGTTGGCGATGAACCCGGAAATAGTCGCGCCGCCGAACTCCAGCAGATGCGTTGTCAATTCCGGAACCTGGGGCAGCAGAAGGGAAACCGCGATCGTCTCGCCGAGCGCACGGCCGAGCCCGAGCATCGATCCGCCGACGATCCCGCCGCGGCCGAACGGCAGCACGACCGTGCGCACCATGCCCCAGCGCGTGCTGCCGAGCGCGAGTGCCGCTTCCTTTTCGCCGGGCGGAGTCTGGGTGAAAACCTCGCGGATGACCGACGTCGTGATCGGAATGACCATCAACGACACCACCAGCCCCGCGACGAACATGGAATTGAACAGCACCGCGCCCGGTTTCGTGTCGAACAACGGGAACCAGCCGAGATTGTCCGTCATCCATTGCGACAACGGAGTGATGTACGGGCGCAGGAAGCTGAATCCCCAGAGGCCGTAGAGCAGACTGGGAATCGCAGCGAGCAGATCGACCAGCCCGGTGAGGAATCCGCGCATCCGCGGACTGGCGTAATCGCTGATGAACAGCGCGGCCAGCACCGAGAACGGCACCGCGACCGCGACCGCGATCAGCGCGACCACCACCGTCCCGTACAGCAGGCCGAGGACGCCGAAGTGCCCGGAAGCCGGGTCGAACTGGATCGTGGTGAAAAAGCCGAAACCGCTGGCCTCGAACGTGGGCGCGGACCGGTAGACGAGGAAGAAGCCGATCACGATCAAGAGCGCGAGCACCGAAAGCCCGGCCCCGCTCGTGACGCGGCGGAAGAGCCGATCGGCGCGGGAAGGCAGATCGGCGAGGACGAGACGGTCCGGCGGCGCGGGGCCGGACGGGGAGGACGAGACGGTCACGGAAGCGAGTATTACGAGCCGGAAGCGGAGAAAGTTGGCTGGACAGCGAAGGCCCGACGGCGCCTTCGTGAACCGGTGCCCGCGTTCCGTTCCCGTTTGTTGACGCCGCGCGCGACGGTGGCGAAGTTGAACCCATGAACCGCTTCAGACGCGTGGCGCACGTGCTCGCCGCCGGGGTGCTCGCGGTGCTCGGCGTCGCCGTCGCGCCCGCCGCGTCCGCGCAGACGCAGCCGAGCCCGTTGAACTATCAGGTGCAGGTGACCGGCGCGGATCCGATGAACGCGCAGGACGGGGATTCGCTGCGCATCACGATCTCCGGACTGCCCGCGGGGGCTACGGCGAAATACTCGGTGTGCCCGCTGCCGTTGCGGGACTCGCTCGTGAAAGCGGGGAGTTGGGTGCACGATCCGTCCGTCGAGGCCCGCGTCACCGCTTACTGCAAGAACTTCAACGACGAACTGTCGGGCGTGGAATTCAAGACCCCGAAGGACGTCGGGCGGAGCGCGACGACGCACGACCTCGTGTTCGACACGTACGTGCCGCGAGGGGCACGTACGCCCGCAACCATCGTCTTGGACCCGGACTTCACGACTCTCAAGAAGACGGACAAGCTGAAGTGGCCGAACAACCCGGACCACAAGCAGTATTCGTTCCCCTGCGACGAGAACCATCCGTGCACCGTGATGCTGCGGATCGTCGCCCCGGCGACGGCGACCGCTCCCGCGCAGACGGTGTTCGACAGTTCGATCACGTTCCGCGCGTCCGCTCCCGGACTCAAGATCAAAGGCTGCGGAGGGGTCGGGGCCAGCACACTGACCGGCAGCATGCCGGAGCGGTTCGGACGCACCGCGGTCGGCTGGAACCAGATGCTCTGCGCGCCGACGAAGGCGGTGCAGCCGGTCAACATCGTGAACGAGAGCGAGGACGTCGGACTGACGTCGTTCGACAAGGGCGAGTCGGACATGCAGGTCACCGGCTCTGGCGGAACACTGGCAGCGCAGCAGGTCCGCGCGCGGAGCTACGTGCCGACGGCGCTCAACGCCACGGTGCTCGCCGCGGTCGGGTGGGCGCCGACAGATCGCAGAGACGACGGTGGTGCGCTGAACTCGCGTCTGGCCGACAATCTGAAGTTCGGCTGGGACGATGTCGCCAATTTGCTGAGCAAGGGCGGTTTGTCGCCCGACAGAACTGGCCGGGGCGGCATCTTCACGGACGGCGCCGCGTTGGTGCGGCGCAATCCGGCGCTGGCCGCGATCAGCGGCCCGACCAATCCGATCCTCGCGCCCAACACGCGCGCCGGGCAGTTCAACACCGATTTCTTCGGGGTCACCGGCGAAATCGGGACGAGCACCGTGCCGCTGGTGCTCAGCAGCAGGCTGAACGGAATGCCCGCGTGGAAATACGGGACTTTCGTGAACCACGACAAGCAGCCGCTGGAGGGGAGCAGCGGGCCGGTCGGCGTGGTGACCGACCTGAACGCACTCAACCTCGGAGACGGCGGGGTGCACAACGTCGACGCGAAAACCGGTCAGGTCAACGTCCGCAAGCAGGTCAGCAACGTGACGCTGGGGACCGGAAACGAGTGCGACAACGGATGCCTGAACTGGGTCGTCACCGACCTGGCCACCGCGACCGAGAACGGCTGGACCCCGGTCGCCCTGCCCAACGGCAAGGGCGGCTACGTCGCGCCGACGCCGAAGTCGTTGCAGGCCGCGGCTGCGCACACCCAGGATGCCAAGGACGGTTCGGTGCAGATCGTCCCCAGCGACGACCCCGAGGCGTACCCGCTCACGTACCTCGAATCCCTGACCGCACCGCTGAACCCGCTGGTGGACGCTTCGTGTGCGCCGGAAGCCGCCAAGCAAGCCCAGCTCACGACCTTCCTGAAGGCCGCGACCAACGGCGGTCAGAGCAGTCTGGGGCCGGGTCTCGTTCCGCTGACACCGGACCTGCTTTCCGCGGCCCAGGCCGCCGCGGCGAAGGTCGGCACCGGCACCGCCGCGGCGTCCTGCCATGAACAGAAGGAAGCGCAGAACCCTGGTTCGGCAGCGACCGGCGGCCCTGGCGCCGCCGCGGGAGGGACACCGTCGAGCAGCGGCTTGAGCGGTCCGCTTCCCCGTTCCGGTTCGAATGGCCCCGGTGCGGCGGAAGCCGCTGCGCTGGCGATGAAGGCGCCGACGCAGGCGAGTGTCCAAGAGGCTCGGAGCCTGGCCGCGGCGGTGAAGATCCCGCTGTTCCCGGGAGCAGGCGTTCTGGGGGCGCTGATTCCGTTGCTCGCTTTGGTCGCGTTGGTGCTGTTGCCGCCGACGACTGGCTATCTGACCGCGGGGAAGCCGCTGCCCTCGTGGGTGAATCGGCTCGCTGAGCGGCTCGTCGCATTGCGACGCCGCGCATGACCGCGACGCTGCGTGCCCCGGTGCACTCGAATCCTCAGTGGACGGTGATCGCGGTGGTCGGCTGGCTGGTCACCACGGTGTTGTGCTTCGGCATCGTCGCCTACGCACTCGGGCCGATGCTGGCCAGCAATGACCAGCGGGCGGCGCTGTCGTCGCTGCAGGGCCGGATGGCCCAGGCGCAGGGCGCGGCCCGCACGTTGCTCGGCGCCGCGCCGGTGACGAAACCCCCGGAGTTCGGCGCGCCGGTGGCGGTGCTCGAGATCCCGAAGCTGGAGGTGCAGCAGGTGGTGATCGAGGGCGTGGAATCGGGCGACACGATGTCGGGACCGGGACATGTGCCGGGCACCTCGGGCCCCGGCCAGCCGGGGAACTCCGCGGTGGTCGGCCGGTACTCCGGATACGGCGCTCCCTTCTCGCGGCTCAGTGAGCTGTCGCGGGGAGACAAGCTGGTGGTCGCGACGACGCAAGGGAAGTCGGTCTACACCGTGACCGACACGGCGACTCGCGACCTGGACGAAGACCGCGACTACGGCCGTACGGAGAACGATCGGCTGACGCTTGTCACGTCCGATTCGTGGTGGCCGGGCTCAGCTTCGAGCGCGACAGTGGTGACCGCGGTCCTCGACGGCAAGCCCTTCCGCCCCACGCCGCAGAACGGCCGGGCAGCCGCCCAGGACGGTCGTACTGGCGATCCGAGCGGCTGGGCCCGGCTGGTGCTCGCGTTCGGCGGCTTCGCGGTGGTGGCGGTGGGCGCGACGCTGCTGTACCGGCGCTGGCGTTCGGTGTCGACGTATGTGCTGACGACTCCGGCACTGCTGGCGCTGGCGGTGCTGGCGGCGTCGGCGGTGTGGCGGTTGCTGCCTGCCTGGGCTTGACATCCTGGCTCTCCCCGGTTTTTGCTGCGGCCACTGGGGAAGCTGCCGGGCTCGAACAGGCCGAAGGCGGCTCGGGTTTACCGTCCGCGCCGGGCTGCGTGCCCGGTGGACACCGGCGAAGAGGAGACTGCGATCGCGGACCAGGGCACGGGTCGATGCTTGGCGGACAACGAAACCGGCCCGGCAGGGGAAGGATCCCCCGGCCGGGCCGGTCCGGTGCTTCAGCGGGTCAGGAAAGCGTGCAGGTGACGCCGTTCACCGGGGCGAGCGGCTTGAAACCGTACTGGCTCAGCGTGCCGGCGAGGCTGCCGTTGCAGAGCGGGCTCGGGCCGGACGAGTCGAAGCCGACCGCGTTGAGCGCCGCGTCGTGGGACGGCGAGCGGGTGTCGAGCACGTAGTACACGAAACGGGCGCCGAGGAAGCCGTCGGCGAAGGCCGGGGCGTAATTCGGGGCGGAGCCCGAGACCGGGGCGCCGTCCGAACCGGCACCGGTGAGGGTGCCCTCGAAGAAGCCGGCGCGCTTGTCGCTGACGACCCCGTTGCCCTGCGCGACCCACTGGGCCACGGAGTAGGGCGCGATCGCCGACGACTGGTCGCCCGCCTGGATGGTGTTGCCTTCGTTCTCCTGGAAGCGCTTGATGGTGACCGGCTTCGTGGTCGGGTCGAAGCCGAGCACCGTGTTCGTGAAGAACGAGAGCGTGCCGGAACCGGCCTGGGGCAGGTAGACGGCGATAGGAGTGTTGGTGCCGCCGACCTGGTTCCAGTTGGTGATGGCGCCACTGTAGATGCCGCGCAGCTGGTCCAAGGTCAGGGTGACGCCGGCTCCCGCGCCGGTCGACGAGGCGGCCCACGACACGCCGTCCTTGGCGAAGGCGTAGTACTGGAAGGTCGACGGGTCGGAAGCCGACCGCGGGGACGAGGAGCGGGCGAGATCGACCGAGCCGCTGCCCGCCGCGGCGGCGTTGGCCAGGGCGGTCTTGCCCGCGGAGGAGCCGTTGGGCGGCGGGTTCGAGACGTTGTAGGTGGTGCCGCCGTCATAGACGTCGCTCGGAACGCTGAAAGACTGGTTGCCCGCGAGAACCGGCGGGACGTTCACGTAGTTGTCAGGGTCGGTGTTCGCCGCCGAACTGTTGGCCGCGGCGAACACCGCGGTGGTGACGTCCGCGATCGTGTCGGAACCCACCGCCGCCACGACCTCGGCAAGCTGGTTGGGACCGGGGACCGCGCTGGCGGCAGCCGGGAAGATCAGGGCCGCACCCGCGGCGACAGCGGCGGAGACGCCCACGAACCGGGCAGTACGAGCACGCATCAGTTTGTACTCTCTCTGTCTGGTCTCGGCCACGGGATTCCGTGGCCGACACCAAACCTTTCGGGGTCCGGCAAACACTGCCCCGTTGGTCGCGTTCCCACCCGACGGCGCGGCAGTTAATGCCCGACGAACGCGTTCAGCCCGGCAGCCGGTACTTCGTGCGCCAGTCGGTGATCCGGCCTTCCGCCGCGAATTCCGCCGCGTCCGCGATCGCGGCGACGAACCGTTCGTATCCGTGCTGCGCTTCGATCTTGCGGCCGTAGGCGTGGCTCGCGGACGCGATCGTCCCGGTGCCCGCGCGCAGCGTCCACCGCCAGTCGATTCCGTGGTCGTGGGTCAGTTCCATGCGCGTGCGCGGGATGTTCGCGCACAGCCATTGGATCGCCGCGACGCATTCCTCCCCGTTGCGGTAGTCGACGGTGCCCAGCCCCAGCGAAGCGTTGTTCGTGCCGAGGAGCCGCCACCTCGTCGCGTTTCCCGGGCCGCCGATCAGCTGGAACCGGGGAGTCCGGCGTGGACTTCGAGCGCTTTTCATGTGTCGCAACCTCAGTCCGGCTCGGACGGCCGTCCGGTGACAAGCCGTCGCAGTCAGAATGGACATCGCGGGCGCGCCGCCGGAAAGTTACCGTCAGCGGTTAAGCGGCGACGGCCACCCGGTGAACAGCGGGTGCGTGCGGGCATTCCACAGTAGACCGTCGGCCGACGGTCACGCTCGAGATTCTTTTCGCCACTCCTGGCAATGACATCGCCGGTTCCCGCTCCGGTGTTTCGCCCGCGGAGTGGTACGCCGCGAGTTCGACTGTTCGCCGCAACCGCGATTCGGGCGTTCGGCGGCACCTGTGGCGAGGTAAATGGGGCACGCTCGGTGTCCTTCGGGGCGCGAAAATCCCGGCTGGAGCGGACGGGCAGGGTATTTCGCGTCGTGGCCAAGGGGAGGGGACCGCGGTGGCGTCTACTGTGGACGTCCGGGCAGCGCGTTTCGGATATGGTTGGCGGAATGGCTGATCTGACGCTCACCGGTCTCCGGGTCGTGGTCGAGGTGGCCCGCACCGGGTCGTTCAGTGCGGCCGCGCACCGGCTCGGCTACACGCAATCGGCGGTGTCGCGGCAGATCGCGGCGAGCGAACGCGCTACTGGAACCGCATTGTTCGAACGGCACGCCCGCGGAATCCGTCCTACGACGGCCGGGGAAGTGTTGATCCGGCACGCCGGGCGCGTTCTGGAAAGCGTGAGCGCGGCAGGAAAAGAACTTGCCGGACTGCGCGACCGGCTGGCCGGGCGGATCTCGGTCGGCGGATTTCCGGCCGCGTCGGCGGTTTTGCTGCCGCGAGCGGTTTCCCGGCTGGTCCGGGCGCATCCGGGCGTGGAAGTGCAGCTCGCCGAGTCCGCGACCCCGGCGCAGCTGCAGTCGTTGCGCCGCGGCCGGCTCGAGGTCGCGGTGGTCGTCACCGGGGACGGATTGCCGGAATACGACTTCGACAGCTTGCGCCGCACCGAATTGCGCAGCGGAATCGGGTACGGAGTGGCGGTCGCGGAATCGCATCCGTTCGCCGGGCGCAGTTGGGTCGAATCGGACGAACTGGCCGAACAGCACTGGATCGTCGGCGCGGGCAGCTCGCCGGAATTCGGGACGTGGCCGGGGATCGCCGGGCCGACGGTCGCGTTCGCGGTGCGCGCCTGGCCGACGCGGTTAGGCCTGGTCGCGGCAGGACTGGGAATTTCGCTGGTGCCCGGCTTCGCGGCGGATTCGCTCCCCGCCGACGTGCGGTGGATCCCGGTGCGCGACGAATGCGGCGGACTGCGGCGCTGCCTGTGGGCGGTGACGGGGGAGCAGCCGGGCCAGGCCGCGGTGGCGATGGTGCGGGCGCTGGAGGAAGAGGCTCAGCGGTCGCTCCAGCCCCAGAGGTAGCCCGGCACCTCGTCGGGGCGGCCTTCGACACCGAAATCGCCGCGGTAGAAGATCATCGGCCGCTCGTCGGCGCCGGGGTCGAGCGCGAGTACTCGGCCGAGGACGACGTCGTGGTCGCCTGCGTGGTGCACGGTTTCGATTTCGGCGTGCACGCGGAGCAGGACCTCGGGTAATTCCGGTGTGTCCCAACGGGAAAGCTTCCAATTCAGTCCTTCGAAGCGAAGGCCGTGGCGGGATCCGAAGCGGCCGCAGAGATCGGCTTGCTGTTCGGCCAGCACGTTGACGCAGAACCGTCCGGCGGCGCGGATGCGCGGCCACGCCCGGCCGCCGCGGTCGGCGCAGAACAGCACCAGCGGCGGTTCCAGCGACACCGACGTGAAGGACTGGCAGGTGAACCCCAGCGCCTCGCCGCCGTCGACGCCGGTCACCACGGTGACGCCGCTGGCGAACCGGCTCAGTGCGCGGCGCATCTCCAGCGGGGTCGGTGCTTCGGTGGCTTGCATGGCCTCGACGGTAAAAGCTGCCGACGCCTCCGCAGACGGGCTCTCTCGGTGACCGGGACTGGAGTCCCGCGCGCGTCCGGCGGCTGGCTAGCTTCGGCGGCATCCCGCATCCACGAGCAAGAGGTCAGCCATGCCGGAATTGAGCCACGACGCGACGCTGCGCGAACTCCGCACCGACCGGGGCGTGCTGCGCTACCACGAAGCAGGCGACGGCCCGCCGCTCGTGCTGCTGCACGGATCCGGCCCCGGCGTCACCGGATGGCAGAACTTCCGGGCGAACCTGCCGTCGTTCGCCGCGCATTTCCGGTGCCTGATCCTGGAATTCCCCGGATTCGGCGTCAGCGACCCGGTCGCGGAACCGCCGATGCCCGCCGCCGAGCGCGCGGTGCTCGACCTGCTCGACGGGCTCGACATCGCCGCCGCTGACCTCGTCGGCAACTCGATGGGCGGGTTCGTCGCCACCCGCACCGCGATCGCGCACCCGGACCGCGTCCGCAGGCTGGTGACTGTCGGCGGGATGGGCACGAACATCTTCAGCCCGGCCCCGGGCGAGGGGATCAACCTGCTGACCGAATTTGTCGAGGACCCGACGCGCGAACGGCTTGTGCAGTGGCTGAATTCGATGGTGTTCGACCGCGGGCTGATCACCGAAGAACTGATCGAAGAACGCTGGCGGCTGGCGACCGCGGCGGATTCTTTGGCCAGCGCGAAGAAAATGTACGGCAAGGGTGTGTTGCAGGCGCAAGCCGCCGCGGCATTCGACGTCACCCCGCTGTGGGCGACGCTGCGCAAGATCCGCGCCCGGACCCTCGTCACCTGGGGCCGGGACGACCGGGTCAGCCCGCTCGACATGGCCCTGATCCCGATGCGCACGATTCCCCACGCGGAACTGCACATTCTTCCGAATTGCGGTCATTGGACGATGATCGAGCAGAAAGACGCCTGGGAAAGCGCTGTTCTCGCGTTCCTGCTCCGGAAGGACGGCGACTGATGGCCTGGGACGCGGAATACGACTTCGTCGTCGTCGGCTCGGGCGGCGGCGGGATGACGGCGGCGCTGACCGCCGCGGCGGCCGGGCTGGACGTGCTGGTCGTCGAGAAGGGCGCGATGTACGGCGGCTCCACCGGGATTTCCGGCGGCGGCGTCTGGATCCCGAACAATCCGACGCTGCGGGCGGCCGGGCACGACGACAGCCGGGCGTCGATCCGGCGTTATCTCGACCTGCTCACCGAGGGACGGGTGCCCGCAGAGCGGCTCGACGCGTATGTCGACCACGGCCCGGCGGCGATGGAACTGCTGGAGCGCAGCAAATGGCTGCGGTTCTTCTGGGTCAAGGGCTACGCCGATTACCACCCGGAGCTCGAAGGCGGCCGCCCGCTGGGCCGGTCGGTCGAGGCAAAACCGTTCGACACCCGGCACCTCGGCGAGGACGAGCGGCACCAGCGGCCGAACACGATGAAGGGCCCGCTTGGCCTGTGGGTGACCGCGAAGGATTACCACGACCTGGCGATGGTCAAGCGCACCTGGCGCGGCCGGTGGGCTTCGGTGATCGCGGCCTGGCGGGTGTCGTCCAATGTGGTGCGGCGCCGGCACATGGCGACCGGCGGCCGTGCGCTGGTCGCGCGGTTGCGGATGGCGTTGAAGGACGCCGGGGTCCCGCTGTGGCTGCGGTCGCCGATGACCGAGCTGGTGGTCGAGGACGGCCGGGTGACCGGCATCGTGGCCGAGCACGACGGTGTGCAGCAGCGGATCCGCGCCCGCCGTGGCGTGCTGCTCGCGACCGGCGGCTTCGAGCACAGCGCTGAGCTGCGGAAACGCTACCTCCCGGAAGCGGCGTGGGACGATCACAGCGGCGGTGCACGGGAGAATGTCGGCGACGGCATTGAGGCCGGGCTGGGCGTCGGCGCGGCGACGGCGCTGATGGATGACGCGTGGTGGATGCCGTCGGTGCGGCATCCGTCTGGAGCGGTGGTGCCGCTGGTGTCCGAACGGTCGATCCCGCGTTCGGTCATCGTGTCGGCGGAGGGAACGCGGTTCACCAACGAGTCCGCGCCGTACGTCACCTTCGTGCACGCTCAGCTTGAGGGCGGACATGTGCCGGCTTGGTTCGTGATGGACGCGAAGGCTCGTGCGCGGTATCCGTTCGCACAGATCCTGCCGGGGGCACCGATTCCGGAGCCTTATTACGCCGCCGGAATCGCACATCGCGCGGATACCCTTGCTGGACTGGCGGATAAAATCGGTGTTCCGGCTGACGCGTTGGCGGAAACCGTGGCGCGGTTCAACGGTTTTGCCCGTGCTGGAGTGGACGACGATTTCAGTCGCGGCGCATCCGCCTACGACCGGTACTACGGCGATCCGACACTTCCGAATCCGTGTCTCGACGTGATCGAGCGAGGACCGTACTACGCGTTCCGCATCGAGGTCGGCGACCTCGGCACCAAGGGCGGCCTGGTGTGCGACGAGAACAGCCGCGTCCTGCGCGACGACGGCTCGGCGATCGACGGCCTGTACGCCACCGGCAACACGACCGCTGCGGTGATGGGCAACGAATACGCTGGTCCGGGTGCGACGATCGGTCCTTCGATCGTCTTCGGCTATCTCGCGGCGCAGCACGCGGCCGCGCGCTCGGCATGAGCGCGAGGCGCGTGCGGGTGACCGAGGTAGTCCGCGAGACCGCTGACGCGCATTCGCTGGTACTGGAACCGATCGACGGCAGTTTCGACTATCTGCCAGGGCAATTCCTCACGATACGGATTCCGTCCACTGAGGACAGTGTCGCGCGCTGCTATTCGCTGTGCAGTTCCCCGCACTGCGAGGAGCCGCCGAGAATCACGGTGAAGCGCACAGCAGGCGGGTACGGATCGAATTGGTTGGTGGACAACGCGGTCGAGGGGACTGTGCTGGACGTGCTGCGGCCGTCCGGCACGTTCACGCCGCGCTCGCTCGACGCCGACGTGCTGCTGCTCGCCGCTGGCAGCGGGATCACGCCGGTGATGTCGATCCTGAAGTCCTGTCTGCGGGCCGGTTCCGGACGGGTGACGCTGGTTTACGCGAACCGGGACGAGCAGTCGGTGATCTTCCGGGACGAACTGCTGCGGCTGGCGAAGGAATCTCCGGATCGGCTGAATGTGCTGCATTGGCTGGAGTCAGTGCAGGGGTTGCCGACCGAGGCCGGGCTTCGGGCGTTGACGGCACCGTATCGGGAGCGAGCTACGTTCCTCTGTGGACCTGGCCCCTTCATGGATCTGGCTTCGATGGTCCTGAATGGACTCTGTGTGGAAAGCGTTACCGTGGAACGGTTCACGTCGCTCACTGGCGATCCGTTCGCCTCGGTGGCGGTGGACGCGTCCGGCCCGGCGAGCACGGTGGAAGTCGAACTCGACGGTGAGACAAGGAAGTTGCGCTGGCCGAGGGAGAACGCGTTGCTCGACGTCCTTTTGGCGGCGGGTTTGGACGCGCCGTTCTCGTGCCGGGAGGGTGCGTGCAGTGCCTGCGCCTGTGTGCTGGTGAGCGGTGAGGTGGACCTGGTGCACAACGAAGTCCTCGATGCGCAGGACCTCGCCGACGGGTTGATTCTGGCGTGCCAGGCCCGGCCGCGGACGGACCAAGTGAAGGTTACGTACGGGGTCTCGTGAGTGTTTATGCCGGTTAGAACCGGCATAGCCACTCACGAGGTCCGGTGAGCGGGATCGCCGCCGCGTGGGGAGCGGTGCCGGTGGCAGCGTGCGACGGATGCACCGATTCGAGAACGCGAAAGTCCTGCTCACCGGTGGCGGCTCGGGGATCGGCCGAGCCACCGCGCTCCGTCTCGCGGCCGAAGGCGCGACTGTCTTCTCCGTCGACGTCGACCATTCCGGGCTGCCGGAAACCGGACGGATCCTCCCGCATCAGGCCGACGTTTCCGACGAGACCGCGGTTTCCGCCGCGGTTCGGGAAGCAGCGACAGCGCTGGGCGGACTTGACGTGGTCGTCAACGTTGCCGGAATCCACCGCACCACCCCGATCGCCGAGCTGACCGTCGAAGACCTCCGGCGGCTCTACGACGTGAACCTGATCGGCACCGCGCTGTGCTGCCGGGAAGCGTTGCCGCACCTGCCCGACGGCCGTGGTGTGATCGTGAACGTCTCGTCCAGCTCTGCCACCCACGGAAATCCCTACATGACGGCCTATGCCGCCAGCAAAGCCGCGGTCCTGGGATTCTCGCTGAGCCTGGCGGCCGAGGTGATCGGCCGCGGCGTTCGCGTGGTCGTCGTGTCTCCGGGCACGGTCGCGACACCGCTGGTCGGCGAGCACGTGCTGGCCGGTCTCGACACCTCTTACTACAGCCGGATCCGCTCGCCGATGGGCGCGGCGGAGCCGGACCAGATCGCGGCCACGATCGCCTTTGCCGCCTCCGCCGACGCCGGATACCTGACCGGCACGGAGATCCGCGTGGACGGCGGTTCGCACGTCTGAGAGAACTCCCGATGAGCGGGATCGCGCCAGGCCCGTGCGGCGGTCGTGCTTACGCTCACGTCGATTCCGGCCTCATCAGCGCGGGACCTCGTATTCCGGCGAGGATTCCCCTGATCACTTCTGGAAAGGGACCGGCATGGCACTCGACCTGAATCCGGCGAACGGACCTGTCTCCCGCGGGCGGATCATCGCGGTCTGCGCGTTGATCATTCTGCTCTCCGAAATAGCGACGTTCGAAATTCTCATGGTGTATCCGGCGCTGCCCGGGATGGCCGCGCATTTCCGGACCCTCGACGTGGCGCAGGCGGCCTCGGTGGTGACGCTCGCCGGCGCGGTCGTGCTCCCGCTCGCGGGCAAGGCCGCCGATCGCTACGGAAAGAAGCGGATCATCCTGGTGATGGGCGCGATCTTCCTGCTCGGCAGCGTCGTGTGCGCGACGACCGACGTGTTCGCGCTGCTCCTGATCGGCCGCCTGCTGCAGGGCAGCCTGGTCGGCATCGTGAACATTTCCTACGCGCTCGTCCGCGACGTGATCCCGCGCTCGTACGTGCCGATCGCGCTCGGTTCGGTGGTCACCGGAATCGGCATGGGCGCGGTCGCCGGGCCGTTTCTCGCCGGATGGCTGATCGACAATTTCGGCTTCCGCAGCGTGTTCTGGTTCATGGCGATCTACGTCGGCGTCCTGCTGCCGCTGCACGCGTGGCTGGTGCCGGAAAGCAAGGTGCGGGTCAAATCCTCGTTCGACATTCCCGGTGCCATTCTGCTCGGTGCCAGCCTCGGCATTCTGCTCGTCGCGGTCGGCAAAGGCGGCACGTGGGGCTGGGGATCGACGACCACTGTCGGCGCGTTCGCCCTCGGGGTGCTGCTGCTGGCCGCGTTCGTGCTGCGCGAGCTGAAGGCGAAGGAACCGCTGATCGATCTGCGGGTACTCGTCGGACGCAAGTTCCTGCCGACGGTGATCGCGGTCGGATTGGTGTCGTACATGATGAACGCGCACGGCATCCTCAGCCCGACCATGTTCGAGACGCCGCACATCCCCGGAAACACTTACGGCGTCGGGCTTTCCGCGTTGCAGCTGGCCCTGTGGACGTTCCCGCTCGGCGTGGTGGGCATGGTCGTCGGCCCGCTCGGCGGCTACCTGTCGAAGCGGATCGGCGCGCGCCAGGTACTGCTCGCGTCCAGCTTGTGCTTCCTGGTGGTGATGTTCCTCGGCTCGCGGATGTTCACTGTGCAGTGGCAGGTCGCGATCACGAGCTTCGTCGCCGGGTTCGCGGTCGGGTTCCTGCATTCCTCCAACGCGAACCTGCTGCAGGACGCCCTGCCCGAGCGGCTCGGCGGCGCGGGCAACTGCATCGCCGGCGTGATCGCGATGCTGGCGTCGTCGGCCGCGGTGACGGTGACCGGCGCGATCATGGCCTCGCACGTCCGGATGACGCTGCCCCAATCGCACGCGGTGATCTACGGCGACGCCGCGTTCACCCAGTCCTACCTGTGGGCAGGCGTGGTCGGCGTCTTCGGGGTGGCGATCGTCCTGCTGATGAAGCACGGTCGCAAACCCGCGCAGGGCGGGATGATCGAGGAGAGCGACACGGCCGCTCGGGTGACGGTCGCGCAAGCCTGAAAGCGGCCATACTGCGTCGCGTGGAGCAAGCGGTGCGGACTGAGGACGGTATCCGGCTTTGGGCGGCTACGACCGGCGATGGCGAGCCAGTCGTCTTCTGCCACGGCGGCCCGGGGCTGTGGGACATGATGGCGGACGTCGCGGCTTCCCTCTCGGGAGCCGCGACGGTCTGCCGCTGGGACCAGCGAGGATGCGGCCGGTCGCAGCGGCAAGGTCCGTACTCGATCTCCCGGACAGTGGCGGATCTCAACGCGGTCCTGGCCCATTTCGGCTGGGACCGCGTCGCGCTGCTGGGGCATTCGTGGGGCGCGCAGCTGGCGTTGCGCTACACGCTGGCGCATCCGGAGCGCGTGACGAAGCTGGTTTACGTCTCCGGCACCGGAATCGACGACGACTCGACTTGGCACACGGACTACCAGCGCAACCTCCGCGCTGCGCTCGGCGAACGCCGGACGCGCTGGGAGTCATTGCGGACCCGGGAACGCACTGCGGAGGAGGACCGGGAGTACTGCGTCGTGCAGTGGTCAGCCGACTTCGCCGACCGGAGGCACGCGCTGGAGAACGCCGAAGCCATGGCTGACCCGTGGTTCGGCGTGAATTTCGAGTGCAACGCGGTTTTGAACGGCGAGCGTTCGCCAGACCTGCGTGGCCAGTGCGAATTGCTGAAGGTGCCGACTCTGATCGTGGACGGAACCGCGGACATCCGGCCGCGCTGGGCGGTGGACTCGCTGGAGCGGGCGTTGCCGGTGGTGTCGCGGGTGCGGCTGCCAGCCGGTCATCTGCCGTGGGTGGAGGACCCGACCGGCTTCCACGCTGCGGTGAGCGGGTTCTTGGCCGGTCCGTGAAGGGCTCCTTGAGGGAATCAGATTCCCTCAAGGAGCCCTTCACGGAACGTTGACTATCGCGACGGGAGCAGCTTCCGCGTCGCCTCGTGCGCGGCCAGCGCCAGTTCCGCTCGCGGGAACCCGCTTCGCTTCTGCGCGGTTGCGAAATTCCCGCCTGCCACCCACACCGGCCCGTCCGCCAGATGCGCCAGTCCTTCCCGCGCGACGTCCTCCGGCTCGGCGACGTTCAGCCCAGGCAGATCGAACGCCAGCCCGGCCCGCTCCATCGCCGGTGTCCGGGTCACGCCCAGGACCAGCTCCAGCACGTCCACGCCGCGCTCCCGCATCTCCAGCCACAGCCCCTCGGCGAACACCCGGCTGAACGCCTTCACGGCGGAGTAGACGCTGATCTCCGCCTGTCCCAGATACCCGGCCAGCGAGCCCACCAGAACGATTCCACCGCGCCCGCGTGCTGCCATCAGCGCGCCGAAGTGATATGTCAACGCGAGCTGCGCGGTGATGTTCAGGTCAATCACCCCGCGCACCCGCGTCAGATCCCCGGTCACGAACTCATGCCCGTAACTGTTCGCGCCCGCGTTGAAGATCAGCAACCCGACGTCAAGCCCGTCCGTCACTTCCCGGATCGCCGAGAGCGCCGCCGGATCGAGCAGATCCACTTGCACAGTACGAACTTCCACGCCCAGCGCTTGTACCGCGGCGGCAGTCCCCGCCAACGGTTCAGGCTTGCGCGCGATCAGCACCAGATTGATCCCGGCCTCGGCGAGCTGATGCGCGAACGCCGCACCGACTCCTTCCGAGCCGCCCGCGATGACGGCCCACGGCCCGTACTTCTCGACCATGCTCATTCTCCCGCCACCGGAATTCCCCCGTCCGCGACCGCCCGGTCAATCGAATCCTGTAGCGCGTGACAGCCGCGGAACAAATCCTCGGCACAGGCCGACCGTTCGAGACACCGTTCGGAAGCGTTGGTATCCCACTGAATGCTCGTCTGATACCAGCTGCTCTTGCGCACCTTCAGCCACGCCTCGCACGTTCCGCATTGGACCGGCCGCATCGGCTCGTCCAGCAGCCGGTTGTCGGCACGGACCGCCATCAGACGTGCTCGCTGGTCCGGCGGCTGAGGTTCTCCTCGACCTCCTTGCGCCACGCGGCGTTCGGCTTCGCGGTGTCCAATTCGAACTCGAACCGCTCGGTCATCTCCGGCGTGACGTCCGCGACGTCCACATAGAACTGTTCGTACCAGCGCCGCAGCTGGTACACCGGACCGTCCTCCTCGCACAGCAGTGGATTCTCGATCCGGGTCTTGTTCTTCCAGATCTGCACGTCCTGCTCGAAGCCGATCCGGATGAAGTCGCCCATCTTGCGCGCGGTCGCCTCGGCCTCCTCGCCGGAGAGCTTGTCCGTGCGCTTGACGATGATCCCGTACTGCAGCTTGAACGAGTTCGCGGTGACGGGGTAGTGGCAGTTGATGAGGACGGCGTCGATGTCCATGCCCTCGTAGTGATATGTCAGCTCGTCGATCATGAAAGACGGCCCGTAGTAGGCGGCGACGGAGGTGTTGCCGAGAGCCTTCGGCTGCCCGTCCTTCGCGGGCGGACGCACGTCTTCTCGCGAAGACCCGCGCTGCAACTGAGTGGCGACGTGCCCCTCGAAGATGTTCTTGAAGTACGTGGGGAAAGCGAAGTGGACGTAGAAAAAGTGCGCCATGTCCACGACGTTGTCGACGACCTCGCGGCAATTCGTGTCGACGTGCGTTTCGTACCAGGTCCAGTCGGTCCAGTCGGCGCGCGTGGCGCCCTCGATGCGCGGGATGACGACCTCGGGCGGCGGCGGATTGCCCTCCGGGTCGTTCCAGACGAACAGCATCTTGTCCTGCACCATCGTCGTCCACGCCGCGGTGCGCGCCCGCAGCGGAACCCGGCGGCTGTAAGGGATCTGCTTGCACCTGCCGTCGCCGCCCCAGCGCCAGTCGTGGAACGGGCAGGCGACCTCGTTGCCCTTGACCGTGCCCTGCGACAGATCGCCGCCCATGTGCCGGCAGTACGCGTCGAGCACGTTGAGCTTGCCGTCCTCGCCGGCGAACACCACGAGTTTCTGCCCGAACGCGGTGATCGGATGCGGCTTGCCGTCGGCGAAGCTCTCGGCCAGCCCGAGACAGTGCCAGCCGCGGGCGAACCGCGTGGGCGCCGCGCCGGCCTCGATCACGCGGACCTCGTCCGGTGCCGGCTCCACTGTGGTCATCGTCGGATCTCCTTCCAGTGCCCCGCTTTTGCGAGGATGAACGTAGAACGGCGGGCCGTTGCGGCGCCGGTGCGGTCCCGGTGACTGGTTGTCCTCTGTGGACAGTCAGTTCCAGGCGGGCTCGGCGGTGCGCAACCGAACCATCGGGTACAGCTCCTGAGTGACCTGCCGCGCGGCGACCACGACCAGCGGCGCGACCCGCTCCAGCGCGGTCTGCGCGTCACCGACCAGAGAGATTGCCGCCTCGGGTCCTTCCGGGCCTCGGATGGCAGCGGCGACACAGGAGATATCAGAGAAACACTCGCCGCGTTCGAAGGCGAGGCCGTTGCGGTCGCGGATCCGGCCGAGTTCGCGGTGCAGCGTCACCATGTCGCAGATCGTCCGGCTGGTCTGGCGGCCGAGCGTCGGCATGACCCGGTCCTCGACCTGCTCGGCGGGCAGCCACGCGAGCATCGCCTTGCCGAGCGCGGTGCACTGCGCGGGCGCGCGACCGCCGACACGCGAGGGGACGACCGCGGCGAACCGGCCGCCGACCTTGTCGAGATACCGGACGTCAGCGCCGTCGAGGATCGCCAGGTGCGCGACCATCCCGGTGCGCAACTGCAGTTCGTGCAGCACGGCAGCGGTCGCCTCGCGCAGTTCGAGGTGGTTGCCGCCGGTGCCGCCGAGGTTCAACGCCCGGGCGCCCAGCGCGTAGCCGAACGACGAATGCGACAGCCACTGCAGCCGCACGAGCTGGTCGAGGATGCGGTGCGCGGTCGAACGGGGGAGATGGGTCGTGCGCGCGACCTGTTCGAGGGTGAGCCGGGTGCTCGGCGCGTCGAAGGCGTCCAGGATCAGCGTCATCCGCTCGACCATCGAGGGCGGCAGGGCGCGGTCCTGCGAGACATCCGTGCCGAGGGAGTCCGTTTCGATCGCGACAACCGTCATGCTGTGCTCCTCGCGGACGAATTGAAATCATTTCTAGTTTTGAAGGTAACACGGCGGCCTCCCGGGGCGTCAACACGCGGCGGGTCACGACTGCGGCACGGCTCCCGATCAGCGGGAGAAGCCGCTCGCGCCGGCCCGGCGGCCGGTAGGCATGGCGGCATGGACATCGGCCTCGTGAGCCCCGTGGTGACCCGGCTGCCGGGGGACCCGAACGCCTGGGAGGACACCGCGGGCATCGAAGACCTGGCCCGGATCGCCGCGACCGCGGACCGGCTCGGGTTCCATCACCTGACCTGCAGCGAGCACGTCGCGGTGCCGGTCCCGGTCGCGGAGCAGCGCGGCTCGACGTACTGGGATCCGCTCGCGACCTTCGGCTTCCTGGCTGCTCGTACCAACCGGATCCGGTTGGTCACGCAGGTGCTCGTGTTGGGATATCACCACCCGCTGGAGATCGCGAAGCGCTACGGAACGCTCGACACCGTCAGCGGCGGACGGCTGGTGCTCGGCCTGGGCGTCGGGTCGCTGCGGGAGGAGTTCGACCTGCTGGGCGCGCCCTTCGAGCAACGCGGCGAGCGGGCGGACGACGCGCTGCGGGCGCTGCGAGCCGCGTTGTCTCAGCGGCTGCCGGAGTACCACGGGCCGCACTACGACTTCGCCGGGATGATCGTCGAACCGCATGCCGTGCAGGCGAAAGTCCCGTTGTGGATCGGCGGCCGAACCAAGCGCTCGCTCCGGCGTGCGGTGGAACTGGCCGACGGCTGGGTCCCGTTCGGGCTGTCGCTGGAGGAACTGCGGGGGATGCTCGACGCGGTTCAGCTGCCGGACGGCTTCCAGGTCGTGCTGTCGCCCGGACGGCCGCTGGACCCGGGATCGGCCTCCTGCCGGGACCGGCTGGCGCGAGTAGTCGAGGCCGGTGCGACGACGGTCAGCGCGCGGATCGCCGCGAAGTCCGCTGACCACTATTGCGAGCAGCTCGAAGCGCTCGCCGAGCTAGGAAGCGAGGTCTGAAGTGGACCGGATCGCCCAGTTGGAGGCGCGGCTCGCACGGCTGGAGGACGAACGCGAGATCAGCAGGCTGATCGCCGCGTACGGTCCCCTGGTCGACGCCGGCGCGGCCGAGGACGTCGCCGCGCTGTGGACCGACGACGGGGTGTACGACGTCGACGAGATCTACCTCGAAGGCCGTGCGCAACTCGCCCGGATGGTGCGGTCGAGCGCCCATCAAGGCTGGATTTCCGGCGGCTGCGCGCATTTCGTCGGCCCGCCGCACGTGACCGTCGACGGCGACACGGCGATCGCGGTATGTCACTCGCTGATGGTGGTATATCAGGACGACCGCTTTGTAGTCCGGCGCGCTACGGCGAACCATTGGGCGCTCGCCCGCACCGAGGAGGGTTGGAAGGTCACCAAGCGCACCAACCGGGTTCTCGACGGCCGGGCCGAGTCGCCCGGGCTGCTGCGGCAGGGCGCGTACGGCGAACCAGCGTTCCTCTGAGCCGGTCCCGGTCACTGGAATCGGCCCGGCGCTTACGGCGGTGAGCAGGCACAATCACGCCGCACCGGTGCGCGAGGAGGGAGACCTTGATGAGCCTCTCCGCCGATCCTCGGCAGGCGGTGGCCGCGCTGACCGCGCCCGGCGGGCCGTGCGAACTGCGCACTGAAGAGGTTCTGGGCGTACCGATGACGGTGTTCGCCCATCGCGCGCGGTCGCTGGGGGAGGTGCTGGCCGCCTCGGCACGGCACGGCGAACGCGAGTATCTGGTGACTGCCGACCGTCGGATCACCTTTGCCGAGCATGTCCGACGGGTCGCGTCGGTGGCCTGTGCGCTTCGCGAGGAGCACGGGATCGGCAAGGGCGACCGGGTCGCGATCGCGGCGGCGAACAGTCCGGAGTGGGTGGTCGCGTTCTGGGCGACGGTGTCGCTGGGCGCGATCGTGGTCGGCTACAACGCGTGGTGGTCGCGGCCGGAGCTGGAGTACGCGCTCGGTCATACGCGACCGTCGCTGGTGGTCGCTGATGCGAAGCGGGCCGCGTTGCTGGACGGGGCGCCGGTGCTGACCGTCGAGGAGGACATACCGCGGCTGGCTTGCTCTCGGCCGGATGCGCCACTGCCTTCCTGTGCGGTAGCCGAGGACGATCCGGCGGTCATCCTCTACACCAGCGGCACCACCGGACGTCCGAAAGGCGCGGTGCACACGCATCGGAACCTGACGTCGGTGATCGAATTCCACCGTCTGAACAGCGAAGTCGCGCGTGTGCTCGGCGACCCGACGGATCCGTCCGCGCGCCGGTATCTGCTCGGGGTGCCGCTGTTCCACATCGCCGGACTGCACAATCTGGTCGTGCCGCGATTGGCCGACGGCAGCGCGGTGGTGTTGCACCAGGGCGGTTTCGACGCGGAGCGAGTGTTGCGGCTGGTCGAGGCCGAACGGGTGACGAACTGGGGCGTCGTGCCGACCATGGCACACCGCCTGCTGGAACACGGCAACCTTGCCCGGTACGACCTTTCCTCGCTGACTGCTTTTACTCTCGGCGCTGCGCCCTCTTCGCCCGCTTTCCAACAACGGTTGCGCGCGGAGTTTCCGGCGGCGGAACAAGGATTAGTCGACAGCTACGGTCTGACTGAATCTTCTACGGCGATTTCCGTTGCTGCGGCGGCTGATCTGACTGCTTCTCCGGGTACTGTCGGGCACCCGATCGCGACGGTGGAGCTGGAGATTCGGGACGCGTTCGGCGAGGTAATGCCCGAGGGAAGCGCGGGGGAGATCTGCGTGCGCAGTCCGTTCACGATGCTCGAGTATTGGGAAGATCCCGAAGCCACCGCGGCAGCTATCGACGACGATCGATGGCTGCACACCGGGGATATCGGGATCCTTTCCTGCGGCCAGCTTCGCCTCTCCGCACGACGTTCGGATTTGATCCTGCACGGCGGGGAGAACGTTTATCCGGCCGAGGTCGAGAACGTGCTGGCGGAGCACCCGGCGGTGCGGGAATGCATTGTGCTGGGCGTGCCGCATGTCGACCTGGGCCAGGAAGTGGCTGCGGTGGTGGTTGTGTCGGCGTCGGTCGGCGAGGAGGAGTTGCGGGCGTTCGCGGCGGAGCGGCTGGCGTATTTCAAGGTCCCGTCGAGGTGGCGGATCGGCACGGAACCGTTGCCGCGCAACGTGACCGGCAAGGTGGTGCGGAACCGGGTGCCGCGGCCCTGATCCCGTTGACCGGGAGCACGTCCGCGCGCTCGTGTGCTCCGCTGGGAGGCTCGGGGGAGCCGGGACCGCATCGCAATCGGACCGGAGAAAGGGAAGCGCCATGACCCATCCCGCTCTTGCCGCGATCGACCAGCGCGCGGACGAGATCGCCGCGCTCGGACCGGAGAACGAGCGGCTCGGCCGGCTCGCCGACGAAGCGGCCAAGGTGCTCCGGGAAACCGGCGCGATCAAAATGCTCCAGCCCGCCGATTACGGCGGCACGGAAGCCCATCCGCGCGAATTCGCCGAAACGGTGATGCGGCTGGCGTCGCTCGACGGTTCGACGGGCTGGGTCGCGGGGATCGTCGGCGTGCATCCGTGGGAAATGGCCCTCTGCGACCGTCGAGTGCAAGAAGAAATCTGGGGTGCTGACGACGACACCTGGATTGCCTCGCCGTACGCGCCGATGGGCGTGCTGAAGCCGGTCGATGGTGGGTATGTCTTCAATGGACGGTGGCAGTTCTCGTCCGGGACCGACCACTGCGACTGGATTTTCCTCGGCGGCTTCCTCGGCGACGCAGACGGCAATGTCGTGCAGCCGCCCCGGAATTACCACGTGATCCTGCCTCGCGCGGACTACGAAATCGTCGAGGACACCTGGGACGTCGTCGGTCTGCGCGGCACCGGCAGCAAGGACATCGTCGTCAAGGACGCGTTCATTCCGGAGTACCGCGCGGTCCCGTTCAGCCGGATGACCGACGGCAGTGCGCTTCGCGAATCCGGCCGCACGAACCCGACGTACGGTGTCCCGTTCACCACGATTTTCCCGCTCGGCATCACCTCCGCGGTGATCGGCATCGCCGAGGGCGCGCTGGCCGCGCATCTGGCATATCAACGCACGCGCGTGCAAATCACCGGTACTCGGGTGAAGGACGACCCGTACGTGCTGTTCGCGATCAGCGCCGCCGCCGAAGAGATCAAAGCGTCGCGAATTGCCCTGCTGGACAACGTTTCCCGGTTCTACGACAAGGCAGCCGCCGGCTCGCCGGTCACGCTCGCTGATCGGGCCGCGTCGCGTCGCACCCAGGTCGCGGCGGCGTGGCGGGCGGTGCGCGCGATGGACGAGGTGGTCGCCCGCAGCGGCGGCAACGGCCTGCGGATGGACAACCCGATCCAGCGGTTCTGGCGCGACGGCCACATGGGCCTGGCGCACGCGATTCACGTGCCCGGCTCGGTGTTCCACGCGTCCGCACTGACCGATCTCGACGTCGAACCGCCGCCCGGCCCGATGCTCTCCATGATCTGAACTCTCTTATCCCGCAAGGAGTTTCGCTATGACCGACATCCGAGGGCTCGGATACCTCCGGGTCCAGAGCCGGGACGTGCCGCGCTGGCGGGAGCTGACCGTGGAGGCGCTCGGCTTCGCCGAAACGTCCGGCCCGGTTCCCGACGGCCTGTACCTCCGGATGGACGAACGCGAGGCGCGGCTGATCGTGCTGCCCGGCGCTGACGACCGGGTGCTCGCGGTCGGCTGGGAGGTGCGCGACCAGTTCGCGCTGGCCGCGGTCGGGCGCGCGGTGGAGGCGTCCGGAACCGCGGTGAAAGTGTTGTCGGAACAGCAATGCCGCGAACGCCGCGTCGATTCGGCGATCACCTTCGACGACCCGTCCGGCACCCCGGTCGAGGTGTTCTTCGGCCCGGTCCTGGACCACGATCCGGTGCGGACGAAGTGGACGCAGCAGTTCGTGACCGGCGCGCAGGGCATGGGCCACGTCGTGCTGCCGACGACGAACTTCGCCGAGGTCGAAACGTTCTACACCGAGGTGCTGGGCTTCCTCCCGCGCGGCGCGGTTTCGATGAGCGGCGCGGCACCGGAGGAGAAACCGCGCCGGGTGCGGTTCATGGGCGTCAACCAGCGCCACCACAGCCTGGCGATCTGCCCGGCCCCGCACGGGGAACCGCCGGGCCTGGTGCACCTGATGGTCGAGGTCGACTCCCTGGACGCGGTCGGCCGGGCCCTGGACGAGGTCGGCAAGCGCGGATTCTCGGTGTCTTCGACGCTGGGGAGGCATACCAACGACAAGATGGTGTCGTTCTACGTCCGGGCCCCTGGCGGTTGGGACCTGGAGTACGGGACCGAGGGAATGCTGGTGGACGAGCGGTTCTACACCGCGGAGGAGATCACCCGGGACAGTTATTGGGGGCATGACTGGTCTGGGTCGGAGCAACTGGCCGCCTTCGGGCCGCCCAAGGGATAGCTCGTGAGTGTCTATCCCGGTTCTAACCGGGATAGACACTCACGACGGCTTCTCCCAAACCGACACGTGCTGCCCGCTCTCGTGCGTGAACGGCTCACCCGTCCAGCTTTCCCACCGCGACCGCAGCCGCAACCCCGCCAGCTGCGCCATCAGATCCAGCTCGGCGGGCCACACGTACCGGAACGGAATCGCCCGGAACTCGCCCCGCCCGTCGGCCACCCGTGCGTGGTACGAACTCATCGACTGCGTCGAGACGTCGTAAAGGTCGAATCCCCAATGCGTCGCGCTCAAGTCGAACGGCACGACGGTCTGCCCCGGCGGCAGCTTCCGCAGATCCGGCACCCCGACCTCGATCACGAAGCACCCGCCCGGCTCGAGATGCGCCGCGGCATTGCGGAAACATGCCACCTGGGCGTCCTGAGATGTCAGGTTGCCGATGGCGTTGTACACCAGATATGCCACCGAAAAGGTCCCGGTGACCCGGGTCGTCGCGAAGTCGCCGATCGTGACCTCGATGGCGTCACCGCCCGGTTTGGCCCGCAGTTGTGCGGCCATCGCGGACGACAGGTCAATCCCCGAGACCGGCACGCTCCGCGCGGCAAGCGGCAACGCGATCCGGCCGGTGCCGATGCCCAATTCCAGCGCACGACCGTCACCCGCGAGCCCGGCCAGCACGTCGACCGCCGGGTTCACCGCTTCCGGCGCGAACATTTCCGCCGATGATTGGTCGTACTTCGCTGCGACACTTTCCCCGAAGTAGTCCTCCACCCCGGCGACGGTAACCGGTGCCCGGGTGGAGCGCAGGTCATTTTCCGGCCCGTGCCACCAGATCGTCGACCGCTCGGGCGGTGAAGGCCATGGCCGTGCCCAAGGGAATCCCGGGACCGGGTAGTGCCGTCCCGGTCACGGGTGCGGCCGAATTGCCGACGGTGTAAGAGCTTCCATTGCCCATCCGGATGCGCGCGCCTTCCGCACATCCGATCGGCGTCCAGGGCGCCCTTTGTGGTCAGATCGGACAGCGTCGACGGCGCGGAGCGCAGCGGCGATGCACCGGCGTCGGATCGGCGAGGGTGGCCGACCCGAGCACCGGCGGAGGTTATTTTCCGGCTCGTGCCACCAGATCGTCGACGGCTCGGGCGGCGAAAGCCATCGCCGTGCCCAACGGAATCCCCGGACCCGGGTAGTAGCCCCCGGTCATGGACGCCGCCGAATTGCCAACCGCGTAAAGGCCTTCCACCGCCGAACCGTCCGCGCGCAGCACTCGCGCGTCCGGATCGGTCACCAACCCGCCCTTCGTGCCCAAGTCCGACAACACCAGCCGCGCGGCGCGAAACGGCGGCCGGTCCACCGGCACCAGCACCGGGTTCGCGAAATGCCGCGCGTATTCGTCCTCGCCGCGGCCGAAATCCGCGTCGTGCCCGGCTTCGGCGAACGAATTGAACCGGGCCACCGACTCGGGCAGCTCCGGTGCGTCGATCAGTTTCGCCAGCTCCGCGAGCGTGTCCGCCTCCACCCACGTGCCAGCCGCCAGGTGGTCGTCCGGCCGTCCGCCAGGCAACGCAATGGCGGGCAGCCGACCGCCCTCGCGGCTGTCGAACACGATGTGCGACGGGACCCGTCGTGCCGGGTCTGCTGCCATCTCACGGCCCATCTGGTCGTATGGCAGCGACTCGTTCGCATACCGCCGCCCGTCGCGGTCCACGACGATCCCGCCGCGGAAGCCGAGCGTGAACGACGCGCCGCCGTCCGGCATCGCGATTCCCGGGCACCACCAGCCCTCGTCCATCAGATCGACTGCCGCGCCGAGTTCGAGCGCCGCCGTCAGCACCTGGCCGCGGTTCGTTTCCTCAGGAGCCATCGACCAGGCCGCCGACCCCGGAACCCCGGACTGTTTCCGCAGGCCGGCGTTCCGTTCGAACCCGCCCGCGCCGATGAGCACGCCGTAGGTCGCCCCGATCCGCCGCGGCCCGACGCCGACCACCCGGCCGTCCTCGACCACCAGCTCGTCGACCGGCGTCCCGGTGAACACGGTGCCGTTGCCGGTCGCGTCGAAGGCCAGCAGCAGCCGCCCGATCAGCGCGCGGCCGCCGTCCAGGGGAGCGTCCCGGTGCCCGCGCCCGGTGCGGTCGCGGTCCACCGGCGGGCGCACCAGTTCCGCGCGTTCGCCCAGCACGGACAGCGGCAGGTCGACCGGCACGAACGAGCGTCCGCCGGGAACCCGGCCCGGCCGGTCGAAGTAGTCCGGGAACGCCCGCCACTCGAACTCGAGCGCCGGGTCCGCCTCCAGCGCCGCGACCAGCTCCGGAGCCTTCGCCAGGAACGCCTCCTGCCGTCCGGTGCGATCCTCGCCGAGCAGCGCGCGCAGGTACTCGCGCGCGGCGGCGGTGGAATCCGCGACGCCGAATCGCTGCTGGACCTGCGTGCCGGGCAGCCAGCAGGCCGCGCCGGAGTACGCCGAGGTCCCGCCGAGCAGGTCCGCGCCCTCGACCACCGCGGTGCGCAACCCGGCTCGGGCAGCGAGGTACGCGCCGGTCAGCGCGCCCGCGCCGGAGCCGACCACCACCACGTCAAACTGGTCGTCGAAAGCCATGTGTCCTCCAAATCGTCGCGACCCGGCGAGCCAACCGCATCCGCGGAGCGCCCGGGCGCGGTCATCCCACTCAGCGGTAGCGGCGGTGCCCGGTGGGAGGATCGTGCGCGAGAATGGCCTGATCACGAGCGGAGGAGTCGCGGTGCCGAGAGTCGCCGAAAACCGGGCGCCGGCCACGCCGAGTTCGCCCGCGCAGCAGGAGCGCTACCGGCGGATCCTGCGAGCGGCCGCGGACCACGGCGCCGAGCACGGCCTCGACCGGATCCAGATGCTCGACGTCGCCCGCGACGCCGGCGTCGCCATCGCCACCCTCTACCGGTACTTCCCGTCCAAGACGATCCTGTTCACCGCGCTGCTGCACAGCCAGGTCGAGCAGCTGGACCGCAACAGCGTCCCGGTCGAACCCGGCCAGGAACCGGCCGAGGCAGTCGCCCGCGTGCTGGTCGACGCCGCCCGCCGCCTGCTGGAACGGCGGAGGCTCGCACAGGCGATGCTGCAGTCGAACAACGCGACGGTCGCGGGGGAATCGCCGAACATGGCCGCGACGGTCGAGTTCGCCGACTTGATCCTGCGCGTCGCGGGGGTGGCGGAGGCCAGCGAGCACGACCGCCGGTTGGTCCGGCTGATCGAACAGACGTGGTACGGCGTGCTGACATCTCAGCTGAACGGGCACATCACGGCGGAGGAAGCGGAGGCGGACACGGTGCTGGCGTGCCGGTTGCTGCTTGCTGAGCTGGGTCGGGCTGCTCGCTGAGTGTGCGGTTGGGGTGGGCAGCCTCGGCGGTTGATATCTCAGGCGGGATGACGCGGTCGCCGGGTTGACCGATGCTGGCGCGTCGGTTGCTGCTCGCTGCGGTGCGGCAGCACTGGCGGGTTGATATCTCAGGAGGGACGGTGCTGTCGCCAGGTCAACTGACCGGGCATTGGCGTGCCGGGTGACGGCGATCAGGAGCCTGCGTTGATGTGGCTGCGTGAGTGCGGTGATATCTCAGGCAGAACCGCGCGCATTGCCGAGGCGGCTGACCCTGCGTTGCCATGCCAGGTGTTCTCGTTGGGCTGGGCAGTGTCGCTCGTGCGGCGATCACGTGGCTGTATTGGGGTGGCTGCCACGGCGCGGTGATATCTCAGCTGAGGCGCGGCACCGCCTCCTCCGGCGCGACAGCACCCCGTCCGGACACCAACCCGTGCGGTTTCTCCCGGTGACCGGGATCAACCCGCCGCGCGCGGCTGGGTCCCCGTAGCGTCGCGGCCGTTCCCGGAACCCCACCTCAGGAGGCTGTCATGCCGCGCACCGTCGTCGTCACCGGAGCGAGTTCGGGGATCGGTGCGGCACTCAGCGGCCTCCTCGCCGAGCGCGGCGACCAAGTCCTCGGAGTCGACCTCGCGGGCAGCGACGTCGACGCGGACCTCTCGACCCCGCAAGGCCGAACCGCCGCCGCCGAGGAGGTCGGGAAGCGCACCGGGCACGTCGACGCGGTGATCACCTGCGCCGGAACGTCCAACCCCGGCGAAGCCATGGTCACGGTGAACTACTTCGGCAGCACCGAGTTCATCGAAGCCCTGCGGCCGCTGCTCGCGAAATCCGAAGCACCGCGCGTAGTCCTGGTCGGCTCGATCTCCGGCACCCAGCCGAACGACCCCGCGGTCGTCGAAGCCTGTCTGCGCGGCGACGAACAAGCCGCGTTGACCGCCGCGCGCGAGGCGATCGCGGATAAGCGGGGGCTCCAGCTGTACCCGTCCTCGAAGTCCGCGATCGCGCAATGGGCGCGCCGGACGTCCGTCTCGGAAGGCTGGGCCGACACGGGAATCGCGGTCAACGTGGTAGCTCCCGGCGTAGTCCGGACGCCGATGACCGACGAGCTTTTCGCGGACCCGAAGATGAAAGCCGTGATGGACAAGGCAGTCCCGATGCCGCTGCACGGTTACGCGGCCGCGGAAGACGTTGCGCGAGTCCTGGCCTACTTCGCGGACGCCGCGACCACGCACATCACCGGCCAGGTCGTCTACGTCGACGGCGGCGCCGAGGCGACCCTCCGCCCGGCGGCGCACTACTGATGACGACTTACGCCGAAAGCGTCCCGCTGTCGCCCGTCCCGAACGACGACGGCATCGACGCTGCCGTCGCGGCGGCCCGACGGGTCGTCAACGCACTCCTGCACGCTGGCGCGGACAGCGCCGCACCGATGACGGACCTCGCCCGCGACCTCAACCGGATCGCCTCTCAGCTCGAAGAGCACGCGCCCGCGCGCGAGGAGCGTTTCGTCGGCATGTGGGCCGGGCGACCGCGCCACGATCCCGTCACTGGCCCGGAAAACGCGCTCGCGCCGCCGCTGCACCTGCACGGCCTACCGGACGGTTCGGTGACCGGCACGGTGACCCTCGGCCTGCCTTACCAGGGCCCGCCGGGCTGCGTGCACGGCGGGATTTCCGCGCTGCTGCTGGATCACGCGCTCGGCGTCGCCAACAGCTGGGGACCGGGGCCGGACGGGATGACCGGCACGCTCAGCGTCCGTTACCACCGGACGACCCCGTTGTTCGAGGAGTTGACGGTCCGCGCGCGGCAGCAATCCAGCGAGGGCCGCCGCATTCACACCACCGGCGAAATCCTCGCCGACGGCCAGGTCTGCGTTTCAGCAGACGGAATCTTCGTGGCGAAACACGTCGCGCGACCGGTAGCCCAGGACGAAGGAGGCCGATGAACACGCTCGCGGGCCGGGTGGCCCTGGTGACTGGCGCTGGACAAGGCGTCGGACAAGGAATCGCGCTTGCGCTGGCAGGGGAGGGGGCGTCGGTCGCGGTCCTCGGACGCACGCGCGGCAAGCTGGACGAGACCTGTCGCCTCCTGCGCGAGCGGGGCGCTTCCGCGGAACCGTTCGAGTGCGATGTCGCGGACACTGCCGCGATTCCCGGGGTCGTCGACGAGGTCGTTTCGCGATTCGGCCGACTGGACATTCTCGTCAACAACGCGTTCTCCGGCGCTTTCGGGCCGCTGCTGGAAATGAGCGACAAGGACTTCACCCGCGGTTTCGCTACCGGTCCGTTCGCCGCGTTCGCATTCATGAAAGCCGCCCATCCGCATTTGAAGGATACCGGCGACGGTTCGATCGTCAACCTGGTCACCTCAGCGATGGTGCGCTGGGATCCCACCACCTACGGTGCTTACGCGGCAGCAAAACAAGCCTTGCGCTCGCTGTCGCGCACCGCCGCCGTGGAGTGGGCGCGCGACGGGATCCGGGTCAACGCGATCGCTCCGCACGCGTTGTCGCCCGGGTTGAAATGGTGGACCGAGCACAATCCCGAAGAGGCAGCTGAATTCGTCTCGACAATTCCGATGGGACGGATCGGCGAATGCGAGGAGGACATCGGCCGCGCCGTCGTCGCGCTGGTCGGCTCCGACCTGCGCTATCTGACCGGAGCCACCGTGCCGCTCGATGGCGGCCAAGCCTTCTTCGGCTGAGCCTTCTGAGGAGACATCGCCGTGTCCAACCTGTCCTCCGCCCTAGGCACTGCCGAAGCCATCCGCCGCGGTGACCTGTCCGCCCGCGAGGCCGCCGAACAGGCGATCGCCCGAATCGAGGAAGCGAATCCGCGGCTCAACGCCGTAGTCGGCCGCCGCTTCGAGGCCGCCCTTGCCGAAATCGACGCCGGATTGCCGGACGGTCCGCTCACCGGAGTCCCGTTCCTGGTCAAGGATCTCGGCACCGAGGTCGCCGGTCTCCCCGCCACACAGGGCAGCGCGCTGTTCGCCTCCGCTGTCTCCACTGTGGACAGTGAACTGATCCGCCGCTACAAACGCGCCGGTTTGGTCATTCTCGGCACCACAAATACACCGGAATTCGGCCTGAACGCAAGCACCGAGCCGCAGTTGCACGGCCCCGCTCACAACCCGCACGACCTCTCGCGCTCGCCTGGCGGCTCGAGCGGCGGTTCCGCAGCCGCCGTCGCCGCGGGCCTGGTTCCTGCCGCCCACGCGACCGACGGCGGCGGCTCGATCCGAATCCCGTCGGCGATGTGCGGTCTGGTCGGCCTCAAACCGAGCCGGGGCCGCACCACCGGCGCTCCCGACTCCGGCACGCTCGCCGCGCCGGTCTCGGTCGCGCATGCGGTCACCACGAACGTCCGCGACAGTGCGGTCCTGCTGGACGCGATCGCGGGACCACTCCCAGGTGAAGCCTTCGCCGCCCCGACGCCGACCGGCACCTTCCTCGACGCGACCCGCCGCGCTCCCGGCCGTCTCCGCATCGGCCTGGCCACCCAGGCGCGAACCGGCGTCGACCCGCATCCCGCGTGCCTGGCCGCCGTGCAGCAGACGGCGAAACTGTGCGAGGAACTCGGTCATTATGTCGAGGAAACCGTTGCCCCGTTCGATTTCCCGGACGTCCGCACGACCGGCGGGGTGCTGATGGGTGCGGACCTGGTGGTGATCGTCGAGGACCAACTGGCCGCGCTCGGCCGCGAACTCCGGCCGGGCGATGTCGAGCCCTTCACCGAGCTGCTGCTCGACCACTACCGCGGCCTCACCGCCAACCAACTCCACCGCGCGCTGCGGCGGGCGCAGGAGATCGGGTGGGAGGTCGGCCAGGTCTTCACCGAGTACGACGTCCTGCTCACGCCGACGCTGCCGCTCCCGACTCCGCCGCTGGGCCTGCTGGACACGACGGATCCCGCGTCGATCTACGAGCACGCGGCCGCGTATTCGGCGTGGACCAGCGTGTTCAACGTGACCGGCATGCCCGCGATCTCGCTCCCGCTCGGCCAGGACGACGACGGACTGCCGCTGGGGGTGCAGTTCGCCGCGGACCTGGGGCAGGAGGGGCTGCTGTTGTCGCTGGCGGCGCAGTTGGAGGAAGCGACGGCTCGTCAGTAGCGGACGACGGACATTCCGCTGCCGGGGAGATTGGTCAAGATCACGATGAATCCGATCAAGGTCAGGATCGCCCACATCACGACTACGGTGGCCACGATCAACGCGTGCCGCCGGATAGCCGCGAGCTGGCCCAGAATCTCCAGGTTGATCCTGTTCGCGTAGTCCGTCGGACCGTCTGTTTCGGACGCTTCTTTAAGCCTCGTGGCGACTGCCTCAGGCCCGGTAAAGGCGTCGGCGTGATAGCGAGGACGGGGCTTGGGTTCGGACACAGCTGTTTCTCCTCCGGCGAAGCACGGATAGACGCACAGGAATCGCCGAGTCCGGCCGCAGCGTTACCGGTTCCAGGTATTTCCCGCCGTTCAGCTGCCTTGCCAGACCTCCCGGTCACTGAGATCTCCGGATCGGGCCAGGCCCTCCGTTTCCTACCGTGACAAGGTGACTTCCACGACCCCCACCCCGCCCGATCCGCTGGCTCCCGCCCGGCTCGGGCCGGTGCAGTTGCGCAATCGCGTCGTCAAGGCGGCGACCTACGAGGGGCTCAGCCACCACGGCCGGGTCACCCGGGATCTCGTCGATTTCCATGTCGGCTACGCGAAAGGCGGGGTCGGGATGACGACCGTCGCCTATTGTGCGGTCGCCAAGGAAGGCCGCACCGACCGACATCAGATCTACTGGACCGACGAGGCCCTGCCGGGGCTGCGCGTGCTCACCGACGCGGTGCACGCCGAGGGCGCGGCGATTTCGGCGCAGATCGGGCACGGCGGGCCGGTCGCGAACCCGA
This sequence comes from Amycolatopsis circi, assembly GCF_003385235.1. GTDB lineage: Bacteria > Actinomycetota > Actinomycetes > Mycobacteriales > Pseudonocardiaceae > Amycolatopsis > Amycolatopsis circi. The sequence goes on along the minus strand of NZ_PQIA01000050.1, from coordinate 16,275 downwards.
AGGGCAACGGGCTGCCCGCGCTCGCGCCGAGCCGGTATTTCCACAAGACGACGCTCAGCTTCGCCCAGGAAATCGACCACGCCGGCATCGAACGGGTCAAACGCGCCCACGCCGACGCGGCCCGGCGCGCCATCGACTGCGGGTTCGACGCGATCGAAGTCCACTTAGGACACAACTATCTGATCAGCTCGTTCCTGAGCCCGAAACTCAACCACCGCACCGACGAATACGGCGGTTCGCTGGAAAACCGCGCCCGGCTCGCGCGCGACACCATGCGCGCGGTGCGCGACGCGGTCGGCGACCGGATCGCAGTGATCGTGAAAATGAACATGGACGACGGCGCACCCGGCGGCTTCTGGCTCGACGAGGCGATCCCGGTGACGCAATGGCTCGAAGCCGACGGCACCTGCGACGCCCTCGAAATGACCGCCGGTTCGTCCCTGCTGAATCCGATGTACCTCTTCAAGGGCGACGCGCCGGTCCGCGAGTTCGCGGCCGTGATGCCGCAGCCGTTGAAGCTGGGCGTGCAGGCGGTCGGGAAGCATTTCATCCGCGAATATCCTTACCGGGACGCGTTTCTTCTCGAAGACGCGCGGCAGATCCGGGCCGCGGTGAAGCTGCCGATGGTGCTGCTCGGCGGGATCACCGACCGGGCGGCGATGGATTTGGCGATGCGGGAGGGATTCCAGTACGTCGCGATGGGCCGGGCTTTGCTGCGGGAGCCGGATCTGGTCAATCGTATCGCGGCTGAGCCGGAGACGCCCTCGTTGTGCATTCACTGCAACAAATGCATGCCGACGAACTTCACCGGGACGCGGTGCGTGTTGGTGGACCGGACTACGACACGGGGTGCGGACTGGGGGCAGTCCGCGGGTTACGTGGGCTGAGAAGCTCGGTGGGGCGGAGTCAGTCCGCCCCACCGCTTCACGTCTCCCGCGGAAAGTTAGTGAACCCCTTCCGATTCGTCCGCAAGTACCACCCCGAAGCAGCGAGCGTCCCACCATCCACCGGAATCGTGTGGCCGGTGATGTAAGAAGCGGCGTCTGTCGTCAGGAATTCGATCACCTTCGCGTACTCGTCCACGTGCCCGAACCGGCCCAGCGGCACCCATGTCTCGATCTTCGACGGGTCATTGTCGCGCAGCATCGCCGCGGCGGGGGTCTGCTGGCTGTCCGCGAGATCCGGCGCGATCGCGTTCACCCGCACGCCATACCGCCCCACCTCGACGGCCAGGCTCTTCGTGAACGCGGAAACCCCGGCGTTGTAAGCGGAATACACCGCATGCCCGGGAATACCGCGGAACGCTTCCACCGTCGAGTTGTTCACGATCACGCCTGAACCCTGCGAGATCAACTGCGGCAACACCCGGTGCGTGAGCTTGAAGACGTGCAACAGATTCAGCTCGTGCAACCGTGCCCACTGTTCCGGCGTGCTGTGCAGGAAATCCCGGGACGCGGGACGGAAATCGCCGACGTTGTTGACCAGGACGTCGATCCGGCCGTCGCCCAAGCGCAGGGCGGTAACGGTGACGGCTTCGACCACCTCGTCCGCCACGATGTCGCCGATGACCGTTTCGCACACGCCGCCAGCCGCCTCGATCGACGCACGCGCGTCGGCAGCGGCGGCGGGATCGAGGTCGTTCAGCACGACCGCGTCCCCGCGCGCGGCGAGGCGGCGGCTGGTCGCCCCGCCGATCCCCAGCGCACCCCCGGTGACGATGCTGACTCGCCGGATTGCTTCCTGTGGCATGGAAAACCTCCTCGTCCTCAACCTAGCATTTGTTTGGTAGGCTGAGCGCTCCCCGGCGAGAAGGAGCAGCATGCCTGTCAGCTTCGACCTGACCGATCGCGTCGTCCTCGTCACCGGCGGAGCGCGCGGAGTCGGCGACGGCATCGTGGCGACGTTCCTCGAGGCCGGAGCCGAGGTCGAGATCTGCGGACGCACCGAACCCGCGAAGCTGCGCGAGGTCGGCGGTCGGAAGGCGCGGTTCACGCAGGTCGACGTCCGGGAGCCGGAGCAGGTCCAGAAGTGGCTGGACGAGATCGGCGAGCGGCGCGGGCGGCTCGACGTCGTGGTCAACAACGCCGGCGGGGCACCGTTCGCGCAGTTCGCCGAGGCCTCACCGCGGTTTCATCGCAAGATCAACGATCTCAACTTCCTGGCCGCGGCGTACGTGCTCCACGCGGCGCATCCGATCCTGTGCGAGACACCCGGGGCATCGGCGGTGAATGTCACGTCGATCTCGGCGCGGCGGCCCAGTCCGGGTACCGCGGTGTACGGCGCGGCGAAGGCGGCGCTGGAAAGCCTTACCACCAGCTTGGCCGTGGAGTGGGCACCGCAGGTGCGGGTCAACGCGGTCAGTTGCGGATTGGTCGAGACGCCCGGTTCCGAGGACCACTACGGCGATCCGGCGCAGCGCGACTCGGTCGCCCGGACGATCCCGCGCGGACAGTTCGCGTCGCCGGCCGAGGTCGGCCAGGCCTGTCTGCTGCTTGCTTCACCGCTCGCGAGCCATGTCAGCGGAGCGGTGCTCAACGTGGACGGAGGCGGCGAATGGCCCGCCTTCCTCCAGCACACCCCGAACGCCTGAGGAGGCCCCCGCTGTGCCCGAAGCCGTGATCGTCTCCGCCACCCGCTCGCCGATCGGGCGGGCGTACAAGGGCTCGCTCAAAGACCTGCGGCCGGACGACCTCGCCGCGCAGATGGTCGAAGCCGCGCTGGCCGCGGTGCCGGAGGTCGGCCGGATCGACGACCTGATGCTCGGCTGCGCGCAACCGGCCGGAGAACAGGCGTACAACCTGGGCCGGATGGTCGCGCTGCGGCTCGGTCTCGACGCGGTGCCCGGCACGACCGTGCACCGGTATTGCGCGTCTTCGCTGCAGACCACGCGGATGGCGATGCACGCTATTCGCGCTGGCGAAGGCGACGTGTTCGTCTCGGCGGGTGTCGAGTGCGTTTCGCGGTTCTCGCAAGGGAAAGCCGACGGGATGCCGGACACGAAGAACCCGTTGTACGCCGATGCGATGGCTGTGACCGAGAAGCGCGCAAGCGGAGGTCTGCAGTGGACGGACCCGCGGAAAGACGGCGCACTGCCGGACGTTTATATCGCGATGGGCGAGACCGCGGAGAACGTCGCTGACCATTGTGGAGTGTCCAGGGAGGACCAGGACGCGTTCGCGGTGCGCAGCCAGAACCTCGCCGAGGCGGCGGGGGAGTTCTGGCAGAAGGACATCACGCCGGTGACGTTGCCGGACGGCAGTGTGGTGTCCACCGACGACGGTCCGCGGGCGGGCGTGACGCTGGAGAAGATATCTCAACTCAAGCCGGTGTTCCGACCAGACGGGACGGTTACCGCGGCAAACTGCTGTCCGCTCAACGACGGCGCGGCCGCGCTCGTGGTGATGAGCGACGTCCGGGCGCGCGAGCTGGGCATTCAGCCGCTGGCGCGGATCGTGGCCACCGGGGTGTCCGCGTTGAGTCCGGAGATCATGGGACTCGGGCCGGTCGAGGCGAGTCAGCAGGCGTTGGGCCGGGCCGGACTGTCCGTTAGGGACATCGACCTGGTCGAGATGAACGAGGCCTTCGCCGCGCAGGTGCTGCCGTGCGTCGACCAGTTGGGCCTGGACCTCGACCGCGTCAACGTGCACGGCGGGGCGATCGCGCTGGGCCACCCGTTCGGCTCGACGGGCGCGCGGATGGCGACGACGCTGCTGCACGGTCTCCAGGCGAAAGACGCGACCTTCGGGCTGGAGACGATGTGCGCGGCAGGCGGCCAGGGTATGGCGATGGTGCTGGAACGGCTCGTCTGACTGCCGCTCCAGAATAACCGCTCCTGGACTGGCCTTTTGCCCTGACCGCGGGACGGTTCGGCGCTCACCGAACCGTCCCGCCGACAGGATGCGGTCATGGATTCCGTCGTGATCGACCCGCCGGTGCTCTACCCCGGCACCCCCGTCGTGTTGCTGTCCAGCGCGAACGCCGACGGGACGACCAACCTGGCACCGATGTCGTCGGCCTGGGTGCTGGGCCGCACCGCCGTGCTCGGCCTCGGCAGCACCGGCCATACCTTCGCCAACCTGCGCGACCGGCCGGACTGCGTGCTGAACTACCCGAGCGCCGACCTGTGGCCCGCCGTCGAGCGCTTGGCCGGGCTGACCGGCGCTCCCGTCGTGCCGGCGCACAAAGCGGGCCAGTTCCGGACCGAGCGCGACAAGTTCGGTGCCGCCCGCCTCACCCCGGTCCCAGCCGATCTCGTGGCCGTCGACCGGGTGGCGGAGTGCCCGCTCCAGGTCGAATGCCGGGTGACCGCCGCGCGCCATCCCGGCGATCCCGCTCTCGGCGTCGTCGAGGCCGAGGTGCTCCGGGTGCACGTCCATCCCGCGCTCGCCGAACCGGATCTCCGGCACATCCGCGTCGCCGCTTGGGAGCCGCTGTTCTACCTCTTCCGGCACTACGTGGGCCGTGGGCCCGAACTGGGCCGGACCTTCCGCGCCACTACGGCCGAGTCCGCTCCGGTGAGCCCCCGCTGAACCCGTCAAGGATCGCGTCGCTTGATCCGGGCACCGGTCGCCGCCGGGCTCGTCGACGCCGACTACCTTTTCGGCGCGCGGTGACAGGCCCGCCGAAGGGAACCCAGCTGAGGAGAACTGCGGAACGCTCAGCGCGACGTTGTCCGGGAAGCAACGGAAAAGTCGCCGAACTCACCCGCCCAGCTCTCGCTTCACGATCTTCCCGCTGGCATTCCTCGGCAGCTCCTTGATCGCCACGAACTCCCGCGGCACCTTGAAGTTCGCCAGCCGCTCCCGGCAGTACTCGCGCAGTGCCGCCGGGTCCAGTTCGACCCCCGACCACAGCGTCACGTAAGCGCGGCCCACCGAGCCCATCCGTTCGTCGTCCACGCCGACCACCGCGGCCTCCACGACGTCCGGGTGCGTGCTCAGCACGTTCTCCACCTCGGCCGGGTACACGTTGAACCCGCCCACGGTGAACATGTCCTTGAGCCGTCCGGTGATCTTGACGCACCCGTGCTCGTCCAGCTGCCCGACGTCGCCGGTGTGCAGCCAGCCGTCGGCGTCGATCGCCGCCGCGGTCGCGTCCGGGTCGTCGAAGTAGCCGAGCATCACGAACTCGCCCCGGATGAGGATTTCGCCGTCGGCGTCGACCGGCACGTCCTTGCCCTCGCCGTCGACCGCCCGGATCTCCAAGCCGGGCACCGCCGGGCCGGTCGTGTGCGCGACGTGCCGCGGGTCCTCGTTCGGCCGCGACTGGGTCGCCACCACGCATTCGGTGAGCCCGTACGCCTGCGCGACCTGCTCGAAGCCGAGGATTTCCAGCATGTCCGAGAACAGGTTCTCCGGCACCGAAGCGGCCCCGGCGATCGCGAAGCGCAGCGACGACAGGTCGAACTCGGCGCGGCGCGGGTGGTTTATCAGCGTGGTGAAGATGGTAGGCGCACCAGGCAGCACTGAGATACCAACTCGCTGGACTAGCTCCATCAGTGCGACCGGGTCGAACGTCAGCACCGGGTAGATCGTCGTGCCCGCGGTGATCGCCGCGACCACCCCGGCCTTGTAGCCGAAGGAGTGAAAGAACGGGTTGACGATCGCGTAGTTGTCGGCGGGAGTGAGCGATGCGCCCTTCGCCCACACGTCTGCCACGCCGATCGTCTGGGCGTGCGTGCTCATCACGCCCTTGGGGACGCCAGTGGTGCCCGAGGTGTACAGAATGTCCGCCACTGTGGAAGGCGTCACCGCGGATTCGTCGACAGCCGAGACCGACTCCGCACCGGCGAGGAACTCGTTCCACGGCAACGCAACGCCGTCCGAACCGAGGTCGATCACAGTGTGCAGCTGCGGAAGCCCAGGCACAACACCAGAAACACCGGAACCGCCGGAACCGGAACGGGAAGCGGCCTCAGTCAGCATCTCCAGATAGTCATTGCCAAGAAACCCGTTGCACAGCACCAGCACCGAAGCACCGGATCGCTCCAGCACCACCCGCGCTTCTTCACCCCGGTACCGCGTGTTGATCGGCACCAGCGCCGCACCGAGACATTGCGCGCCCAGGAACGTCAGAATGAACTCGACGCGGTTCGGCGACCACACCGCGACCCGGTCGCCAGCGCGGACGCCGGCCGCGGCCAGCGCGCGGGAAACGGTGCGTACCCGCTCCCGCAATGCGGTCCAGGACAGCTGTGTCGTACCGTCGACCACAGCCGCGGCGTCGCCGTGGCGGCGGGCGGCTTCGTCGAGCAGCGCGGGCATCGTGCGAGGTGTCGACACGCGGGTCTCCTCACTGAACAAGTGCTTGTTCGGTAGCATAGGGGAAAGCAGCGGGCAGGAAGGGATCCATGCGATGACTCCGCGAACCGGCCGGGCTCCGGCGAAAAACGGCGGCACCCGGCGCGGAGAGCTGCTGGGCATCGCCGCGCAGCTGTTCGCGACCCGGGGCTACTCCCAGACCACCGTCCGCGACATCGCCGACGAGGCGGGCATCCTTTCCGGGAGCCTGTACCACCATTTCGCGTCCAAAGAGGACATGCTCCGCGAGATCCTCAAGGAGTTCATGGACGACCTGCTGGCCGCGTTCACCGAGATCGCCGGGAAGGACGGCACGCCGCGCGAGCAGTTCGACGCGCTGGTGTACACCGCCTTCGCGACCATTCACGAGCGGCCGTTCGCGGTGGCGCTCTACCAGAACGAATCGGCCGTCGTCGGCAGTCTCGCCGATTTCGAATTCGTCGGGAAAACGTCGCTGAAGATCGAAAAACTGTGGCTCAGCGTGCTCCAGGCGGGCCGCGAGACCGGCGAATTCCGCGACGACCTCGAGGTGAGCCTGGTGTACCGGTTCATCCGGGACACCGTCTGGTCGTCGGTCCGCTGGTACAACCCGCGCGGAAAGCTCCGCCACGACGTCGTGGCGGAGCAGTACCTCGCGATGCTGTACGGCGGTTTGCTCGCCGGCTGAACGGTTCAGGGCCGGGACACCTTGACCTCCCGGTCCCGGGCGCTCTTCGGATCGAGCACGGTGCGGATCAGGTCCAGTTCGTGCTCGTCCGGCTCCCGGGACACCCCGGCGCCGCTGAAGTCCAGCTCGAAGCCGGTGTTCGAGCGCACCTCGTCCTCGGTGACGCCCGGGTGCAGCGAACGCACCTTCAGCCGCCCGTCCTCGTCGTAGTCGAGCACCGCCAGGTCGGTCACCACCACGCCGAGGTCGTGGAACCGCAGCGCCGTCGAGGGGTGCGCGCGGGCCCGGTCGTTGCCGACGCCGGACACGATGTCCACCCGGTCGACGAACACCCGGCTCGAATGCCGGCTCACCCAGTAGTCGGTGCGGTGGTTGACCGTGTTGCCCGGCGCGCCGCGCATGCCGATGAGCTGGCGTTTCGGCTTCCGCCAGTCGCCGATCAGCGAGATGTTCTGGTTGCCGAACCGGTCGATCTGGCTCGCGCCCATCATCGAATGCCGGCGTCCGGTGTTGAGGATGTCGAAGATCCGGCCGAACGGCGCCCAGGCCTCGACGGTGCCGCCGGCCGCGGCGGTCTTGCCCAGCGGCGGCGGGTCGGCCATGAAGTGGCATTCGCCGTCGGACAGCACCAGTTCGGGGGAGTGGGTGAGCCGGGCCAGCCGCGCGCTGATCGCCGGGACCGTGCCGACCGCGTGGGCCAGCACCTCGCCGGAGCCGCGCCACGCGTCGGAGCACGCGGCGATGCAGACCTCGGCGCGGGTTGCGGGGGCAGTCATGCGGACTCCTTCTCGGTCGCGCGGTGGAAGGCGCGCACTGCTTCGTGGTAGCTGGCCTCGTCGCCGGTCAGGAAGGTTTCGCGGAACTGCTTCCACGAGACCTCGTCCTGCGCGGACTGCGCGTAATGCCGCTGGAACGCCTCGTCGCGGCCGTAATCCGGGTCGCACGAGGTGAAATGCGCGCCGTTCGGGGCCTCGATCACGCCGTTCACGAACATCCGGCTGATCAGCAGCGACGTCGACCGCTCGGTCGCGGTGAGGTCCTCGGTGTCCACGATCTTCTCGACGCTCAGCAGCGTTTTGTCCGACGCCATCGCGAACAGGTCGTCGAAGTACGGGTCCGGGCCGAGGAACTGGCCGTTGCCGAGGGTGTCGCTGCGGTTGAGGTGCAGCAGCGAGACATCCGGGCGCACCGCGGGCACCGCGATGTACACGTCGTCGTCATACGGCGACGCGACCGTCTTCAGTTCCGGGTTCATCAGCAGCACGTCGCTCTCGAGACCGGACCGCGTCGGCAGGAACGACAGCCGGTTGGCACCCGCCCGCAGCGCGGCGACGAACATGCCCTCGTCGTACTCGGTCGTCTCGACCCGGCCGCCCTCGCGCGCGGCGCGGAAATGCGGGTCGAGCGGGATCGTGTCGAGCGAGACGAACCCGTAGATCACCCGGCGCACCTTGCCCGCCGCGCACAGCAGCCCGACCTCGGGCCCGCCGAAGGTGACCAGCGTGAGGTCTTCGACGTCGCTGCGCAGCAGTTCGCGCACCATCGCCATCGGCTTGCGCCGCGATCCCCATCCGCCGATCCCGACGGTCATCCCGGACCGGACGTACTCGGTGACGCCGTCCAGCGTCATGGACTTGCCGCCCATTCGTTCCTCCATTGTTTGTCCGCTCAGGCGGGCAGTTGCACCAGTTCGACGCGGACCCGGTCCGGATCGAGCACGTACACCGCGCGGCAGCCCGCCATCGGATGGCTGGTGACGATCGGCTCGGACACCGCCGCGACCCCGTGTCCGCGCAGCCGCTCCAGCGTCGCGTCCAGATCGTCGACGGTGATCGCGACGTGTGCCGCGCCCGCTTGCCCGTGATCCGGGTCGATCCGCGTCGGCGATCCGTTTTCGTACTGCAGCAGCTCGACCACCGTGTCTCCGTCGTCGGCCGACACGAAGCTCTGGCGCACGATCACTCCCGGATATCCGGTGACTTCGTCGATCCGCGGACCGCTGCGCTCGAACGGTCCTTCGACGCTGCCGCCAAGCAAATCGCGGTAGAACTCGGTCGACGCGGCAAGGTCGTGCACGGTGATTCCGACGTGATGGATCATGCGTCGCTCCGGAGCCGGGCCCGGTGCTCGCGAGCGTCGCCAAAGAGGTGCGCCAGCGCATGCGCTCGTTTGAAGTACAGCTGGGCGTCATGTTCCCAAGTGATCGCGATTCCGCCGTGCAGCTGGACAGTTTCGGCCGCTACCGCGGTGAAGGCTTCGCTGCACCAGGATTTCGCGTACGCCGCTTGCTGGACGAGGTCGTCTCCGTTGCCGGCCGCGAACCCGGCTGCCCACGAGATAGAACGTGCGGTCTCGACCTGGACCAGCATGTCCGCGACCCGGTGTTTCAGCGCCTGGAACGAGCCGAGCGGACGGCCGAACTGTTCGCGTTCCTTGAGGTGCGCGACGGTTCGGTCCAAACAGGACTGTGCGCCGCCGACTTGCAAAGCGGTGCAAGCGATCGCGGCGAGCGCGTGCAGCCGGGGGAGGGCTTCGGTGAAGTCCTCCGCGAGCAACGTCGCCGGGGTGTCGCGGAATTCGACCTTGGCGAACCTCAGTGTCTGGTCGACCGCTGGGGTCGCCTCAGCGGTGGCGTCAGTCTGGAACAGCGCGGGGCGTCCGTCGGCCATCGCGACCGCCAGCAGGTGCGACGCTTGCGCGCCGTCCAGCACCAAAGTCGCGGTGCCGTTCAGGGTTCCAGCCGAAGCGACCACGTCCGAACCGTCGGTTCGATGGCGTCCAGCACGATCAGCCCAGGCCAGCGCGACGACCTCACCGGCGGCGATCTCGGGAAGCAACTCAGGCGCGTCCGCGGCCAGTAATGCTTGCGCGGCAAGCACTCCAGAGCCCAGCAGCGGCGACGGCGTCAGGCTCGCGCCCAGTTCCTCCAGCACCACATGCGTTTCGAACAGGCTGAATCCGGCCCCGCCGTACTCCTCGGGGATAGCCAGCGCCGCGACGCCGATCTGCTCGCACAACGCGGACCACAGTTCGGTGTCGTATCCGGTCGGCGAGTCGATCGCCGCCCGCAGGTCAGTCGTCGCGGCTCGTCTCTTGACCAGCCCGCGGACGGCGGCGGCGAGTTCCCGCTGCTCGTCGGACAACGCGAAGTGCATCAGCGGCCCCTCATCAGGCTCTCCAGCACCCGCGCGCGGTGCACGGACGGCGTGCCCCAGCAGCCCACGAGCGCCCGGACGCGCAACAGCCACAGGCTCAAATCGCATTCGAGCGTGTAGCCGATCGCGCCGTGCAGTTGCAGTCCGGTGCGCGCGGCGAGCTGAGCCGCGTCCGACGCCGCGACCTTCGCCGCCGAGATCGCACGAGCGCTGGGCTCACGGGCCGCGCCGAGCAGAAGCGGACGGGCGAAGTCGAGTGCGACGCGCACGTCGGCGGCGGCGTGCTTGAGCGCTTGGTACTCGCCGATCACGCGGCCGAACTGGCGTCGTTGGCCGAGGTACGCCACGGTGTCGGCCAGCATTCGCTCGCCGCAGCCGAGCAACTCCGCCGCGCAGGCGAGGCTGGCGAGGTCGAGCGCCCCTGCGCGCTTTTCCGGGGCGAGCGGCTGAACCTCCTCACCGGCGGTCACCTCGAACAGATGCCGAGACGGATCGACCGACTGCAGCGAGCGGCCGATTTCCGCCCGTGCCAGCGAATCGCCGACCACGAAGACGTCCGTCGCGACATCCGCATCCAGCGCATACGGAGTGTCCGGCGCGCTCGCGAAGGTCACCACCGCGTCCCCGGAGGCCAGCGAGGACAACAACGACGCGTCAGTGAGCAGCGCGGGAGCAGCGGCGATCGACTCGATCACCGGACCCGGCACGCCGTGGTATCCGAGGCGCTCGAAGGCCACGATCAGATCGACCGGGGTCCCGCCGACGCCGCCGTGTTCCTCGGGCACGCCGAGCGCGGTGACGCCCAGTTCGGCCAGCTGCTTCCACAGCAACAGCCCGGCTTCCGGCCGGTTGGCCGCCCAGGACCGGTTGACGCCGGGGACGTCGGCCGCGCCCAGCAGGGCGTCCAGCGCTTCGGCGAACGCGCGCTGTTCGGCGGACAGCCGGAACTTCATGCTTGTGCCTTCCTGCGTTCGCCGCGCGGGAGGCCGAGCAGCCGTTCCGCGACGATGTTGCGCTGGATTTCGTTGGTGCCGGCGTAGATCGGGCCGCCGAGAGCGAACAGGTAGTCCTCCATCCAGCGCCCGTGCAGCTCCTGGCCCGCGCCGAGCAGGTCGAGCGCCGTTTCCTGGATGCCGAGGTCGAGCCCGGTCCAGAAGAGCTTGTTCACGCTGCCCGCGGCGCCGACGTCGCCGCCGTTCTGGACGTGGTCGACGGTGTCCCAGGTGTAGAGCCGGTAAGCCTCGGCCTTGATCCACGCGTCGGCCACGCGGTCGCGCAGGTGCGGCGCTTCGGCCCCGCGCTCGGCCCAGAGGCCCAGCAGCCGGTCCGCCGCCGCGAGGAACCGGCCTGGCGAACGCAGCGACAGGCCGCGTTCGTTGCCCGCCGTGCTCATCGCGACGCGCCAGCCGTCGCCGACGCCGCCGAGGACGTCCTGATCAGGCACGAAGACGTCGTCGAAGAAGATCTCGGCGAACCCGCTGTCGCCGTCGAGCTGCGCGATCGGCCGGACGGTGACGCCGTCGGAATCGAGCGGGAACAGGAAGTAGGTGAGGCCGCGGTGCCGCTCGGCCTCGGGGTCGGAGCGGAACAGGCCGAAACCCCAGTCCGCGAACGGGGCGCGGGAACTCCAGATCTTCTGACCGCCCAGGACCCAGCCGCCGCGGTCGTCGTCGCGGACGGCGGTGCTGCGGATTCCGGCGAGGTCGCTGCCCGCCTCGGGTTCGGACCAGGCCTGCGCCCAGATCCGGGTCCCGTTCGCGGTCAGCGGGAGGTGCCGCTGGCGCTGGTCGTCGGTGCCGTGTTCGAAGATGATCGGAGCCAGCAGCGAGATGCCGTTCTGCGCGATCCGGGTCGGCGCGCCGCTGAGGTAGTACTCCTCCTCGAACAGCACCCACTCGGTCAGCGTCGCGGCGCGGCCGCCGTACTCGGCGGGCCAGGTGACCACGGACCACCGGCCCTCGGCGAGCTTCGCTTCCCACTCGCGGTGCGCGCGGGCGCCGTCTTCGGTATCCATCGACGGCAGCGGGCTGGGGCTGTTTTCCGCCAGCCAGCCGCGCGCCTCCGCCCGGAACTCCTCTTCCGCGGCGGTGAATTCCGGGCTCATGACTCTCCCGCGGCTTTCTTGTTGGCCTTCGCCATCGAACGCGCGTCGAGCCCGGCGAGCGAATCGGTGTCCAGTTCGGCGTTGTGCGCGTGCGCGGCGTGGTGCAGGCCGAACACCGAGTCCATTCCGGACCGCATGCCCATCAGGTCTTCGGCCTGGTTGACGGCCTTCTTCGTGAGCGCCAGACCCAGCTGCGGCATCTGCGCGATCCGCTCGGCGATCGCGAACGTCGCCTCTTCGAGTTCGGCACGCGGCACGACGTGGTTGACCATGCCGAGCGCCTGCGCACGGTCCGCCCCGAACCGGTCGCCGGTGTAGAGGAACTCCTTCGCCGCGCGCGGGTTCATCACCCACGGATGCGCGAAGTACTCGACGCCCGGGATGCCCATCCGCACGACTGGGTCGGAGAAGAACGCGTCGTCGGAGGCCACGATGAAGTCGCACGACCACGCGAGCATCAGGCCACCCGCGATGCACGCGCCCTGCACCATCGCGATCACCGGCTTCGGGATCTCCCGCCACCGCCGGCACATGCCGAGGTAGACCTCCGACTCGCGGGCGAAGCGCGAATCGACGCCCGCCCGGTCGGTGTGGTCCCACCAGATGACCGCTTTGCGCTCGAAGCTCTGGTCGACGTCGCGGCCCGGGGTGCCGATGTCGTGCCCGGCGCAGAAGTGCTTGCCGTTGCCCGCCAGCACGATCGCCTTGACGTCCGGGTCGTCCACCGCCTTCGTGAACGCGGCGTCCAGCGCGTAGGTCATCTTCGAGTTCTGGGCGTTGCGGTACTGCGGCCGGTTCAGCGTGACGACCGCGACCGGACCGCGCACCTCGTACGTCACGACCTGCTCGTCGGTGCTTTCTTCGGTTCCGCTCAACGCGCATCACTCCTTCTCGGTTCGGCGGCGATGCTACCAAACAAGTGCTTGGTTTGGTAGCGTGGCGGGACCGGCACCGGCGAACCAGGAGGACGGGTGGATCTTCGCTACACCCCCGAGGACGAGCAGTTCCGCGCCGACGTGCGCGAGTGGCTCGGCGACCACCTCGCGGGCGAGTTCGCCGCGCTGAAGGGTCTCGGCGGATCCGGGCGCGAGCACGAAGCGGCCGACGAGCGTCAGGCGTGGAACCAGCACCTGGCGGCGCACGGCTGGACGTGCCTCGGCTGGCCGGTCGAATACGGCGGCCGCGGGCTGAGCCTGGTGCAGCAGGTGATCTTCCACGAGGAATACGCGCGGTCGGACGCGCCCGCTCGGGTCAATCACCTCGGCGAGGAACTGCTCGGGCCGACGTTGATCGCGCACGGCACGGATGAGCAGCGACAGCGGTTCCTGCCGGGGATCGTCGGGGCCACCGAGCTGTGGTGCCAGGGCTATTCGGAGCCTGGCGCGGGGTCTGATCTGGCTGGGGTGCGCACGCGCGCGCGGCTGGACGGCGGCGAGTGGGTGATTGACGGGCAGAAGATCTGGACGTCGCTCGCTCAGCACGCGCAGTGGTGCTTCGCGGTGGTGCGCACTGAGGCTGGTTCTCGGCGGCACGCTGGGTTGTCGTACTTGCTGGTGCCGATGGATCAGCCCGGGGTCGAGGTGCGGCCGATTCGGCAGCTGACCGGGACCAGCGAGTTCAACGAGGTCTTCTTCGACGGGGCTCGGACTGAAGAGTCGCTGGTCGTCGGCGCGCCCGGGGACGGGTGGCAGGTCGCGATGGCGACGCTCGGGTTCGAGCGCGGGGTGTCGACTATCGGGCAGCAGGTCGGGTTTGCCCGGGAGTTGGCGGGCATTGTGGCTACTGCCAGGGCGAACGGGCGTTATGACGATCCGGTGGTGCGGGATCGGCTGGCGCAGGCATCTGTAGGCCTCGAGGTGCTGCGGGTGCATGCGTTGCGGACGCTCAGTGCGTATCAGGCCGGGTCGCGGGGGCCGGAGGCTTCGGTGTCGAAGCTGTTGTGGGCTCGGTGGCATCGGGAGTTGGGCGAGCTGGCGATGGATGTCCGCGGGGGTTCCGCGTTGACTGCCGCCGGTTCTTACGATCTTGACGCACAGCAGACGCTTTTCTTGTTCAGCCGGGCCGACACGATTTACGGCGGTTCGGACGAAATTCAGCGCAATATCATCGCCGAGCGGGTGCTTGGCTTGCCTAAGGAGCCGCGACCGTGAGTGTCAAACCGGAACAGCCCGCGCCGGATTACGTGCCGGGGCACGGGTTGCTCGCCGATCGCGTGGTCGTGGTGACTGCGGCCGCAGGCGCGGGAATCGGTGCGGCTGTGGCCCGACGGTGCCTCGAAGAGGGGGCAAAGGCGGTCGTTATCGGCGATACGCATGAGCGACGGCTTGCGGAGGCGGCTTCCAAGCTGGGTGCGGAGTTCGGTGCCGAGCGGGTTGCGTCTGTGGTTTGTGACGTGACCAAGGAGGAGCAGGTCGCTTTCTTGCTGGACGCTGCCGAGCCGTTCGGCGGCGTTGAGATCATGGTCAACAACGCTGGTCTCGGCGGTACGGCTTCGATTACCGAGATGACTGACGAGCAGTGGTTGTTGGTGCTTGACGTGACGTTGACCGGGACTTTCCGGTGCATTCGGGCGGCTTCTCGGCGGATGATCGCACGTGGTACTCGCGGGGTGATCGTTAACAACGCTTCGGTGATCGGCTGGCGGGCGCAGGAAGGCCAGGCGCACTACGCGGCGGCCAAGGCGGGTGTGATGGCGTTGACCCGGTCCGCGGCGATGGACCTTGCTCCGTCCGGGATTCGGGTCAATGCGGTGTCGCCCAGTCTGGCGATGCATCCGTTCCTGGAGAAGGTCACGACTGCCGAGCTGCTGACTGAGCTTAAGGGGCGCGAGGCGTTCGGCCGGGCCGCGGAGCCTTGGGAAGTCGCCAATGTGATGGTGTTTCTCGCTAGTGCGTATTCGTCTTATCTCACCGGTGAAGTCGTCTCGGTGAGCAGTCAGCATCCCTGATCCCGCAGGAGGATTTCGTGCCTGAGGCATACGTGGTCGACGCGGTCCGCACTCCGGTGGGACGGCGTGGTGGTTCGCTTGCCGGAATGCATTCGGCTGATCTGGGGGCGCATGCGATTCGTGCGCTGGTTGAACGGACTGGGATCGATCCCGGCGCTGTAGACGATGTCGTGTTCGGGTGTTGCGACACGATTGGGTCGCAGGCCGGGGACGTCGCTCGGACTGCTTGGCTGGTGGCTGGGCTGCCGGACCATGTGCCTGGGGTGACCATCGATCGGCAGTGCGGGTCCAGTCAGCAGGCGGTGCACTTCGCGGCGCAGGGGGTGATGTCCGGGACTGCGGACCTGATTGTCGCCGGGGGTGTGCAGAATATGTCTGCGATTCCGATTTCTTCGGCGATGGTGGTGGGGCAGCAGTTCGGGTTCAGCACGCCGTTCGCGGAGTCGCCTGGGTGGGTGGCTCGGTATGGGGATCAGGAAGTTTCGCAGTTTCGGTCCGCGCGGATGATCGCTGAGAAGTGGGGGCTTTCTCGGTCCTCGCTTGAGGAGTTCGCTTACGAGAGTCATCGTCGGGCACTGGCTGCCATTGACGAGGGGCGGTTCTCTCGGGAGATTTCGCCGGTGGGCGATTTTTCCGTGGACGAGGGGCCTCGGCGGGACACGACTTTGGAGAAGATGGCTGGGCTTAAGCCTCTTGAAGAGGGGAGTCCGCTTACTGCTGCGGTTGCGTCGCAGATCAGCGATGGGGCGGGGGCGCTGCTGATTGCTTCGGAGAAGGCGGTGTCGGAGCATGGGTTGACGCCGCGGGCTCGGGTGCATCACATCAGCGTGTACGGGGCGGATCCGGTGTGGATGTTGACTGCGCCCATTCCGGCTACTCAGCGGGCGTTGGAGAAGACTGGGATGTCTGTGGGGGACATCGATCTTTTTGAGTGCAATGAGGCTTTCGCGCCGGTCGTTTTGGCTTGGATGCAGGAGCTGGGGGTGCCGCATGAGAAGGTCAATGTCAATGGGGGCGGGATTGCTTTGGGGCATCCTATCGGGGCTACTGGGGCGCGGTTGATGACTACGTTGCTGCATGAACTGGAGCGGACTGGGGGGCGG
>NZ_PQIA01000052.1 GCF_003385235.1 Amycolatopsis circi | reverse complement strand
GGTCGGCAGGGCGGGGATGGGCCCGAGCGGTGGGCAGACGTAGCCGGGCTGTCCGGTCAGGACGCGCAGCAGTTCTTCGCTGCCGTGCAGGTTGATCTGGCCGATCGTGTAGAAGTCCGCGCAGAACGGCTGGAGGAACAGCGGGATCTCGGCGATCGACCTGCCGGGGAGGATCACCGGCAGCATCTTCGGCAGCCAGCCGACACGGTCGCTGTGCAGGTGATCGCGCAGCAGAGCGGCTTCGGTCTGGACTCCGCGGTGCCGTTCGGGCGGCCCCAGGCCGTCGGCTGCTTCCCGGTAGCCGGGGGAGGCGATGACGACGATGAAGTCGGCGAACTCGATCTGCTCGGTCATCCACGTGTACCAGTCGCGCCGACGGTCGGTGTCCCACTCGTCGACACGGATGTCGACACCCAGATGCCTGAGCAGCCGACACAAGGACAGGACCTGCTGCTTGTGCTCGGCGGAGTCGTGGGAGTAGGAGACGAACACTCGGACCGGCCGCCCTTGCTGGCCGGCCGGTTCGACTGCGTCGTCGGATACGGAAATGGCAACCTCGCTCACGTCAGCGCCGTCCAGGCGGGTCGTGCTCCATTTCCTTGGGAATGTAGCAGCGGAAAATCTCAATTTGTCTGCAGCTGGTAACACTGCACTCGACCGGGAATTCCCGCGAACCGTGCATTGCGGCTGCACGTGCATCTGCAGTGCAGGTCGCGCGTTCAGCGTGTTGACTTCGATCCATGACCGGCTTGTCGGCAAGGTGTCAACCAGCAATGATGCCAATATGGCTGCGTATCGACCAGCGGACTCTTCGAGGACTGCTGAACGGTGTCGAGTATTTGTCATATTTCTGACTTGAAACACTCCAGCCGGGGGCAGCATCGTTCTTCTCGTATCCTGGGAACTCGCATTCCGGGGCTCGACTGGTGTGCAAATTGCGAGTCTGGCGAACGATTACACGCCGATCATGGCGAGGCGGCCGCATTCACTCGCGTGGTGTACGGAAGCATCTGCTGCAGCCGACGGGTAACTGTAAGTGGCCGGGCGGTATGGCGAGCAGGCCGCGGGAGAATCACGCCGGTCGAGCTCCGGCTCCGGTTTCCTGCGGTCCGAGCTGCAGCGCCGCCAACGGTCCGATCACGCTGCCGGTGAAGGGCTGGCAGCCCGGATTCGCCGGGTCGAGGTTGGGCACGACGCCGAGATCGTTCGGTTCCGCCTGGACAGCAAGGGCGGCGGAACCGCTGAGAACCCACGCGGTCAGCGCACGTGCAAGGGGCTAGGCGGCAGTGCGATCTTTCCTGCCAGGTCGGGGCTCGAGATGGAGCACTCGTTTGAGGTTGGCCGACGGGTGGCAGGGGCGGAAGGCCGAGAAAGGAGGTCTGGCGGCACCTGCTGCTCGCAGGCGACCGATCCGCCCGTGCGGACGGTGAGCTCAGCTCGCCAGGCGCAGGGGCCGGGTCGTCTCTCGCCGAGACGCGTCCCCGATCGCGGAGGGGACGCCTTCTCTTGTAACAGGCAGGGTTTGTCCGCGGACAACGTGTCTAACGGTGCGGTTCGGTGACATGCCCCAGCCGCCACTGTTCGCCGCCGGTCGTGCTTGCAGTCTCCCGATCGTTGAGCGTCGGCCTAGGCACTCTGATTGGCGCACACCGCAAAGTCGCCGATGGTCTGCAGTGCAACGAGGCTTCGTCCTTGCCTCGCCGTGTCAGTCCGCGTCACCTGCCGGACTCTTCGCGTCCGGGGCGCTCGCAGCCGCCGAGCGACGCTTCGTCCGAACGCGTGAGCTTGGTCGCCCGGGTTGTGCTCTGTGACGGCCGCGTCCGCGCTGGCGAGAAACGACTACGCCCGCACCGTCGTCTGCGAACCGGTCTGACCCGACGCCGGGTTGTCGCGAATCCGCGCCGGCGCGCGACTTCCGTCGCGAGAGGGCTGCCCACGGCGACGGGCTCGCGCTGCTGCGGCAGTCGTGCGGTGAGATCGACGCCGCTGAGTTGACCGTGGCGATCGACCTGGCCGCTCATCAGGCCTGCGCCTGCCTGGATTCGGGACCAGATCCGCGCCTGTTCCGCTTCAGGCAGTCACTGTCAGAGACGAATATCGCAGCGGACGCCGGCAATTGGCGCCTGTTCTTGTTCTGTCGCGCACGGCCGCACCACTTTTCCTTGTCGCGGCTCCGGCTGAGCGACTTCTGGCGGCCGGCCTCGAGCGGGCGTACCGCAGCGATCAGGCGCGTATGGAGTTCGCCGCCGGTGCAAGTCTGCCTGCCGCTGCTGGGAGCGGCAGATGTCGGTATCCAGTGCCTTGTGCGGACCTCAGCTGCCGCTAAGCATGCGAAGTTGCTGTCGCTGCCCGACGTTGCCGACTATTTTCCGCATGTTTCCGATTGTTCGCGAACGCACGAACGCGATAGTCCGATTGTCGTCTCGCAGCGCATTAGCCCCAGCAGATTTCGAGCCTGGTTAATCGGGTCGCGGACCGTTCTTGACGCCCGTGTCCGATACCGGTAGACAGGTGTCGCTCATTCGCATACGAGGGGATCTGGGCAACCTGCATTCGCGCCACGGTCGCGCTGTGATGCCTGATCCCAGAGGGGTGTGATTTTTGTGCATATGAAACGGCGAAGACTCAGACGTGCGCTCATCGCGGTGACCGCGCTCGCGGGAACCGTCGCGCTCAGCGTGAACCACGCGGCCGCTGCGCAAACGGCGTTGCCGCCCGGCTCGCAGATCCGGGTGGAGATCACCGATCTCGACGGGAAACCGCTGCAACCAGGTCCGGCGTACCCGGCGACAGCAGAGGGCGCTCTCGCGGCTGCTGCGGCGAAGGGCAACGAGCCGTCGCCTGAGCAGGCCACGCCGGAGTTCCGGAAAGCCGTTGCCGAACTGGCGGACCGCCCGGCCGGCAAACCGATGCTGGCCGGGGAACTTCCTGAATTCTTGCTGAACCTGTGCAAGAACGATCCGCGTTCGGAATCCGCTGCCGGGCACGTATTCCACCGTCTATTCTGGTGTCAGCGCTTCGGCTTGAAGGCGCGCGCGTACCGTGGCACCACGCTCAGCGGCGAAGTGACGTTGAAATGGATCGCGGCGGCGGTCGGCAACTACAAGATCCGCACGAACACCTTCTGGCTGCAGCCGACGTTCGCCGGCGACAACTGGGGCGACTACGGCAACGCCCTGACCACGCAGCTGACGGTCGGCCCAGTCTGCGCTGCCATCGGCGATCCGGGCTGCAGCACCAACTACGGCCCGCTCACGCTGCCGTTGGAGGACTGGCAGCGCCACGTCGGCATCGGGCAGTGGACCAGCTGGAACATCGACTCCGACGAGACCAAGAGCACCGCGCTCGACAAGGTGTCGAACCACAAGTGGCACATCACCACCGGCGTGCACACGCCGGAACCGGGCAACGAGTGGACCGCCGACAGCCCGGACAACGGGATGCGGTGCGACTCCGCACCCTACTTCCGTTACGACCCCAAGTCGTGCATCAGTTCCGACGTGATTCCCTGGCTGCCGGTGTACTCCGGTTTGCTTCCCGAGTACGCCGCACACCTTCGCCAGGCGCTGGACGCACCGGACACGACCTTCCCGCCCGAGCCGCACCCCAAGCTGATCCCGGGCAAGTACTTCTACGGCGACTCGACCAAACCTGGCCTGCACCGGATCCCCGAGGGCGAGACCGGACCGAACCGGGCTGAGAAAGACAAGGCCTGCCCCAAAATCCCCACACCGCACGACCCGGACGAACAGTGCGACGAGTACCCGTTCGCGTCGACGATGGAGGGCGCGGCGAGCCCAGTGTGGGACTTCTCCGTGAAGTACATCGACGGACGGCAGAACGGGCGGGGCGGCAACGACCTGCAAGCGCTTTACCAGTCCAGCAGGATCCTGTACAAGCTTCAGGACACGTTCTACGTCAACATCATCGGCTGATTGAAGGTCTGATGGCCACGCTGCTGCGCCGCTTCGCCGGCGAGTTCGAACTGGACTACTCCACGCTGTTCATCGAAGACGACGCGGTGGACCGCGACATCGTGCCGCCGGAGACGGACGGGTGGCTGCACGCCACCGAGCAGCAGGTGAGCCTGAGCAGTGCCTCCGGGGTGTGGAACGCCCCGGAAGCACTGCTCGAGTACTGGGACGGCGAGCCGCCGCCCGCCGCGGACTGGGCCACCGCCAGCGAAGCCCTGACCTGGTTCTCGACCGGCAGGCTCTGCCTCTGGCGCACCATCCGCGAGTACCCGCTCGCCCGCTTCGACCTCGGCGGACCGGGGTTCTACCGCGTCCGCGCCCACACCGGCGACCGCGACCGGATCCGGCAGGACGCGGAAGCCGCCAGGTCTCGCCGCGTCGACGAAGGCGCGGCAACGGGGCCTTTGCGCGGCGCGGAGCGGTTCCTCATCCAGTTCTGGCCCGCGCCGCCGTCGGACACCCGCGACCAGATCGACGCTCCGGGACGTCGATACCCGGAGGGCTCCGAGCAGCAGCAGTTCGCCGACGCAATCCAGGCTCTCGCCAGCCACGACCCTCGCGACCCCTAGCCCATTACCGCGGCACCGAACAGCGCTGACCGCGAGACAGGTCTGAAGCAGCAGCTCCTTCTTCGCCGGACCGTCCGACTCTCCGGCCGAGTGGCGTCGTCTCGTGTCCGCCACGTCACGGTCGTCACTCCGCCGGCGCGGGCGCGGTCAGTTACCGGCAAGGGAGTTGGCCCGCGCGGCGTGCTTGAGCGCAAGATTCGACCAGGGCAGCCGCCGCGTTCGCGACGCGGGCGACGACCTAGGCCTGTGAAGGGTCGCTCGACGATCGCAGGGGCGGGGACGAGGGTTCGACCGATCCGGTCTCAGTCATGTTGCGGAGCGTGTCAGCCGTGATGATCGTCGAGGCGCGAACGACGTCACCGTTGTGGTACGTGACTATTCCGTCGGAGTGAACCGCGTAGACGACGGAGGAGCCGGTGGTTTCGCGGTAGTGCGCGAGCGCAGTGCCGCCGCCGGCTGCCGCCGCGGTCGGGGATGCCTCGACAGTCTCGGCCACGAGTTTTCTCCGTCCGGTCTCGTCTGGCGCTGTGACGGATCACGCTATCTGTCACTTGATCACGGCATCTGTCACCGCACGATCTGAAGTTCCGGGCGTCGATGCATCAGAGGTGCGTTCGGCAGGCGCGAGCGTGTTTGGAAGATCCCAAGCACGCCTCCGGCTAGCCGAGACCAGAGCCCTGGTGGCGACGGTGTGGGCGAGCATGCCGGGGCCGCTGGCGGAAGTCGCTGAACGACTAGCCGGAGGTCTGGGTGGGCGACACGCTGTTTCAAGCGGCCGGATCTGTGTCGGTCCGAGCCGCGCGGCTGTTGGCCTTCGCGTCAGGTGTTCCGTAAGCCCTGGGACCGGTCCCGACTGCCTCGCGGTAAATAAAGCCCCATGACGGGAATGCGATCGCGTCTCGCCCGGTTGTTGCGTGGCGATCGGGCTGTAGCGAGGCTCAGCGGCCGCGGCGTGGAAGTGGCCGACGCGCGCGGTGGGGAACTGCGGTCCGACGGCACCGCGAACAACGACGAAGACGGCCTCGCTGCCGAGGTCGGCCGGAATCTGTGGCTCTGCCCAGCCTGCGGAGCGCTCTACATCATCAACTGGATGGTGTTCCCTGAGGACGCCGACGGCTGCGACAAGTGCGACCCCACCGTCACCGGCGCGACGACCGAAGCCGTCGCGCTCAAGCTGACCGGCTGGGATGAGGAACGACTGCTCCACGAGGCGTACAAAGTCGCGACGGACGTGGCCCGGATGTGGCCCGCCTGGGGCGCGACGCCGCTCGTCAAGGAGATCGAGCGCAGGCTGGGCATGAGCCCACCAGTTCGTGGCGAGACCCGACATGAACCACGAGGTAACGACCCTGTCTCATCACGCCGCAGGTACAGGCTTTCGCAGCCAACGCGTGAGGGCGAGATCTATAGCTCGCAAGAACACTTGAGCGTGGACCAAGCGCTGGATGTCTTCATTGAGGTGGCGGTCCCGAAGACGCTCATCATCGATGAGGCAACGCTGCGAGCCGAGCACTGGACGCTCAAACAATCGTGGGGCAACAAGATGGGCCTAGCTCGCGGCTCCGTTGCGCAGATCAGCGACGTTCTCCGGCGCAATCTGCAACGCGACGCGACCGTAGCCCGCTACGACGGCCACCACGTGGTTGTGCTCGATAACGGGATGTGCGCTCAGGTCTATACCTCCTACAGGGGCATTGCCCGCGCCTACCGCGTGTGGCGCACCCGCGATGGCCTGGCGTTGTGCGGCGGCAGGAAGGACACGATCCTCGACGTATGAACCGGACACCAGACACTCTCGCACCTGGAAGGCGCCGAACGGACGCTTGTGACGGATCAAGTTATCTGTTACCTGATCACGGTTTCTGTCACTGACGAGTCGTGGTCTTGGTGTCGATGGAGCGTTCGAGACGGATCCGGTACGGGGTTAGCGCGTCGAGCAGGTTCATGACGTGTCTCGAGTGCCTGGTGAGGTTGGTGAATTCGCACATCAGTCGCTGCGCTAGCCGGAGGAACTGGTGATCTTGCGGTGCGGTCCATCTCCGATGGCGGTAGAGGTGGGCGGCCTGGTAGTCGCCGTTGGTGATGACCGTCCAGAGCAGCAGCGAGGCGGCGTGGCGTTTGCAGGGGCCGAAGTCGGTCGCCGGCCGGGGCAGGTTTCGGAGTGGCTCGGTTGCGGCTGTCCAGATGTGTTCGGGGATCAGCCAGCCGTGGAGGGCGACCCGGCGGCGTCGGTAGTCGATGTCGGGAGGTGCGTCGTTGAGCCGGTCGATGACAGCCTGCATCGTTGCCGCGAGTTCGGCTTCGGCCCCGTTCTGAGTGCTCCATCGGCGGACGAGCACGTTCGCGTAGCGGGCCCAGCTGGGTGGCAAGTTCAGTGCTGCTGCCGCTGCGGGGTGGGACAGTCTCGTGGCGGACCGGACGGCCGTGACCGCGGCGAATCGATGCACGATGCGCGCTGCGAGCTCCGCTTCGGGGACGAGTGTGGTGAGCGGCTGGATGTGCTGTTCGGCCAGGTAGTGCGAGACCAGGCGGGGATCGATGGCCAGGGGTCGTTTCAGCCCGGGCCACGCGGCTGTGCGCGGCGAGGGCGGGCGGTGCCGCGTCGGCCGGTGTGATTGTTCGGCAGCTGTTCCTGCACGACGGAGCCGGCGACGGTCTGCACCGCTGCCGAGCAGCGGCGCAGGAACGTCTCCAGATGCCGGGTCCAGGGGGTTCCGCCGTCCACTGAGGACACCAGCGCGCCCAGCGCGTCGCTCTGCGCGCGCAGGTGCCCGGCGAATGCCAGCAGGTGGGCGCATGTGTGCGGGTCGTGCGGCGGTCCGCCCCTCAGCGCCTGGTTGCGGGCGGGTTCCCCGGCCGCGCGGTTCGTCGTCGTCTCGTGCCGGAGGCGGCCGACGTGGTCGTCGATCGTGTCGAGGTCGATGTGCGGCGGCGCGAACTGCGCCGCGAAGGGCCAGGACCCGCGGACGAGCCGCATGATCAGGTGCAGGTCGTAGAAGTACCGGCTTCCGGCGTGCGGGTCTGCGGTTGCTGCGCCGTGGTCGAGATGCAGCCGGGCCAGCAGCCCGTCCTGGAATTCCAGCAAATACGACAGCTGCGCTGTAGCTGTCCTGTCCGGCGGGCCGGGTTCGTCGTCGAGGCGATGACCGCAGGTTCGGGATGCTGTCCCGGGGCCGGAGGCGGGCGCTTCCACTCGGCATTGGGCGGGGTGCTGAACGACCATGCGCGCCGGGAAAATCCAGGGGTTGGTGCGGGATCGCTGTGACTGACCACGCTATCTGTCACTTGACCACGCAATCCGTCACTGCGGCGTCCGGCCGTGCGCGCAGACGACAACTGTTCCCTCCCAGAACCCTGGTCTGATTGACTACGCGATCTACCATCGGCCCGCTTGTGGCTTCTTCGCGGTGATTCGTCCGCCGCCTTGCCGTGAATTCTCGCTGCGCCGCTGCCATCGGACATGGCAGCGGCGCAGCCAGGCCCGGTCGCGAGGGCAGTGGGAGGACAAGTGTTCTGCTGAGGCAAGCGGATGGCCGCGGGCGAACTGGGGCGCCGGACAGTCCCATCGCGCAATCGCAGGTTCTGGGGGCTGGCTCCAGAGGGATCCTGTCGAGCGTGCAGCGGCTATCGTCATCACATGTTCCGCCGCAGGCAGGGAGTAGTCCAGAACGACACGGTCGCCCGCAGCATGAGGAAGTTCTTCAAGCACCTCGAGAACAGTGCAGGTGGCAATGACCGATCAAAACCGGAGGCCATCGCGAAAGAATACGGCCGGTCTCTGTGGAACCCGGCGACATCCAAGCTCGTGGACGACAAACGGCAGCGGAGGTCTCGCTTCTACATCGGCCTGTCGACAGCAGGCGGCATTTCGTTCGCCGAACTCACCAAGCGCGTTGCGCTCGTGTCGGACACTCTTCTTCTCTCGCACGACCGGACGGATGAGTACCATCACCTGGGCGAGTCGAGCCACAATGACGGTGGGTTTTCGCTCAGGACCACGCGGTACGGGATGAACTGTCCCGACCTTGCCGAGTTGGGACGATGGATCCTTGACGCCGAACCGCTGCTCAAAGCGGGACTGGCGTGGTACCTGCCCCGCTACTCGAGTTCAGTCTACGAAAGCTACAGCTTTCCCAGCGAAGGCCACACGGAACGCGCTCCGGTCGGCGCCATCGATTACTTGATCAGCGACGGCCGGGCGATAGACGCGTCCGGCGCGGAGCCGATCAAAAGTCAACTTGTCCGCCCGGTGCTGCGAATCGATCTGCCCTTCGTCGCAGGGGTTGACCTCCGCAGCTTCAGCGAAATCACCATTGAGGAATTCACTTCGTACTCGAGCTTCCGAGATTTCCTGCGCCAGAGCCTCCTGGACATGGACACGGCGCTCAACGCTGTCCAATCGGACCGCGAACTCCTCAAGCTGGGTTTGGAGATCAAAGACCACGTTCGGTCGACACGTTCCGAAATGGAGACAGCGCGGAGGAAGAAGGCCGTCGGCGTCACCGGCGCTGTGATCGGATCGGTCGGGGCGACGCTGGCGGCCGTGTACGGGCCGGCGTTACAAGCCGCGATCGCGGCCCTCGGCGCGACCGGCGGCGTGTGGGGCATCATCCACGCCGCAGCAGAGAACGACACCCGAGCACTTCGCCAGGACACCTGGTACTACGTCTGGGCTCTGGCCCAAAAGGCCAACACCAACATCATCTAGCACCCGGCACGACCAATCGCTGACTTCGTTGACCCACACGACCTGGCAACCTCCAGCGACCTTCCGGCCACCCGGCTGCGAGCGGAGTCCCGTTCACCGTCCAATCGTGCAGAAGCCAGGGGCAGGTGCGCTGACACCGGATCACCGAAGACGCACTCGCGGACCTTCACCGGCGAGATCGTTGTGTCCAGGACGACAACCGGACCGAGGCAGCGGACCACCACATGCCCGCCGCCGACAGGTTTCGCGACGCTCAGGCAACCGCGCGCGCGTTGTGGCAACCACGAGGGCTAACTGGTGACAACTACAGCGTCCAAGTCGTCCGGCCGATGCAGGTCGGCTCCCGCTGCCGGTGTACAGATAGCGCGGTCAGTCACACCGTTGTGACTGTGCGCTCTATCTGTGTCGGGTAGCGGGGACGCATTGCTGCGTCCCCGCTACCCTCAGAACCGGGCGAGCGGATTTCCCCGCACCACGGCTCAAGCAGGCCGCTGGGGCGTACTGGCCTTGCAGATGCTGACTGTGCTCATTCCGGTGCCGGTTGTAAGCGGCGTTGGCAGTGGACGTGCACGAGGCGGTAGTACTCGTCCGGCCGACCGGGTGTTCCCGCGATGATGAGCTGACGCTTCACCGCCGCATGGCTCCAGCGCACGGCCGCCGCCGGCTACGAAGGCCTGTTGTAGACAGGCTTTCGCGTTGACCGGTTGACCCCATGGCGCTACACAGTTCTGATCTCAGTAACGGGCCGGTTGTCAATGCCCGAAGTCGAGTGCGCGGATGTCCGAACTGCTGAGCACACCCCTTACCTAGTCGCACGCGACGGGAGGCCACGGTGCTTTAGGGCTTTTTGTTACAGAAAAGGCCAGTCGCCGCGATCGATCGCGATTGCCAGGCGCGCGGGGGAACGCCGAAGGTGTGCAGCACCAGCGCGACAGCGAGGGTGTGTCCAAGGCGGGTCAACATCGTCAGCTGCTCGTCAGTCTGGCGAATGTTGCCGTGAGCGAGGTTGTTGCGCGCTTTGCCCATGATGTGCCAGACATTCATCGGCTGCTGGAGAATCCCCTGCAGCACATCGGGAAGCGGGTTCACCGCGTTCGCGATTCGTCCCCGAATCTCGTCGGGCAGCCGGTCGGCGAGGGCTTGGAGCCGTTGCCGCAGATCGAGTTTAGTGCTGCCGGTGTCATCGGCACCGTGGAAGCTCTCCAGCGCGGCGACCAGTGCGATGAACCGGGACGTCACGGGCAGAGGAGTGGTGCTGATCGAGGTGAAGTAGTCGGCGAAGGTGACATAGCGGTCTTTCAGATCGCCCCATCCGGCGAGCAGTTCGGTCAATGAGGCACCGCCGGGTCCGCAGTGCACCAGTGCCTGCAGCGCACCGGGTGGAGGGCGTTCGGCTTCGTAGCGCTGTTGGGTCAACTCCCGTCCGTAAACGGAGGACTCGTCGCGGCCGCCGATCCTGACACTGGCGAACGTCACGGGCTGAGGCTTGCCGGTGGCGAAGGACGTCAGTTCGGCGACGGGGCGGACGTAGGTACTCATCCAATCCCGAAGCGACCGAGCCCTGCCTGTCACCGTGACTACTGGCACCGTGGTGAACGAGAGCTTGTGCAACTGCGGCGCGGTGAACGACGCCAGGTAGTGCAGCCTCATCGTGTCGCCGTCTGCGCGAGTCCACTCCTGGGTGGAATCAGCGTTCCACGTCCCGCCAAAGGGCTCACCGTCGTCGAATCGTGTGATGTACCGGTAGGTCTTGAGCGGAGTCACACCAGACAGCTCGGTCAGGCCGCCTGCCTGGAAGGTGATCTCGTCGAAGACCAGTTCGGTATTCTCACTCAGTCTCGGCCCGACGATGGCGAGTTCGGCCAGCAGCATGGACTGCCCCGGCAGCTGATGGGAGACGTAAGCCTCGGGGAATACGACGTCGAGGTTGTTGCGTAGTTGCCCGCGGACCACCCCGTACGGCTTGATGCCGGGCTCCCATGCGGTCCACGACGGATCGATCTTCGCTGTGATGTCCGCCGAAGGCGGCTCGGCCGGCAAGTCGTAGGCCATGCCGGTGACGTTCTCCTCGCCTGCCAGAGTCAGCACGCCGGACACCGAAGAGCCGTCGGCGAGTCGCCACTCAAGCGAATACTCACCCGCGGGCAGCAGCGGATTCTTGTTCACCGCGACACCGCGCTACCTGTCGAAAGCGTTTCGCCCAAGAGCAAGGCGAACGCGCACGAGGTGGCGACTTCCCTTTCGCATGGCGTGTTCCTCCGGAGGGCGAGCATCGGATCCATTAGCGCCATCTCAAGCCTCCACTGGGGTGCGCCGGTCGCATCATCGGTTGCCCCTCCTCTTGAGTGTCCTTGCAGCCCGAACTGACACCGCGAAATCCCAGCTCGGCCGCAGCCTCGTCGGCGGCCCTGTCGCGCGCACGATCACGGCAGAGGTGACCGTAGTGCAGACCCGCGAACTCGAGCGCGGCAGCTCGACGGTCCGGATCCAGTCCGGGGCACCGGCGGGCAGTCCTTCTCGAAGAAGGCGTCGCCTGCGGTGCCGTCGGGCCAGCGCACGAATGCGGTCGGTCTGCCGTGGAGGTGAGGCAGGAGCACCGGCGCGATGTTCGTGTAGTACCGAACGACTTCGCCTTTCGTGCATCCGTCGCCGTAGAGGCACTTGACCAGGTTGGACAGTGCAAGTCGGCGTTGTCCCACCTGGACGGTGATCGTCCGGCCTGCCATGGCGTCACCTGCCGCGGGTGGGTTCGGGGGTCTGGACGTCGGCGGCGTCGCGGTCGGGCCGTTCTCCCCGCCAGGCCGTGTGGCGCAGCCGTCCGTCAGCGATGAACTGTCGATACACGACATCGCCTACGAGCACGGGCCGCACCCATCGCGCGCGGGCGGCGTCGGCGCGGGGAATCGGCCGGGTGAACGGGCTGTGGTCCTGTTCCAGGGAGGCCAGGCGCTGTGCGAGGGCGGCGCGGGCGGCGTCGGACCAGCCGGTGCCGACGTCGCCGATGTAGACCAGGTTTCCGGTGGCCGGGTCGTGCGCGACGAGCAGCAGCCCGCCGAGCGTGCCGTCCAGGCGGCCTTGGCCAGGTATTGGTAGGCCGACATGTACGAACGTGGTGAATTCCTGCTTGGTGACTGCGTCGTCGCTCGCAGCACCAGGTCTGGAACAGCGTTCGTCTTGACGCCGCGCGTTCGTACGAACAGCCGCTCCGATGGCAAACTACGATCGAGATTCGTTGGCGATGCTCTGAGCGTTTCGAACGGACAACCGATTCGGCATTCGGGACCGACTGGGAGGGCGGTGTCGTTGCGTGCCTTCGACAGCACCGGGCCTCCGGGCTAAGTCGGAGCCGTGGGAGTGGTTACCGCGTCGTGCGGATCGGCCTGCGAGATCGTGACGCGCCGATAGGATGCCTCGTCGACGGCGCGCGACTACGATCCCTCCCACGATTCGTCGTCATGTGGGGATCTGCCATGAGTACGTCGCTGCTTGCCCGTCGGGTCACCGAATGCGGGTCGCGGGTGCTGGCGTCGGCGGATCCCGACGAGGCGCGGGACGTGTGCACGTCGGCCCTGCGGCCGCACCAGCTGGGACTCGGCCGCGGCGCGCGGGTGAACGCCCGGCTGGACCGGGTGAGCCTGGGAGACCTGTCGGTGAACCGCCTCTGTTACGGGGCCGAGGTGAGGGTGTCTCCGGCCGGCCCGTCGAGGGAGGACTACCTCCTGGTCCTGCCGGTAGCCGGGCGGGCCGCGTTCTCCTACGGCGGCGCGGAGGCGATCGCGGAACCCGGCCGCGAGGTGCTCGTCGGTCCGCACCTGGACTTCGAGTTCCGCATCCACCCGCGGTTCGACCAGGTGATCGTCCGGCTCGACCGCCGCCGCGTGGAGTCTGCCGCGGCCGCGTTGCTGGGAGAGGTCGCGCCGATCCACTTCGACCTCGAGGTCCATCAGGACGTGCGACGCCTGGCGGGCTTGCTGCAGAGCGCGGTCGAAATGGCCGACGCCCTCGTCCGGCCGCGGATGGCGTGGCAGATCGAGCAGCTGGTCATCGAGTCGCTGCTGCTGACGCAACCGCACAACCGCAGCGAGGCGCTCGCGCGTCCCGGGAGCCGGATGCCCTCGGCCCGGCTCAACCAGGCACTGGACTACCTGCGCGATCATCTGGCCGAACCGTTCACGGTCGCCGGGGTGGCCCGCCACTGCGGGGTGAGCGTCCGCAGTCTTCAGGAGGCGTTCCGCCGCGAGCTGGGCACCACCCCGGTCCAGTGGCTGCGGGCGGCTCGGCTGGACCGGGCGCACGCCATGTTGTCCTCCGCCGCCCCCGGCACCACCACGGTGACGGACGTGGCGTACGCCGTCGGGTTCCTCCACCTCGGGGAGTTCGCCAGGCATTTCAAGGCCAGGTTCGGCCGCCCGCCGTCGGCGGTGCTGGCCGAGCGCCGTGCGTGAATCCGCCAGCCGGCTCGCGCGATCGCGATAGCCGGCGCTCCGGGGCGCCGCCGACACTCTGGCCGAAACCTCCTCGACCACGAGCGGAGAGCACCGATGAAATTCGTTCTCGTGCACGGCGCCTGGCACTACGGCGAACTCTGGAATCCGGTACGGGAGCACCTGGAGGCCGCCGGCCATGAGGTGCACACGCCGACCGCGGGCGGCCTGGGACCGGCCGACGACAAGCACGTCGATCTCCGCGGCGCCGCGCGGCCGATCGTCGACTACATCCGCGAACACGACCTGCGGGACTTCGTCCTCATTGGACACAGCTGGGGCGGATACCTGATCTCCCGCGCCGCGATCGAACTCCCCGACCGCGTCCGCCGCCTGGTCTACTTCGCCGCGTTCGTCCCCGAACACGGGCGGGCGCTCGTCGACGAAATCCCGCCTCACCTGCGGACTGCCCTGGAAGCCAGCGCCCGCGAGCGCGGGGACGGTTCGGTCGTCCTGCCGTTCCCCGTGTGGCGGGACGCCTTCTTCAACGACGGCACCGCGGAGCACGCCCAGCAGGTCTACGACGCGCTGCGCCCCCAGCCCTACGGGGCCTTCACCGACCCGGCCGACATGACGGGCTGGGAGAACGTGCCCCCGCGGTTCAGCTACCTCGCGCCGTACGAGGACAACGACATCACCCAGGGCGACTGGGGCCGCCACCCGCGCTTGTCAAACCGGCTCGGCGTCTTCCGGCTCGTCGGCATGCCAGGCAGCCACGAAGTCCTGCTGACCGACCCGGCGTCCACCGCGCGCAAATTCATCGAGGCGGGCCGCGACTGATCCATCCCCGGCGTCCGGCCCTGCCCGCCCCGGTTCCGCTCGGGCAGGGCCGGACAAGTTCCGCTCTAGGACAGGCGATCCGCTGCCGTCAACGTCAGAGTCGACGGCTGATCGCGACCGTCGACGCGTTCGCGGATCAACAGTGTGCCTCTGGGACTTCCGCCGCGGCGGCCGTTTTCGTCTCTGCGGGTCAGGGAGTGTGGAACCAGTCGGCGTCGATGATCCCGTGGAGTCGGTTGCCGAGTTCGCGGGAGAAGGTCAGCAGGAAGTCCAACGGCCGGTGCTGGACGACAACGTGGTTGATCTTGCCGTTCTCGTCGGTAGTGAGGAGGGTGCTGCCGCTGAAGGAAGTTCCGTCGAACGTGGTGCCTTCCCAGGTCATGCAGGCGCGGTTGCCCGTGGAGATGGTGCCGGTGAACGCGAGTGTCTCGTAGATCGATGCTGCGGCGGCGAAGCTTTCTTTGACCAGGTCGCGTCCGATGATGGGTTTGCGCAGTGCGGGTGCTTCGAGGACCACGTCGGCGGCGAACGCGCGGGCGAAATCCGCGGCGTCGCCGGAGGCGAAGGCGGCTGTCCAGATCTGGTCGACGGTGGGCTGGGTGGTCATCTGCTGCTCCTTTGCGGCGGATGGCGCGAATGGTCCGGTGTGGACAGAGAACGGGCTCGCGAGGTCAAGCCGCGGTGGTCCCGGGGAAGAGGTGTTCCGCGGACTGGGCCAGGATGGCGGGGTTGATGCGGCCGAGATGGCGCAGGGTCATCAGATCGGCGAATTCCTTGGCGTTGCGCGCGATTGCGCGGAGTTCTTCGGCGTCGCGCAGGTACTCGCGGGTGCGGTCGAGGTGGCGGGGGTCGTCGTCGCCGCCCGGCGCTTTGTGCCCGGCGACCACAGCGGTTGGCTTCAGCGCCGCGATCTGGTCGATCGCGGCTATCCAGTCGCGTCGTCGTTGTTCGTCCCCGCCGGCGAGGAACGGATGGACGCCGTTGTAGACGATGTCGCCGGCGACGACGAGGCCGAGATCCGGGACGTGCACGAAGGTGGTGTCCTGGGTGTCGCTGTCCCCGGCTTCGACGAAGCGGACCTCGTGGCCTTCGAGGGCGAAGGCGTGGTCGTCGATCACGCTTGGCACGACGACGTTTTCGACGATCTGGCCGGGGAACTGGCTCTTCCAGAAGTCCATGCGAGCAGTGGCCTGGTATTCGGCGAGCGCGACGGTCCCCGCGGTGCCGAGGACGGGGGTGCCGGGGAAACGCTTGGCCACTTCGGCGAAGCCGAACCAGTGGTCGCCGTGACCGTGGGTGGCGTACATGGCGACCAGGTTCTTGCCCGAATCCGCCACCCATCCGGCCACTTCGCGGGCCTTCTCGGCGGTGTGCGGGGCGTCGACGAGGATCGCGTCGCGCTCTCCGTGGATCAGGGTGGAGGAGATCGGCGACCAGGCGGGGACCGGCCGTACCGAGGTGCCGTCGGCCAGCACGGCCTTCGGCGGAAGGGCCACCAGGACGTCGTATCCGAGTGTCATCAGGTTCTGCCTCCTTCAGGCGAGGGTGAGGACGGTTTTGCCCGGCCCGGCGACGGCGGACTGCGCCGCGGCGGCCTGTTCGAGCGGGAAGGTCGCCGCCACCGTCGGGACGAGTCGGCCTTCGGCGGCAAGGTCGGCCAGTGCGGTCATGCCGAGCCGGTCGGCTTCGACGAACAGCCCGACCGCTCGGACGCGGCGGGCGGCGGCGTCCTCTTCTACAGGGGCGAGCGTGTGCGGCAGGGTGGACACGAGAATGCCGCCGGGCTTGAGCACGTCCAGCGCCTGGGCGGCGTGACGGGCGGAGGCGTCGAAGACCGCGTCGAGATCGCCGGCAGCGTCGGAGAGGTCGGCAGCGGTGTAGTCGATCACGCCGTCGGCGCCGAGCGCGCGGACGAAGTCCAGGTTCGCGGTGGAGGCGACCCCGATCACCGTGGCGCCGCGGGAGGCGGCGATCTGCACCGCGAGATGCCCGACGCCGCCGGAAGCACCGGTGACCATGACCCTGGAGCCTTCGCCGATACGGGCGGTCTCGACCAGGGCCTGCCACGCGGTCAGCCCGGCCAGCGGCATGGCCGCGGCGTGCACATGGTCGAGTTCCGGCGGTTTCGGGACGAACGCGCGGGCCGGGCCGACGGCGTATTCGGCGTACGCGCCGTGCCCGTGTGGGAAGGGCAGCATGCCGAACACCGCGTCCCCGGGCCGGTAGAGGGTGACGCCCGCACCGACCGCCTCCACGGTTCCCGAGACGTCCCAGCCGAGCACGAACGGGGGCGCGCCCACGAACACGCCGGTCTGCCGGTTGTGCACGTCGACCGGGTTCACGCTCGCGGCGTGCACCCGGACGAGAACCTCGCCCATGCGGGGCTCGGGGACGGGCAGGGTGACGACCTTGAGGACGTCCGGCCCGCCCAGGTCGTCCTGGCTGACGGCTCGCATCGTCGCAACACTCATGCGAAATAGCCAAACACACTTAGAGTCTTTCTGTCCAACATTGGAGCCAGTCTGGTGATCCAGGCAACCAAGCTCATTCGACCAGTTGACGACATAGTCAAAAGCATTTAACTTCTTTCTTGGGCTCGGCTGGCTGCGCAGCGGAGAAGCGTGGAGCGCCGCAGAGCGACCGCTGACCGCGCGGCAGCCGCGCCCCGGTCGCCCACGCAGAACCAAGGAGGTCGCTGATGAGTGAGGACGCCGCCATCGACAGCGTCGAAGTGGAGATTCCGGCCGAGGGCGGGATCGCGCTGCGCGGCCTGCTGTACCGGCCCCGGGGCTCGGGGCCGCATCCGGCGATCACGCTGGCGCACGGGTACGGCGGCGTCAAAGAGCACGGTCTGCTCCGCTACGCCGAAGCGTTCGCCGACGCGGGGTTCGTCGCGCTGTTGCACGACCATCGCGGCCTGGGCGCCAGCGGCGGCGAGCCTCGCCATGACGTCGACCCGTGGCAGCAGGTCGAGGACTGGCGACGGGTGATCTCGTTCCTGGAAGCACAGCCGGAGGTCGACGCGGACCGGATCGGGATCTGGGGCACCAGCTACGCCGGCGGGCACGCCATCGTGCTCGGCGCCACCGACCGGCGCCTGCGCTGCGTCGTCGCGCAGGTGCCGATCATCAACGGCTACGAGCAGGGGCTGCGGCGCGTCGCGCCGGAGAACGTCGCCGCGCTCGAACGCGTCCTGGACGAGGACGAGCGTGCCCGGTTCCGCGGCGAGGCACCGCGCTATCAGGCGCTGGTCAGCGAGGACCCGTCGGTACCGGCGTCCTACCGGGCCCCGGACGCGACCGCCTTCTACCTGCAGCCGCTGCCCGAGGGCGTCGCCTGGGAGAACAAGGTCACGGTGCGCTCGACGCGCAAGGCCCGCATGTACGAGCCGGGTGCGTGGATCCGGCGGGTGTCGCCGACCCCGTTGCTGCTGGTGGTGGCCGAGCACGACACGATCACGCTGACCGACACCGCGTTGGCGGCCTACGAACAGGCCCTGGAGCCCAAACGGCTGGAGCTGATCACCGGCGGGCACTTCGACCCCTACGTCGCCGGGTTCGACCGCTCCAGCCGCGCGGCGCTGGACTGGTTCGGCAGCCACCTGACCTGAATCGAGCTTTCGCATGACCTGGACCGCGATCACCCGTTACGGGCTGCACCCTGCGCCGCAGGCTCTCGGCTTCGTGCACAACCTGCTCAACACCGAGCCCGCTGGCAGGCCCCGCCAGCCGGATCTGCTCGCCGAGCTCGGCGCGGCGCAGGAGTGGGCCGACGCGGCGCTCGAGGACTGGGCAGCGCACACCGGCACTCCGGTGCCGCCGGTGACGCTCGAGGACGGGGACCTGGAGGCCCTGCGCAACTTCCGCGCAGACCTGCACACCGTCGTGGCCGGCCACACCGCCGACCCCGCGGACGCCTCCGCTCCCGCACCCGTGCACCGCGCCGCCGCGGCTGTGGAACTCGGCAGCGACGGCTACGTCCGGCTCGAAGCACGCGGCACCGGCTGGCGGGCGATCGCCTCGCTGACCCTCATCGCGATCGTCCACGCCCAGGGCGCCGGCACCTGGCAGCGCCTCAAGGCCTGCCGGAACCCGCGCTGCCAGGCCGCGTTCTACGACCGATCCCGCAACAACAGCGCCGTCTGGCACGACGTCCGCGTCTGCGGCAACCCGGCCAACCTGCGAGCGCACCGCGCCCGCAAACGCGCCGGCCACCAACCCTGAACCACTACCCGGAGCACCGCCATGACCGATACCAGCCCGCTGTCCTACGAAGTCTTCGTCTCCGACGGCGTCCCCCGCCACACCGACCTGCGGCTGCCCGACGGCGGCCCCGTCATCTCGTCGCCCATGTCCTCCACGCTCGTCCAGGGCCGGGAAGACGCCGTGCTGGTCGATCCCTCGTGGACAGTCGATCAGACCGCCCTCCTCGGCGACTGGATTCGCGCCACCGGAAAACGGCTGCGGGCCGTCTACATCACCCACGGCCACGGCGACCACTGGTTCGGCACGGCGCAGCTCCTCGATCGGTTTCCCGGCACCACCGTGTATGCCACCGAGGGCACCATCGCCCTGATGCACCAGCAGATCGCGGCCCGCCCGCAGTTCTGGGACACGCTGTTCCCCGGCCTGATCGGCGACACGCCCGTCCTCGCGCAACCGGTCCCGCGCGAGGGATTCGAGCTTGAAGGGCACCGCCTGCTGCCGGTCGAGGTCGGCCACACCGACACCGACGACACCACCGTGCTGCACGTGCCCGATCTCGGCCTCGTCGTCGCCGGCGACGTCGCCTACAACGGCGTGCACCAGATGCTGCTCGAGATCGGCGAGACCGGCCTGCAGTCCTGGCTCGACGCGCTCGACATCGTCGAAGCCCTCCGGCCCCGCGCGGTCGTGGCCGGACACAAGAACAAGGGCCTGGACGACGCCCCGGCCATCGTCGAGCAGACCCGCCGCTACCTGCTCGACGTCCGCGAACTGCTGGCCGCGAAGCCGAGCCCGCGCGCGTTCTTCGACGAGATGAGCGCCCGGCACCCGGACCGCGTCAATCCCGGCCCCCTCTGGTACAGCGCCCTCGGCCTGCTCTCTTGACCGCCCCGCGACCCACCGGCAAGGACACTCCATGGCACCCGCGCACACCGTCCCGCACAGCGACATCGCCCTGCGCCGCACCGGCCACGGCCCGCTCGCCCTTGTCTTCGTCCACGGCTTCCTCGACGACCTCCGCCTGTGGGACCCGCTCGTCGCCCGTCTCGACCCCGCCGCCGTCGAGACCGTACAGGCCGACATCCCCGGATTCGGGGCTCGCGCCGCCTCCGGCGGGCCGTTCACCTACGACCGGATCGCAGCCGACTTCACCGCCCTCGTCGACACCGTCGGCAAACCCTTCGTGGTCGTGGGGCAGAGCATGGGCAGCGCCGTCGCCGAACTCGCCGCCGCCGCCCGTCCGGACCAGGCCCGCGGGCTCGTCCTCGTGGCCGCCATCCCGCTCGCGGGCACGCGGCTCCCGGACGAAGCCATCGCACAGTTCCGCGAGCTCGCCGCGCTCGGCCCCGCAGCGCAGCACGCCGCGCGCCGCCAGCTGGCCACGTCCTTTCCCCCGGCCGAGCTCGACCGCGTCGTCACCGCGGGCCGCGACGTCCGACCCGAGGTCGCGGCCGCCTACGCCGACTGCTGGAACAACGGACATCCCGCGGGCGCACGCCCCTCGACGTTCACCGGCCCGGTCCTGATCATGACCGGAGCCGACGACAGCTTCTCCCGCGGCTACGCCGACGGCATCGCAGCACGCTTCCAGTCCGCGCGATCGCTGACGATCCCGGACGCGGGCCACTGGCCCCATGCCGAACAGCCAGACCAGGTCGCCGAGCACCTCGCCGGTTTCCTCGCCCACGACCTCATCGCCCAGGGCCCGACGTCGCCGCAGCGATCCGCCCGCGCGTGAACCTGGGGCCTGGCGAAGGGACGGGGATCCCGACCGGCCGACAGTCCCGGCGCCGAACAACTCCCAAGCGTGCGACGCTCGCCGCGCGCTTGGGAGGGCGCCCCATGGCGCTGTCCGGTGTCGGTGCCCAGCGCCGCCCGCTTGCCGGCGTCCGTCCCTCGCGACCCCGGCGAACCTTCCGGGGCTCCTGGGCACGTTCGGCATGAACCGATAATCAGCTCGGACGCTCGAGGCCGAGGGCGCGCACCCAGATGTCGGTCATGGCCGCGTCCGCCTCGGCTTCGCTGTACTCGTGCCCGAGCGAAAGCCAGTTGTACGTGAAATTGTCGACCATCGAAACAAGAAGGCCCGCGATGGTGCGCGCCGAAAACTCGGGTGTGCAATGCCCTTGTTCCTGCCACGTCTGGATCCCCCGCGCGGCACGCGCGACGAAGCGCTCGCGGATCGAGCGGCGCAGGGACGCGAACTCCTCGTTGAAAGTCGCGACCTGTTCGATGACCCGCATGATGTCGGCGTGCTTGCGGTAAGCCTGCACGTACCGGCGGTTGTCGTGCGCGATGACGGCGACCGGGTCGGCTTCCCGCGGCCGGCCGGCGCGCAAGGTCGCGAGGAAGTCTCCGATGACCTCGTCCACGACGGCTTTGAAGATCGTCTCTTTCGAGTCGAAATAGACGTAGAAGGTCCCGTTGGCGGAACCGGCCGCCGCCGTGATGTCGGTGATCTTCGTGTCGAGGAATCCCGACCGCGCGAACACCTCGTGCGCTGACCGGATCAACCGGGCACGCGTCGCGGCCCCCTTGCGCGTGAGCTGCGGCTTGGCCGCGCCGTCGCGTCCTGCGTGCGTGTCCTGCGTCGTCACAAACTCACCTTCCGAAGTTGACACCAAACTCAATTCTGGCGCAAGCCCCTCGCCCTCGCCGGGTGCCTTCGTCCCGCTTCGTGCTTGACAGCGATCCCAGCTTAGCTTAAAACTGACGCCAGTTTCAGAAATTTCCTCGATCTTCGGAGCACCCGATGCTGAAAATCATCGCCACGTTCAAGTTCCGGCCTGACCTGTCCCGCGAAGAGGCGCAGGCGTACTGGAACGACACCCACAACGACGTCGTTCGGCGGTGCCTGCCGGAATGCCGGAAGTACGTGCAGAACGTCTCGGTGCCCGTGCGGAGCAGGTCGTGGCCGTACGACGGCATTTCGGAGCTGTGGTTCGACGACATGGAGTCGATCAAGCGGTCGTTCTCGGGCCCGCTCAACGACGAGCTGGTCGCGGACGAGGAGAAGTTCGCGGTCGACAAGAACTGGGTCATCGTCACCGAAAACCCCGTTTTCTAGTGCCGGGCCGGCAGGCTGTCGTGGATACGCCGTTCATCGCCGGGCTCTTCGGTCCGGCGCTCGCGAAACTACGGGTCGGGCACTGGTACGACCGCGCCGAGAATGAGGTCCTGGCCGGCGGCTCGTTGCGCGAGCGAGTGCGCGCGAGGGCCGACGAGTTGCGCGAACTCGGTGTCCGCGCGGGAAAAGTCGCGGTCATCCGGGAGAGCTCTCCGCTGTCGTTCGCGGTCAACTACCTGGCCGCGGGCGTGCTCGGCGCGGTGCTGGTTCCCATGGAACGGGGCCTCGCGCCGGAGGACGAGACTCGCCGTCATGCTCTCGTCCGGGCCTCGGTGGTCTGCGACGGCCGTGCCGTGCACGCTCTCGATCACGACCGTCCACCGGCGGCGCTGCCGCCGGAGGTGGGCCAGATCCTCTTTACCGGCGGCACTACCGGAACGCCGAAAGCGGTCCTGCAGACACACCGCGGCCTCGTGGCCAATGTCGAGGCTGTCGGGGCCTGGGCCCAGTACGACGCGGACGACCTGGTCTTGGCCACCTTGCCGTTGTTTCACTGCTACGGCATCAACTGGACGGTGCTGGCACCGCTGCTGGCCGGAGCCTCGGTCGAGGCGTTCGGTCGGTTGTCGGCGTCCGCGCTGGCGCGGCATCGCTCCGCCCCGACAGCGTGGCCGACTGTTCCGGCCGCGGTCGAGGTCGTTCTGCGGTCGCCGGCCGCAAGGCAAATGGACTGGTCGCGTCTTCGCTTCTGCATCGTCGGCGGCGCTCCCTCGGCCCAGGACCTTTCGGAGCGATTCCGGGCGCTCACCGGCCGGCCGGTTCTCAACGGCTACGGAGCGACCGAGGCGACCTCCTTCGTCAGCGCGCCGCCGTTGCAGACGCAGTCCCAGCCGGCCGGCGACGTCGGCGCGCCGGGCAAAGGAATCCTGGTCAGGCCGGGAGCGTCCTACGGCGACCACGCCGAACTCGAGGTCGGCGGGCCGTCGGTCATGGCCGGGTACCTCGACGACTCCGCCGCGACCGCCGCGGCCCTCACCGACGACGGCTGGCTGCGCACCGGCGACCTGTTCGAGCGCGGCCCGTCGGGAACCGTGGTACTGAAGGGACGGCTGAAGAACTTCATCAACCGCGGCGGCGAGAAGATCGACCCGGTCTCCGTGGCCGCGGCGGTCGCTCAGCATCCGGCGGTCGCGGACGCCGTCGTGTTCGGGCTCCCCGACGAGACGTTCGGCGAAGTCGTGGCGTGCGTGGCAGAGGCGACCGCCGAAATCGACGTCGCGCAGCTGCGCGACTTCCTGGCCGGTCTGCTCAGCCCGTACGCGATCCCGTCCGTGCTGCACCTCGTAGAGCGGCTTCCCCGCAACGCCGCGGGCAAGATCGCGGCCGCCGAGGTGCGAAAACTCCTGCCCGCCCAAGGCATGCACTGAGCCGCCGGTCAGCCCAGGCCGACGACGTTGCCCGGCGGACACCGCAGGAGCGGGACAGCCGGACATCAGCACCAGCACTCATTTTGGAGAGAAGCCATGCGCAGTGAAGTCGCGATTCGCGTTGAGGACGGAACGACCCTGAGCGGGTTTTTGCACCATGCCGGGGACGAACCCCGGCCGTGCATCGTGCTCGCTCACGGGTTTTCGGGGGTGAAAGAGCAGATCGACCATTACGCCGCAGCCTTCTGCGAGGCGGGTTTCACCGCACTGGTTTTCGACCACCGCGGTTTCGGGAGTTCGGAGGGCACGCCCAGGCTCGAGGTCGATCCGTATCGGCAGATCGCTGATTGGCGCGATGTGCTGACTTGGGCCGGTGCCCTGCCACAGGTGGACGACGCCGCTGGTTTCGGCGTCTGGGGGTCGAGCTACGCGGGAGGGCTGGCAGCCGTGGTCGCCGCCGACGACAGCCGGGTCGCGTGCGTGGTGTCGCAAATCCCGAACGTCAGCGGACACCGCAACTCCCGCATCATGTTCACCGTCACACAGCGCAAAGAACTGGAAAAACGCCTGACGGCCGACCGGGCGGCACGCCTGGCCGGCGAGCCGCCCGCCATGATCCCCGTGTTCAGCACCGACCCCGCCGAACTCAGCGCACTCCCTCCCGCAGTGCACCCCCGTTTCATCGAACTCAGCGTCGAGGGGGCGCCGAACTGGAAGAACGAAGTGACCCTTCGCTCCCTCGGGCACATGATGCAGTTCGAGCCCGCGGGATGGTTCCCTTTCCTGGCCCCCAAACCGTGGCTCATGATCGTCGGGCACCGGGATACGTGCACCTTTCCCGAACTGCAGCTCGAAGCCTTCGAAAGCGCCGCGCAACCGAAGAAGGTCGTTGTCCACCAGGGAGGCCATTTCCAGACCTACACGGCGCATTTCGAGGAAACCAGCGCCGCGGCGCGGCAGTGGTTCGCCGAGCATCTCCGCCCCAGCGACGACGCCGCACGGCCCCGTCCCGGCGCGGCCGCCGGGAACTAGCCGACCGCATACACCGAAAAGGAAAACCACAGTGCGGATTCTGCATGTGTGGGCGCACCCGGAGCCCCGGTCTCTGAACGGGTCCATCGCCACCGCGATCCAGAAAACCCTGACCGATCTCGGCCATCAGGTCGACACCTCGGACCTCTACCGCATGAAATGGAAGCCGCAGCTCGATCAAGACGACTTCGACGTCCCGGACTCCGCCACCGCATTCCACCCGGAAAAAACCTCCCGGGAAGCATTCCTCAGCGGCTGGCAATCCGCTGACATCGAAACCGAACAGCGGAAACTCGTCCAATGCGACGCGCTCGTCCTCCAATTTCCGCTCTGGTGGTATTCGATGCCGGCGATCATGAAAGGCTGGTTCGAACGCATCTACGCCTACGGTTTCGCCTACGGCGTCGGCGAGCACTCCGACACCCACTGGGGCGACCGCTTCGGCGAAGGCGCCATGTCCGGCAAACGCGCCATGACCGTCGTCACGACAGGAGGCTGGGAATCCCACTACAGCGGACGAGGAGTCAACGGCCCCATCGAGGACCTCCTCTTCCCGATCCACCACGGGCTGCTGTTCTACACCGGATTCGACGTCCTTCCGCCGTTCCTCGTGCACCGCACCTCGAAAGTCGACGCCGAATGCTTCGACGACCTCTCGCACAGGCTGAACCGGCGACTGGAAAACCTCTTCACGACCCCGCCGATTCCCTACCGGCCGCAGAACGGCGGCGACTACACCATCCCCGCGCTCGAACTCCGCGACGGCTTCGAGCCAGGCCATACCGGATTCGGCATACACCGAACAGAATGACGCCGAAACAGCCACGAGCCAGTATCCGATCTGACCCCAGTTCTCGTTAACGTGTTCCGACTACGACCGGTCGCGCACTCGCCGGGGAAGCCGATCAGCTTGTCCCCGCGCGTCGCGCGACGAGGCATCGTCCAGCCACGGAACGGCCGGCTCGGACGGTGCGTCCAGTCGGCCATCCCGGCCTCGACATCCTCTGCGTTCGGCCCGGCGTCACGCGCCGGACCCATCTCGGCTCGCAACGAAGCGAGCCCGACCGAAAGGGGAACCGGTGAGCGACAACGACGCCGTTCACGCGGGTTTGCGCCGCGCGATCGTCTCCGCGGCCATCGGCCAGTTCGTGGAGTGGTACGACTTCGTCGTCTATTCCTACACCGCATCCGTTCTGGCCACCCTCTTCTTCCCGGCCGGCAACCGGGTCACCTCTCTCCTGGCCACCTTCGCCGTTTACGGAGTGGCCTTCGTGATGCGCCCGCTCGGCGGGATCGTCTTCGGGCACCTCGGCGACCGGTTCGGCCGCCGCGGCGTGCTGGCCGCCGTCATCCTCCTGATGGGCGCGGCCACGGCCGGCATCGGCCTGATCCCGCCGCACAGCCGAATCGGCGTGCTGGCACCACTGTTGCTGGTGCTCTGCCGCCTGGTGCAAGGGTTGTCCGCCGGCGGCGAAGCGATGGGCTCCAACGCGCTGGTGGCCGAGCACGCCCCGTCCCGGGACCGCGGCCGGTACGTGGCGTTCACCTACGCGTTCGCGATCCTGCCCGGGGTGTTCGCCGCGCTGTTCGTGCTGCTGCTGACGACCGTAATGCCCAGCCAGGCTTGGCAAACCTGGGGTTGGCGGATCCCGTTCCTGGTCGGCGGCGTGCTGTGCCTGGTCGGGCTCTACATTCGCTCCCGCGTGGACGAATCCCCGGCATTCCGTGCTCTCAAAACCACCCGGCGCACCGCGAAGGCGCCGATCCTCGTCGTGCTGCGCGAGCACCGCCGCGCCCTCGGGTACGCGTTCGCGTTGGCTTCGCTGTCCGGGCTCGGCTTCTACACTCTCACCGGCTACTTCACCACCTATCTTGCCGAATCGGTAGGCCTGACCGGCAGGGCCTCGTTGATCTCGAACTGCGTCGCGCTCACGCTCGCGTTCGTCGTCATGCCCCTCGCGGGACGGGCGTCCGACCGCTGGGGCCGCCGGCCCGTGGTGATCGCGTCCGCGGCGGCGACCGCGCTCCTGTCGCTGCCGGCCTACCTGCTGGCCAGCGCCGGCAGCCTCGCCACGGCGGTGGCCGGGCAATGCATGTTGTCCCTGGCATTCGGCGTGTTCTTCGGGACCGTGGGCACCGTGTACCTCGAACTGTTCCCGACAAGGGTGCGGTACTCCGGATCATCGTTGGCCTACAACATGGCGTTCGTCGTGTTCGGCGGCACAGCGCCGTTGTTCAGCACCTGGCTGGTCGACGCCACCGGCAGCCTTCTCGCCCCGGCGTGGTACATGACAGCGCTCGCGGCGATCGTCTGCGCCGTCGCGATCAGGCTCCCCGAAACCCACCGCACATCGCTGGTCCACGAACAGGACACACCCAACGACGCCACCGGATCGCACAACGAGCACGACCCGGCCGCGCCAGCGTAAATCCCCACGAGCTTCCCGGCCTGCAGCGGCCCCGTGTTTCGGACAGCCCCGCCGCTCGCCACAAACCGAAAACCCCTTTGCCGATTGCCGCGGAAACGCGAACCACTCCGATCTGCGCCTCGCGGCCCAGTCATCAGCCATCTTTGGGAGTCGCCGTGCCTGTCGATCTCACACCAGACCCGCTCGCGGCGGACCTGGCGCAGCGCACCGCTGCATTCGTTCGCGACGTCGTCGTGCCTGTCGAAGCCGAACACGGAGGTGTCGTCTCTTCCGAGTCGGTCCGGTCCGGGCTGCAGCGTGCGGCGAAAGAGCGGGGGTTGTTCGCGCCGCACGTCGGCGCCGAGTACGGCGGCCACGGCCTGCGCATGCTCGGCCGCGCAGTCGTGTTCGAGGAGGCCGGGTATTCGCTGCTGGGGCCGCTGGCGCTGAACATCGCCGCGCCGGACGAGGGGAACATGCATCTGCTCGAGGCCGCGGCCACCCCTGCCCAACGGGAGCGTTATCTCCGTCCGCTGGCCGCCGGGGAGATCCGGTCGTGTTTCGCGATGACCGAACCCGCTCCGGGAGCC
The DNA here is from genome assembly GCF_003385235.1 of Amycolatopsis circi. GTDB lineage: Bacteria > Actinomycetota > Actinomycetes > Mycobacteriales > Pseudonocardiaceae > Amycolatopsis > Amycolatopsis circi. The sequence continues at coordinate 29,423 of NZ_PQIA01000052.1, read as the reverse complement.
GGATCGGATCCTGCGGCGCTGACCACCCGCGCGGTCCGGGTGCGCGGCGGCTGGCGGATCGAGGGGCGGAAGTGGTTCATCACCGGTGCCGACAGTGCGGGTTTCACGATCTGCATGGCCCGCACCTCCGGGGCTCCCGGCGAGACCGCCGGGGCAACGATGTTCCTGGTGGACGCCGACAACCCCGGCATGTCGACAGTCCGGCACATCGAGACGCTGGACGAGAGCCTCTACGGCGGACACGCCGAGGTCGTCTTCGACGATTGCGTGGTCGGTGACGACGCGGTGCTCGGCGAGGTGGACGCGGGATTCCGGTATGCGCAGGCGCGGCTCGGCCCGGCGCGGATGACGCACTGCACGCGGTGGCTGGGCATTGCCCGCCGCGCGCAGGACATCGCCGTCGCCCGTGCCGCCGAACGAGCAGGCAGTTGATAATCACACGTTCGATGCGCTCTTGATCCAGGCGCGGAGAGAAGACGCGACTCATCGCGCGGTTCGCCAGAAGCCGATATCCGCTGACGCATTGCGGGTCCGGCTCGGTGTAGGCACCGCTCGGTCTCGTCGACTCGTCAGGATAGTTCGACCTGAGTTCGAGGAGCGAATGGCTGCCTGGCAACTCTGAAGAGGTGACACTGGTTTCAAAGGCGAGGGCGACGTAGAGGTGCTTGATTTCGTTGCATTCAAAGGGATCAGGTACTCGGGCGCTGGCGTGGCCTGGCTGCGAGCGTCGGCGAAGAAGGCGTGGGCGAGCATTGCCAGCGTGGTCCAGCGATACCAGGAGGTCCAGGTGCGGACCTGGTGCTGGTCCAGGCCGGTGAGTTCCTTGCCTGCCTGGAGGATTCCTCGATGGTCCGGAGCCGTGCGGCGACCCGCGCCAGCGCGGCGCGGCAGGGGCTTTAGCAGCGGCAGACCGCGGTCTCGCCGGTGCGGCCGTCGAACCGGGGACCGGTCCCGAGCCTCGCGGCTAGCTTGCGGCGACGGGTCAGACCGCGAACGGAAGGGCGTTCACATGCGCAGAATGATCGTCGCCGGTGCCGTGTTGCTGCTGCTCAGCGGCTGCTCTTCCGCGCAGGACACGGTCAATGACGCGTGCTCGGACGTCAAGGACGTGGTGAATGCCGTGCCGAAGTTCGGCGACCCGACCCACGCCGGGGTCACCGTTCCCGCGCTCACCAAGCAGATCGAGGCCGCCCAGACAGCTCAGCGGGCGTTCGAGGACGCCGACGCCGACTTCCGAGGCTCATGGGAGCGCATGATCAAGGCCCTCCAGGAGAGCGTCACGGCCTGGAAGGGGTGGGACAACAAGAGCCGGCCCGGGGCTAGCGACATGTACTTCATGTTGCGGCTGGGGGATGCCAAGAAGAGCGCGGACGAGGCGAAGGGCGCACTCAACGAGGCGGCGAGCAAGAGCGGTTTCACCGAGTGCGGCGAGCTCATCCAGTGGAAGTACTAGGGCGTGTTTCTTCGATCATGGGACGGGGTCGCGGAGCCAGAACTTGATCGAGGCGACATCGACAGTGCTCTGGTAGATGATGTCGAGCTTGTCGTACCGGGCCGCAACCTGAGCTTGTCGATGCGGCGTTCGACGGTGCGGCGGTCCTTGTAGCGCTCGTCGACCGCGTCGACAAAGTCAGGGGCGAACAACCGCGCCGGACCGGGCTTCATCGTCCTGGACGCGCAGCCCGATCCGGGCGGCGCGTGGCGGCAGACGTAGGAGTCGCTGCGGCTGCGCAGCCAGGTCCGCTACAGCGCCCTGCCTGGCTGGCCTATGCCGCCATACCGGGTAAGGGCTACCCGGCCACGGTGACAGATTTACGGATCCTCGCAAGCCTGCGACGGTGTCGGCTACGGAGCTAGTTCGCGCCTGTGGGGCTCGGGAAGTCGTCGCCGCTGGTGGGAGCCCTTGTCCGCAGCTTCTCTTCGGCGGCTGAGATGCTGCCCGGATGATCATTTCGTTGCTGTACCGGACAACTCGTGCGTTGCTGTCCGTGCCGGCGATCCTGCTGAGCCGAAATGCCGGCGAGGACGCCGAGCTGCTCGTTCTCCGACACCAGAACGCGGTGCTGCGGCGACAGGTTAACGGTCCGGTCCGTGATGAGCCCGCAGACCGGTTGTGGCTGGCGGCGCGACGTCGACGTTGAGCACGCAGTGCTCGCCGTCAAGCAGGCGGCATCGACCATTTCGGGACTTTTACTGGAAAAGAACATGACTGGTGCGCCCGAAGGCGACGGGCCCGCGGAGCCCGCTGAAGCGGGCTGAAGCCCTGCTTCACCACAGCCTCGGAGCTTCGTCTGACTCGAGTTCGATGCCTCGCATGACCAGTTTCAGGTACTGGTCGGCGAGCTGGTCAACGCTGAGCCGCCCGGAGGGTGCGAACCATCGGACGGCGACCCAGATGGCGTCGCGAAGGAATTGATACGTCAGTTTCGTGTCGAGATCTTTGTGGAAGGATCCCTGCGCGATGCCGGTGTCGAGCACCTTCACCCAGATTCGGCGGACTTCGTTCTCCACTTTGGTGAGGTACGCGAACCGCGGCAGTTCGGCGAGATAGCTCCGCTCGTTCTGCAGGATCGTGATCGCCGCGCGGTGCGGCTCGAGCGAGGCGAACGCGGCGCGGACCAGTTCGCGGAGCGCGGCGCCCGGATCGGTGTGCTCTTTCACGATCGACTTGTATTCCCTGACGATGCCGTCGAGGTAGGTGGAGAGGATCTCGTCGGCGATCGCCTCCTTCGAATCGAAGTGGTGGTAGAGGCTGCCGGAGAAGACGCCCGCTGCCTCGCCGATCTGGCGGACTGTCGTGGCCCTGAACCCGCTTTCGGCGAAAAGTTCCGCCGCGACCTCGACGAGCGCCTGACGGCGTTGCGAGCTGCTCTGCTTCGATTCGGTCGCTCGCGCTTCGGTTCGGGTCGCGGAGCTGCCTGCTTGGCGTTTCGTGGCTGCCATGTGCACCAGTATCCCCTGTCCTTGGGCAAGCGCTCGGTAGACCCGCCGAGGCGCAGGAGGCGGAGGGACCCCGCCCGCCTGTACCAAGCGGTTGCTCAGTATACGCGCGACGGGCGGACCGGTGAAGGTGCTTAGCGGGATAAACAGGCCCTGGGCAGCGGAAACGCGGGGTTGACGCTACTTTGGCGGAGCGTCTCGGCGTGGGCGCTCGAGCACGAATCGATCGACCGGGACCAGGTCCGCGGCGGCGCTGCCGAATGTGTAGTAGGTGACCTTCATCCGCGTCTTGTCGCCAGGACCGCGGCCCGGGTCGACGTCGAAGGCCGCGAAACCGTGGGTGTTGGCGCGGTCCTGCACCGACGCCCACGGCGCGTCCTCGGTCAGCCAGACCGAGTCGTAGTGGCCCGGCAGAACCGGGCTCGGCTTGTCGCTCTTGGCGATGATCACCCGGCCTTGCGGCCGCTCGAACAGGTCGCCGTTGCTGGTGGCGAAGTTTCCGCCGCCGCCGATCACCATGTGCATCGTTCCGCGCGAGGTGTCGATGACGTCTTTCCGGGTGGAGGCCGGCGTGGGGGTGCGAGTGTCGTTCGGCAGCCAGCCGCGGAGCGGGTGCGAGCGTTCGTAGTGGTGGTCATGGCCGCTGACAACGAGGTCGACGCCGTACTTGTCGAAGAGCGGGCCCCACGCCTCGCGCACTCCGAGGTCGCTGCCGTTGCCGTGCGCCGCGCTGGAGATGTAGGGCTGGTGCATGGTCACGACGATCCAGTCGATGCGCCGGTCGGCGCGCGCATTCCGCAGTTCCTTCTCGAGCCAGCGCTGTTGTGCGCCCGCGGAGTAGCCCCGCACGTAGCTGTCGGCGCCGTCCTGGAACGCCACGTCATCGTTGCTGAGACTGATGACGCGGACCGACCCGGCGGTGAACGAATACCAAAGTCCCCGCGTGTCGGGGTTTTCGTCGGCGTCCGACGCTGGCGTCTGGAAGTAAGTCTGGTAAGCCGCGTAACCGAGCGGACCGTTGTCCTTTTCGTTCTCATGGTTTCCGACGCAGGGCATCCACGGCCGGAACCGCGCTGATCGGCTGTTGCTCACGAACCAGTCGGTCCACGTGTCGGTGCGTTCGCCGCCGCTGTAGGCGGTGATCGCGGCGTAGCAGAGATCGCCGTTGACCAGGTTGAACAGCGGCGCCACGCGTTCGACGGCTATCGCGATGTCCGACGACGCCGGGCTGCCGACCTGATCGCTGCTGTAGAGCGGGTACGGGCCGGTCGGCGAGGCGGTGCCCGGCGGGAGGTGCACGACCTTGCGCAGATTGGAGGTGCCCTGGTCGCCGAAGCTCGTGAAGGTGAACGGGAACCGGCCACTCGGCGCGGTCCGGAAGACCCCGCTGTCCGGCGGTGCGCCCTCGTGGCCGGCGAAGTAGCCGTACTCCTCGTCCGGTCGAAGGTCCGTCAGCCTCGCGTGGTGGGCATACACCGCTCTCCCGGAAAGTCCGTCCTTGTAGTACTTCGTTTCAGCCTCGACCGTGCGGCCGATTCCTTGCGTCACAGGGCCGAACCGCACCAGCGGCCGGGCGACCGGCTGCGGGGTGAACCACGAGACCACCACTTCGCGCGAGGCGTCGGCGCCGAACTGCAGGTGCAGCCCCGTCACAGTCGGTGCGCCTGCGGCGGATGAGCGCTTCCAGAGCATTGCCGAGTCCTTCCCGTCGCCGTCTGCGGTCCCGGCGGCGGGCGGCGTTGCTTGTGCCTTTCCGGCGAACGCGCCGGTGAGCCCGACGGCCGCACTGCCGGAAATGAACGATCGGCGCTTGAGGTTCATGGTTGCCTTCCTCTGGCCGGGGCGCTGCTGCCCGGTCGACGGTGGACGTCGCTGCGGATCGGCGGCGTGCGTCTGGAGCGACGCGGGCCATCCGGGTGAAGGGAGCGACGTCCCGGGACCGTAGGGTTCTCAGATTACAAATCATGTGATTGGATCACTCGATCGAATGGCGTGAGGCTGAACGGTAGCCCAACCGGTCGGAGGCGGCAATGTCCCGAGGTCTGCGCGGAATCGGAGCCGGTGCGGTCGCTTGCTGCGCGCTCTTGCTCGGCCCGAGCGCGGCGATGGCTGCGGCTGGCGGCGACCCGCACCCGGTTCTCGATCGCGGCTTTTCCGCGGGTTCGCGGTTTCTCGCTGCGCAGGTCGTCGGCGAGGGAGACGCGTGGTCTCTCGATTGGGAAGTCCGGAACCGGGGGCCAGTGTCGGTCGCCGTTTCCTCTGATCGCGGACGGACCTGGGACCGCGTCGCGCAGGTCGCCGGGCACCACCTTGCAGTCCCCGCCGACCCCGCGGTGCCGCGTCCGTGGTTTCGACTGCGGTCCGGCGGCAGCACGGTGGTCGTGGCGGCCCGATCGCTCGCCTTGCCCAGCGTTCCGAACCTGCGCGATCTGGGCGGCTACCGGACAGCGACGGGCGAGTGGGTCCGGATGGGGCTGCTCTACCGGTCGAACGCGCTGACCTTGTCGGCCGCGGACAAGACGACCGCTGATTCTCTCGGGCTCCGGTACGTCTACGACCTTCGTACGGCAGCTGAAGCGGGCCAGGCACCGGACGTGGTGCCTGCTGGCGCGACTCGTGAACTCCATGACGTCATGGGTGCCGGAGTTCAGGGCCCTGCGCCCACGACACCCTTGCAGGCTGCCGACACCATGCGTGCGATGGAACGGGTCTTCGTGGACGATCCTGCCTCGCGGGCCGAGTTCGGCGCCGTGCTCGCAGACCTCGCGACGCGCGATGGCGCGCAGCTGTTCCACTGCACCGGCGGCAAGGACCGGACCGGTTGGGCGGCTGCGGTGGTGCTGACTCTGCTCGGCGTCGACCAGGACACAGTCATGCAGGACTACCGGCTATCCGATCGATACGTCCTCGAAAGTCCTGGCACGCAGGCATACCTGGCGACGCTGAGCCCCGGCGACCGGGCGGTCACCGAGGCTTTTGTCCGCGCCGACCCCAGCTACCTCCAAGCCGGGTTCGACGAGGTGACCGCCCGATTCGGAACCATGTACGAGTACGCCACCCGCGGGCTCGGCCTGACCCCGCAGGCGATCTCCCGTCTGCGCTCCGCCTTCCTCGAATCCCGGCGCTGAGGCGGCAACACGGCGAAAGGATCCACAGTGGATGATGCAGTCGCCTTGCCCGACAACCGATTCGGCCTGTTCATCGCTCCGTTCCATCCGCTGGACGGAGACCCGACTCTGCAGCTCCGGCGGGACCTGGAGCTGGCTGTGCTCGCCGACGAACTCGGCTTCGACGAGGTCTGGTTCGGCGAACACCATTCCGCCGGCTTCGAGACGATCGGTTCGCCCGAGCTCATGATCGCCGCGGCGGGGGAGCGGACCAGCCGGATCATGCTGGGCACCGGGGTGAACTCGGTCAGTTACCACAATCCGCTGATTCTCGCCGACCGGATCGTGCAGTTGGACCATCTCACCCGGGGGCGGGTCATGATGGGCATCGGTCCAGGGCAGTTGCCTTCCGACGCGTTCATGCTCGGGATCGACCCGCTGCGCCAACGCGACATGATGGCCGAAGCCGTCGAAGCCCTCCTGCCGCTGCTGCGGGGCGAGAAGGTCACCAAGCAGACGGAATGGTTCGACTTGCGTGAAGCAGCCGTGCAGCTGCTGCCTTACGGAGGACGGGATATCGAGGTCGCGATCGCGTCCGTGTATTCCCCGACCGGGGTGACCCTCGCCGGGCGTCATGGGCTCAGCGTGTTGTCGGTGGCGGCGTCGGATCTGCGGGCACGCGGCCGGCTGGCCGGGAACTGGGCGGTGCACGAACAAGTCTCGGCCGATCACGGCCGAACCGCCCGGCGCGGCCGGTGGCGGGTGGTGGGGATGATGCACCTCGCGGAATCCCGCGAGCAGGCGCGGCGTGAAGTCGAGTGGGGAGTGCTGGGCTCGACGGCGTATTTCGAGGGATTGACAGGCGAGAAAATGCCGTGGCGATCGTCGCCCGGGACGGCAGTGGACCAATGGACGACCGAAGGCTTGCCGAGCTGGGGAGTCGGCATCGTCGGTACGCCGGACGACGCGATCGCCGCCATCGAAAGTCTCCAACGGGAAACCGGCGGCTTCGGAACGTACCTGCTCAACGTCCACAGCTGCGCGCCATGGCACGCGACCAAACGCAGCTACGAACTGTTCGCGGAGTACGTGATTCCGCATTTCCGGCAGGCGAACCGAAACCGGGAGGCCAGCATCGCCTGGGCGGGAGACAACAGCCAACGGTTCGTCGGGCGGATGACGCAGGCAATCGAGCAGGCGACCCAGAAGTACGGTGCCTGACCTTGCTGTGACCCAGTTATCACCGCACAAGATAGTAGGACGTCCTACTATTCAGGCAGGCTGACGACGGGTGAGGTGGACCATGGGCGACGACGGGATTCTGGTGCTGGACGGGGCGCGGACCCCGGTCGGGAGCTTCGGCGGGGCATTCCGGGAGGTGCCGGGGTTCGAACTGGGCGCAGCCGCGGCGCGGACCGCGCTCGACCGGGCGCGGGTCGCGCCAGAGGACATCGGCGAAGTGGTGATGGGCTGCATCGGGCAGGTCGGCCCGGACGCCTACAACGCCCGCCGCGTCGCGCTTGCGGCCGGACTTCCGGTTACCACCCCTGCGTACACCGTGAACCGCCTTTGCGGCTCGGGACTTCAGGCGATTTGGTCCGCAGCATCGCAAATGCGCTGGGACGGTCTCGACTTCGCGCTCGCAGGCGGCGACGAGTCGATGAGCCGGATGCCGTTCTACGACTTCGGGGCACGTTCCGGATACCGGCTCGGCGACCGCACGCTCGCAGACGGGACGGTCATGATGTTGACCGACCCGTTCCACGGTGTCCACATGGGAGTGACCGCGGAGAACGTCGCCCAGAAGTACGGCGTCTCGCGGCAGGAACAGGACGAGTTCGCTGCGGAATCGCAGCGGCGCGCTGCCTCGCCGGGTGCGAAGGCGGCGTTCGCCGAAGAGATCACTCCAGTCGAGACGGGCGGTCGCCGATCGGTGACGGTCACTGACGACGAGCACCCGAAGCCGGGCACGACTGTCGAAGCGCTGTCTGGCTTGCGGCCGGCCTTCCAAGAAGGCGGCACTGTCACCGCGGGCAATTCGTCTGGCATCAACGACGGTGCGGCTGCGGTGGTTCTCGCCCGCGAATCTGCGGCGGCCGAGCGCGGGCTGTCCGGCTTGGTGCGGATCGAGGCGGTCGCCACGGCTGCGTTGGAGCCGGAATTGATGGGCTACGCACCCGTTCCCGCGCTTCGGAAGCTGTTCGAGAAGACCGGTACCACGCCGAGCGACATCGACATTGTCGAGCTGAATGAGGCGTTCGCGGCGCAGGCTGTCGCGGTCGTTCGCGACGCCGGCCTCGATCCGGAGCGCACTAATCCTTACGGCGGCGCGATCGCGCTGGGACACCCGGTCGGTGCGACTGGAGCGATTCTCACGCTCCGCGCAGCTAAACACCTCGCGCGCACCGACAAAGAACTCGGCATCGTGACAATGTGCATCGGCGGGGGACAGGCGCTCGCCGCCCTGCTGCGGAGGGTCGCGTAATGACTGGTGTGCGGAGGGAAGTGCACGAGGGTGTTTGCCGGATCGTCCTCGACCGGCCTCAGGTGTCGAACGCGGTCGACCTGGCTGCTGCACGGGGCCTCGCCGAGGCGGTGGAGGCGGCCGAGGCAACTGCGGTGCGGGCTGTTCTGCTCACCGGCGAGGGTGCCCGGTTCTGCGCGGGCGGAGACGTGCAGTCGTTCGTCGCGGCAGCAGAACCTCCGAAGTACCTCCACCAGCTCGCCACCGAACTGGAAGCCGCGCTGCGGCGGCTTTCGGAGCTGCCCAAGCCGGTCGTGGCTGCGGTGCAGGGTGCGGTCGCGGGTGCTGGCCTCGCCTTCGTTCTGAACGCGGACATCGTGGTGGCGGCGCACTCTACGAAGTTCCGGATGGCCTATTCCGGCATCGGCCTTACCCCGGATTGCGGAGTGTCGTACCTCTTGCCCCGTGCAGTCGGCATACAGCGAGCGCTCGAGCTGGCACTCGCCGGGCGCACGCTGACCGCGGACGAAGCGCGCGATTGGGGTCTTGTCACGCAGGTGGTCGAGGACGATGCGCTGTCTGCTGCTGCGGCTGACATAGCCGCTGCGCTGGCGAACGGATCGGCGGCTGCGTTCGGCCAGGCGAAGCGGCTGATCCGGTCGTCGTTCTCGGCGACCCGCGAACAAAGCGCGGCTGACGAAGCGCGCACCATTGCTTCAGCGGTGACCACCGACGAAGCGCAGGAGCTGATCCGGCGGTTCGTCAATCGGTGACCGGCTCCCACCGCAGCAGCGCCGCCGGTGGTTCTCCGGGCACATCCTCGAACTCCGCCCGGACTGGCATGCCCACCGACGGCGCGGCGTCGCTGCTCCATCCTCCCGGCAGCAGGAGTCCTTCACCTTCCGCCAGCCGAACGAAAACCACGGTGTACGGAGCGGTGCGCTCCGGTTGGTAGGCCCGGTGGGACACCGTCCAGCTGACGATGGTGCCTTCGCCGCTGGCTTCAGTCCATTCCCAGTCGAACGACCGGCACGCAGCGCACATCGCCCTGGCCACCAGCCGATGAGTGCGACAGGACTGGCACGTCTGGATTTGCAGGCGGTGGTCGGCGAGAGCGGCCCACCACTCGGCGGAGTCGCGGTCGGCGAGCGGGCGGGTCATCGGTCTGCTCGCAGGATCAGCGCGGAGGTCGTGCCGGACACGTAGCCCGGCTGGCCGGTCGTCAGCGCTACCTCGACTCCGGGGACCTGCCGTTCGCCGGCCTGTCCGCGCAGCTGCTGCACAGCTTCGCCGACGTGGTTGAGGCCGTGCAGGTAGCCCTCGGAGAGGTGCCCGCCGTGAGTGTTGACGGGGAGCCGTCCGTCCAGCGCGGTCGCGCCGGATGCGACGAACTCCGCGGCCGTATGCCGGGGCGTCAAACCGTAATCCTCCAATTGCATCAGGACCAGCGGGGTGAAAGCGTCGTAGAGTTCGGCGATCTGGATTTCCTCCGGGCCGATGCCGGCGGCCCGGTAGAGGCGAGGGGCGAGATCCGCAGCCGCGCTGATCGACAGATCGGGCCGCGCGGCGGAGAACAGGCTGTGCCCGCCGCCTGATGCGGCGGCGCTGATCAGAACCGGCGGTTGCCTCAGATCGCGCGCGCGTTCCGCGGACGTGACGACCACGGCGATCGCCGCGTCGGTCTCCAGGCAGCAGTCGAAGAGCCGCAACGGTTCGGCGATCCAGGGCGCTGCCAGGTAGTCCTCCATGGACAGTGGCTTGCGCATCATCGCCCGCGGGTTGCGCATGGCGTTCTGTCGCTGGGTGATCGCCACCCGGCCGAGGTCCTCTTCGGAGGCGCCTGAGGCGGCCAGGTAAGCCTGGCCGACCAAGGCGTACTGCTGCGGCGGGGCAAGGAGGCCGTACGGCACCTGGTACTGGAACTCGACGAGAGTGGGCGCTGCCCGTCCCGTGCCGCCCATACGGAACTCCGAGCGGGCGTTGAGCGCGCGCCAGCAGACGACCGTCGACGCTTGCCCGCTCGCGACCGCCATCGCGGCTGTTCCGATCGTCGCCGCGGAAACGCTGCCACCGCCCCAAAAGTCAAGCAAGACGTGCGGGTCGGAGACCCCGAGCGACGCGGCGACGACGGCGGCGGGGGTCGCGTCGCCGACCGAATGCGTCACCAAGCCGTCGACGTCGCCGGGAGAGAGGCCGCAGTCGTCGAGTGCGGAGGAGATGGCGCGGAGAGCGAGTTCGAGAGTGCTCACGCCGGAGTTCTTCGAATACGGCGTCCATCCCAGGCCGGCGACAGCGGCGCGATCGCGGAGCGGACTCACGACACCTCCTCATCCCAAGCGAGCACTTGCTCAAATACTACGAACGCTGCCGAGATCGTGTCAACGAAGGGAAGTTGACGGCGGGCCGAGCGCGTCGTACGGTTCTTAACCAAGCGATTGCTCAAGTCGGCTCGAAGAGGAGAAACTGTGGCGCGCGGGATCTATCTGCTCGAAGAGGTGTACTTCCACCCGATGAACTCGCGCAACCCGCGCGAATACCTGCAGTGGCTGGTGAACTACAAGAAGGAAGACGAGCAGCGGGACGACTCCGGTGCCGAACTGACCAGTGGCCTGTCCGTGCGCTCGCGGGCGATCGACTTGGTCGGCGCCTTCTACGCGATCGGCATCACCGGCCACGAGCAGTTCAAGGCGGTGACGCTGTGGGACTGTCACGGCGGCTGGGAGGGCGGCTGGCGGCAGATGCTCGACATCTACGACAACGTCAAGCCCGAGCTGTTCCTGTCGTCCATCGACGACTTGCGCCACAAGGCGTTCTCGCGCCCGATGGGCGGCGTCCAGGGGACTCCGGACTTGCAGGCGCTGCGTGCCGAGCACTACACCGCGCCGTTCTTCCTGCACGAGGTCGCGCACGTCCGTCCCGGTGCGGCACTCGACTACCTCGCTGCCGTCCGGGAGGAACGCGCACCCATTCTCGCCGATCACGGTCACCGTCTCGTCGGGTTGTACGAGGTGCTGATGTCCGATTCGGAGGTCGTGACGTTCTGGGGCACCGACAGGGATTCGCACCTGCGCACGCAGCGTGCTTACGACGCCGCGGTCGGTCTCGACGCCGAGGCGCAAGCTGACCCACGGTTGCTCGACTGGCGCAAGTCGGCGCGGCAGTACCTCGACGGGCCCTGGCGGGAAACCCTGCTCGCCCCGTTCCCCGGCTCGGTGCTGGCACCGGCGCAGTCCTGACAACGGAAAGGTGGATGCTGTGCCCGACTCCGTGCACCGTCCGATGAAGTTCTCCGCGTTCCTGCTGTTCCACCGGCCCGACCGGCAGCGCAGCATGAAGGAGGTCTACGACTACAACATCAGGGTCGCCGAGTTGCTCGAAGAACTCGGCTTCGACGGCCTGTGGGCGTCCGAGCACCACTTCCGCGATTACGGAACCGTGCCGAACACGTTCACTATGCTCAGCCACCTCGCGGCCCGGACCGAGCGGATCCGCCTCGGCACGGGCGTCGTTGTGCTGCCGCTGCACAACCCCGTGCACGTAGCCGAAGAAGCAGCGCAGGTGGACCTGCTGTCGAACGGCAGGCTCGACCTCGGCGTCGGCCGCGGCTACCAGAGCATCGAGTTCGACGGCTTCGGCCTGGACCTGGCCGAGGCGCGCGACCGGTTCGACGAGGCGTTGGAAGTGATCACCGGGCTGTGGACGCAGGACACGTTCCGCCACGAGGGGCGGTTCTACCGCACGGGTGAGGTCGACCTGACGCCGAGGCCGTTGCAGCGGCCGCACCCGCCCGTGTATGTGGCCGCGGTGAGCCCGGAAACAGTCGAACGCTATGCCCAGCGCGGCCTGCCGATCCTCGCCGATCCGGCTGCTCCTTTCCGCAAGGTGCACAAGGCAGCCGAGACCTGGCGGACGGTCGCGGCCGAAGCTGGTCACGCCGCTGACGAAGCCGAACTCGTCGTTTCGCGCTCGGTCTGGCTCGCTCCGACCGTCGAACAGGCGCGTGCCGACCAAGAGTCTTTCGAGAAAGCCTTCGACCGGGCGCGCATCTTCAATGAGAAGAGCGCACCGATCGACTCGAAGACCGGCGAGATCGCCAAGGGCTTCGAGTTCTGGGAAGGCCGCTACCTCAAGGGCGGGAGCGTGGGCACCGACTTCCGGTGGGAACAGCTCGAAGTGATCGGCGACCCGGAGCGCGTCATCGGGCAGGTCGCGATGCTGCAGGAGTTCGGCTTCGGACACCTCATGTGCGACTTCGGCAGCACCCGGCACCTGCCGTTCGAGGACATGAAGCGGGCGATCACGTTCTTTGCCAAGGAAGTCATCCCGGCTTTCCGCTGAGAGGCGCAGCATGCACGAGTTCACGATCGGGGACGTGGTCCGAGAGCACCGGCGCAGCCGGGGACATGTCACCGCACTTGTCGACGGGGACCGCCGGCTGACGTACGCCGAACTGGATCAGCGAACCAACCGGCTCGCGCATGCGCTTCTCGACGCGGGCGCTGGCCCTGGGGAGCGAGTTCTATGGCTGGGCGTCAATTCTTTCCGGATCATCGAGCTTCTCGTCGCCTGCGCGAAGGTCGGCGCGATGCTGTGCCCGGCCAACTGGCGGCAGAGCAGCGACGAGTTGCGTTTCGTGCTCGACGATCTCCGGCCGGCGGTGGTCGTCTGGGAGGCCGGGCCGCTGGACGCCGCGCTCGAGCCACTCCGCGATGCGACAACCGGGAAATGGGTATGCCACAACGCGGACGACGGCTACGAGGATTGGCTGTCCTCGCACCCGGACTCGGATCCAGGCTGCGAGGTTTCCGAGGAATCGCCGGTCCTCGTGCTCTACACCGCTGCCTTCGACGGGCGCCCGCACGGGGCGATGCTCGCCCAGCGGGCGCTCATCGCGCACAGCATGATGCTCGGCGTCGTGCGGCAGATCGAGGAAGGCTTCGTGTGCCTCGATTCCGGGCCGTTGTTCCACGTCGGCACGATGATGTTCGCGCTCGCGACGTTGACTTTCGGGGGAACCAACGTCGTGCTGCCGACATTTGAACCGGAGTTGGCGTGCCGACTCATCGAGCGGGAGCGCTGCCAAGCGGCGATGTTGTTCCCGGCGATGATCGCGCAGTTGGTGGAAGCCAACGCCGACGGCCGATTCGACCTTTCGAGTCTTCGGTTCGCCGCTGGCGACGAACCGTGGAACTCGATGATCACGATTGACGAGAGCCCGTGGGGACGTTCCTTCGCCGGATACGGCCAGACGGAAGTCGCCGGCATGCTCACCTACCACGCGCTCGGTCTCGAAGGGACCGGGACCAGCGGGCGGCCGAGCCTGTTCGCGCAGGTGCGGATCGTCGATCCGGTGGACGGCGAACTGCCCGACGGGGAGGTCGGGGAAATCGTCGCGCGAGGGCCGCACGTGTTCAGCGGCTATTTCAACCGTCCGGAGCTGACAGCGGCGAAGCTGCGCGGCGGCTGGCACCACACCGGAGATCTCGGCCGGCGGGAAAAGGACGGCACCATCAGCTTCCTCGGACCGAAGCTGCGCATGATCAAGTCCGGGGGAGAGAACATCTACCCGGCCGAAGTCGAGCGGGCGCTGAACTCCCATCCGGGGGTTTCGGCGGCCGCCGTCATCGGCAGGCCCGATCCGGAATGGGGACAGAACGTGGTTGCGATTGTCGTGCCCGCTGAGTGTGCCGAGATCACCGAAGCCGAGCTCATCGAGCACGTGCGGACTGTGGTGGCTTCGTACAAGAAGCCCAAGGAAGTGATCCTCGCCGAGGAGATTCCGCGTCGCGGCTTCGTGCCGGACTACGACGAGCTGGACGACCGCTACGACGGCGGCGGCTACCCAGGAGCCTGAACCGCTTACCCGGCAGGAGAAACGCAATGACGCGCTATGCCAACTTCGGGCACGCAGTGCTGACCGCGCAACGCGATCGGACCCCGGACGCGGTGGCGGTGACCTTCGCGGGTCGTGACCACCTGACTTTTGAAGAGCTGAACCGTCGGGTCAACCGCCGGGCGAACGCCTTGGCCGCGGCAGAGGTGAGCCCCGGCGACCGCGTCGCGACCTTGCTCGACTCTCCTCTGTCCGTGCTGGAGGTATACCTGGCACAGGCCAAGCTCGGGACTGTGCTCGCGGCGCTGAACCCATTCTGGTCACCGGATGTCTTCGTGCCAGTGCTCACGCGGAGCCAGGTCACCGCCTTCGTCTACGATGCGCGGTTCGACGATCTCGTGGCGCAGCTGCGGCCCGAGCTGCCCGGAGTGCGGCAATGGTTGCGTCTCGGCGGAGCGGCGGACGACGCGCTCGATTTCGACGCGCTCACCGAGACGGCGGACGACGCCGAGCCGGACATCCGGGCAGGCAGCGACGCTCCGTTGGCGCTGTTCTTCACGTCCGGCACGACAGGGCTGCCGAAAGCGGTCGTTCACACGCACCTCAGCGGCCTGGCGATCGCCGAGAAGCTGTGGCTGGACGTGCCGCTCGGCCGGGACGCCGTCGTCGGCACTGGACCGATCGTCTGGGGCATCGGTTTCCTGGCGGTCGCGGCGCCCGCCCTCGCGGGCGGAGCGCGACTGGTCCTGGAGGAGGGGTTCGGGCCCGGCCATTTTCTCGGAGCGGTGCCGCGGGAACGGATCACCCACCTGAGCGTCACGCCGAGCTTCTTCGTGGAGTTGCTGTCCGACCGTGCACACGAAACGGTGGACCTCTCCTCGCTCCGGGTGGCGATGCTCGGCGGGGAGCCGCTGTTGTTCTCACTGCAGCAGCGCATCCACCAGCGTTTGCCGAAGCTGGCGCTTTATGGCTACTACGGGCAGACCGAAGCGCCGTACAGCGTAATCGGCCGGCGCGACCAGGTCCCGGACGACGTCGTGGGCTGGGCCCGAACCGGTGGCGCGGTGCGGGTGGTGAACGGCACCGGGCGGCGGATCACCGGTGAGATCGGAGAGATCCAGCTCGCGGGTCCGCACGTCGCCGCCGGATACGACGGTCAGCCGGAAGCTACCGAGCAAGCGCTGCGGGATGGCTGGTTCACCGGGGGAGACCTCGGAAAAGTCGACGGCGCGGGCCGAGTGTCCGTGCTGGGGCGGCGAGCAGACGCGATTGTGCGCGGCGGAGTGTTCACCCTGCCGGCGCAGGTCGAAGACGTCGCGTCCGCAGTGGACGGGGTCGCGGAAGCCGCTGCGGTCGGTGTCGATGGCGGTGCGGAACCGAAGATCCTGCTGGTCGTCCGGCCGGAGCAGGACCGCACGCTGGATCCCGAGGTCGTTCGGGCGGCGGTTGCGGAAAAGCTGCCGCCGGAGTCGCGACCGGACCTCGTAGCGGTCGCGGACGAGCTGCCGCACGCGAACGACGGGTCCGGCGGACAGGGAAAGCTCCTGCGTCGCGAGGTACGGGAACGCTGGGGGCATCTCCTGGAAGCGGCTCGCCCGTGAGCGGGCAGCTTGCCGGGCAGGTCGTCTTCGTCACGGGCGGAGCGCGGGGGCAGGGGCGGTCTCACGCCGAGGCGGCAGCACGCGAGGGAGCCGACGTCGTCCTCTTCGACCGTTGCCAAGACTCCGCAGCGGTCGCTTACCCTCTTGCCACCGAAGCGGATCTGGCGCAGACGGCTGAGCTGGTGCGCGCGCATGGGCGCGAGGTCTTGGCGCTCACCGGCGACGTGCGCGACCCGGCCGAGGTGGATTCGGCTGTCGCGGAAGCGGTGCGCCGATTCGGGCGCATCGACGCGCTGATCGCCAACGCCGGAGTACACGGCGGCGGATCGATCCAAGACGCTGACCGGGGGATATGGGACGAAGTCCTTGGCGTGAACCTGACTGGTGTTTTCCAGTCCATGCGCGCGGTGACGCCGCACATGATCGAACGCGGATACGGCCGCATCGTCGCGACCGCCTCCAACCAGGGCCGGATGGCTGTACCTGGCTCGGTCCCGTACGTCGCATCGAAGTGGGGCGTGGTCGGCCTGGTGAAGGCAGCGGCGCTCGATCTCGCGGCGTTCGGCATTACGGTGAATGCGGTCGCGCCAGGGAACACGTCGACTCCGATGGTGCACAACGACGCGCTGTACCGGGCGTTGCGTCCTGATCTCGACGCGCCTGAGTGGGAGGACGTCGAGCCGCTGCTGCGCGAGCACCACGCGCAGCCGGTGACGCTGCTGGACGCCGCGGAGATCACGGCCGCGGTGCTGTTTCTGATCGGCCCGGGCACTCCTCACGTGACGGGCTCGGTGATCGACGTCAATGCCGGGTCGGCCGCGAGGTACACCGCATGATCGGCGCAGAGGACCATCGGGAGATCGAGCGGCTGGTCCACCTCTACGGCTACTACCTCGACGACGGCCGGTTCGACGACCTCGGCCGGTTGTTCGCGGACACGGACCTTTACGTCGGCGACGCGCTGGTGGCGCGCCGTGACCCGGTCGCGGTGACCGCACTGTGGCGCCGCTACGTCCGGATCCATGCGAACGGGACGCCGCGAACCCACCACCTCTCGACCAACTTGGTGGTCGAAGACGACGGCCCGGGGCGGGCGCGCGCTCATTCGTACATCCTGGTGGTGCAGCACGCCGCGTCGTTTCCGTTGCAGCCCATCATCGCGGGCGATTACCTCGACCGGTTCACGAAGACCGATGCCGGATGGCGATTCGCCGAACGGAGGATCGGCAACGATCTCTTCGGCGATTTGAGCGAGCACTTGCTGGAACCCATGGAAATCGGCGACTCCAACCGGCTCCAGAGCTGGGAACGGCTCTGATGGACGCGGGCGTGCAGTTCTTCCCGTCCGCGGAGTCGATTTCGCCGGTCGCGTTCGCTCGCGCGGCCGAGGAGCGCGGGTTCGAGTCGGTCTTTTTTCCCGACCACACGCACGTCCCGGTGGGCAGCGCCAGCCCGCCGTTCTACCGGCGCTTGCTCGACCCGCTGGTGGCGCTCGCCGCTGTTGCCGTGTCGACCAGCCGCATCCGACTCGGCACCGCGGTCTGCCTGGTGCCTCAGCGCGAGCCTCTCGTTCTCGCCAAGCAGGTGGCGACGATCGACGAGCTTTCCGGCGGCAGATTCGTCTTCGGCGTCGGTGCCGGCTCGGACGAAACGGAGCTCCGCAACCACGGAACCGACCCCGAGCGCCGCTTCGCGGTACTGCGGGAGCGGTTGGCCGCGATGACGGCGCTCTGGACCGAGGACGAAGCGGAGTACCACGGCGACTTCGTGGAGTTCGGCCCGGCTTGGTCGTGGCCGAAGCCAGTCCAGCGTCCGAGGCCGCCCGTCCTGCTCGGCGGCGGCGGCCCTCGCGTGCTAGATCGGGTAGTGGAACTGGCGGACGGCTGGATTCCCTACCGCGACGGAACTGAACAGATCGGCGACGAACCGTCCGGCGCGGAGGAAGTGTTCAGCGCTCGGCTCGGGCGGCGGGTTCGTGAGCTCGCGAAGCGTGCCGCGGATGCCGGGCGGACCGAGGCGCCGGTGACGCTTTTCAACGCTTTTCCTCATGCCGACGCGCTTGCCCGGTATGCGGAGCTGGGGATCGCCCGCGTCGTGTTCTGGATGCCCACGGCCGGTGGGCCGGCCACGTTGCACAAGCTCGATCGGATCGCGGCGCTTGTCGCGTCGTGAACCAGAGGAGGGAATCACCATGGCAGAGGCGCGCCCGGCCGATGTTCCGCATTACGTCGGCGGCGAGTTCAGGCCTGCGCGGAGCGGGAAGTGGCTCGAGAGCGTCAACCCGGCGACCGGGGAGGTGTGGGCGAGGATCCCGGCCGGCGAGGCGTCCGATGTGGACGACGCGGTAGCCGCGGCGCTGGCCGCGTTTCCCGCTTGGCGCGGGAAATTGCCGATGGAACGGGCGGCTATCCTCCGCGCTTGGGCAAACCTGGTCCGCGAAGACGCCGATGAGCTGTGGCGGCTCGACGCGACCGACAACGGTCGCGCCAGCACCGAGGCGCGCCCCGCGGTTCTCGGCGGTGCTGCGCAGATCGAGTTTCATGCAGGCCTGGCGGAGACGATCACCTCGGAAACCGTCGCGATCACTCCGGCAGCGCATACGTACTCAGTGCGAGAGCCGTTCGGCGTCGTCGGCATCATCATTCCGTGGAACGCGCCGCTGGCCATGTTTCTGGCGAAGACGTCCGCAGCCTTGGCCGCTGGCAACACGGTGGTCGTGAAACCGCCGGAGCGCGCATCGGTGTCGATTCTCGCCGCGGCGCGCCGCTTGGAAGAGGCAGGAATTCCGCCCGGGGCGGTGAACGTCGTCTGCGGCGAGGGCGCGACGGCGGGCGAAGCACTGGTAGACCACCGAGACATCGCCAAGATCAGTTTCACTGGGTCGACCGCGACGGGACGGCGGATCACCCAGCGATCGGTGAGCAACCTGAAAGTCCTGGGGCTGGAGCTCGGGGGCAAATCGCCGAATGTCGTGTTCGCGGACGCGGATCTCGACGCCGCGGCGGCCGGTGCGGCGGCCGGAATCTTCACCGGCAGCGCCGGGCAAGCGTGCATCGCGGGATCGCGGATCCTGGTCGAAGACACGATCTTCGACGAGTTCCTGGAGCGCGTGCGGGCACACGCCGCGGCGATCCGGCTGGGAGATCCGCTCGACCCGGAGACCACGATGGGGCCGGTCGCGTTCGACGCGCAGTTCGACAAGGTGCGGGGCTATCTGGAGCTTGCCGAAGCGGAAGGTGCGCGGCGGGTGTTCGGCGGGCGGAGCGGCAAGGATCTCTTCGAACCGGGGCATCGGCTGTCCGGCGGCTACTTCGTGGAGCCGACGCTGTTCGCCACCCCGGACAACCGGCTGCGGGTCTGCCAGGAGGAGATCTTCGGCCCGGTCGCGGTCGCGATTCCGTTCAGTTCGGAAACCCACGCGCTCGAGTTGGCGAACGACACCGTCTACGGGCTCGCGGCCGGGGTGTGGACCAGCGACGTGTCACGAGTCCACCGGCTGGCGGACGGCCTGCGTGCGGGAACGGTGTGGGTCAACACCTACCGAAGGCTGCATTGGGCCTTGCCGTTCGGCGGGCAGAAGGAAAGCGGCAACCGGGTTTCGAACGGGCCGCGTGCGCTCGACGAGTGGCTCGAGCACAAGAGCGTCTGGATCGAGCACGGCTGAGCACCCCGGCTTGTGCCTCGCTCCGTGCGCTTGGTTTCCTGGACGGCAGACCAACCATCCGCACGCGAGGGGGCTCGATGGCCGAGGACGCACGGGCTGCCGCCCGGCAGAACCGCCGAGACCAGACCAGGTCTCGTTTGGCGGACGCCGCTGTCGACTGCTTCTCCCTGACCGGGTACGTGGCGACGTCGATCGAAGACATCACCGCCGCCGCGGGCACCACCCGGGCGACGTTCTACCGGCATTTCCGGTCCAAAGCGGATGTGCTGATGGAAGTTCTGCGCCACCTGGACGAAGAGTACGAGCCGGTCTATCTCGCCTTGTTCGAGCTCGCGGAGCGTCCGAGCCGCGAACGCATCTCCCGCTGGCTCGACGACACGTTGCGGGTGTGGGAACGAACCCGGGTGGCGTCCGCGGCCGTCACCGAGGCCGCTCTGCTGGACGACACGGTCCGCGAACGCCAGCAGACGAGCTTCGAGCGCGACATCGAACTGCTCGCGGCCGCCTTGCAGAAGGGCGGACGCTGGACTGAGCCGCAGGCGAAAGTCCGGGCGGCCTTGCTCTTCGGGCAGCTGCAGCAGATGTTCCTTCGCTGGTCGTCGCACGGGTGGGATCTCGACCGGGACGAAACGGCCGTCGTGCTGGCGCGGATGTGGAGTGCGGCGCTCGACCTTGACTGAATCGGTTAAGTAAAGAAAGAGACTCTGAGTCTCTTGACGCTCTGCGCGTGAGCGGGGTTACATCGGTGTGCCCCCCTACATCGACGTGGGAGATGGCCATGACCGTCACCATGGATATCCCGGCGAACACCGCGCCCGCGCAGCCCGAGACAGCTTCGCTCTGTCTCGGGGATTCGCCTGTCCTGCGCCAGGTTCTTTCCGTTGCGTCGCCTGCGCCGGAACGCGGCTCAGGCGAGCAGGGCGCTGTCCTGATCGTCTGCGAATGCCGCCCCGGCATGGATGTCTCGACTCGAATCGAGGCTCACCTGAATGAGTTCCGGTTGTCCGGCAACGCAGTCGGACTGATCGTCGTGGCACAAGAAGTCGGCTGCGGCGCCGCCATGCTCGCGGAACTCCATCAGGCCGTGCGAGTGTGCGGCGGAGTCCCGGTCGGGGCGGGGATATGCCTCGATGCCGCTGGCCTCATTGCGGGAGAGGACGACGTCGTCTTCGCCGATGTCACTGACGCCTCCCGGCTGGTGCAGCTGGGTCGGCGCGTGCGAGCGCTCGCCCGGAACAGGCGGCTCCTCCGCGGTCACTGATCTTTCCCGCACCTGCCGGGCCGGGGACCCCGCATGCCTCGAGCAGCCAAGCAAGCGATAGAGCAAGACAAGGAGAGCGTGTGAAATTCTCGATGATCTTCGAGGCGCAGCTGGCCGATCCGACGCCGGAGACCGAGCGGCAGCTCATCTTCGATTCGGTCGAGCAGGCTGTGTTCGCGGAGCAGATGGGCTTCGACGGCATCTGGGCAGTCGAACACCACGGTCTCGAGCACTACTCGCACATGTCGGCGCCGGAGCTGTTCCTCGCGACCGTGGCCGCGAAAACATCCCGAATCAGGATCGGGCACGGCGCGGTGTGCATGCCGTTCAACTACAACTTCCCGACGCGCGTCGCGGAGAAGGCTGCGTTCCTGGACGTGCTGTCGAACGGCAGGTTGAACCTTGGTGCCGCCCGGGGCGGGACGTTGCAGGAAGCCGCACTGTGCAATGTGGACCCAGAGCGAACCGCCGCGGAAGTGGAGGAAGCGCTGCGGATCGTGAGTTCCGCTTGGCGCTCGGAAGACTTCTCCTGGCATGGCAAGCTACTCGACCTCGAAGCACCGAAGGGGAAC
The DNA here is from genome assembly GCF_003385235.1 of Amycolatopsis circi. GTDB lineage: Bacteria > Actinomycetota > Actinomycetes > Mycobacteriales > Pseudonocardiaceae > Amycolatopsis > Amycolatopsis circi. Next base: position 7,981 of record NZ_PQIA01000052.1, on the reverse strand, counting down.
GCACCGTTGCGCATCTTGCCGCGTCCGGTGCAGCGTCCGCATCCGCCGTTGTACCTGGCGAGCACCAAGCCCGACACCGTGGTGCACTCCGCCGATCTCGGGGTGGGCGCACTGATCTTCGGCTTCGCGGGTCTCGACAGCGTGGCGCACCAGCACAAGCTGTACCGGGAACGCTGCGAGACGCGCAGTGGGGAGAACTTGGTCTCGGACGTGACGAACGACCAGTTCGTCGCACTGTGCCCGACTATCGTGCTCGACGACGCGAAGCAGGCGAAGGAGATCGGTGCCCGCGGCCAGCGGTTCTTCGGGGAATCGATCGGCTATTGGCATCTCGGCGGAGCCGAACCACCCACGGGCGACACCGTCACCGAGGATAATGTCGCCTTCATGCGGGACCGGGCTGAGTCGCGTGCTGCGGCTTACGACCGGGGCGAACTGCCGCAGTATTCCGAGCGCTCGCTCGCATCGGCGAACTACAACATCGACCACGCTTACGGCACCGTGGAGACCGCGATCGACTATGTCACCGAGCTCGAGCGGGTCGGTGTCGACGAGGTGCTCTGCCTGATCCAGATGGGCACGGTGCCGCACGAGGTGTGCCTGGAGACCATCCGGAACTGGGGCGAGCACGTCATCCCGCATTTCCGGGCCAAAGAAGCACGGTTCTGATGCGGCTCGAGGGAAAGGTCGCGGTGATCACCGGCGGCGCCCGTGGTCAGGGCGCGGCGGAGGGAGCGCTCTTTGCCCGGGAGGGCGCCCGCGTGATCGTCGCAGATGTGGACGAAGAGGCCGGTCGCGCCGTAGCGGCCGGGTTCGGAGGCACCTTCGTCCGGCTCGACGTCAGTGCCGAAGACGGCTGGGAGGCCGCACTCGACGGCGTTGTCGTGCGGTACGGCCGGCTCGACGTGCTCGTGAACAATGCGGCCCGCTATCGGACCAAGCCCCTCGCGGAGGAATCGGTGGCCGCGTTGGACGGCATCCTCGCGGTGAACCTGCGCGGGCCGTTTCTCGGGATTCGCGCCGCCGCGAAACGCATGGAACACGGTGGCTCGATCATCAATGTGTCCTCGACGGCGGGAATGACCGGCTACCCCGGGCACGGTGCCTACGGCATGAGCAAATGGGCGCTGCGGGGGCTGACCAAGGTCGCTGCGGCTGAGCTCGCGCCGCAGGGGATCCGGGTCAACTGCCTCATCCCGGGCGCGATCGAGGGACCGATGCTTGAGCAAAGCATCCCGCCGGAACTGCTCGCCGACCCGGCGCACTGGGCAGGCACCCCGATCGGCCGGGCCGGCCGCCCGGACGAAGTCGCGCGAGCGGCGCTCTTCCTGGCGTCCGAAGACTCCAGTTACCTCACCGGGACCGAGCTTGTCGTGGACGGTGGAGCAACCGGCACGGGATGACAGGAGGAACACATGGATCCGGAATTCGCGGAATTCCTTGCGGCGATGCCGCCCTTGCAGTTCGACGATCCCGCGGCGCAGCGGGAGCTGAGCGCCAAGGCGCGGGCGGAGTGGCCGCTCGTGCCCTGGCCGGCTGGAGTATCCCGGATCGGCGACGAGGTTCCGGCGGCACTGGACCGGTCGGTGCCGATCCGCCGGTACGTGCCGGACGATGCAGACGAGTCGACGCCAGTCGTGCTGTGGATGCACGGCGGCGGATATTGCATCGGCCACCCGGACGAGGACGAGGTGTTCTGCGCGCGCCTGGCGGCCGATGTCGGAGTCGTGGTCGTCTCGGTCGACTACCGGCTCGCTCCGGAAGATCCTTACCCGGCGGCCTTGGACGATTGCTACGCCGCCTTGCAGCATGTCGCGGCGGAAGTGCCGTTGGTGGTCGCGGGGATGTCGGCAGGTGCCGGATTGGCGGCGGCGGTCGCGATCCGCGCCCGGGACGACGGGGGACCGGCCATCGACGGCCAGGTGCTGCTGTGCCCGTTCCTGGACGCGACTATGCGGGGCGCTTCGCTCACGGAGTTGCCGACAGCTGCGGTCTTCAGTGCGGCGGACGCGCGGCGTTGCTGGCAGCACTACTTGGGATCCCTCGTCGACGCGCCGCCAGCAACGGGTTCGCCTGCGGCGGCGCGGGACTTCGGTCGGCTGCCGCCCGCTTACGTCTTGGCGGCGGGCGAGGACTGCCTGCGCGACGAGGCGGTGGAGTACGCGCGGCAGCTGCAGGCTGCAGGCGTGCCGGTCGAACTCCACGTGGTCCCCGGCGTGCCGCACGCGTTCACCGCGCTGCAGCCCGGTGCGGCGATCAGCCGGAGGATCCGCAGGGAAGTCGAAGGGGTTTTCGGCCGGTTCACCGCCGGAGGCGGCGGTCAGACTCCATAGCCCCCGTCGACGTCGAGACATTGGCCGGTGATGAAGCCTGCCCGGTCCGACGCGAGGAACGCGACCGCTTCGGCGATGTCCAAAGCATTGCCGAAGCGGCGCAGCGGAATGTTCCGCCGGGTGATCTCGAGCGCCGTGTCGTCGAGTTCGCCGGACGAGATGAGCCGGTCCGCCATGCCGTCGGTGAGCATGCCGGGGCCGACGCAATTGACCCGGACGCCGAACCGGCCCTCTTCGGCGGCGAACGCCCGCGCGACTGCCTCGACAGCGCCCTTCGTGCCGGAAGACAGCCCGTCCCGAACCGGGAAGCGGCGAGTGGCTGCGGTCGTCACCACCGTCACGGTTCCCTTGCTCTGGCGCAATTCCGGCAGCGCGGCGTGGGCCAGGTTGAAGAACGCCGCAGCGTCCGCGTCCAGCTGCGCGCGGTACTGGGCCGGGGAAACCTTGCTCAGGTGCACCATCGGCACGTGCGGGCCGGCGGCGTACACCAGCGAGTGGATACCGCCGAATGACTCGGATGCCTGGGAAACCGCGGTCGCGGTGGCGTCGGCGTCCGCAAGATCGAGCTGGTACGCGCTCTGGCGCTGGCCCATGGATTCGACTTCGCGCCCCAGTTCTTTCGCAGCGACCTCGTTGGCTCGGTAGGTGAAAGCGACGTCGCTGCCCCTGCGGGCGAGGAGCCGGGTGATGGCCGCGCCGATCCCGCCGGTTCCGCCGGCGACGAGCGCGGCACCGGATTTCGTGGAGAAGTCCGACATCGTGAATACCCTTCAGGAAACGGAAAACGTCGAGCCGGGAGCTTAACAGCCCTTGCCAAGCGAGCGCTTGGTTCCGTACTGTGACGGCAGTCTCTGCGTGCAATGCCGCACTCCAGGAGGTCCAGTGGCCACCGAATCGTTTTCCTCTTCCGGCACCGACCCGTCCGGTCGTGATTGGACCGCGCGGCGGGTGTTCGGCCTGCTCGTCATCGTCCTTCTCGCCGAACTCGCCGCGTTTTCCTACAACCTGGTGGCCACCGCGCTGCCGGGGATCGCGGCGCATTACCGCACCGATCAGGTGGGGTGGACGATCACGATCGCCAACCTCGCCGCGGCGGTGGTGATGGCGATCATCGGCAAACTCGCGGACCTGCGCGGCAAACGGCTGTTGCTGCTGGTCGCGACCGCGATCGCGGCAGCGGGCGCGATCCTGTCCGCGGTCGCGCCGTCCTACGAGCTTTTCCTCGTCGGCAGAGCGCTTCAAGGCCTGCTCTACATCACGCCGGCGCTGGCCTACTCGTTGATCCGGGACGTGTTCCCGAAACGCATCATCGCGTTCGCGGTCGCCGTGACCTTGACCGGTTCCGGCGTAACGTTCATCCTCGCGCCCTTCCTGGCGGGATGGCTGATCGACTCGTTCGGCGCGCTGTCGATTTTCTGGTTCGTGGCGATCTACGAGGCAGTGTGCATTGTGGCGGTGTGGGCGCTGCTGCCGGAATCGCCGCTGCGGGTGCGTGCCCGGCTGGACTGGCCGGGAGCGGTACTGCTCGGGCTCGGCGGTGCGGCCCTTGTCTTCGGGCTCGGAGAAGGCTCGGAGTGGGGCTGGGGATCCGGCGCGGTGCTTGGTCTTCTCGCGGGCGGCGTCCTGTGCTTCGGCGCTTGGCTGTGGTGGGACCGCAGTTTCCCGGACCCGCTGATCAACCTGCCTCTGTTGCGGAGCCGTCCAATGTGGACCACGCTGTTGCTCGGCGCGTCCGTGTATGCCACGACAGGTATTGTTTCGTCGATCGTGCCCAGCATGCTGCAGACTCCGCGAGAAGTGGGCGGCGGCTACGGTTTCGGCAGCGATGCGATCGGAGTCGCGTACTTCCTGTCGCCGCTCGGCGCCGCGATGGTGGTGGCCGGGTTCCTCTGCGGCGCCCGAGCGTCGCGATGGGGTATCCGCACGCCGATGATCGCCGGCGCGGTTCTGCTCACGCTGGGGTCGGCCGGACTGGCTATGTGGCATGCGCAAGCCTGGCAGGTCGCGGTGCTGCTCGTGGTGTTCGGGGCAGGGATGGGCGCGACCTACGGCGGGTTGCCGAATCTTGTGATGCAGGCAAGCCCGCCCGAGCAGCAGGGGATCGCGTCGATCATGGCGCTGGAAGGGCAGAACATCGGCACGGTGGTGCTCATCCAGGTCGCTTTCGCGGCGTTGACGGCGAACGCGGTCCAGGCGGGTGCCGGAGTGTTCTACCGCGAGAGCGGATACCGGGTCGCCTTCGCGGTGGCGGCCGGATGCGGGCTCGTGAGTGTCCTGCTGGCGAGCGTGCTGCCGCACGGCCGGCGCAAAGACGTACTTCAGGTGCGAACCGGCGCGGACACCGCCGCGGGCGCGTCCGAACGCAAGCGAGTAATGGGTTGAGGGAGCGGAATCTGATGACCAGCATTGTGCCGAACCGGATGAAGTTCGGGGTTTTCCTCGGGCCGGAGCACCGGCCGGGGAACAACCCGACTTGGGATCTGGAACGCGACCTGCAGCTCGTGGAGCACCTGGACCGGCTCGGGTTCGACGAGGCGTTCATCGGGGAACACCACTCGAGCGGCTGGGAGATCATCTCCAGCCCGGAGGTGTTCATCGCGGCCGCGGCGCAACGCACGCGTGACATCAAGCTCGGCACCGGGGTGATTTCGCTGCCGTATCACCATCCGCTGATGGTGGCGGAGCGCATCACTCTGCTCGATCACCTCACGCGGGGCAGGCTGATCGTCGGGACCGGGCCCGGTGCGCTGCCGTCGGACGCGGCCATGATGGGACTGGACTACACCCAGCTCCGCGAGCGGATGGAGGAGTCGCTGGAGGCGATTCTCGCGCTGTTCACCGAATCCGGTCCAGTAGACCGGAAGACCGACTGGTTCGAACTGCGGCAGGCTCAGCTGCAGCTGCTGCCCTACACCCGGCCGCACCCGCCGATGGCGGTGACCGCCGTGGTGTCGCCGGCGGGCGCGAACCTCGCTGGCCGGTTCGGGCTTCCCATGCTCGCGCTGGCAGCAGCGAGCCCCGCCGGGAGCAAGGTGCTCGCGAAGCACTGGGAGATGTACTCCGAGCAGCTGGACCGGCACGGATACGCCGAACCCGACCGGGCTGATTGGCGGCTCGTCAGCTGTGTCCACGTGGCGCCGACCCGGAAAGAGGCGGAGCGTCAGGTCGCCTATGGGATCGACCATGCCGCCCGCTACGCGCTGCGCGACGCCTCCTTCCTGAAGGCCGTCTACGAAACCTCAGGGCTTCCGGCGGACGCGCCGTGGCTCGACGTTTTCCGCGCTTCCCAGCTCGGCGTCGTCGGCACCCCGGAAGACGTCATCGAGCACATCGAGTACATGCAGGAACTGTCCGGCGGATACGGAACTCACTTGATCCGGGTGCTGGACTGGGCCCACCCGCGGGACACGCTCGACTCGTACGAGCTGTTCGCCCGTGAAGTCGCACCGCATTTCCAGGACTCCGCGACACGGCGACTGGAGAACTGGGCAAGTTTCTCCGGTTCCGAAGGCGACTTCCAGAAGGCGCTGTCAGCGGCCAACCGCCGTGCGCAACAACGCTACGAGGCATCGCGGGAGGTTTCGTCGTGACCGCGGCGGCAGATCGGTTCTTGACGGAGGATGCGGTCCCGTTCGTCGATCTGCCGCCACAGCAAGACAACGGAGGCACGGGTGCCGCGTTCGATGCCGCGCGGCAACAGCCATGGCTTGTTCGCACAACGCGCGGCTACGAGGTGATCGAGTATGCCGCGTGCCGAGAGCTGAGCGTGGACCGGCGTCTTGATGGAGTCGGACCCGACTATTACCGCCGGCTCGGTGCGTCCGAGCAGGTCATGTGGTACGCCACCCAAGCGTCACTGCCGATGATCGAAGAGCCGCGGCATGCGCGGATTCGCAAGGCGCTGCAGTACGGATTCACGCGCCCCCGCGTGGAACGGCTGCGCCCGCTCATGCGCCGGGCCGCGCGGCGGCTGGTGGAACAGATGGCGGACCGGGACCCGTTCGACGTAGTCGGGGACTTCACCGATCGTTATCCCATCGAGGTGTTGTGCGCTCTGATGGGAGTGCCGGGCGAGGACATCGACCGGTTCGGGAGCTGGACCGTCGATCTCGGACTGCTCGCGAAGTTCCCGCTTGAGCCGCATTTGCCGCGGATCGACGCTGCGATCCGCGGCCTCCGCGGCTATTTCGCCGAACTCATCGGCCGGAGCGAGGACCGTCCTGGGGAGGACTTCGTCGCGACGGTCGTTGCCGCACAGCGGGAAACAGGTTCGCTGACCCACGACGAGCTGTGCGGAGCTCTGCTGAACCTCCTGTTCGCCGGTCACGACACCACTCGCTACCAGTTCGGGACAGTGGTGCACCTGCTGGTCCGGCACGGGTGGTGGCAACGGATCCGCGCGGACGCGGACGCGATTCCGGGTGCGGTCGATGAAGCGCTGAGGCTGGAGCCGTCGCTGCACATTCTGCTGCGCCAGGTGCGAGAGGATTTCGTGTACCGGGGGCTTGTCTTTCCCGCCGGAACCTTGCTGGTCCTCAATACCTTCGCGGCGAACCGGGATCCGGCGATGTTCCCGGAGCCGAATGCTTTCGACCCTGCGCGAACAAGCCCGGGCAAGCATCTGACGTTCGGATCGGGCGGGCGGATGTGCCTCGGACACCTGCTGGCACGGACCGAGATGGCTGAAGCATTGCAGGTGTTCCTCGAACGGTTTCCGTTGTTGGCTCTCGCAGGCGAACCTCAGGTGGCTGCCGGTCTCTCCGCGATGAACGGGGTCGAGACGCTTCCGCTGACGCGGTCTGTCCCGCGTTGAAGGTTCAGCCGACCGTGGTCCCGTAGGCGCGAGGCGCGGCGATCCCGGGAATCCGGTGGCCCATCCGGCTGTTCTTGGCGAGAAGGTAGTCGATGTTCTCCGGGGTCACTGCGGCAGGCATCGCGACGCACTCGACGACGTCGATTCCTTCGGAAACCAGCGCGTCACGCTTGGCCGGGTTGTTGGTCAGGAGCCGCAACCGGCGCACGCCGAGGTGGTCGAGAACCGCCGCTGCGTCGGTGTAGTCCCGCTGGTCCGCGGGCAACCCGAGCTGGTGGTTCGCGTCCACGGTGTCGTAACCGTCTTCCTGCAAAGCATACGCGGCGATCTTCGCGGTGAGACCGATTCCCCGTCCCTCGTGCCCGCCGAGGTAGACGATCGCGCCGCTCCCGTGCGCGGCGACAGTGCGAAGAGCTTGATCGAGCTGGGATCCGCAGTCGCACCGGCGAGAACCGAACACATCGCCGGTGAGGCACTCGCTGTGAAGCCGCACGAGAGGTGCGGAGCCGTCCGACAGATCGCCCATCACCAGTGCGAGATGCTCGGTTCCGGTCGCGTTCCGATATGCGTGTGCGGTGAAAGTGCCGTGTGCGGTGGGCAGTTGAGCCGTAGCGGCCGCCGCCAGCTCGTGCCGACGGCGATAAGCGACGAGCGCGCGGACAGTGATGATCGGCAGTCCGTGTGTCCGGGCGAATGCGAGCAGTTCCGGCCGTCGGGCCATCGAGCCGTCTTCCGCCAGGAGTTCGCACAGGACACCGGTCGGCGCTGTGCCGGCGAGCCGGCAGAGGTCGACAGTCGCCTCGGTGTGGCCCGCCCGCTCGAGCACCCCACCCGG
>NZ_PQIA01000054.1 GCF_003385235.1 Amycolatopsis circi | reverse complement strand
GTGCCGGCGAGCCGGCAGAGGTCGACAGTCGCCTCGGTGTGGCCCGCCCGCTCGAGCACCCCACCCGGCCTGGCCCGCAACGGCAGCACGTGCCCCGGGCGCGCGAGGTCTTCCGGTCGGGTGCCGGGCGCGGCGAGGATTCGGGCGGTCCGAGCGCGATCGGTCGCGGAGATGCCCGTGGACACGCCGTCGGCGGCGTCGCAGGCGACCGCGAACGCGGTTCGGTGCGCGTCGGAGTTGGCTGACGGAGGGATCATCGGGGGAAGGCCCAGCCGGTCGGCCTGCTCTTCCGGCATCGCGACGCAAAGGAAACCTGAGGTGTGCCGCACGAAGAACGCGATCGAGGCCGGGTCGGCGAATTCGGCGGCCATCACCAGGTCGCCCTCGTTCTCCCGGTCCTCGTCGTCGACCACGACCACGATCCCGCCGCGGCCCAGCGCCTCCAGTGCGGCGGGGACGGGGTCGAAACCCTCGTTGCGGGGAAAGGCGATGACCGCGGATTCCGACGACATGCTGACCTCCAAAACCAAGCGCTTGCTAAAATAGTGCGGCAAGCCGGCCGTGGTGTCAAAGGCGGTGCCGGAACCCGCTGTGCGGCAAAGTCGTGCTCGCCTGTCCACGGAGGACTCCGTGAATCACTGTCAGGGTGCACTGCGCTGGTGATTCGAAGCGCGACCTGATGCGGTCGCGAGCTGTTTCCTCGAGGTGCGTCGTCTGTCGCCGCGCCGCCGCGCGCAGCGTTCAGGAGAACTTCGCCGGGGGTGTGACGCGGGCGTGGCGACCCGGCCCTTGACCCAGATTCGATCGAATGATTCGATCAACTGATCGGATGCGGGCTTTCGGAGAGGTGATGCGGCATGGCTGGTGCGGCGATCCACGACCACGCCGAGGCGGTCGACCTGGGACTGGTCGCCCGGCTGCTGCGGAACCAAGCGCGGATCGAGCTGGCCGGACCGCTCAAACTCGAACTGCTCGCCGGCGGGCGCAGCAATCTGACCTACGTCCTCTCCGACGGCCGGTCGGAATGGGTTCTGCGGCGTCCTCCGCTCGGCCACGTACTGGCCACCGCGCACGACATGGCCCGTGAGGCGCGGGTCCAGCAGGCGCTCGGCAGCGCTGGGTTTCCGGTGCCCCGAGTCGTGCTCGCCTCAGCCGACCCGTCGTTCTACGTGATGGAGCGAGTCGCTGGCACGGTCCTGCGGACCGATGGCGATCTCGTCGGCGTGTCCCGCGGCCAGCGCCCTGCGGTCGGGCATGCGTACGTGGATACCTTGGCGGCCTTGCATGCGATCGATCCTGAAGCGGTCGGCTTGGCGGATTTCGGCAGGCCGCAGGGCTTCGCGTCCCGGCAAGTGCGGCGGTGGACGAAACAGCTTGAGTCCTCTCGCTCACGTGCTGTGCCGGTTCTCGACGAACTCGCGACCAAGCTCGCGGCCGACGTGCCCGGGAACGACCGGGCCTCGATCGTCCACGGTGATTTCCGGCTCGACAATATGATTCTCGCGCCAGGAGCCGAACCGCGAATTGCTGCGGTGCTGGACTGGGAGATGTCCACCTTGGGGGATCCGCTGACCGACCTTGGGCTGGCCTGGCTCTTCTGGGAGGGCTGGCGGGGAATCGACAACCCTATCGCCGGCACCGCCGGGCTCCACGCGGACTACCCGGGATGGCCGGAGCTGATGGCGCGGTACCGGGAACGCGCTGGCGTGGACGTCGGAGATTTCGCGTGGTACCAGGCATTCGCCTGTTTCAAGCTCGCGGTGATCCTCGAAGGCATCTACTACCGCGATGCCGGCGGGCTCACGGTCGGCGAAGGCTTCGCCGGCATCGGCGAGATGGTGCTGCCGCTCGCTGCGCGCGGTCTCGACTTGATCTGAGGAGCTGTCGATGGATTTCCGCTATGACGCGCGCACCGAAGCGCTGCGTGCCGAATTGCTGGCGTTCATGGCCGACGAGGTGTACCCGGTCGAGCACCGGTTCTCCGACGAGCGCGTCGAGACGGGAAGCCGTCCTGCGGCGATGGCTCGGCTGAAGTCCGAGGCGCGGCGGCGTGGCCTCTGGAATCTCTTCCTCCCCGAGTCGGAATACGGGGCTGGCCTGACGAACGTCCAGTACGCGCCGCTCGCGGAGATCACCGGGTGGAGCCCGGCGGTGGCCCCGGAAGCGCTCAACTGCGCGCCGCCGGACACCGGGAACATGGAGCTGCTCGCGCTCTTCGGAACCGCGGAGCAGAGGGAGCGCTGGCTTTTCCCTTTGCTCGAAGGAAAGATCCGGTCGGCGTATTGCATGACCGAACCCGGGGTGTCGTCTTCGGACCCGGCGAATCTCGGAACCGCGATCGTGCGCGACGGCGACGATTTCGTCGTCCGGGGCCGTAAGTGGTGGTCGACCGGCCTGCTGGGCGAGGAGTGCGCCTTGCTGGTGGTGATGGGCGTCTCCGATCCGGACGCGCCGCCGAAATCCCGGTACAGCATCGTCCTCGTTCCGGCGGATGCCCCAGGCGTCCGCAAGGTCCGCGGTCTGCGGATGTTCGGTTTCACCCACGGCGCGAGCGGCGGGCACGGCGAGGTCGAGTTCGATGACGTGCGGATCCCGCGCTCTGCGTTGCTGGGCGAGGAGGGGGCCGGCACGAAGCTCGCGCAAGCACGGCTGGGACCGGGCCGGATCCATCACTGCATGCGGATGATCGGAATGGCCGAACGTGCGCTGGAATTGCTGTGTTCCCGCGCGCTGCAACGGGAAGCGTTTGGCAAGCGGCTGGCCGACCAGGGCACGATCCAGGACTGGATCGCTGAGGCACGAGTGCGCATCGACCAGGTTCGGCTGTTGGTGCTGCGGGCGGCGTCGGTCATCGACTCGGAAGGCGCACGCGCCGCGCGGACGGACATCTCGGCCATCAAGGTCGCCGCGCCCGCGGTGACCGAATGGGTGCTGGACAAGGCCATTCAGGTATACGGCGCGGAGGGGATGTCGCAAGACACCCCGCTTGCCGAACTCTGGGTCCAGGCGCGAACCATGCGGTTCATCGACGGCCCGGACGAAGTTCACCGCATGGTGGTGGCGCGGCGCGAACTCGCGCGCCACCGGCCCGCGGACTGATCCGGATCAGGAAGCCGCCGCCCGCTGTCCGGCGGCGACCGCCATCGCGTGGTCAAGGCCGCCGGCCACGAATTCGGCGAGCGCTTCCAGCTGTCGCGTCCTCTCCTCGGAGGGGACGCCTTTGACCGCCCACGACCATCGCGCGGTCATCTGGATCAGCGTGTTCGCGGCGATGGCCCAGCGGACCTCGAGCTCCTCCGCGGACACCTTCGGATAGGCCCAGGCCACGAGTTCGTGGAGCAGTTTGTTGGTGAGCGACGAGGTGTCGAGCAGCCGGCTGTCGTGAGCGAGGCTGAGCTGCCCGCAGATCGCCAGCCATTGTGCGGCGCGCTCGGCGTCGCGGTCGATGAGTTCGCGGTAGGGCGTGGTAAGCAGATCGATCAACTGGCGTGCGGTCGGCGGGCGATCCGCGGCGGCCAGTTCCTCGGCGAGATGGTGGATCCGCTCGCGCACTGGCTCGCCGTCCCGCATGAGGACCGCGTTGACCAAGGCGTCCTTGCTGCCGAAATGGTAATGCACAGCAGCGGGCGCAAGGCCGGCTTCGGAGTTGATCGCCCTGATCGAAACCCCGTCCACTCCCTGCTCCGCGAACAGTTTCGCGGCTGCGTCGACCAGTGCGGCACGGGTCGCGTCGCCGTCGCGTGGTCCTTTCCGCCGGGCCATGAGACCTCCTGAAGTTCTCGTCTCCGGAGTCTACCGAACACTTGAACCGAACACTTGATTCGATCGAGTGATCGGATTAAAGTGCTGACGTGAGCGAGGCCACGTCCGTGGCCGGTGCCGCGAAGGAGCGGAGGTGGACCGATGGCGACAGTGCAGTCGCGTCGGACGGGAGAAAGTGCCGGGATGAGCACTGCTCGCGCGATCTCGGTGCTGATCGTGCTGGTGTTCGTGACCGAAGTGGTGGCGTTGTCCTTCCAGCTGGTCACTCCGGCGTTGTCGCCGATGGCGGCGCGATTCCACACCGCGCAGATCGGGTGGGTCATCACGATCCTCAGCCTGGTAGGCGCGATCGCTGTTCCGCTCGCGGGCAAATCGGCTGACATTCGCGGCAAGCGCAAGGTCATCGTCTGGCTCACCGCGGCGATGATCGTCGGCTCGGTGGTCGTGGCGCTGGCGCCGAACTTCGGGTCTGTGCTCCTCGGGCGTGCGCTGCAAGGACTGATGATCGCTGCCGGTCCGCTCACGTACTCGCTGATGCGAGACGTGCTGCCCCGGAGGATGCTTGCGCTGGGGGCAAGCGTCTCGACGACCGGCATCGGACTGGTGACCATCGCCGGGCCGTTCCTGTCGGGCTATCTCATCGATGCCTTCGGATTCCGCGGGGTCTTCTGGTTCCTTGCCGCGCTCGGCGTGCTCGCTCTGCTCCTCGTGCTGTCGGTGGTGCCCGAATCGGCGCTCCGCGTTCCCGCGCGGCTTGACGTGGTGGGCGGGCTGCTGCTCGGCGGGGGAGTCGCGCTGCTGCTTCTCGGCCTGACGTTCGGTTCGGAACAGGGCTGGGGCTCGACCGCCGCTCTGCTGCCCTTGGCCTGCGGTGCGCTCGCCGCAGTGGCGTGGTGGCGGCACCAACGGCGCAGCGATGATCCGCTCGTCGACCTCAGCGTGGTGCGCGCACGTCCAGTGTGGACTGTCATGGTCGCCGGCGCTGCGGTGACCACTGCGGTGACCGCTGCTGCTGTCCTGATCCCGCTTATGGTGCAGACGCCGCGGTCCGCAGGCGGAAGCTACGGGTTCGGAGTCACCGCGAGCGGGGTTCCGCTTTACCTCGTGCCCGCGGGCGTGACGACGATGCTCGGCGGCCTCGCGATCGGAGCGCTGGCCCGCCGGTTCGGTCCTCCGCGGCTGCTGGCGGCCGGCGCGATCCTGATGGCTGTCGGTGCGTTCGCGCTCGCGTTCGTGCACGGCGAGTCCTGGCAGGTGGTGACCGCGTACCTGGTCAGCGGCGCGGGCAGCGGGCTCGCACTCGGAGCGGTGCCCAACTTGGTCATCGCCGCGGTCCCGGCCGAGCAGCAGGGAGTGACTGCCGGGGTGGTGAGCCTGCTGCAGAGCCTTGGGTCCAGCGCCGGCGTCCAGGTGATCTTCATCGTGCTGGCCATGCAGGTGGTCGCCGTCGCCGGCGGGCAGCCGGTTTACGCCGATTCCTCCTACACCATCGCGTTCGTGCTCGTCGGGGCGTTGTCGCTGCTCGCGGTGGCGATGGTCGCGGCTGCGCGAACGCGCGAACAAGCCGAAAGGGAGAGCGAGTGACCACATCCGAACGCGCGGAGCTGGCGGTGACGCTGTTCACCACGATGGCGCGAGCACGGGCGCTCGAGGACGCCCTGGCAGTGCACATCCGGGATCACGGCTTCGCGGGCTACTGGCACCCGGGCAAGGGGCAGGAAGCCGCCGCTGCCGGGGCCTCCGCGGCACTGCGCACCGACGACTACCTCTTCTATCAAGGACGCGGGGCGACCTGGCCGCTCGCGAAGGGCATGGGGCTGGCTCCGATCATCGGGGACCTGCTGGGCAGGTCGACCGGTTCGACCGGCGGCAAAGGGGCCGGCGTCCCGCACTGGGCGGACCCGGCGCTCGGCATCATGGGCGAAGGCGCGTCCTTGGGCAGCGTCTACCACATCGCCGCGGGGGCAGCGCTGTCCGCGAAACTCCGCGGGACGGATCAGGTCGCACTCGCCGATTTCGGCGACGGGACTTCGGCCAGGGGCACATTCCACGAAACGCTCCTTCAAGCGTCGGCTTGGCGGCTGCCGCTCGTCTATTTCTGCGAGAACAACGGCATCTCCGTTTCGACGAGGTTCGAGGACGTGAGCCCGACGAAGACGATCGCCGAGCGCGCTGCCGCTTACGGAGTGCCGGGCGAGGTCGTCGACGGGCACGACGCACTCGCGGTGTACGACGCGGTCGGAAATGCCGTCGAGCGGGCTCGCGCCGGCCAGGGGCCGAGCCTGATCGAAGCGACGGTGACCCGGGTAGGCGGCCATTGGGAAGGCGACGCCCAGCAATACCGGCCGGCGGATTTCCTGGCCAGTTACCGCGATCCGCTGGACGTGCTCAGGTCCAGAGTGGACGGTGCGGTGGCCGACCGAATCCTCGAAGAGGCGCGGGACGAGGTCGCGGCCGCGCTCCGCGACGCCGAAGCAGCGCCGTATCCCGACCCCAGCGTGATTCTGAAGGACGTGTTCGCATGAGCGTGGAGACCGCAGCCGAGACGAAGGTGATCAGCTACGACGCCGCGCAGGGCGCCGCGCTTGCGGAGGAGATGCGCCGGGACCCGACGGTGTTCCTGATGGGGCAGGACGTCGCGATGGGCGGGTTCTTCGGAGGAGGCCGCGGCCTCGTGGAGGAGTTCGGCCTCGAACGCGTCCGCAATACCGGCATCACCGAGGCGTTCATGGTCGGCGCCGCGGCCGGAGCGGCGATGACCGGGATGCGCCCGGTCGTCCAGCTCGGGTTCGCCGACTTCAGCCTCATCGCCGGCGACGAGATCTTCCAGAAGCTCGGCAAGTGGCGGCACATGCACGGCGGCCAGTTCGAGCTTCCCGCGACGATCATCATGCCGATCGGGCCCAGCGGGGGAGCCGGGCCGGAGCACTCAGGGTCGATGGAGATGCTGCCCATGCACTTCCCTGGCCTCAAAGCAGTGGTGCCTTCGAACCCCGCGGACGCCAAGGGCTTGCTGAAAGCCGCCATCCGGGATCCGAACCCAGTGCTGTACTACCCGAGCAAACAGCTCAATTTCAAGCGCGGGCCCGTCCCGGCCGATCCCGACCTGCTCGTTCCGCTGGGCAAGGCCGCGATCGCCCGCCCGGGCACGACGATCAGCGTGATCAGCTACGGCTGCATGGTGCCGCGTGTTCTCGAAGCCGCGGAAACCCTCGCCGCGGAGTCGATCGATCTCGAAGTGATCGACTTGCGGACTTTGGTGCCGCTCGACCGGGAGGCCATCCTGGCCTCGGTGCGCAAAACCGGGCGGGCGATGATCGTGCACGAAGCCCCTCGCACCGCCGGCCCTGGTGCGGAAATCGCCGCGTTGATCCAGGAGCACTGCTTCTACGCCCTGGAAGCGCCGGTCGCCCGGCTGGGCGCGGTCGACGCGCCGATCCCGGCAAGCCGTTTCCTCGAAGATCTGTGCTTCCCCAGCGTGACCGACGTCGTCGAACTGGCCCGCCAGCTCGCTCGCGCCTGAACCGGAGACCTCACATGACCACTCTGATCGATGTCCGCCTGCCGCACATGGGCGTGGTGGAGCAGGCTGTCCTGACGTCGTGGCTGCGCTCTCCGGGCGACCGCGTCGAGGAGTCCGAGCCGTTGTGCGAGGTGTCCACGGACAAGGTCGACACCGAAGTGCCGTCGCCGGTTAGCGGAGTGCTCGTCGGCTACGTCGCCCAAGTCGACGAAGAAGTGCCCGTGGGCGCGGTGATCGCCCGGTTCGCGCCGTCCGACGCCACCGAGGACGAAGTGGCGGAGGTGATCCGTGCCGGTGCGGCAGCGTCGACAGAGACAGCTGTAGCGGCTCCGGTCGCGCCTGAGCCGGCCCCGGCGCCTTCCGCGGACCCAGTTCCGGTCGTGGATCCGGTGCCGACGGCCGTTCAGCCGCCCGATGGTTCTTCGTTGGTGCTCTCCGCGGCGTGGCTGCCGCTCCCGAGCCCCGAGGCGGCTGCCCGGAACGGAAGCCGCAATGGCGTGCCGACGACTCCGCTCGTGCGAAAGCTTGCGAAGGAACGAGGCTTGGACCTCCGCGAGGTCGTCGGCACCGGACCGGGAGGCCGCGTCACGCGCAAGGACCTGGACGCCGCCGCCACTACTCCGAAACCTGCCGAGGCGGTTACGGAGAGCCGCGCCGCGGTCCCGGCCCCGGTCGCGAAGACGAAGGGGGAGGTCGCCGTTCCGCGTGGGTACGAGAATGTCGCCTACGAGGCGGTCGCGCTGACGCCGCAGCGTCGCGCGATCGCCCGCAACCTCCTCGAATCCGTCAGTACGGCACCGCAGTTGACCGCACAGGTCGACGTCGACATGTCCGCGGTGACCCAGGTGCGCGCCGAGGTCAACGAGCGCAGGCTCGCCCGCGGCGAGTCGAAGCTGAGTTTCCTTCCGTTCATCGCCCGGGCGTTGTGCGCCACGGTCGCGGAGCATCCGGATGTGAACGCGACGTTCACCGACGACCACCTAGTGCGCTGGCAACCAGTCAATGTGGGTGTGGCCGTGGACGGACCGCAGGGCCTGCTGGTGCCGGTCGTCAAGCAGGCCGAGCGGCTGACGGCTCCGGCGCTCGCCGAGGAGATCGCGCGTCTTTCCACCGCGGTGCACGACCGCACTGTGACAGCCGAGGATCTGACAGGCGGGACCATCACTATCAGCAACTCGGGCAGCGTAGGAGGTGTGATCGCTACGCCGATCCTCACCCGTCCGCAAGTCGCGTCGCTGGGCGTGCCGGCGATCGTTCGCACGCCAATGGCAGTGACTTCGCCGTCGGGGGAGGAGTACGTCGCCGTCCGTCCGGTTGCACGGTTCGGGCTCACATTCGACCATCGGGCGTTCGACGGCGCGGCCGCGCTGCGCGCCCTGCAGTCGATCCAGCGGAAGCTCGAAACGTGGTCCGCCGAGGCCTATTTGTGAACAGACCCCGGCCGGCGGGCGGCAGCAGGGAACACGCCCGCCGGCCGGTTCCAACGAGGGAACGGAGCGGAGCCGGATGCGCGCAGCGGTGTTGCGAAACGGGAAGCTGGTCGTCGACGAGGTGGCCGAGCCGCCGTTGGGGCCGGGACAGCTGAAGGTCCGGCCGATCGCGGTCGGGATTTGCGGGAGCGACTTGTCCGCCTGGCAGCACACCAGTGAATTCCTGCGCGCGCACGCGGACACGGGAATGACGGGCGAGATGTTCGACCCGGACCAGGACCTGGTGCTCGGTCATGAGTTCACGGCCGAGGTGCTGGAAACCGGCGACGGCGTCCGCGATTACCAGCCGGGGCAGAAACTGGTGGTGCTCCCGGCGGTCGTCGACCCGCGCGGCGAGCCGCACACACTCGGCTACTGCACGGACTACCCCGGCGGTCTGGCCGAACACGTCGTAGTACAGGCATACGGGCACCTGACGATTCCGGAGTCCGTCTCGCCGGTCCACGCGGCGGTGACAGAGCCGATGGCGACCGGGGTCAACGCAGTCTTGCGGGCCGGGACGACGAGCGATGACGGCGCCATCGTCACCGGGTGCGGACCGGTGGGACTCGGCAGCATCGTCGAGTTGGTGCACCGGGGCGTGCGACCTATCGTGGCCTCGGATCCGTCCGATCGGCGCCGGCGGATGGCCGCTGCTTGCGGCGCGACGGCAGTCGTGGACCCGACCGAGGAAGATCCGGTGGAGGTTTGGCGGGCGCACGCTCGCTCCGGCGCGCTGCTCCACGTATTCGAGGCATCCGGCGCTCGTGGTTTGCTCGACCGCCTGATGGCGACAGCGCCCCGATTCACCCGCATCCTGATCGTGGGCGCGGGGATGGTGCCCGATCCGATTCGCCCGGTCGTCGGCATCCTGAAGAACGTTTCGCTGGAATTCGTCGGCGGACCAGGACTCGGCGAGACCGGCTATCAGGCGTTCGACGTGATGTTCGACCACATCGTCGCGGGCCGGTTCGATCCGGCTTCCATTGTGACCGGGTACGCGGGACTGGACAGCGTCGGCGCGGTGTTCGAAGCGCTTCGGCCGCAGGACTCACACCGCATCGACCACGTGAAGGTGCTGGTACGGCACGACATCACGGAGCCGGGCATCCTGGTCGGCTGAAACCAAGCATGCGCTTGCTTCGGACCAAAGAGCCAGTCAGACTGGCCAGCGAGCCGGAACATCCCTGCTTGGTTAAGGAGGCGGATGGCTAAGGACGATTCGGGGCTCTCCGGCCGGGTTGCCGTGGTCACTGGCGCGGGCAGCGGGATCGGCCGGGCGAGCGCTCTTGCGTTCGCGGACGCCGGCGCGACCGTGGTCTGTCTCGACCGCGACGGGCCGGCCGCGGTCGCGACTGCGGAAGAAGCCGGGGAAGGCGCGATCGCCGCCTGTCTGGACGTGACTGACCGTACCGCCGTGCGACGGTTGGTCGAGGCGGTCCGGTACGAGCACGGCAGGCTCGATGTGTACGCCAACATCGCGGGTGCCATCACCGATCGGGGGCCGGTCGGTTCGGTGACGGAGGAAGAACTGGACCGAGGGCTTGCCGTGAATCTGAAAAGCCTTGTATTCGGCTGCCAGGCTGCTGCGGCGGCGATGACGGCAGGCGGAGCTATCGTGAACGTCGGCTCCGGGACCGTGGACGGAGCGGTCGCCGACCTTGCTGCTTACAGCATTCCTAAAGCGGGTGTGCTGCAGTTGACTCGCAGCCTTGCCGCCGAGCTCGGCCCGGCCGGGATCCGGGTGAACGCGGTCTCTCCGGGCTATATCCGAACCGCGATGACCGAGGCGCACGCACGCGACGCGGACGGCCGTCTCGTCGAGGAGAAGCTGCGGCAGGTCGACGAGGGGCAGTCGGAGCGCATTCCGTTGCGGCGTCCCGGTTCGGCCGCTGAAGTCGCCGCGGTCGTCCGGTTCCTCGCCAGCCCCGCCGCGTCGTATGTGACCGGCCAGATCATCCGCGTCAACGGCGGCAGCGTGATGCCATTGTGACCGGGCGGATACGGATCCCGGAAATACCGCCGCACGTCTTCCCCGAACTGGCCGGGAAGACCTCGGCGGTGGTCGGCGGCGGTGGCGGGGGAGTCGGCACAGCCGCTGTGGCGTTGCTCGTGCAGTCCGGCGCGAAGGTCCTGGTTGTCGACCGAGCAGCCGAACGGCTCGATCAGCTCATTGACCACTTCGGTCCGTCGGTCACCGGCGTCGTCGCGGACATCACCACGGCTGCGGGAATGCACGAGTTCGACCGGGTGATCGCTGAGACGGATCTCAAGTCCCTCGTGAACGTCGTAGGCGGGGTGATGCCGGGAGAAGTCGCGCATTTCCTCGAACTGGATGCGCAGCAGTGGCAGCGAAGCCTCGACCTCGATTTCACTTACGCCGTGCGGACTTGCCAGATTGCTGCGCGCCGGATGGCGGCCACGAAAACCCAGGGCGCGTTGGTGAACCTCTCCGTCGCTGATGCGAGACACGCGATGCCGTGGTTCGCTGCGTACGGAGCTGCTCGCAGTGCGCTTGAGGCAGCAACTCGGACCATGGCGGTAGAGCTGGGCGCGCTCGGGATCCGAGCTAACAGCGTCGCGTGGGGCTTGGTAGACACGCCACGCGCACATTCCGGACAAGACTCCGATGGCAGCCTCGAACGGGCGCTAATCCCTTTGGGGCGCAGGGGCAATGTCGCAGAGGTCGCGACTGCGGTGGTGTTTCTCCTGACTGACCTGAGCAGTTACATCACTGGGCATACTCTCGTGGTCGACGGCGGGTTGTCCCTGCGCGGGCCTCAATACGGCGCGGGGCACAACATCCCGGAGTTTCTCGAATCCGGCTCGGCGAGGAACCGCCTGCTCGAAGCGGTGGAGCGAGTCGGGCGCACAGCCACGGGAAGAGGAGACGATGACTGACCGTACCTCCGAAGACGGCTTGCCCTGCTCCGTCGTCGAGCTCACGCTCGCGGAGAAAGCGGCGCTCACCAGCGGTGCGAGCTTCTGGGACACGCAGGCGATCGGGCGGCTCGGCCTTCCGTCGATCATGGTCGCCGACGGGCCGCACGGCCTGCGCAAGCAGGACACGGGAGGCGATCATCTCGGTCTGGGCGGCAGCGTGCCGGCCACCTGTTTCCCTCCTGCTGTCGGACTCGGCTCGTCGTGGGACGCGGAGCTGGTCCGTCGGGTTGGGGAGGCTCTCGGTGCCGAGACGTCGATCGAGAAGGTCTCCGTGCTGCTCGGACCGGGCGTGAACATCAAGCGCTCGCCGCTCTGCGGGAGGAATTTCGAGTACTTCTCCGAGGATCCGGTCGTGGCCGGGGAACTCGGCGCCGCGCTCGTGCAAGGCATCCAGTCGAAGGGCGTGGGAACCTCGCTCAAGCACTTCGCGGCGAACAACCAGGAGCATGACCGGATGCGGTCGAGCTCGGATGTCGACGCGCGGCCCCTTCGCGAGATCTACTTGCGTGCGTTCCAGCGGGTGGTCGAAGAAGCGCGCCCCTGGACGGTCATGTGTTCCTACAATCGGATCAACGGCTGCTATGCCTCGGAAGATCCGTGGTTGCTCACGCAGGTGCTGCGCGGCGAGTGGGGTTTCGAAGGGCTCGTGGTGTCCGATTGGGGAGCGGTCAACGAGCGCGTGGCGGGCCTGGCGGCCGGTCTGGATCTCGAAATGCCCTCGTCGAACGGGATCACCGATGCACAGATCGTGGCCGCGGTGCAGGACGGGGTGTTGGACGAAGCCGTGTTGGACGCCGCTGCGGGCCGCGTCCTTGACCTCGTGCAGAAGGCGCGCTCCGGGGCCGGTCAGGTCGAGGGGCCGCTGGACGTCGATGCGCACCACGCGCTCGCACGCGAGGCCGCAGGGCGTTCGATCGTGCTCCTGAAGAACGACGGAGATCTGCTGCCCCTGCCGAAGGAGACGTCCGTTGCTGTCATCGGCACGTTCGCCGTCGAGCCGCGTTATCAGGGTGCTGGCTCGTCGATGATCAATCCGACCCGTTTGGATAACGCGCTGGAGGAGATCCGCGCACTTTCGACGGGAACCGTCGCCTATGCGCGGGGCTTTAGTGTCGCCGTCGATGTGTCGGCCGACGAGGCTGTGGCGTTGCGCGACGAAGCCGTCGGCGTCGCATCGGCGGCAGACGTCGCGGTCGTTTTCCTGGGGCTGCCCGCACGCCTGGAATCGGAAGGCTACGACCGCCCGGACCTTGATCTGCCCGCCGAACAACTGGAACTGCTTGACGCTGTGCTGGCCGCCAATCCCAGGACAGTGGTCGTATTGTCCAACGGCGGCGTCGTGGCGCTGCCCTTCGCGGAGAAGGTGCCGGCGATCGTTGAAGCCTGGCTGCTAGGCCAAGCAGGCGGCGGCGCGACGGCGGACGTTCTGTTCGGCGACGTCAACCCGTCGGCGAAGCTGACCGAAACCATCCCGCTTCGCCTGGAGGACACACCCGCCTACCTCGACTTTCCCGGTGATTTCTCGCATGTGCGATACGGCGAGGGCCTATTCGTCGGATATCGCTGGTACGACGCACGCCGCATGTCGGTCGCCTTCCCGTTTGGCCACGGGCTCTCGTACACGACGTTCGTCTACCGAGACGCCTTCGCGGCGCTCACCGCGGACGGGGATGTCGAGGTCACCGTCACGGTCACGAATACTGGAGAACGCTCTGGGCGGGAGGTGGTGCAGGTCTATCTGTCGCTTCCGGGCTCGCGTGTTCAGCGGCCGGTACGCGAACTCAAGGCGTTCACGGTCGTCGAGCTGGCACCGGGTGCGGCGCGCACGGTGGCACTAATTGTGCGACGCAAAGACCTGGCCTACTGGGACATTCGCGTCGACCGATGGGTCGTCGAGGGTGGCGCGTACACAGTGGACGTTCCTTCGTCGAGCCGGGATCTGCGGGCAGCCACGTCGGTGGAAGTCGCTGGGGACGAGGTTGTGGTGCCGCTCTCGCGCACATCGTCGCTGGGCGAGGCGTTGAAGCATCCTGTCGCCGGGCCGATGATCCAGGCCATGATGGCCCGGATGGGGCTGGCAGACGGCATCGCGTCGGTCCTGCCGGAAGGTGTCGACGCGAGCAAGATGCTGGATTCGTTCCCGCTCGGCAGACTCGGGATGTTCGCGGCGCTGATGACCGGCGAGGACGCCGGGGCCGGTACCCGGACGGTTGACGAGATCATCGCGGCTGCTGGCCGCGGGGGCGTCTCAGACTAGCGGGGCCGATGAGGATCGATGACAACCATGCCCTGAACCAGATTCGCGGTGGGTGACTCGCACGGCGCGACTGTCCCAGTCCCGACAGTCGCGCCGCGCGGCCTCATTCAGCTGCGTGCGACCGATCGATGCCGAGGTGGTGTCCGCGGTGGTCGGCGATGGCCGGTGCCGCGGGCTCCTCCTGCACGTGCTCGGAGACCTGCACTTCGATCGTGACCGGAGTCAGCGCGGTGAGCACCTGCTCGATGCGGCCCTTCCACATTCCGTTGCGAATCAGGCTCTCGCGGTTGAAACTGACGGTGAGCGTGGCAGTGTCGAGGGTGCCCGGGCGGGAGATTTCTAGGCGCCAGCGGGAAATACCGTCGATCTTGCGCAGTGCGGCGCCTATCTCGTCCACCGAAAGCCATTGTCCCCGCGCCAAAAGCGCAGTTCCCACGGTGTGCTGCGGTGCGAGGAGGGCCCCTCCTTCGCTCCGCTCGGCCACGTAGCCGGTGCGCAGCGCGACTCCGGCGAGATCGGGGTGCCAAGTGTGGCGGGCGATCAGTTCGCCGCGCGCGGGCCCTGTCACCAGGGTGTCCTGATCGAGCGCGGCGAGGGCGAGCAGACCGGACTGGACAGCGACAAGTTCGCCGCTGGGTGCGCGATGCGCCACCGGCACCCCGGTGACCGGATCGAGGTACACCTCGACGACCGTCGCGCCGAATTCCGCCGCGAGATGCCTGCGCGTCTTGTCGTCGGTGATCTCGCCGACGAGCAGCAGGAGCCGCAGTTCCAGATCCAGCGGATCCACCAGGAACTCCATGTGCAGCCGAGCCAGCAGGTCGGCCGCACCGGACGGTGTCGCGACGAGCACGTTTGCCGCGACGCGCTCCAGAGTTTCGAGCAGCCGCATCCGGCCTCGCGGGCCGACCGAGACCGCGGCGTCGCCGACCTCGGCTGCCGCTTCCGCGATACGGGACCCGGTGAGGTCCGCGTCGTTGTTCAGCGACACCACCACCCGGTCGCCAGGCGAAACTCCGGCCTGCACGAGCGTTTCCCGAGTGAGCTCTCGCGCGCTCTCGCGTTCCTGCTTTCCGAAAGGGATCACGGTGCGTGCGGTCGGCGTGGCGACGAGCAGGCCTGTTGCCTTCGCCGGGTTCACCACGGCTGGCGAAAGGTCCGCCCGGGTGCTCCACTTCAGCTCTTGCGATTCGACGGGTGCCACGGTCGTCATGGTCTACAGTCCTGCCACTTCCGATGCGAACAGTTCGATGGTGCTGAGCACGTGTTCCTGCGCGAGCCCGCCGACCTGGAACTGGCAGATCAGGTCTGTCGCGCCGGCTTCGTGCAGCCGCTGCAGCGCCTTGCGGGAGCCCTCGACGTCGTCGCACACGATCATGTGGTGCTCGCGCAGGATTTCCAGTGCGTCCTCGGCGCTTTGGCCGACGGCCTCCTGGCCGAGCACCCGGTGCGTGGCGTGCCGAGCGTCGAAGTAGTCCGGCGGCGCGACCAGGTTCACCTGGCGGCGCATGTACCACATGATCGCGTCGGCCGCGTTTTCGTAGGCAGCGTCCCGGGTGGGCGCGACGTGCCAAGGGATCATGAGCGCGACGCGACGCGAGTCCGGGTCGTAGCCGTTGTCGGCCAGGCATTTGCGGTAGGCGGCGATGTCCTCGGCGACGTCGTCCAGGCCCTTGAGCATGGTCATGCCCAACAGGTTGTAGCCGCGCTTGGCCGCTTGCTGATAGCCGTCCAGCGAGGTCGAGGCGACCCAGACCGGCGGATGCGGCTCCTGGACGGGCCGGGGATAAACCCCGACGTCCGGCACGCTCCAGTACTCGTGCTCGGCGGTGACCGGTGCGCCGTCGGCCTCGAAGATGGACAGCACTGTGTCCAGGTTCTCTTCCCACAGCCGGCGCGATTGCTCGAACGGCCGCTGGAACGACTGGTACTCGAGCGGGGAAGCGCCGCGGCCCGTGCCGAATTCGACCCGGCCGCGGGAAAGGATGTCCAAGGTTGCGATGCGCTCGGCGGTCCGGACTGGATGCTGGAACGGCAAGAGCACGACGCCGAGGCCGAGCCGGATGCGCTCGGTCATCCGGGCGAGAGCGGCGAGCACGAGGTCCGGTGCGGAGGAGTGCGAGAAGCCGCGGGTGAAGTGGTGCTCGACGAACCACGCGGTGCTGTACCCGAGCTGGTCCGCACGGACGACTTGTTCGAGCACGTTCTCGAACGCGCGCTGTTCGACCTTCCGGGAGCGCCCGCGAACCTCGAGTTCGTAGCCCATCCCCACGCGAATCGGTGTCATCCGCCGTCTCCCTCTCTGTACCAAGCGCTTGCTCAAGTCAAGCTACCTCAGGGGTCGGCGGGCTTCAACCCCCAGGACCGCTGATGGGCGTCGCGGCCGTCCGGGCGTCGGTGGATCGTGTGGTTTCCCTTTCAGGCTCGGTCGATCACGTCGAGTGAAACACTTGATTGGATCATTCGATCGGTTTAACGTGGCCGCCATCACAGGTACGGCGCACTGCCCGGTCGAGCCCGGTATGGGGGACGGTGGTTCCGGCCGGGACTCGCACAAAGGAGTGCTCGATGGCTCGCCAGCAACACCCTGACGTCCTCGCCCCCTCGGAAGGGGGAAAGCAGCGATCCACTCGCTACTGGATCGGCGTCCTGCTTGTTCTGACGTTGCTCTCGGAAGAGACCGCGTACGCATACAACTTGGTCACTCCGGCGCTGCCGCATATGGCGGCCGCGCTCGGGACTTCGGACATTGTCTGGGTGACCACGCTCTTCAGTCTGGTCGGCGGCGTGACAGTGCCGTTGATCGGCAAGCTCGGAGACATCTACGGGAAGAAGCGCGTTCTGCTCACGACCATTGTCGTGATGGCGCTCGGCTCGCTGATCGTGGCGACCGCGTCGTCGCTCGCGTTCGTCCTCGTGGGGCGGGCGCTGGAAGGCGTGGCCATTTCGATCGTGCCGCTGGCCTACTCCATCATGCGCGACATTTTCCCGCGCCGGCTCGTGGCGGTCGGGGTCAGCGTCGCCACCTCGGGGATCGGGCTCACTGGCATCTTGGCTCCGATCATCGCGGGATTCCTGATCGATCACTTCACCTATCGCGGCGTGTTCTTTTTCCTCGCCGCTTTCCCGCTCGTCCTCGGCGTGCTGGTGCTGTTCGTGGTGCCGGAGTCTCCGGTGCGGATCCGCTCGTCGGTGGACTGGGGCGGCGCGCTGCTGCTGGGCGTCTCGATCGCGCTGCTGCTCACTGCGGCCACGCAGGGTGCGACCTGGGGCTGGGGATCGATGCCGACTCTCGGGTGCATTGGTGCGGGGGTGGTGATTTTCGCCGGCTGGGTGGTATTCGAGAAGCGATTGCGCAACCCGCTCGTCGATATCGACCTGGCGCGCCGTAAGCCGCTGATGACCACGATGATCGCGCAGTTCGTCGCGCAGGGCGTGATCGCGGCGCAGTCGGTCCTGCTGGTCTATGTCGTTCAGGTGCCCCGGGCTGCGGGCGGCGACTACGGGCTGGGAAGGGATGCGAGCGGGCTGGCCTGGTTTACCTCGCCGGGCTCGGTGATCTCGATGCTGATGGGCTTCTCGGTCGGGTTCATTGCCAACCGGCGTGGTGCCCGGAATCCTCTGGTGGCCGGTTTCTGTTTCGCAATCATGGGCTCGGCGCTGCTCGCGACAATGCATGCGCAGTCCTGGCAGGTGCTGCTGGGCTGGTTTGTCTTCGCGGTCGGCGGCGGGATGCTCAATGCCGCCATCCCGAACCTTGTCGTCGCGGCAGTTCCGCCCGAACAGCAAGCAGTGAGCGCCGGCGCGGTGGGGGTCGTGGGGTCTCTCGGCGCCGCGGTGATCGTGCAGATCGTGTTCGTCATCCTCGGCAGTCATGTCCGTACTGTCGTGTCAGGCACCCCGATCTACAGCGGCACAGGTTTCACCTGGGGCTTTGCCTTCGGAGGGGTGATGTGCGCGGCGGGCCTCGCCGCGGCGATCGCCATGCGGCACGGGCGTCGGTCCATGGCCGAGTCGGTCGAGCAGGTCGCCACCGCGCCGGCGCACTGATCGCCGTCGGACGCTTTACCAAGCGCTTGACCAAGTGCTTGGTAAAGCGTCAAGATGGCCTGCGTACCGGTTCCGCTGGGGTGATCGGAGCATGCGATGAAGTCGATTCTCATCACCGGGGCCTCTGGCGGGTTCGGCCGCGAAGTGGCTGTCATGCTGGCAAAAAAGGGCTGGCGGGTGTTCGCCTCGATGCGCGATCCCGGCAAGCGAGACCGGGTTCTGGAACTCGCGTCGGCAGTCGGAGCGCCGCTTTCCGCGTTCGAATTCATCGAGCTGGACGTGGCGTCTGACGCGTCCCGTGCCGAAGCGGTTGAAGAGGTGCTCCGCAGGAGCGACGGCGAGTTGACGGCGCTGCTCCACAACGCCGGGTACACGACGACTGGGTTCTTCGAAGATGTGCCGCCGGACCGCCTCCGTCATCTGGTGGAGACGAACCTGCTGGGTGCCATGGATTTGACCCGGAGACTGCTGCCCGCGCTCCGAAGGTGCGGTCGAGCTCGGCTCGCGGTCGTGTCGAGCAACGCGGTCAACGTGCCGCACCCGATGTTCTCCGTCTACGCGGCCACTAAATGGGCGCTGGAGGGTTGGTGCGAGGCGCTGGCAGTCGAACTGCGTCCGTTCGGGGTGGACGTCGTGGTGTTCCAGCCAGGGAACCACGACACGGGATTTGGCGCGGCGACAGTTCCCGCTTTGCCGGAGTCGAGTGCGTATGCCGAGTACGCCGGACGCGCGTTGCCGAAATTGACTGGCCTGGGCCGGTACAGCCGGCCGAGCTATCGAGCGTCGGCGCGGATCTGTGCGGTTCTTGAACAGGAACGGCCGCCGTTGCGCAGCCGGCTCGGTGCGGACGATGTCGTGGCGTCGTGGGCGGCACGATTGCTGCCCTACCGGATGCGGCGACGAGCGGTCGAGCGCATCACCGGACTGGGGTGACGTCGCGGATGGCGGAACAGCGCGGCGAGGTAGTTGCGGTGCTGCTGACGCATCGCGGCCGCGTTTGCCTGTTGCGGCGCAGCAGTGCGGTCGGATCGGACCGCGGGCAGTGGCATTGCGTCACCGGTTTTCTTCCGCCCGGCGGCATCCCGGTCCGGCAGGCGGAACTGGAACTGCGTGAGGAAACCGGGCTGAGCCGGGACGGGCTGGAGTCGTTCGAGACAGGTCCGGTGCTGCGCCTCCCGGACGAGCGCGGCGGTTATTGGATTGTGCACGTCTATCGCGTCGAGACGGCGGGCACAGAGCTGCGGCTGAATTGGGAGAACGACGACGTTTCCTGGCTCGAGCCAGCGGAATGGGGAGCTCGGCCGATCGTGCGCTGGCTGCCGGAGATCGTGACCGCCTTCGCGGAGGCGTGCCGGAATGGGTTTGCAGAGGAAGGAAAGAGCGAATGGGAGCGGTAGCGGGAAAAGTGGCATTGGTGACCGGTGCGGCGCGGGGCCAGGGCCGGGCGCACGCGGTGCGGCTGGCCGAGGAGGGCGCGGACGTCATCGCCGTCGATATCGCCGGCCCGGTGGAGACGGTGCCGTTTCCCGGGGCGACGGAGGACGATCTCGCGGAGACGCGCAGGCTGGTGGCCAAATCCGGTCGCAAGGTGATCGCGGCCGGCGTGGACGTCCGGGATCCGGAGCAGCTGACCCGCGCGGTCGAGGACGGCGTCCGGGAGCTGGGCCGGTTGGACATCGTCGTGGCCAATGCCGGGATCTTCGGCACTCCGGCGAAGGTGTGGGAGATGTCCGACGCGCTGTGGCAAACGACCGTCGACGTCAACCTGACCGGCGTGTTCAACACGGTCCGCGCCGCGGTGCCGCACGTGATCGCGACGGGCGAGGGCGGATCGGTGATCATCACCAGTTCCGCGGCAGGGCTCAAGGGCGTTCCGAATTACGGCAGTTACGCGGCGTCGAAGCACGGTGTGCTCGGACTCGCCCGTACGTTGGCGATGGAGCTGGCGGAACACAGGATCCGCGTCAACACCGTGCATCCCGGCAATGTGGACACGGACATGATCATCAACGACACGACGTTCCGCGTGTTCCGTCCGGACCTCGAGCATCCGTCCAAAGAGGACGTAGAAGACAGCTTCGCCTCGACGAACCTGCTTCCGGTTCCGTGGGTCGAGCCGTCGGACATCGCGAACGCGGTGGTGTGGCTCGCCTCCGACGAGGCGAAGTTCGTGACCGGCGTCGCCCTCCCCGTCGACGCTGGCATGAACGCCAAATGACCCGAACAGATTTGGACAAGCGCTTGGTTAAGAGATTAGGCTGGAACGCATGAGCAGCAGCGGGAATGGGCGAAACGGCGGCTACGCACTCGGAATCGACGTCGGCGGCACCTTCACCGATGTGGTTTTGGCTGGGCCCAAGGGGCAGGTCGCAGCCGCGAAAGCGCTGAGCACGCACGACGATCCGACGCAGGGGATCATCGCCGGAGTGCGCTCGGCACTGACTGCGGGAGAGGTAGCGGCCGAGCAGATCACTCGCGTCGTGCACGCGACGACGCTCGCGACGAACGCCATCCTCGAGGGCGCGGGAGTGCGGGTTGCGCACGTGACCACGCAAGGGTTCCGGGCGATGCTGCCGCTCGGCCGGTACGCCAGGGTCGAGGAAGACCGGTTCGATCTCCGGTTCGACCCGCCTGCCTCGCCAGTCCCGGCGGAGGACTGTTTCGAGGTTCCGGAGCGGATCGGGGCAGACGGCCGGGTGCTGAAGCCGTTGGACGAGAACGCCGTCCGCGCCGTCGCCCGGCAGATCACCGCCAAGGGAATCCGCTCGGTTTCGGTAGCGTTGCTGCATTCCTATGCCAATCCGGCCCATGAGCAGCGGGTCGGCGAGCTCTTGCGGGAAGCCCTGCCTGCCGAGACGCGAGTGGTCACCTCAACGGAGATCTGGCCGGAGATGCGGGAGTACGAACGCTCGACGACAACGCTCATGTCGGCATACATCGGGCCGATCATGGTGTCCTACCTGGCGAATCTCGAAGACCGGCTGGCCGGTCTGGGGGTCAAGTGCCGGGTGCAGGTGATGGAATCCGGGGGCGGCGTGATGTCGGCCGATCTCGCCGGCCGGCGGGCAGTGGCGACCATCGAGTCCGGGCCTGCCGCGGGCGTGATCGCCGCGCGGTTCACCGGCGAGGCCGCCGGACACGAGGACGTCATCTCGTTCGACATGGGCGGCACGACGGCCAAAGCGTGCGTAGTCCGCGGCGGGAAGCCGGACATCACGCACGAATTCCATGTCGGCGGCAAAGGCAGCTTCGGCGGCAGGCGGGCAGGCACCGGCGTTCCGATCAAGATCCCCGCGATCGATCTCGCGGAGGTGGGCGCGGGCGGCGGC
This sequence comes from Amycolatopsis circi, assembly GCF_003385235.1. GTDB lineage: Bacteria > Actinomycetota > Actinomycetes > Mycobacteriales > Pseudonocardiaceae > Amycolatopsis > Amycolatopsis circi. The sequence continues at coordinate 35,937 of NZ_PQIA01000054.1, read as the reverse complement.
AGCATCGCGTGGGTCGACGAGGGCGGCGCGCTGCGAGTAGGGCCTCGTTCGGCCGGATCCTCGCCCGGACCTGCCTGTTACGGGCTCGGCGGCGAAGAACCGACGGTGACCGACGCGAATCTGGTGCTGGGCTACCTCGACCCTTCCGCCTTCGCCGGGGGAACGATGAAGCTCGCGCCGGAACTCGCGGAGAAAGCAGTGGCCGACCGGATCGCCCGTCCGCTGGGGGTGTCCATCGCGGAGGCGGCGAACGCGGTCCACGAGATCGCCAACGCCACGATGGGTTCCGCGGTTCACGTCGTCACTGTGCAACGGGGTGTGGACCCCCGGAGGTTCGCGGTCGTCGCGTCCGGCGGGGCTGGTCCGATGCACGCCGCGCGCGTTGCGGAGCGGTTCGACATCCCGACCGTTCTCGTGCCGCCGTCCTGCGGCGTCGGCTCTGCAGTCGGCCTGCTCGCGACGGACTTGAGCACTGACGGCGTGCAGACTCGGGTGCTGCCGGAGCCAGCCGGGGACTTTGCCGAACTGGAACGGATTTTCGGCGATCTGGAAGGGAACGCGGCCGACGATCTCGGCGTGTCGCTCGACTCGCCCGACGTCGAGGTTTCCCGCTCGGTAGACATCCGATTCGTCGGGCAAGCGCACGAAATTCGGGTGGACCTGCCCAAGTGGCCGCTCGACGCCGCGGCGTTCGCCGAGCTCAAGGACCGCTTCTTCGCCGGCTACGAGCAGGCGTACGGAATTGCGCTCCGAGGCGATGTGCAGCTGGTCAGCTTCCGGGTTCGCGTGACGAAACGGGTGCCGAAGGTGCCGCTCGGGCGACGGCCCGCAAGCAGCGGCGGCACGGCGCGAATGCGAGCGGTCTGGTTCCCGGAGTACGGCGAGTACCGCGACACGCCGGTGCTGGAGCGCGATGCTCTCGTTCCGGGCTCGCCGGTAGCCGGTCCGGCGATCATCGGCGATCACGAGTCGACCATCGTCGTCCCGCCAGGTTGGTCGGCGGAAGCCGACAGTTCGTACACCGTTGTGCTCAGCCGGAAGGAAACCAGCCGATGACCGGAGTGCTCACCGAGGACCTGACTGCGGAGGTGCTCCGCAACGCGCTGGTCGTGGCGGCCGAGGAAGCCAGCATCGTGGTGGTGAAGTCGGCGTACTCCACGTTCATCGTCGAGGGGTCCGACGCGTCGGCGGCGATCCTGGACAAGTCCGGCAGGCTCATCGCGCATTCGATGGCGACCACGCTGATGAACAGCATGGCACTTTCGGTAGCAGTGCCGTACCTGCTGGCTGACCATCCGCTCGACACCATGCGCCCGGGCGACGTGTACGTGACGAACGACGCGTACAAAGGCGGAATCCACACGAACGATCTGCTGATATTCCGGCCGGTCTTCGTCGGCGGAGCGGTCGAGTACTTCACCGCGACTCTGATCCACGTCTCCGATATCGGAGGCGGATCTGCGGGCGGGATGGCGTCGCTCGCGACCGAGATTTTCCTGGAGGGTCTCCAGCTCCCTCCGGTGCGCATCGCCACCGCTGCCGGGTTGGAGGAGTCGATCACCAGCATCCTCGCGCTCAACAGCCGGACGCCGGACAAGGTTCTGGGCGACGTACGCGCGCTGATCGCCGGCGCGACGACGGCGGCGCGCCGGGTCGAAGCTCTCATCGAGGAGCACGGCGCGGAACGGTTCGCCGCGGGGGTGAACGCTTACCTCGGCTACACCGAGACCCTGACCCGGGCTGCCGTTCGCGAACTACCGGACGGCGAGTACCAGGCGTCGTACGTCATCGACGACGACGGGATCCACCCGGACCGGTCGTACACGGTGCGGGTCAAGGTGACGATCGACGACGACAGTGCGGTTCTCGATTTCGCGGGCACGGACGATCAAGTACCGGCCGCGATCAACGCGAGCTTGTCTCAGTCGCTTGCGGCCGCTGTGTTCGCCGCTCGGTGCTTCCTGGATCCCGCGATCCCGATGAACGACGGCTGCCTTCGGGTGCTCGACGTGCGGCTCCCGGAGGGGAGTCTGCTCAACGCCACGTCGCCCTATCCTTGCGGGGGACGCTTCTTGCCCGCATACGCCGCGATGGAAGCCGTGTTCCAAGCCCTTTCCGATGCGGTCGAGGATTCCGCCATCGCGGCTTCGGGCATCCTGCAGCCGTTTTCGATCGCGGCGCGGGTCGCGCCGTACTGGGTCCATCTCGCCTACGAGTACGGCGGCGTCGGCGCCCGGTACGGCAAAGACGGTCCCGACGCCACGGGAGTCCACTTCGGACTGGGGCGCAATTCGGTGCCTCAGGTGGAGCCGGTTGAGGCGAGGTGCCCGTTCGTGGTCGAGGCGGTGGAGTACATCGCCGACTCGGGCGGCGCTGGGCAATGGCGCGGCGGTCTGGGGACGCGGACGGTGTTCCGCCTCTTGGCCGACGCCTATGTGACGACTCGTGGCGACCGGCTGCGCACCGGTCCGCCCGGCAGGTCCGGAGGCGAGCCAGGTGTGCCCGGCGGGTTTTACCGGCTTGCTGCTGACGGGACCCGGGAGCGGCTCGCTGCGAAGGTGAACAACGAACCGTTCCGCGCCGGCGAAGCGTTCGTCGTGGAAACCACGGGCGGAGGCGGGCTAGGTCATCCATGGGAGCGGCCTGCTTCGGCCGTCCGCGATGACGTGCTGTCCGGAAAGGTGTCGCGGGACGCCGCCGAAACCCGTTATGGCGTAGTGCTCGACGGCAGTTCGAGCATCGACGCTGCCGCCACCGAATCGGCGCGGAAAGGGAGGCGTTCATGAGCGCTGTAGCTGTCGTGACCGGTGCCGCACAAGGCATCGGAAAGGAAACGGCGCTCCTGTTAGCCGAAAAGGGCTACTCCGTCACCGTCAACGACATCAACGGCGACGGTGCCCGCCGCACCGTTGCCGAGATCACCGAGCGCGGAGGACAAGCGCACGTCGTCGAGGCCGATGTCGGGGTCGAAGACGAGGTGCGCCGGATGATCGAGGAAACGGCGTCGGTGTTCGGCCGGATCGACGTGCTGGTCAACAACGCGGTCGTCTACGACCACGAGGTGCACGTCACGGACCTGGACATCGTCAGCACTCCGCAGTGGAACTGGGAGCGCACGTTCGCGGTGAACTTCCACGGCGCGGTCTACGGTGCGCGGCATGCCATCCCGGTGATGCTGAAAAACGGCGGCGGCACGATCGTGAACGTCGGGTCGACCTCCGGTTTCAGCGGCGACACCGTCCACGTGGCCTACGCCGCCTCGATGGCGGCGAAGTATTCTCTCACCCGTTCGATCGCGGCCAGCCACGGCAAGGCCGGCATCCGGTGCGCCGCGGTCGCGACCGGGCTCGTGCTCAGCCCGACTGCCCGCAAGAACCTCTCTCCGGACAAGCTCGCGGCCTACGACGCGAACCTGCTGGTCCCGGACTTCGCCGAACCGCGCGACGTGGCGGAGACGATCGTGTTCCTGGCCTCGGCGGGCGCGAAGTACATCACCGGGCAGACGATCATCGTGGACGGCGGCTTCCAGGCCCACCAGCCGTGGCACGCGCAAAACCACATCGTGCACCCGGAGACGGTGCGATGAGCGCGGCGACGGTGCCGACAGCCGCGGGAGCGATCCCGGCGGAGTCCCTCGGCACAACCTTGATGCACGAGCACATCTTCGTCACCAGTCCGGAAGTGCGGGAAAACTGGCCGGCGCCCGCCTGGGACGAGGCCGAACAAATCGACCAGGCGGTGGCGAAACTCGCCGCGGCGAAGAAAGCCGGAGTCGACACCATCGTGGATCTCACGGTGTTCGGCCTCGGCCGATACGTTCCGCGAGTGGCGGAGGTCGCGCGGCGGAGCGAGGTGAACATCGTCGTCGCGACCGGGGCGTACGTGTTGCACGACTTGCCGGTCTACTTCCATTTCCGCGGCCCCGGCGCGCCGTTGGGCGGACCGGATCTGCTGTGCGACTACTTCGTCCGGGACATCACCGAAGGCATCGGGGACACCGGTGTGCGAGCGGCGATGCTGAAATGCGTGACCGATGTCGACGGCTTGACCGTGGACGTGGAACGGACTTTGCGTTCAGTGGCCAGGGCGCACCGTGCGACGGGAGTTCCGATCACTACGCACACCCACGCCGGGAGCCGTCGCGGCTTCGACCAGCAGAAGGTATTCGCCGAGGAGGGCGTCGACCTGAGCCGGGTGGTCATCGGGCACAGCGGGGACACCGACGACTTCGCGTACCTCGAGGAACTCGTCGCCGCCGGATCGTATCTGGGCATGGACCGGTTCGGCCTGGAAACCGTCCCGTTCGACAAGCGGGTGGAGATCGTCGTCGAGATGTGCCGCCGCGGGCATGCCGGGCGGATGGTCCTTTCGCACGACACCTCCTGCTGGTCGGACATGTCCGACCCCGAGCAGCGAAGCAGGCAGCATCCGAACTGGCACTGGCTGCACCTGAGCCAGGACGTGCTGCCCGCTTTGCGCGTGAGGGGCGTCACCGAGGAACAGATCGACCAGATGCTTGTCCGGAATCCCCGCGAGATCCTCGCCCACTCCGGCGGCTACTAGAAAGGCTTGGCAGATGACCGAAATCGGAAATGTGCTGTACCCGGTGCCGGATGTCGCGAAGGCGGTGGCGTTCTACCGGGACGCACTGGGCCTGCCGTTGAAGTTCGCCGACGGCGACCGCTACGCGGCGATGGACGGAGGACGCGCGACGCTCGCCCTCGCCGGCCCTGAGGAAGACGTGACCGGCGGCCGGCCCGCCGCATCGTACAAAGTCGCGGACGTGTCGGCTGTGGTGTCCTCCCTGGAGGCTGCGGGCGCGACGGTAGTCCGGCCGCCCGCGGAAGGCCCGCACGAGATCCGCGGTGTCCTCACCGACCCTTGGGGCAACCCATTCGTCGTCTACGGCCCGAAGTAAAGGAGAGCACCATGGCGGACTCATCCGATCCGCGCCACTTCCGCCGCGTGCTGGGAAACTTCCCGACCGGCGTCGTCGTTGTCACGGCGATCGACGCGTCCGGGCAGCCGGCCGGGATGGCGGTGGGGTCGTTCACCTCGGTGTCTCTCGACCCGGCGCTCGTCGCCTTCCTGCCCGACAAGTCGTCGACCAGCTTCCCCCGGATCAAGGAGGCGGGCCGGTTCTGCGTCAACGTGCTCACTCATGAGCAGGAGACGGTGTGCCGGACGTTCGCGACCCGCGGCGCCGACAAGTTCGCGTCCCTCGACTGGCGTCCGGCGCCGACCGGGTCGCCGATCCTGGATGGGGTCCTCGCGTGGATCGACTGTGACCTCGAGTCTGTGACGGAGGCAGGTGACCACTACATCGTTCTCGGGCGGGTGCGTGCTCTCGAAGCCTCGGAGACCGATCTTCCGCTGGTGTTTTTCCAGGGCGGCTACGGCCGGTTCCACTCCGCCTCGCTGACCGCGCCGATCGAACCGGGTCTGGCCGGGCAGTTGCGTCTGGTGGACCTCGCCCGGCCGGGGATGGAACGCATCGCGGACCGGTTCGGCGTCGAATGCAATGCGGCGACCGTGGCCGGCGACGAGATCGTCCTGCTCGCCGGAGCCGGGATCCGCCCGCACCACGGTCAGCCGCCGACCCGGGTCGGGCAGCGTATTCCTCTGGTCCCGCCGCTGGGGTCGATCTACCTGGCGTGGGAGCAGGACGACGTCGTCGATTCCCGCCTCACGGCGGCGGGGGCGACGGCCGAACAGCGGGAAACGTTCCGCACGGCGCTCGCGCGGGTGAGGGAGCGGAGCTGGTCGGTCGGTTTGGGCAACGCGCTGCATTCGCAGGTCGAATCCGAACTGGCACGGGTCTTCGGCGCGGGCAGCACCGCGGGACCCGACCGACGGGCTGGGCTGCGCGATCTGATCAGCACGCTCGACGGTCTCTACGAGCCGGAAGACCTGATCCCTGGTCAGTCTTACGACGTGCGCAATGTGCAGGTCCCGGTCTTCGACGAGACGGGCTCGGCGGCGATCAGCTTGAGCGTCTATGGGTTGCCGGAGACCAGCAGCACGGAGGAAGTGCAGGCATATCAGGAGGCGCTTCAGGAGGTCGCTGACGAGGTGATGCGGCGTATCGGCGCGAAGACGCCCGTGGCGACTGGCTGAGGCCTGCCAAAGGGAGTCCGGTGCCAGAACCGTGCCCTCTTCACATCACCACACCCATTGAGCGGCAGGCCGCGGCAGCGCGGCCTGCCGCTTCGGTTGGCCCGAGAGCCCAGAGCGCTGGCGAGACTACTTCGGGCCCGATCGGACCGGAGAAGCCGCGTGTTCGCAGGAGTTTGAGCACCCGTCCGAGATCGAGCTCGCCCGCGCCGGGGAGCAGCCGCCGCGAAGACTCCTCCCAGAGGTCACTGTCGGCCTCGGCGGGAGCGTCGGACAGTTGGACGGATAGGCGGGACATCGGGATCTCGTCGAGCACGTCCAGTTCGCTGGCGCTTCGGAAGAAATGCCAGGTGTCCAGGACCAGCCCGCCGTTCGCTCGTCCCGCGGCCTGAACGATCGACCACGCCGATCGGAGATCAGCCACCCCGGTGAAGGGCATCGGCTCGAGGCGGACCTCCAGTCCGTGCTCAGCGGCTTTGTCACAGGCCGTGGCGAGTGCTTCCGCACCGAGTTCCAGCGGCAACGGCCGGCCGTACGGCTCGATGACCGTGATGCTCGCGCAGCCCAGCATGGCCGCGTGGGCCACGACCTCGTCCAGACCAAGCTGAGCCATTGTCTTCATGAAGCTGAGCCGGCCCTGGTCCAGCGCCTGGTTCGGCGGCTCCCATTCGCCGAGCCAGGACACAACCGGATCGAGGACGCTCAACTGGATTCCGAGCGAAGCCGCGGTCGCGCGAGCCTGGGCAGGATGGCGCAGCTCCTCGGTAGGCAGGAGCGAGACTGCTGTGTATCCGCACGCCGCAGCGGCTCGTACCCGCTCACCAAGGAGCACGTGCACGCCGACCGTGCCTGCCCACAGCGTTAGGTTCGGATCGCACCGCACCCAGGCAGCCTTCAGCCAGCCGGCGATTCGTTGGCGTGTGCGGCTTCTCGAAGCTTGGCCTTGTCGATTTTCCCGTTGGGCGTGGTCGGCAGCTCGGGCAGAAAGACCACGCGCCGCGGAACTTTGTAGTTGGACATCGCGCCCTTGGCCCACGCGATCACGGCGGCTTCGTCGGGGTCGGTGTCGTCGGCGGCGACGGCAAAAGCCCACGCGGTCTCGCCTTGGCTCTCGTCCTGGACGGCGACCACCGCCACCTGGTCCACCGCTTCGTAGTGCAGCAGAAGGTTCTCGATCTCTGCCGGATACGCGTTGAATCCGTTGGAGATGAACATTTCCTTCTTGCGGTCCACGATGGACAGATTGCCGGAAGCGTCGAGGACGCCGACGTCGCCCGTGTGGAGCCATCCGTCGACGTCGACCGCGGCAGCGGTGAGGTCCGGGGCGTTCCAGTACTCACGCATGACGCCGTATCCGCGGAGCAGGATCTCTCCGCGATCACCGGCGGAAACCGGAGTCCCGGCATCGTCGACGATGCGCACCTCGACTCCGGGCATCGGGCGTCCGGCCGTCGCGGCGATGACCTCCGGAGGGTCGTCCCGGCGGGTCATCGCCACGCAGGAACCTTCGATCAGTCCGTAGGCGTTGACGACTTGTTCGAATCCCATCTCGGTGTGCATGGAACGCACCAGATCCGTCGGAACCGCCGCGGCGCCGACCACGGCCACGCGCAGCGACGACAGATCCCGCTCGGGCAGGTCGGGTCGCGACAACATCCGGGCGAAGAGGCTGGGCGGGCCGGCAAGCACGCTGAGGCGCTGGTTCTCGACCAAATCGAACGCCGCGTCGGGGTTGAAGACCGGTACTGGGATCATCGTCGCGCCCCGGGCCACGCAGACGAGCAGCCCGGCATTGATGCCGAAACCGTGTGCGAACGGGCTCACGATCGGGTACCGGTCGCCTTCGCCGAGCCGGACCACTTCGGCCCAGTCCCAATAGGCGCGCAGAATTTGGCTCCCGTCGAGCACGACACCCTTCGGCGTGCCAGTGGTGCCGGAGGTGCACAGGATCTCGAACGGATCGCTCGGTGCCACCGCACGGGCTCGGTCCTCGGCGTGCGCGGCGGTGACCGCTTCGCCGGAGTCGAGGAAGTCGGCCCAGGACACCAGGCCGGGGCCAGTGCGCGAATCTCCGAGCAGGACGACATGCCGCAGGTCCGGCAGTTCGGCGAAGGGCCGGGAACCTTCCGGCGGACCGGCGACATCGGCGAGCATGTCCACCGCGGACCGGCCGAGGAATCCCTCGGTCGCCACCAGGACCGAACAGCCCATCCGGCGCAGCAACTCGGCGGTTTCGATGCCTTTGCCGCGGGTCGACAGGGGCACGGCGATCCCGCCGGCATCCCAGATGCCGAACGCGGTCACCACCCATTCCCATGTATTCGGCGCCCAGATCGCGACCCGGTCGCCGTGCCGCACTCCGTGCGCGATCAACGCCCTGGCCACTCGGGACGCTTGTGCCCGCAGCCCGCTCTGCGTCAACTCGACGTCGCCGTCGAGACAAACCACTGTGTCGGGCCTGGCTTCGGCTGTCGTCCGCAGCATGCGCGGAACAGTGCCCCAGTCCGGTATCGGTCGCACGCCGCCCTCCTCGTCGAGAAACCAAGCGCTCGCTCAAGTAGCGTAGGCGAAGTAGTATTCGGGCGGCAAGGGCGGCCGCTTGGCCGTCTGCCCGGGTGCGTGTTCGGTCGGGAGGTGTCCATGCGAGCCAAAGCCGCGGTTCTCACCGGGTTCGGGAAGCCGTTGGAGATTCGCAAGATCGACGTCGCCGATCCTGGGCCGACGGAAGTCCGGGTGCGGATAGTCGCCTCCGGTGTCTGTGGTTCGGACGCGAAAGTGTGCGCGGGCCGGAATCCGCTGTACCCGCAGCCGCCAGTCGTTCTGGGGCACGAGAGCGCTGGGATCGTCGAGGCGACGGGGGCGGCGGTGACCTCGGTTTCGCCCGGCGATCACGTCCTCGTGGCGATGAACCGGGCTTGTGGGAGGTGTCCGGAGTGCGCTTCTGGCCATGCGTATCTGTGCCAGGGCGAGGCGCGGCACTCCGCGGTTGCGGGCCGTTTGGCGGACGGGCGGACGCCGTTCAGCTTGGACGGCCGGGAACTGCCGGCGTTCATCGGTATCGGCTCCTTCGCGGAGCAGGTCGTGGTCGGCGAAGAGATGCTCATTCCGGTCCCGGATGAAGATTTCGACGCGTCGCTGGCGTTGCTCGCTTGCGCTGTGGTCACCGGGACCGGCGCGGTGTGGCGGGTCGCCAGGGTGCGCCCCGGCGAAACCGTCCTGGTGGTCGGATGCGGTGGCGTCGGGCTTGCGGTCGTGCAGGCCGCGGTGCTCGCGGGGGCCGCCAGGGTAATCGCAGCCGACGTGAACCCGGCCAAGCTCCACGAAGCTCGCGTGGCGGGGGCGACGGACGCAGTCGATGCTGGCGATTCGTTGCCCGATGCGGTGGGCCGGCTGACCGGTCGGGGGGTGGATCACGCGTTCGACGTGACCGGCGCTGCCGGGGTCGCCGCTGACGCCATGGCGGCGACAAAGCCGGGCGGCACGACGGTTTTGGTCGGCAGCCCTGCTTCCGCCGAGATCGGCGTGCCTTCCGCGTTGCTGTTCGGCGGGCGAGTTCTGCGAGGGTGCGTCGGTGGGAACGCGAACCCGGCCGCGGACTTGCCGAACCTGATCGAGCTGGTTCGAACGGGCCGGTTCTCGCTGGATCCGCTGGTCTCGGAACGAGTGCCGATCGAGGAGGTCAACGAAGCGCTTGCCCGGCAACAAGCCGGGGCGGTGACCCGATCGCTGATCGTCTTCGATTGACGGTGCGCGAGTGCCGAGGCTAGCCTCCAAAAAACAAGCAAGTGATTGGTCAAATTCACAGTCGTTCTCAGTCAGGAGTGCGGTATGGCGAGGCATCCGTTTCGGTTCGGGGTCGTGGTCCGCAAGGCGGAATCCGGCCGGGCATGGGCTGAACGGGCCCGGCTCGTCGAGGATCTGGGCTTCTCGACGTTGCTGGTTCCGGATCATGTCCTCGGGCCGAGGTTCGCTCCGATCGCCGCTATGACGGCCGCCGCGGCCGCGACGACCACGCTGCGGGTCGGCACACTGGTCTTCGCGAACGATTACCGTCATCCGGTAGTGCTGGGCAAGGAACTCGCGACGGTCGACGTGCTTTCCGACGGCAGGCTCGACGTCGGCCTTGGCACCGGGTGGATGCGCGCCGACTACGACGGAGCCGGACTGCCGTTCGATCCGCCGAAGGAACGGTTCGAGAGGTTCGCGGAGGCGATCGAAGTCCTGCGGGGAGTGTGGAGCGACGGTCCGTTTTCGTTCGAGGGCAAGCATTACCGGATCACCGACCTCGTCCAGGAACCGAAGCCGCTCCAGAAACCGTTCCCCAAGCTGCTGCTGCCTGGCGGCGGGCCGAAGATGCTGCGGCTGGCCGGGCGCTACGCCGACTACGTCAACCTGACCCTGCGGGTCAAAGCCGACGGCACGGCTCCCGACGAAACCGACGGAGGCCTTGACGCGTTTCTTCGCAAGGTGGAACTGATCCGCGAGGGCGCGGGCGATCGATTCGACCAGATCGAGATCGGGACGAGCGTCCAGCAGGTGGGTGTCCCGGCGGAGAAGGAAACCTGGAGTGCCGTGAATACCTCGCGTCAGGACAGCACGCCACAGGTGCTCCTCGGCGACACTGCCCAAATGGTGGACAAGCTGCGTTATTGGCGTGATGAGCACGGTTTGTCGTACTACGTGCTGCACAACGACAAAGACCTCGACACCTTCGCCCCGGTGGTGAAGGAGCTGGCTGGGTCATGAGCACCGTCGAGCCTGAGATCGCCGCGGCACTCGCCGCTTTGCCAGTGATCGATTTCGCCGACCCGGTCGCGCAGCGCGCGGCGTTCCAGGAATTGGCCGCGGATCCGGTGCCCCCGGATCCGCGGGTGTCCACCCAGGACCACATTGTCGTCCGGCCGGACGGCAGCCACCTGCTCGTGCGGTCGTACCGGCCTCGCGAGTTGTCGGGCGCATTGCCCGCGGTGATGTGGTTTCACGGCGGCGGTTTCGTCTTCGGCAGCGTTGACGTGGACGACTTCTACTGTGCCGAGCTGGCGGTGCGAGCGGGTGCGGTCGTGCTGTCGGTGGAGTACCGGCTGGCTCCGGAAAATCCGTTCCCCGCCGGTGTCGAGGACTGCTACCTCGCGACCTGCTGGGCCGCTGGGCAGCCGGCGGACGCGCACTGGGACGGTGCGAGGTTGGCAGTCGCGGGAGGAAGTGCCGGCGGCAATCTCGCGGCCGTCGTCGCACTGATGGCACGCGATCGCGGCGGTCCGCAGCTCGCTCTCCAGGTCCTGCTGTGTCCTGCGGTGCAAGGGGAGGGGAGGGAGCCTTCTGGCCGGGTTTACGAACGAGCGACCTCGGTAGTCGTTCCGGAGGACAACCCGCACATCTTGCGCCACTACCTTGGCAGCACGGACAAACCCGTTCCTCGCTACGCTGTTCCGTCAGCAGACGACGACCTTAGCGGCTTGCCGCCTGCTTACGTCCTCGTAGCGGGTCTCGACTACCTCCGTGAATCGGGAGCGGAGTACGCCCTGGCGCTGGACCGTGCTGGGGTGAGCGTCGAACTGCATCTGGTTCCCAATGTGCCGCACGGCTTCGACGCGATCGCGATCACGGCACCGACCTCACGCCGGATCGTGGCGGAATACTGCGGTGCCCTGGTAAAAGCGCTCGGTCAGCCTGCGACGAGCACCGCCGCGCTGCCGTAGCTGCCGCCGAATCCGGTGCACAATGCGACTTCGGCAGAACGGACCTGATTCGTTCCTTCACCGCGCAGCTGCCGCACGGCCTCGACGACATTGTTGAGGCCGTGCACATAGCCCTCGGACAACAGCCCGCCGTGCGGGTTCAGCGGGAGCCCGGCGGACGGCAAGGTATCACCGGAACGAACATAGCTGCCGGCGGAGCCACGCTCGGCGAAGCCGAAATCCTCCAGTTGCTGCAGCACGATTGGCGAGTACGCGTCGTACAGGAGCGCAAGATCCACATCGGACGGTTTCATCCCCGCGGTGCGATACAACGGATCCGCCAAGTATGCCGAGAACAACCTGCTGACGTCGGACGCGGCGTTCATAGTCGTCGCACCGGGCCCACCGCCGCGGACGACGGTGTGGATACGCGGACTGCCGGGCCGGAGCACGTCCGCAGTGGCCGTCGCCGATATGACCAGGGCCGCGCCTCCGTCGGTTTCCTGGCAGCAGTCGACCCTGCGCAACGGTGTTGCGACCGGTGGGCTGGCGAAGTATCCGGCTTCGTCGAGACCGTCGCGGCGCAGTGCCCGGGGATTGGTCCGGGCGAGTTCACGCGATTGCCTGACCACCGCGGCCAGATCCTTCTCCGTCGCTCCCGTGTCGTGCATCCATCGCTGCGCCGCGAGCGCGAAGAGGTGGACGGGCCCCGCCATCCCGTAGGGAAGCGTGAACTGCTGGTCGAGGGCGAGCCGGGCCTGTCCCATTCGCACGCCGGAGCGCCCGTTGAGCGCACGAAACACCAGCACGTGCTCAGCGATGCCCGCGTCGATCAGCATCGCGGCGTCTCCGAGGACAGACGCGGATTGAGTCCCGCCGCCGTACAGTTCGTTGGTCCAGACTGCAGACGGGACGCCGAGCGTGGCAGCGACCTGGTTGACGCCCGCGGAGTCGCTGAGGTGGTAACACAAGACAGCGTCCACGTCGGCGGCGGTGAGCCCGGCGTCGGTCAACGCACCCTGGCAGGCGCTCACAGCGAGTTCCAGTTCGGTCCGGCCGGACCGCCGGGACAGGTCTGTCATGCCGATCCCGGTCACCGCCGCGCGCCCGGTGAAGGATTGAGTCACTGCTGGCGCCTGCGGTCGAATCGCTGTGCGGCGGCGATGGCGGTCGCGGCTTCGTCGAAAGTCCGGAAGACCGGGATGCCGCGGTTGGCGGCGAACTCTGCGAGCAGGGCCGCGTCGGCCGGCGCGGCGACTTCGGAGTTGCGCGTGACCAGCGCGATGCGCGCTGGGTAGCCGCGGTCGAGCAAGTCGGCGAGCGCCTCGGTGAGGGGACGCAAACCAGCGTCGCCGTAGTTGTAGTAGGCCGCGATATTCACGTGGAGAAGCACGTCGCGGTAAGCCTGGCCGGAGGGTTCGAAAAGGGGCGCGAGGGCGTCGCCGAGGAGACCTGGCGGGGACACCGGCCCGACCGGTACCTCGAGCGGGTTCGCGACGCTGGTCCCTGCCCCGTGGCCCATCTCCCGAAGCCGTTCGCGCAACTCGGTGCGCAGCGGAGCAAGAGTGAGCCCTGTGCGGTCGCACGCATCGGTCGCCAGTACCGATGCACCGCCGCCGAGTCCGATGACGAGGACGCCGGACGAGCCCTTCGGGGGTTCTCCGGGATGGCTTTGGAGATACGCGAGGCTGCCGAGCAGGTTCTCCAGGCTGGAGACCAGCGAGACCCCCGTCGATTCCGCGATCGCCTGCCAGACTCTGTCCTCGCCGGCGAGCGATCCGGTGTGGGAGCTGACAGCGCGAGCGCCTTGTTCGCTCGACCCGCCGCGCAAGAGGACGACCGGCTTGCGGCCGTCGGCACGCCGAAGCGCGCGCAGGAGTGCTGCCCCGTCGCGCGTACCTTCCAGATAGACCCCGAGCACGCGAGTGTCATCGTCGTCGACCAGCCACTCGAGAAGGTCCCCGTGCGTTACGTCGATCGCATTGCCGATGCTCGCGACCTTCGCGTATTTGAGGCCTCGCCGGTCTCCGACCGTGACGATGTCCCCGGAGAGCCCGCCGCTCTGCGAGACCACGGACACGTGGCCCGCCTGGCGGGGTGAGCCGAGCGTGAAAGTCTGCCGTCCGTCCGGGCTGAAGACGCCCAAGCAGTTCGGGCCGAGAAGCCGGGTCTTCGTCCCGGATACAGCTGCTGCGAGTTCGTCCTCGAGCTTGGCGCCGGCCTCGCCCATCTCGCCGAAACCGCCGCTGATCACCTGGATGAACGGCACCTCGCCGGCGGCTTGCCGCACGACATCGACCGCGCGCGCGGCGGGCAGAGCCACCAGCAGGTAGTCGGCGCCGCCCGGAACGTCTGCGATGTGGGGGACCGCGGGGACGCCGTCGACCTCGCTGGCGGAAGGGTGCAAGGCGAAGAGCCCGTCAGTCCAGCCAGCCTGACGGTATGCGGCAAGGAATCGGTTGCCGAAGCCGGACTTTCCGGTCGACGCGCCGGCGACAGCGATTCGTTCGGGTGCGAAGAGCGGCTTGAAGTCAGTGTTCGATGGCGGAGCGGGCGCAGGCGCGGACCCGGAATCCAAGATGAGCCGTGCATCGAGCGCGGTAGCGCCTTCCGCGGTGACCACGACCGGATTGCACTCGAATTCGGCGAGGTCCGGGCCGATCTGTTCGACGAGTCCCCCTTCGCCTGCGATGGACAGCAACAGCCGCACGAGCGCTGCGCGGTCGGCAGAGGGGCGGCCGCGGGCTCCATCGAGCAGCGGCGCACCGGGGAAGGCTGCGACAAGGTCCTCGGCGTCGGAGGGAGAGAGCGGGCACGGCCGCAGCGCGGTGAGGTTGAGCAGTTCGGTCGCCGTCCCGCCGAGACCCAGCAGAACGACGGGCCCGAACGTGGGATCGCGGACGACGCCGACGATCAACTCGATTCCTCCTGGATGTTGTTCCTCGACCAGATAGCCACGCGGAGTCAAGCCGTGTTCGGCGATGCGCGCTGCCATGCGGCTGATCGCCTCGGCGAGGCCGGGGGAGCGAACGCCCAGTTCAACGGCGCCGACGTCGCTTTTGTGGACCAGGCCCGGTCCCCAGGCTTTCAGCACCAGGGGGCCGCGAAGCGACTCCGCTGCGGCGGAGTCCGTCGGATCGGTCAACGTCCGCCCGGCGGGAACCGCGACCCCGTGCTCGGCGAGGAGCTTCTTCACCACATGTTCGGGGATTGCGATGCCGTTTCCCTGCGGGCCGAGCGGGAAGCCCGCGGCGGCGACCGGGCCTTCGATCGTCATGAACCACTCCTTAAACCAAGCGCTTGCTAAAGACGCTACGACGGGTCGCCGGGATTCGGCAAGGAGGCTGCGGCGATTGACCGGTTGCGGGGCCGGTGTTACGGTCCGCAGACCAAGCAACCGCTTGCTAAACTCTTGCCGGGAGGCTTCCGTGAGCGGATCCACGGCGGCAAAAGCCCGGCTGGCACCGAGCCTGACACCGGTCGCGGCCCCTTACTGGGACGCAGCGCGTCGCGGAGTGCTGGTCTTGCAGCAGTGCGTAGCCTGCCGGCGTCTTACTCATCCGCCAGCCGAGTGGTGCGCCGAATGCCGAAGCAGCGAACGGGTTTTTGTCCCGGTGGATGGCGACGGTGCGGTCGAGACTTTCAGCGTCGTGCATCGGACCTTCGCGCCGGGGTTCGCCGAACGGGTTCCGTACGTGATCGCGTGGATCGCGTTGGACGTCCAAGCCGGACTGCGGATGTTCGGGAACGTGCTCGGCACGGCACCGGACGAGGTGCACATCGGCCTGCGGGTCGAGGTGCTGTTCGAGGAGATCGAGGGATACGGGACTGTGCCGAATTTCCGGCCGGTGCGGGAGGAGTGTTGATGCGCATCGGAGTCACCTTGGGTCTGTTGCACCCGGGGATGTGGCGCGATTTCGCGGTCGAAGCGGATCGGATCGGGTTCGAGTCGCTGTGGGTGCCTGAGCACTTGGTGTTCACTTCGGACATCGGGCAGTCGCGCTATCCCGGTTCCGCGGACGGCACCCCGCCGGTCTCGCTGGACGCGCATTTATTCGACGCCCCCGCTTTTCTCTCTTCGATCGCGGAAGCCACTGAGCGCATCCGCCTCGGTACTTACGTCTACCTCTTCGGCCTGCGTCATCCGATCATCGGTGCGCGCGCCTTCGGTACCCTGGACGTTCTTTCCGGCGGCCGTGCGATCGTGGGGGTCGGGGCCGGGTGGCTGGCCGGGGAGTACGAAGCGCTCGGGCTCGATTTCCGCACTCGCGGCCGCCGCCTCGACGAATCGCTTCGGGTCGCGAAACGGCTGTGGACTGAGCCGGAAGTCGACCACTCCGGCGAGTTCTATTCGTTCCGGGGAGTCCATTTCGAACCCAAACCGGTGCAGCTGCCGCATCCGCCGCTCGTGGCAGGCGGGGAGTCGATGGCCGCGCTGCGGCGGGCGGTCCGGCTGTGTGACGGCTGGGTGAGCATGCCGCACACGCTCGAGTCCGTGAAGCCGCAACTGGATCGGCTGAACCAGCTGCTCGACGAGTCCGGCCGGGATCGGGCCGGATTCGAGATCACGGTCAGCGCGTTCGAAACCCGAGGTCCTGAGGAACTGGCGGAGTGGGAGGCGCTGGGTGTGGATCGGCTCATCGTCCGTCCCTACCGCCGCACCACCGGCGCGATCGACGCGCTGCGGACCTTCGCCGAGGAATACGAGGTGAACCGTGATTGAGGTCAAGCCGCTGGCCGGACGGCGCGCCCTCGTCACCGGCGGGGCGAGCGGGATCGGCGCGGCGATAGTCGCCGAGCTGGCCGGCATGGGGGCACACGTCATCATCGCTGACCTGGACCTGGCCGGTGCTGAGCGGGTCGCTGCCGAGCACGGCGGTGCAGCCATCGAAGTCGACCTCGCCAGTGACGACAGCGTGGAGGCGCTCGTGGATCACCTCAGTGGCGACGGAGTCGATGTCCTCGTGAACAACGCCGGGGTGTCGACCGTAGAACCGTTTCTCGACAGCGATCCGGCCGGCTGGGATCGGATGTGGCGCATCAACTTGCGCTCGCCGATGCGGCTCGCGCAAGCGTTTATGCCCGGAATGGCGGAACGAACGTGGGGACGGTTGCTTTTCGTGTCCACGGACGGCGCTCGTGCGGGAGCAGGCGGAGAGAGCGTTTATGCGGCGTGCAAGGCGGGATTGTTCGGACTGGCGAAGACCCTGGCGCGGGAAGCCGCCAAACACGGCGTGACGAGCAATGTCGTGTGCCCTGGGCTCGTGGATACCCCGATGTTGCAGGCACACGCTGACCGGCACCCCAACCTGATGGCTGCGTTGCTCAAGACGATTCCGCTGCGTCGGGCCGGGACGGTCGACGAGGTGGCAGCGTATGTGGGCTTTCTGGCGGGTCCTCGGGCGGCGTACGTGACCGGACAGACGGTGAGCGTGTCCGGAGGGGTGACGATGGCATGAGTACCGGAAACTGGCAGCGGTGGGGCGTCGAGGACCAGCGAGGAGCCGCCAATCTCCTCACTCCCGACGTGGTCTTGAACGCGGTCGGATCGATCCGTGCGGGCAAGGTGCTTTCGCTGGCCATGCCAATCCGTGGTGCGACCTCGAACGGAGGTGCTCGGCGGGTACCGCATTTGCCCGGACGTCCGTTGCCGCAACACTTCATGGCTGTGGACGGTGGCGACTACGCCACTGGCGCGCGCAAAGTGAAGGACGTCATGGCGATCGCGGACGACGCACTGGTGCTTTCCCCGCACGGGACAACCACTCACATCGACGCGCTCGCGCACGTATGGCGTGACGACCGGCTCTACAACGACCATCCGGCAGAGCGCGTTCGCAGCTACGGAGCGACGCGGTGCGGCATCGACAAGCTCGGCGCGATCGTCACTCGCGGGCTTTTCCTGGACGTCGCTGGTTATCTGGGTGCTGACTACGTCGACCCGGCTACGGCGATCGACGAGAGGGTTCTTCGGGGATGTGCTGCGGCTGCGGGCGTTGAGCCCCGCTCGGGGGACGTCGTCTTGGTGCGCACCGGCTGGCCGAAGGTGTTCGCGGACAGCCCGGCGAGGTACCAAGGGGCTCAGCCGGGGATCGACTACTCGGCCGGCCGTTGGCTGGTCGATCACGATGTCGTCGCGATCGGGTGTGACAACGCGGCGGTCGGCGCGATCGGCTCGGACGGCGGGTTCGCCGGTCCGGTCGAGGAAGACATCCACCTGCTGACGTTGTGGGAGCGAGGCGTGCACCTGATCGAGATGCTGTGGCTGGAGGAACTCGCTGCTGCCGGGCAACCGGAGTTCTTGTTCGTGGCAGCGCCGCTGCCGATCGAAGGCGGCACGGCGAGTCCGCTGAACCCGTTGGCAGTGCTGTGATTGGGTGCGGGGAAGGGCGATCGTGGAGCTGAAGGTCGGGTACAAGGCGTCGGCGGAACAGTTCGGGCCTCGCGAGCTGGTGGAGTTCGCGGTGCGGGCCGAGGAGCTGGGGCTGGACTCGGTGTGGGTGTCGGACCATTTTTTGCCGTGGCGGCACGAGGGCGGGCACGCGCCGTGGGCGCTGGCGTGGATGCCGGCGGTGGCGGAGCGGACCAGCCGCGTGCTGATCGGGACCAGTGTTTTGACGCCGACGTTCCGGTACAACCCGGCGGTGATCGCGCAGGCGTTCGCGACGATGGCGCTGCTGTCGGGCGATCGCGTGATCCTGGGCGCGGGCACTGGCGAGGCGTTGAACGAGATCGCGGTGTCGGGCCGGGAGTGGCCGGAGTTCAAGGAGCGGTTCGCGAGGCTGCGGGAGTCGGTGCGGCTGATGCGCGAGCTGTGGAGCAAGGACAGCGTCGACTTCGAGGGCGATTATTACCAGCTGGTCAACGCGAAGATCTACGACCGGCCGGAGCGTCCGGTGCCGGTGTACATCGCCGCGGGCGGCCCGGTCGTGGCGAAGTACGCGGGCCGCGCGGGCGACGGCATGATCTGCACGTCCGGCAAGGGCATGGACCTGTACACGGAGAAGCTGATGCCGGCGATGGCCGAGGGCGCGGCCGCGGCTGAGCGCGACGCGTCCGGCGTGGACCGGATGATCGAGATCAAGATGTCGTACGACCGGGATCCGGAGAAGGCGCTGGCGAACACGCGGTTCTGGGCGCCTTTGTCGCTGAGCGCGGAGCAGAAGCACACGGTTTCCTCGGCGGAGGAGATGGAGCGGCTGGCCGACGAGCTGCCGATCGAGCAGGTCGCGAAGCGGTGGATCGTCGCCTCGGACCCGGACGAGGCGGTCGCGCAGATCAAGCCGTACCTCGACGCGGGCCTGAACCACCTGGTCTTCCACGGCCCCGGCCACGACCAGGAGCGCTACCTGGGCCAGTTCGCCGAGGACGTGCTGCCGCGGTTGCGCAATCTGACCTGACGTGACCTGTCGTCCTCAACGGAGGAGGAAGTCCCGCGCTCAAGGAGCGCTCGGTTAACTGAATTGTTGTCCCGCAAGCGGATGCGCCGGCGTGTCCGCCCGTCGCTGGATGGTGCTCAATGACGACTGCCGATTCGCACGCGACATCACCTGGTTGGACGTCCCGTCGCGTCTTCACACTCATTCTTCTGGCCGGTCTCGGCGAACTGACGATCTTCGTGTTCTCCGCGGTGTCGACCGCACTGCCCATGCTGCGCCGGGATTTCCCGGGCGCTCCCGCGGAGTGGGTGATCAGCGTGCAGCCGCTGGTCGGCGGAGTGCTGACGCCGGTGTTCGGGAAGCTGGCCGACCGGTACGGCAAGAAGCGAATGCTGGTCGTGGCGGGCGTCCTCATCGCAGCGGGCGGGTTGATCGCCGCCACCGCCACGGTTTTCCCGCTGCTTCTCGTCGGTCGTGCCATGCAGGGCTTCATCACGGCGGTCGTGTTTCTGTCCTACTCGCTGCTGCGCGACATTTTCCCAGCCCGGCTGGTGCCGGTCGCGGCGAGCTTGTCGGTGACCGGGATGGGTGTCATGACGGTGATCCAGCCGTTCCTCACCGGGTGGCTGGTGGACGAGTTCGGATGGCGAGCGGTGTTCTGGTTCCTCGCCGCATACGCGGCCCTGTTCACCGCAGGCATCGCGGCGTTCGTCCCGGAATCACCGCTTCGGAACAAGTCTCGCATCGACTGGGCGGGAGCCGCGCTGCTCGGCTTCGGCCTCGGCTTCCTGCTGCTGGGCCTCGGCCGCGGAACCAAATGGGGCTGGGGATCCGCAGCGACGATCCTGGTCTTCGCCGTCGCGGTCGTTCTGTTGACCGGGTGGTTGCTGCTGGACCGGCGCATCGCGGAGCCTTTCGTCGATCTCCGGCTGCTGGGTGCGCGGCCGGTGCTCTTGTCTGTCGTCTTCGCCGGACTGATTTCCGCGGCGTGCGGGCTCATGTTGACGCTGATCCCGTTGATGGTCACCGTCCCGAGAGAAGTGGGCGGAAGCTACGGGTTCGGCGCGTCCGCGACCGGCGTTGCGCTCTACACCGCACCGATCGGCATCTGCCTGCTCGTCTTCGGATACGTGGCGGGACGGTCGGTCTCCGCTGCGGGTCCCCGGCTCACGATGGCTGTGGGAGCTTTGTTCGTCGCCGCCGGCTTGGCGATCGCGGCACTGTGGCACGACCAACCGTGGCAGCTCGTCGTCGCGGCGCTCGTCTATGCGATCGGGCAGGGTACGACGTTCGGCGCGGCCCCGAATTTGATCATCAGTTCTGTTCCCGCGGAGCAGCAGGCAGTCATGTCCAGCTTGATGGAGTGCGCCAAGTCCCTGGGCCCGTCGATCGCCACACAGGTGGTCTTCGCAGTCCTGGCGGCGACGGCGTTGCCTGCGCACGGGACCGCTGCGATCTACTCCGGTGCAGGGCTCTCCATCGGGTTCGCGATCGCCGCGGCAATCGCTCTGGTCAGCTCGACAGCGGCTTTCTTGATGCCCAGGAACCGGTCAGTCACTCCGAGGACCATCACGTCACCGCTGCGTCACCATCTGGCTGGTTGACGGGATGAGCCATCGGAACGGGGCAGGAGCCGTTGGCACACCGGAATCAGCTGAACGTCTCGCAGCAGCGATCTCAGCTCGGGATGTCGGGTCGGTGGCTGGGTTGCTGACCGCTGACGCGACGATATGGCGCAACACTGACGGCAGAGTGCGGGATCGGTCGGCTGCCGTGGCCGAGACGGCAGCGTTCTTCGGGCAAGTCGCGGAGGTGCGGTACGAGGAAATGCGGGTGTTGCCGGCCCCGCGTGGTTATGTCCAGCAGCACGTCCTCGTGGTGCGCACGACCGGTGCGCACGAAGCGGTGTGTGTTCCGGCCTGCATGGTGGTCGAAACGCGGGATGGCTTGATCACCCGGATCGAGGAGTATTTCGACGAGTCCGCGCTTGCCGGGAAAGCCACAACGCCAGCTGGCCCGTTGGACGGCAGAGTCGCTGTCGTCACCGGAGTGGGCCGCGGCATCGGCCGCGCGATAGCGACATCCCTTGCCGAGGCCGGTGCGTCGGTGGTGGTCAACGACTTGACTGCGGACATGGTCGAAGAGACCGTCGGCGCGTTGCATGCGGCGGGCTTGCAGGCTGTCGGACATGCCGGGGACATCACACACGACAAAGCACCGTCCGACCTGGTTTCCTGCGCGGTCGACCAGTTCGGCACCATCGACATCGTCGTGAACAACGCCGGTTATTCGACGTATGGCGCGGCACTTGAGATGACGGACGAACAGTGGCAGCCAATGTTCGATCTGCTGCTGACCGCCCCCTTCAGACTGCTGCGCGCGGCAGGCCGGCAGTTGGTCCGGCCGGCGTCGCATGTGCGCAAGGTCGTGAACGTTTCTTCGGTCGGCGGCATTGCCGGATCTCCGAATGCTGTCGGGTACGCCGCCGCGAAGGCAGGAATTCACGGTCTCACGGCGACTTTGGCGAAAGAGTGGGGACCGTACGGCGTCACCGTCAACGCCGTGGCACCTGGACTGATCCGCACGCGTCAGACAGAGGGGCCAGCGGCAGGCCATGAATCCATCGAGGTCAGTGACGGCGGAACGGCCCCGCTCACCGGTGTTCCGCTCGCTGAACTGGAAACGCAGGTCCCGCTCCGGCGGATCGGGGTTCCTGAGGACGTCGGCGGCGCGGTCCGGCTGCTCTGCTTGCCTGAAGCCGATTACGTCAGCGGACAGGTCCTGGTGGTTGGTGGCGGCTGGATGCCCTGAACCGGCCGGACGCATCTTCGGCGTTGTGGAAAAGGAGAACACCGGCACACGTCTCAAGGAGGCAGTGATGGGCAACCCTCATTTCGCGTCGGCAGTGAGCGAAGGCATCCAGAATCTCGACCAGTACGGCTATACCGTTCACGAGAACTTCCTGACCGCCGCTGAGGTCCAGACCCTGCGTTCGCGGCTGGTAGAGCAGGCCGAGCAAGAGTGCGAGGCCGGCGTGGCGACGCTCGCGAATGGCGGCCACGCGGCGGGCAAGTATGTCGGGCGTCCGGAATCCGGTACCGTGCCGACCTTCCAGTCGGTCGATTTCCTTCCGAACAAGGGCCGGCCGTTCCTGGACCTGCTGCACAAGCCGGTCATCCACGAGTACGCGGCGCACTTGTTCCGCGGGGAGCCGTACAACCTCGCCTCGGAAACCGGCGTGATCCTGCGCAGGGGCGGCACCGCGCAGGTCCTGCACGCCGATCAGCAGGCGATTCCCCTGGTACTGGATCGCCCGGTGATGTTCGTGATGATGGTCTGCCTGTCGGACTTCACCCCGGACATGGGCGCCACGGAGGTGGTCCCGGGCTCCCATCGGTTTCCCGCGCCGGACTTGCATCGGTCTCCCGAGGAGCAGGTGACGGAGCGTGATGCCGCGTTCATGCCGATCACTGCGCCCGCCGGTTCGGTCGCGCTGTGGGAGAGCCGGACCTGGCATCGGCAGGGAACGTCCACATCTGACGAGGACCGGCTTTCGATCGGGTGCGCGTGGGCGTTGCATTTCATCAAACCACAAACGTTCTTCCCCGCTGTTGTGCACGATGACGTCTACGACACGTTGTCCGACGAGGACAAGCGTCTACTCGGATTCGAAGTGGTCCGGGAGTATGCCGGAGCGATCGGGCCGCGGTACCGCGGGGACCGCCGCGCCAATCTCAACGTCTCTTATCCCTACATCCCGGAGTTGAGGCCGGGAGTACGGGCCTGACGAGTGTCTGGACGTAAGTATCCGACGGGTTGGCCAGGCTCTGCCGCTGTGATTTCCCGGCCATGTCTAATTGCTTAGGACCATCGGTTCGCTGATTCCGCCTGTTGTCGCCCCTGGGGTCGCCGTCGCCGACTGGCGGAGGTATACTCGGAGAGCGGAGCAAGACAAAACGATGCCAGTTCGGCGAGCAGCGACCGTTCGTAGCGAGTGCGGGTTCCGATGTAATCGGCGTCCGGCGGGGGACGGGCAGGTGGTTGCGCCGCCCCCGCGCGGATCGCTTCCGGGTTACCCTGTGACCGCCGGTACCTGGGTTCCGGTGACGTGGAGCGGGCCGAGGTGCACGTCACTGCCACCGAGCTGGATGATGATGACGATCGCGATCGCTGTGGCGATGATCAGTACCGCTGCGATCAGCGCCGTACGTGCTGCGTTGCCGTTGTTCCCCAGGATCAACAAAAATAGTCGAAAAATAAATTCATAAAACATTTTTTCTCCTTATATTTTAGTGTTATCCACCGCCTTCGGGATAATTCTCCGAAACGCTTTACAGTTGGACTCGAGAAGTGTACTACGGGACACAAGTGGGCGCAAGAAGCGCTTTAACCGGCGCTCTAAAGTTAGATTGTGTGCATGCGGTACCAGAAGACGAATTACATTAAAATGCTCTGTCCGATTTGAATCTGTTTATTTATTTTCCTGCGCGCGCAATGCTTGGACGGTCGTTCTCGTGAAGGTTGGTGGCGTGGCACGGTTGCCGCGGCGGCAGGCATCGCGGGCAATCGCCGCAGAATGACAGTGGCGTGCCGGGCGTAGTCGGCCAGGCCCTAGCGGGGTGGGGTCGGATATGACAGGCGGGCGTCAGCGCCCGCGCCGTTGAACCGACGAAGGTGCCTGGCGCGTGCGTGCTGGCTGTGCTCCGCTTGCTCGTCGAGACGACCCCGAGTGCCCGCTCCACCTGCGCGTGCCCGGCCGGGAGGGCGAGGCCGCCTTCACTGCAGCGTGCTGCAGCGACGTGAAGTGCCCGGAGGCGAGCAGGATCCGGGAGGCTCGTCCTATTCGGGAGTCAACACGCCACGCAGCTGAAGCGTTAGTGCGTGGATCGTGTGCGATACTGAAGTTACGTCCTGACCGAGTCGCGGCCCTGGACACGTGCTTCAGGAGGGTTGCCATGGTTTCGGATTCACCCGCCGATGCTCTCGGCTCTCATGCGCCTGGCCTGCGCAACTTGCTCGTCGAGATCGTGCAGGCGCGGCACTCGCTCGCGGCTGATGCGCACCTGGTCTCCGAGTCCAGGTATGCGATGGGGTTCGGCAGCCAGTGGCGGGACCTGCTGGACGACACCAGTCAAACACTGAAGGACAGGGGCTTCCGGTCGATCAAGCTGGCTCCCGGGGGACATGAGGTCCCAGTCGTCAACGACAGCCTGGTGTACGTCTGGCGCGTGGCGAACAACCCGAACGCGGTGCGCGAGTTCGCGGCGAGCCCGACCCGGAAGAACGGCTTCATGGCCGCTCCTCTCGACCCGACGCTGTGGGAGCCCAGCCTGTCCGCCGAGCCTGAGCCCGGCCAGCACGTCACGGAGAGCGAGCTCGGTCCCCTTCTCAGGGCGGTCGGCGACACGATGCCGCTGGTGTTGGTCATGGTCGAGTCGACGCCGCGGCAGCTTCAATCGATCCAGTGGGCCGTCGCTGTGCTCGACGGCGATGGCAAGGTCGAGTTGCGCGGGCTGGAGTGCATCTGGAAGCCGGAGTTCATCGCGGCCGACGCTGCGTCCGACGTCGAGTCGTTCGACAGCGGTGTGCCGGTCGCACCTGTCGTGGAACTTCAGAAGCAGGACCGGACACCGGCCGATGGGTGAGAATGGCCGAGGGCTGTTCGAGGTCCTGGCCGGAGGTAGGGGTCGCTTCGAGCCGGCCCGGCTTACTCAGGCCCGGGTTCGCCTCGGGGTGAGCAAAACCGAGCTGGCTGAAATGGTCGGGGTCTCCGCCGCGGCGATCGGCCAGTACGAGGCCGGAGTGAACTCGCCGCGGCCCGAGGTGCTCGATCGGCTGGCGGTCTCGTTGAAAGTCCGCCCGGAGTTCTTCGGCGTCGGCCGCCCGCTCGCGCGGATCGACACCCTGAATGCACACTTCCGCAGCCTGAGGTCAGCCCGCGTCAGTGACCGCCAGAAGGC
The DNA here is from genome assembly GCF_003385235.1 of Amycolatopsis circi. GTDB lineage: Bacteria > Actinomycetota > Actinomycetes > Mycobacteriales > Pseudonocardiaceae > Amycolatopsis > Amycolatopsis circi. Next base: position 10,806 of record NZ_PQIA01000054.1, on the reverse strand, counting down.
ATTGGCGACTGCGGCGCTGGTGTGGGAGCTAACCTTCGCGCTGGAACGGTACGTCAAGCTGCCCGACGCGGATCTCCCGGTCCTCGCACCTGGCAGGACGCCGTCCGCGGCAGCCGCGGCGCTCCGCGCCCACTGGGGGTTGCCAGACGGTCCTGTGAAACATTTGGTCGCCACAGCCGAGTCCCGCGGCATCGTCGTCGCCGTCCGGCCGTTGCGCGAGATAGACGCCGTCGACGCATTCTCGGCGGTTATCGTCGACCGGCCAGTCATCATCACTACGCCCCGCCGGAGTGAGAACGTTTTTCGGCACCGGTTTTCGATCGCCCACGAGATCGGCCATCTGCTGCTCCATCGCGACCCCAGCGGCCACAGTGCCGCGGTCGAGAAGGAGGCCGATGAGTTCGCAGCCGCATTTCTTACGCCTGCAGCCGCTATGGACGCGGTGCTGCCGCAGCGGCTGGACCTGGCGGCGCTGGACCGGCTCGGACGGAAATGGGGCGTCTCGCCGAAGTCGCTGGTCCGCCGGATGGTTGAGCGCGGGCGCACCACCGAGTCGTCGGCGCGGCGGGCCTACCAGCGCCTCGCCATGGCCGACGACCCGCGGGCCGATCCGACGAGCGCGTACCCGGGGGAGAACCCGACACTTCTGAAGAAAGCTGCGGAGTTGGCGAGTGACCACGGCGTGGGGATTGCTGCTCTCGCCGAGGCACTGAAGCTCAGTACCGCGCAAGTCCGCGACCTGCTCGGCGATGCCGACCAGCGTCCGGTCCTTCGCCTGGTCGGCGGCAGGGACTGATCGCCATGGCATCGGTACGGCAGCAGGTGCAGAGCGTCGACGGAGTGATCTGTCAGAACATCGTCCGGCTCCGGGACGATCGCGGCATCCTTTCGCAGAACCTTCTCTCTCAGCTCCGGAACCTGGTCGAGGGGCTCATTGTCTGGGCGTACCTCGACGATCCGTCGGCCGAGTTCCACTACGGCCAGGTGAACCCCGCACTGGCCGAGGTCAAGGCAAAAGCAAGGTTGCGCCTGCTGAGCAGATTCCACAACCTGCTTCAGGCCAGTGTTTCGCATTACACACTGGACGGCGACCCGTCCGAGCGTTTGATGCTCAAGTACTACGAGTACCTGCTTCGCACCCGCGACCTCGCGTTGAAGCAGTTCGGCATCCGCATTCTCGGCAATCTCGAACTGTTTCCCGCGGACCTCGACCCGTCTCTCCGGGAGTACCACGAGAAGATCGCGGAACGGATAGAGTCGGCCCGTGGTTCGCAGACCAGGCACCGTGTCGGGCGCTACTACATCCATAGTTCACGGCCTTTCTTCACCGGCGGGCGGATTTACTACGAGGTCACCTTTTCGGTGGCCCATAACTGGACGAGCAAATTCGACCGCACGATCGCCTTTACCGACATCGACATGACGGACAGATACGCGGCTTACCTGGATCTGTCTAGCGAATCGATCACGGTGCTGGGGCAGACTATGCCGATCTTGGTCATCCGGTCGTGGGATGTCTCCATACGTCCCTGCGAGTTTGACAACTACGCCCGGTTCTTCGGACAGTCGACGCGGGTTCAGTCGAACCACGCCGAATACCGCAACCTCATGCGGTATCTAACGACGACTCGATCTAGCCTGCTGGACCTCGTCGACATGACCGACGCGAGCTACAACCAGATCCGCAATTGGGCTTGTGGCGACTCGCGACGGCCCGCGCTGATCTTCCCTGTGCTAGACCAGGCCCGGGCGCTAATCCGCTCGAACCGGCCGGGATCCCGCGTGCTGCGGTACCTGATGCACCAAATGCGCAATCGGTGGATCAAGGCTCAGTACGATCCCACGCCGAACACGCGGCTGTCAGGCCTGCGACTCACGTCGCGGAGCCGCCCCTTCGACACCATGCCGTTCTGCAGTGCTCCCTGCGGTCACGTCCCGCGATTCGCGGATCTCGCAGAGAGTCTTGATTCGACCGGCCGCGAACACGAGCTGCTGGCGCGCCGCGTAAGGAATAGCGTCGAGCAGCGCGGCTCGATCTACACGCCGGCCGCCGAGTGCGACGACCTCGGCGACGTCGACGCGCTGATCAACGTCTACAACCGATTGCTCCCGCCGACTGACCGGCACGCGCCGCGGAAGCTCGCCCACGCCAACGGCCACGTCTTTATCGTCGGGTACGAGGACGACACGGTGGCCATCATCGAGAAGCTGCAGGAGGTCGCGGGCGAGGGCATCGAAGGGCACGCCGACGACGTCCAGGACTGGCTGGATGCGAACCCGGATGAAATCGATGACGATCTGAAGGCCCAGGCTCTGAGAGCCTTGTTCGAACGCTCGAAGGTTGCTCTGCTCTACGGTGCGGCTGGTACCGGGAAGTCCACCATGGTGGACCACATCGCCAACTACTTTTCGGCCGAGCAGAAGCTCTTCCTCGCTCACACTAATCCGGCCGTCGACAACCTAAAGCGTCGGGTGCGTGCACCGAACTCCCACTTCAGCACGATCACCAGTCACATCAACCGGAGTGAGTCATTCGGCTCGAGCTACGCCGTTGTTGTGATCGACGAGTGCAGCACTGTGGACAATGCGAACCTTCTAAAGGTAATCAACACCACGACGTTCGATTTGCTCGTGCTCGTTGGTGACGTCTACCAGATTGAGTCGATTCAGTTCGGCAACTGGTTCAGCCTTGCCCGCTCCTACGTCCCTAAAGAGTCGGTCTTCGAACTGACCGAGCCCTGGCGGGCCGAAGACGGATCGCTGCGCACCTTGTGGGACCGGGTGCGGAACCTGGACGACCGGATCGAGGAGTCGCTCTCCAAGAACGCCTACTCGAAAGTTCTGGGAGACGCGCTCTTCCATCGGGAGAGCGACGACGAGATCGTGTTGTGCCTGAACTATGACGGGCTCTACGGCATCAACAATGTCAACAGGTTCTTGCAGGCAAGCAATCCTAGCCCTGCGGTGACCTGGGGCGAGGCAACCTACAAGGTCGACGACCCGGTGCTGTTCAACGAGGCCGAGCGCTTCCGGCCGGCCATCTCCAACAATGTGAAGGGCAAAATCACTGGGATCGACCGCGCGCCTGGTCGCATCACGTTCGACGTCGACCTCGGGCGCGAGGTCACTGAGGGGGACCTGTTCGGTACCGACCTGCGGTGGGTCGAGGGTTCGGTAGTCCAGTTCGACGTCTTCGAGCGCCGGAACTCGGACAACGATGACGATGACGTCAACACGTTGGTGCCGTTCCAAATCGCCTATGCCGTGTCGATCCACAAGGCGCAGGGCTTGGAATACGACTCGGTCAAGGTGGTCATCACAGACGCCAACGAGGAGAGGATCTCTCACAGCATCTTCTACACGGCGATTACACGGGCCAGGCGTCGGCTCAGTGTTTTCTGGACGCCGGAGACGCAGCAACGGATCCTTAGCCGGTTGGCTGTGCGCGAGAGCACCAAGGACGAGAGCCTGCTGAAGGCGCGCCGGGGTGTCATTCCCGTTGAGTCCCGGCCGAGGCGGCAGAAGGAACGTCTTCGACCCTAGTGGGCGCGCACGACGATCACTGGCTTCTCCAGCAGGCTCTGTGGCTTGACTTCGACCGCGCATGTTCCTGTGCTGGCGAGCCGCAGGAAATCGGCAGATTTTTTCGTGGCCGTCCGGAGACGTGTTTCTGTAGAAGAAAGAGCTGGGCGACGATTCCGCACAGTGCTATCGAAAGCCGCGTGCAGCAAACGCGTGAGTTCCAGCCGCGACTCGTGCGGCGCGTGGCGTCTCGTTGTGCTCGACCCATACGTGCGCGAGTCCTGCTTCCGACCCCGATGCCAGTGGAAGGTGCGCTACGGCGCAGCCGCCTCCGGGGATTGGGGCGTCCGTAAGGTGTTGCTGCAAAGTGACGATGGGTGTCGCCCACGCGGCCGGCTCGTGGAGCGCAGGTTTCTTCCCGTTCCGACGTCGCAGCTGCACAAGCAGTCTCATCCTGCGGTGTCGCGGCGGCCTGATCCCTGGTGTGGACTCAACTCGTTTCAAGCCACACCGCAGAATCCGCCGCGAGGGTCAAGCCGTCGAATTTGTTGCTCGCGGCAACCAGCTTGCCTTCCACCGGGCAGGGCATCGCGTGGTCGGTGAGGTTGACGGCACAGACGAACGGGCCGCGGCTGAACGCGAGCAGGCCGTCTTCGCCGTCGATCCACGCTAAATCGGCACCCTCCCATACGTTGCGCTCAGCCCGGATCCGGAGCAGCGTCCGGTAGAGGCTGAGCATGGACCGAGAGTCCGCTTCTTGGCATTCGACCGTGTACTCCGCCCATTCGGCAGGCTGTGGCAGCCATGGTGCCCGCGAATGATCCGGGCTGAAGCCGAACGGGCTTTGCGTCCCGCGCCAGGGGAGCGGTACCCGCGCGCCGTCCCGACCGCGCTCGGTGTGCCCGGAGCGTTCCCAGATCGGATCCTGGAGGAGTGCTTCGGGGATGTCCTCGACTTCCCAGAGGCCAAGTTCCTCGCCTTGGTAGATGTAGGCGCTGCCGGGCAGTGCGAGCGTCAGGAAGACCGCTGCGCGGGCTCGCCGGGTGCCCAGTCGCAGATCGAGCGGGCTTTCATAGCGCTGCAGCGGGCCGGCCGCGGACTTCTCGCGTCGGCCGTAGCGGCTCAAGTGCCGGACGACGTCGTGATTCGACAACACCCACGTCGGATCGGATTCCAGGGTTTCGTGTTCGCGAAGGGACTTCGTGATGCTGGTGCGCAACTGGTCCGCGTCCCAATCGCAGGTGAGGAAGCCGAAGTTGAAGGCAGTGTGAAGCACGCCTGGCGCGAGGTATCGCTGATAGCGCGCCGAGTCGAGCACCCATGCTTCGGCGACGAAGAGCCGGTCGCCCGGATAGGAATCGGCGACTGCGCGCCACTCGCGGTAGATGTCCTGAACCTCGTCACGATCCCAATGCGGGTGCACCGGGACGGAGCCGAGCCCGACGGCTTCCCCGGCCGGACCAGTGCCCAGATCAGGGAGAGCGGGGTCCTTGGCGAGCGCCATGGCGACGTCGATGCGGAATCCGTCCACGCCGAGGTCGAACCAGAACCGAAGGATGTCAAGGAATTCCGCCCGCACCTGCGAGTTGCTCCAGTTCAGGTCCGGCTGTTCGGCGCTGAAGAGGTGCAGGTACCACTCGCCGGGTGTCCCGTCCGCCTCCGTGACGCGGGTCCATGCGGGCCCGCCCATGGTCGATTGCCAGTCGTTGGGCGGAAGTTCGCCGTTCTCGCCTTGCCCAGGCCGGAACCAGTATCGGCCGCGGGCCTCGGAACCGGGGCCGGAAACAATCGCGTCCTTGAACCAGGCGTGCTGGTCGGAGGTGTGGTTGGGGACGATGTCAAGGATGATGCGAAGTCCGGCTTCGTGGGCTTCCTCGATCAGAGCCTTGGCGTCGTCGAGCTTGCCGAAGAGGGGATCGACTTCGCGGTAGTCCGCGACGTCGTACCCGGCGTCGACCATGGGAGACGGGTACCAGGGGTTGATCCAGAGAGCGTCGACGCCCAGATTTTTGAGGTAAGGCAGGCGGGACCGGATCCCGCTCACATCGCCGACGCCGTCGCCGTCGCTGTCGGCGAAGCTGCGGATGTAGACCTGGTAGATGACGGCGTGCTTCCACCATGGGGATTTTTCTGCGGGCGGCATCGGAGTCCTCTCGTCGTACGGTTCGCAAGGCAGTGCTTTCACGTGTTGTCTGCTGATGCCCGCCGTGCCTCCAAGTCCGCGAGGATGCCCGGATACCGCTTGTCGAGAGTGTAGAAGGACAACAGGATTCCGAGGACGGCCGAGACGATGATCGGGAGATACACGTACATGAACACGATCGAAGAATGAGCTGATTCGCTGATCGTTTTGTGCCCGCCGACGTACCCGCCGATCGCGAGGCCCCACCCGAGTGCCGCGGCGCCGAGGCCGGTCCCCGCCTTGGTGCCGAAACTGCCCGCGCTGTAGACGAGTCCTTCGGTGCGCAGTCCGGTTTTCCACTCTCCGTACTCGATTGTGTCCGCGAGCATGGCGAAGAACGTTCCGGTCAGCGGGGCCGCACCGATGCCTCGGACCACCGCGGCGACGAAAAGGATGGTGACGTTCGAGGGATCGATGGCGAGCAGAGCGGAACCGACGATGCTGATGGCGAGCCCGGCGATGGCCGTGTTGCGTTTGCCGAAGCGCTTCACGACGGGTGCCATGAGGGCCATGGTCGCGATCACCGGGATGATGCTGGCCAGGCTCAGCGGTCCGACGAGGGAGATATCGCCTACCACGTACTGGAGGAAGTAGATATTCACGCCGCCGATGAGCGCCTGGTAGGCGAAGTTGATGACAGCGAGCACCAGGATCAGGCCCCAATATTTGTTGCGGAAGAGAGCCCGGATCCCTGGTCCCAACGGGATCTTCCGGTCCGCGCAGACGGCTTGCACGCGCTCCCGGGTGAACGCGAACGTCACCCAGAAGAGCGCGGCGGTCAAGAGGGCGACGATGGCGAATGTGATGATCCAGCCGCTCTGGCCGCCGCCGAAGGCCTGGACAGTCGGGATCGCGAAGTAGCTTATGACCAGCGCACCGGTCAGTGCGAAGACCGCGCGGAAAATGTTGAGAACAGAACGCTCTTGCTGATTCTGCGTGATGAGGGAGTTGAGGACGCCGTAGGGGACGTTGACAGCGCTGTAGAAGACGTTCATCACTAGGTACGAGACGATGACGTAGACGTACTGCCAGGTTTGAGCGACGTGCGGAACGGTGAAAAGGAGGAAGCCGGTGACGCCGTAGGGCAACGCGGCCCAGAGCACCCACGGGCGCGCCTTTCCCCGCCTGCTCGACGTCCGGTCCACCAGGGCTCCGACGCCGAGGTCGATGAAGGCGTCGACGATCCGGAGCACCGCGAAGATAGTGCCGACGGCTGCGGCGCTGAGCCCGATGGTGTCGGTGTAGAAGTACGTCAGGAACGCCGCGACAGTGACCCCGATGAGACCGGTCGCGAGATCTCCGACCCCGAAGGCCAGCCGCTCCCGCAGGGCTACGCGGGTATTCGGCAAGCGGCTTGCGTCCGGCGGGGCGGAAGTCGTTTCGGGCATGGGTAGTCCTTCTCTCGGCATTGAGATGTAAGGCGGCGCGGCTTCGAACGGAGCGGGAATCAGGCCGTGGGGCGGGAAAGAATCCACGCGGTCGTATCGGGCTCGAGAACCGTGTCCGGGCCGGGCTCGCTGCGGAGTACGACATCTCCCGGCGGGAGTCCAACAGGGACGTTGCCCATGTTGGTCACTGACAGGAGATCGCCGTTCCGTAACGCCACGACCGCGTCGGCTGGTTCGGAGAGCCAATCCAGCTTCCCGTGCCCGAGGTGCCTTGCCTTCCGAATTCCGAGAGCCTGCCGGTACATTTCGAGCGTCGACCCGGCGGTCTCCTGCTGGCGGTCGCGCGCGAGGCGGGCATAAGCGGAGGGCTGCGGAAGCCAGGTCTTGCCGCCGGGGCTGAATCCCGCGGCGGGCCGGTCGGCTTCCCAAGGCAGCGGGATGCGGCAACCGTCGCGGCCGGCCTGCGTTCCGCCCGACCGTCTCCAGGCCGGATCCTGACGAGCTTCGTCGTTCAGCGTGGTGTGCTCGGGCAGCCCGAGCTCCTCGCCTTGGTACAGGTAAGCGGATCCGGGCAGTGCGAGCATCGACAGGGTCGCAGCACGTGCGCGCCGAAGGCCGAGAGCGGTGTCCGGCTGAGGATCAGTCGCGCGGATTCCGAACATCCGCGGAGCGTCGGGACCGAACCCGAACCGGGTCGCATGGCGCACCACGTCATGGTTGGACAGCACCCAGGTCGCGGCCGCTCCTGCTTCGTCGTGGGCGGCGAGCGTCGCGCGGACCACGCGGTGCACCCGGTCCGCGCTCCAGCCAGCTTCCAGATAAGCGAAGTTGAAGGCCTGGTGCATTTCGTCCGGGCGCAGATACCGAGAGATCTGCCTCGGCGGGAGCCAGATCTCGCCGGTCAGAATCCGGTCGGCGCCGTATTCGTCCAGAACGCTCCGCCAGTCTCGATAGATGTCGTGCACGCCCTCCTGATCGCCTCCTGGCGAAGGCGGCAGGTCCTGTCCGTCGAGGCCGCGAACCGCGGCGAAGAAGTCGTAGTCGTCAGGGTTCTCGGGGACATCGGGCAGGCCCGGCGCTTTCACCAGCGCAGTCGCGCAGTCGACCCGGAATCCGTCGACCCCGCGATCGAGCCAGAATCGCAGGATCGACCTGAACTCCTCGCGGACCTCCTCGTTGTCCCAGTTCCAGTCAGGCTGGCCGGAGTCGAACATGTGGAGATACCACTGCCCAGGCTTGCCGTCCGGGTCTGTCGTCCGCGTCCACGCCGGCCCGAAGAACGCACTCGGCCAATTGTTCGGGGGCTCGGATCCGTCGGCTCCGCGGCCGTCGCGGAAGTGGAAGCGGGAACGTTCGGGAGAGCCGGGCGGTGCCGCGAGCGCCTCCTGGAACCACGGGTGCGCGGTGGAAGTGTGATTGGGGACGAGGTCGACGATCACCCGGAGCCCGAGGCGGTGTGCTTTCGCCAGCAGCGTGTCGAAGTCGTGCAGGGTGCCGAACATCGGGTCCACGTCGCGGTAGTCCGCGACGTCGTACCCAGCGTCCGCACCGGGGGAGACATAGAACGGCGAGAGCCAGATGCAGTCGACGCCGAGGTCGACGAGGCGGTCGAGGCGATCGGAGATCCCGCGCAGGTCGCCGATGCCGTCGCCGTCCGAATCGGCGAAGCTCCGCGGATAAATCTGATAGACGACCGCATCTCGCCACCATTGCCCGTTGTCGTCCATTCCGGACTTAGCGGTTGCGGTCGGGGCCGCTGGACGGTCGTCGGTGACCATGACTCTCCCTGCTGGCAACTCTAACGTGAAACTCTGACGTTAGAGTCTGTACGTTAGAGTTGTCAACGGTGAGGAGAGGAGACACGTGGCTGGGCAGTTGACGTCGCCGGTCGCCATGCGCCAGGCGAATCGCAGGTCGGTACTCGATGCGATCTGGGGCATGCCGGACCTGACTGCCGCGGAACTCGTCGACCGTGCGGGGTTGACCCGGGCCACGATCTACAGCGTCTGCGACGAGCTGATCGAGGCCGGCTGGATCGTCGAGCTGGAACGGCGACGCCCGCCGGGCGAAGCGCGTGGGCGGCCGTCGCGACGATTCGCCTTCGCGCACGCCGCCGCGTCGGTTGTCGCGATCGACGCTGGCTCGTATCGGGTCCAGGCCTCGATCGCCGACCTCAACGGCCAGATCCGCGGCACAGCGGAACGCCAGCTCTACGGGGACGCTCAATCGGCGTCGGAACGGCAAGCGTTAGTACGTGGCGCGGTCGAGGACGCGCTTGTGAACGCGGACGTCGGCATCACTTCCGTCGTGCACGCCGTCCTGGGCATACCGGCTCCCGTCAGTCACGAAGGGACGGTCCCGGGCGACGATCCGTTCTGGACGGTCATGCACGCCGACCTGACCGGCGTTCTGGGCGAGTGGCTCCGGAGCCCCGTGGTCGTGGAGAACGACGCGAACCTCGCCGCGCTGGCGGAGCGGAGCTACAACCCGGCGGCTCGGAGCCGGGACCTCGTCGCGCTCTTGTCGGGTTACCGCATGGGCGCGGGGATCATCGCCGGCGGCGAACTGGTGCGGGGACGGGCCGGGCGCGCTGGAGAGCTTCGCTGGCTCCAGCAGGTCGAGGGAGTCGGCAGCACGGTCGGGGCGAGTTACTGGCTGATCGATCAATGCCGTCGCGCGCTGGCGGACGGGGAACAGGCTTCCTGCCTGCGCGGGCTTGCTGCGGAAGGGCTGACCCTGGCGAGCATTCGCGCCGCTGCTCGGGAAGGGGATCCGGTTGCGAAGACGGCCATGGCCGGTGCCGCCCGTCGGCTCGGCCGCACGATCGCGGCGATGGCGTCGATGCTGGACCCCGAGACCGTGGTGATCTGCGGCAGCGCAGCTCAGCTCGCGTCGGACGTGCTTCCGCTGATCGGCGAGGAGGTAAGCCGGCTGCTCGACGGCGCGGACGGTCCGGCGGTGCAGGCTTCGAAGCTCGGTGACGAGATCATCCTCACCGGCGCGGTCGCCTTGGCGCTCCAGTGGGTGCGGCAGAACGCGGCGGAGATAGCGCTCAAGCGGTAGCTCTGTTATCCGTTCGCTGCCGTCTGTTCGCCATGCTGATTTCGGGTGCAACCCAGCTGGCAAGAAGCCGAAGCCGTTCTTCGTCGGCGCTGTCGGGCGCGGTGGTCAGGTGAGGCTGGCGTCGGTGGTCAGTTGCATAGCCTCGAATTCAAGGGCGAGTTCGGTGGGTGCAGAGCTCGCCGACGAGGCCGGACAGGCCCTTGTAGTGCAGGCTCGGCGCGCAGGATGGCGACGGATGTGCGGCAGGACCTCTCGCAGTCAGGGAAGGAGTCGTGGGAGGCCGGGTCAAGATATCTGAAGCGGCGGCACAGCAGTCGGCGCAAGCATCGTTGTGACGTCAGGCGTTAGTTGGCATCACGGTGTCGTCTGACGTTGTGGTTCTTCGCCCAGCACAGGCGGTAGATGACATGAAGTAAAGGCGATAGCTGGCATGGCTGGCCAACCGACAGGCGCGGCAACCATGCCGGGAACCTGCTCGACGTCCTCGCCCCATGCAAAGGGCTTCTTGAACGTTCCATTGATGGGAACACCTGCAGCGCAGCGATGATGGATACCGCGGCCAAGTGCGAGATGCCGTGTCACCGAGCGCCTCAGTCGGCCCATTGAGCCCGGTTGTCGGCGAAGCGATGACTTCGCTCGCCTGGGTGGGTT
>NZ_PQIA01000010.1 GCF_003385235.1 Amycolatopsis circi | reverse complement strand
GGAGTGTTTCGGTGGTTTTAGCGTCAGGGAAACGCCCGGTCCCATTCCGAACCCGGAAGCTAAGCCTGACTGCGCCGATGGTACTGCAACCGAAGGGTTGTGGGAGAGTAGGACACCGCCGAACTTACTTTGAGAAGTCTGGGCCCCGGTCGAGAACCCTCACGGTTCTCCCGGGGCCCAGACTCATGTTCGCGTCCGCTCGGGCAGCGCGCGGGCCGGCCACAGGTCCGCCCGCGCGAGGTTGCTCCGAACGGGCCCGTAGGATAGTCAATCGGCCCTCGTACGGAGGGCCGTCCTCAGAATTCCAGAGTTGTCTATGGCAGGAGGCCAGGTGTCCGAGTTCGGTCGACGAGACTCAGCGGATGAGGGGTCCGGTCGGTCGGCTCGCCGCGACCAGGACTCCCGCGGCGGCAGGTCCGACGCGCCCCGGGGAGACCGGCGCGGCGCGCGGCAGGACCGCGGCGGACGGGACAACGCCCACCAGGGCCGGCCCCGTCGAGACGATCACGGCGCGCGCGGTTCCGGCGGCTTCGCCGGCCGCCCCGGCCGCGACGACGGCCCCCGCGAACAGCGCGGATACGCCGGCAAACGCGACGACGACCGCGACTTCCGCCCCCGCGGCAAGCGCGAGTTCGACCGTCCGCAGGGCAAGTCCTACGGCGACCGCTCCGGCGGACCCGGCGGCAAGCCCTCCTACGGCGACCGCTCCGGGCGTCCGGAGGGACGCTCGTCCTACGGCAACCGTTCCGAGGGGCGGCCCTCGTACGGCGAGCGCTCGGGCGGGCCCGGCAAGTCTTACGGCGACCGTTCGGGACGTCCGGAAGGGAAGTCCTACGGCGACCGCAGCGGGCGTCCGCAGGGCAAGTCCTCTTACGGCGAGCGCTCCGGCGGGCGCTGGAACGACGACCGGCGCGGCGGCGGCGACCGGCGTGGCGGTCACTCGGGCGGCGACGACCGGCGCGAGTCGGGCGGGTACCGCGGCAAGGACTCCCAGGGCGGCGGTTTCCGCGACGATCGGCGCGGATCCGGCGGATTCCGCGACAACGACCGGCGTGGCGGTTACGGCGACCGCGACAACCGGGGCGGCAAGCCGGGCGATCGCGGTTCGCGCGGCGGCTACCGCGACGACCGCGGCGGCAAGCCCGGCGGCTACCGGGACCGGGACGACCGCGGTTCGCGCGACAGCGGATTCCGTGGCGGGAACCGGAGTTCCGGTGGATTCCGGGACGACCGCTCCGGCGGAAACCGGGGAGACCGGCGCGACGACCGCGGGTTCCGCAACGATCGCGACGACCGCCGGGACAACCGGGACAACCGCGGCAGCTACGGCGACCGCGACAACCGCGGCGGCAAGCCGGGCGATCGCGATTCGCGCGGCGGCTACCGCGGGGATCGCCGGGACGACCGCTCCGGCGGGTTCCGCGACAACAAGCGGGACGACCGGCCGGGCGGGTACCGGCGCGACGAAGGCGGTCCCCGCGGGGACCGTCGGGACGACCGTCCGGGCGGGTTCCGCGACAACAAGCGAGACGATCGTTCGGGCGGCTTCCGCACCGAGCGACGCGACGAGGGCGGCTACCGGGGCGACCGTCGGGACGACCGGTCCGGCGGGTTCGGTCGTGACGACCGGTCCGGTGCCAAGCGGCCGGGCGGGGATCGTCGGGACGAGCGTTCGGGCGGATTCCGGCGTGACCGGGACGGCGACTCCGGCGGGTTCCGCAAGGACCAGCGCGACAGCGGTTTCCGGAAGGACCGTCAGGACGACGGTTACCGGGAGCGGCGTGACGAGGTCGAGAAGACCCCATCGGCCGAGGAATCCGCGGTCGTCGACGAGGTGACTGCGGGCTCGGGCGGCGCTGAGGTCGTATCGGGCGCGACGGACCGGGTCGAAAGCGTCGAGGCCGCTGAGGGCCAGGAACGGCGCGACGCGGACGACTCGCGGGACAACCGCGACGACCGGGGCGAGCGGTCGGACCGGCGGGAGCGCGACAACCGCGACAACCGCGACAACCGCGACAACCGCGACAACCGTCCCAGCCGCGACAACCGTGGAGACCGCGACAGCCGTGGCGATCGAGGCGACCGTCGCGACCGCAGGGACGACCGTCCCCGCACCAAGCGGCCGGTGACCGTCGAGGAACAGGACGCCGCTCTCGCCCGCGAGCTGCTCGAAGCACCGGACCTGCCCGAGGACATCGAGTTCTCCGACCTCGACGAAGAGGTCCGCCGCGAGCTGCGGACCCTGCCGAAGGGGCTCGCGGAGACCGTCGGGAAGCACCTGGTCGCCGCCGGCGGGCTGGTCGACGAAGACCCGGAGGCCGCACTCGAGCACGCCCGGTACGCGAAGACCAAGGCGTCGCGCGTGCCGATCGTGCGCGAAGGGCTCGGGCTGGTCGCCTACCACGCGGGCAACTGGCAGGAAGCGCTGTCCGAACTGCGCGCCGTCCGGCGGATGACGCGCAGCGACGAGCACATCGCGATCATCGCGGACGCCGAGCGCGCGCTGGGCCGTCCGGAGCGCGCTCTGGACCTCGCCAAGGAGACCGACAAGGAACGGCTCACCAAGGGGACCCAGGTCGAGCTGGCGATCGTCGCGGCGGGTGCGCGGCGCGACCTCGGGCAGCTGGACGCGGCGGTCGTCTCGCTGCAGGGGCCGGACCTCCAGGCGGCCAAGCGCGACCCGTGGAGCGCGCGCCTGTTCTACGCCTACGCCGACAACCTCGAGGCTGCCGGACGCAAGGAAGAGGCCGTGCAGTGGTTCCTGAACGCCGCTGAGGCCGACGCCGAGGACGAGACCGACGCCGCCGAGCGCGCCGCGGACCTCGCGAACGAGTCGAACGAGGCGAAGGCGTCCAACGAGCCGGCCGAGCCGACCGCGTCAGACGAGCCGACCGGGTCGGATGACTGACGTGGCCTACGACGCGCTGCTGTTCGATCTCGACGGCACCGTGTACCACGGGCCGCAGGTGATCGACGGGGCCGCGGAAACCGTGACCGCCGTGCGCGAGCAAGGCACGGCGGTCCGGTTCGTGACCAACAACGCGTCAAAGGCCCCGTCCGCCGTCGCCGAGCACCTCCGGGACCTCGGCATCTCCGCGGACACCGAAGAGGTGCACACGAGCGCTCAGGCGGCAGCCGCGCTCCTGCGGGACCGGCTGCCCGCCGGGGCGAAGGTGCTCATCGTCGGCACGGCCGCGCTCGGCGACCAGATCGCCGACGCGGGACTGGAGCCGGTGCGGACCGCGGGCGACGACGTTTCCGCGGTGGTGCAAGGACATTCGCCGGAAACCGGATGGGCGGACCTCGCGGAGGCGAGCATCGTGATCCGGGCGGGCGGCCTGTGGGTCGCGACGAACACCGACACGACGCTGCCGACCGAGCGCGGGCTGATGCCGGGCAACGGCTCGATGGTCGGGGCGCTAAAGATCGCGACCGGCGCGGAGCCGGTGGTCGCAGGGAAGCCGCAGCCGTTGTTGTTCGAGACGGCTGCGCGGTCGGCGAAGGCGAAGCGTCCGCTGGTGGTCGGGGATCGGCTCGACACCGACATCGCGGGTGCGGTCGCGGCGAGCCTCGACTCGCTGTGCGTCCTCACCGGCATCGCGACTCCGGCGACGCTGCTCACCGCGATTCCGGCGGAAAGGCCGACGCATCTCGGCGCCGATCTCACCGCGCTCGCGCAGCCGGTGGACGAATTGCGCGTTGGAAAGCGGACCGGCTGGGAAATCAATGAAGGCGACGTGCTGACCGTTCGCGGCGAGGGGGACAAGCTCGACCTGTTGCGCGCGCTGTGCGATTCGGCGTGGCGGACCGGGGTCGTGCAGGTGCGCGCGGAAGGCGACGCGGCCGCGGCGGCAGTAGCCGGGCTCGGGCTGGCCTGACTGGTAGTTTGGGCCTGTGCACCCGAACGTTCCGCGGCCGGTTCCCGGACCCCCGCCGATCCCCGGACCCGGCCCGCAGCAGACTGACCCGCGGGCGGGCATCGACGAGGCCGTCGCCGGGCTCGACGACCTCGACACGCTGCCGCCCGCCGAGCACGTGGACCGGTTCGAGGCCGTGCACACCGAGCTGACCGTGGCCCTGTCCAGCATCGACAAGGTCTGACCGGCGTGGCCAAACGGGCCAGGCTCGACGCGGAACTCGTGCGGCGCGGACTCGCCCGCTCCCGCGAACAAGCCTCCGCGCTCATCGCCGGCGGCAAGGTCACCGTGCGCGGCATGGTCGCCACGAAACCCGCCACCGGCGTGGAAAACGACGCGCCGATCGTCGTGAAGGACGAGGACGATCCGGGCTGGGCGTCGCGCGGCGCGCACAAACTCCTTGGCGCGCTTGACCGTTTCGGTCCCGACGGGCTGACCGTCGAAGGCCGCCGCTGTCTCGACGCGGGCGCATCCACTGGCGGGTTCACCGATGTGCTGCTGAGGGGCGGCGCGGAGAAGGTCATCGCCGCGGACGTCGGGCGCGGCCTGCTCGATTGGAAGCTGCAGACCGACGATCGCGTCGTGGTCCTCGACCGCACGAACGTCCGCAACCTGACGCCGGACGTCCTCGGCGGCCAGGTCGATCTCGTCGTCGGCGACCTTTCCTTCATCTCGCTCAAGCTCGTGCTGCCCGCGCTCGCCGAATGCGCCCGCGACGGCGCGGATCTGCTGCCGATGGTCAAACCGCAGTTCGAGGTCGGCAAGGACCGGCTCGGCAGCGGCGGCGTGGTCCGCGATCCCGAACTGCGCGCCGAATCCGTGCTGGGCGTGCTCGCCGAAGCCGCCAAGCTCGGGCTGTCGCTGCGCGGGGTTGTCGCGAGCCCGTTGCCGGGGCCGTCCGGGAACGTCGAATACTTTGTGTGGCTCCGGAAAGCGGGGTCGGAAGACGCCGGCGTCGACGACATCGAGGATGCCGAGCGGCTCGTTCGCGCCGCAGTCCAGGAAGGACCCCAGTGACCGCCGAACGTGAAGTGCTCCTCGTGGTGCACCCCGACCGGGACACCACCCGGGAGGCCGCCCGCGAGGTGTCCCAGCGATTCGCGAAGGCCGGGATCCGGCTTCGCGTGCTCGACGAGGACGTTCTCCAGCTGATCGACCCGGACGGCTGCATGGCCAAGCCGTGCACCGTGGTCGCGCCCGAGCACAATCCGGCCGAAGGGGCCGAACTCGTGTTCGTGCTCGGCGGCGACGGAACCCTGCTGCGCGCGGCGGAACTCGCCCGCCCGGCGGAGGTGCCGGTGCTCGGCGTGAACCTCGGCCGCGTCGGCTTCCTCGCCGAGGCCGATTCGGACGCGCTCGCCGACGCCGTGCAGCGCGTGGTCGACCGCGAGTACCACGTCGAGGACCGGATGACGGTCGACGTCACGGTCACCGCCGACGGCGCGGAGATCTACCGGACCTGGGCGCTCAACGAGGCCAGCGTCGAGAAGTTCAACCGCGAGCGGGTGCTCGACGCGCTGATCGAGGTCGACGGCCGCCCGGTGTCGTCCTTCGGCTGCGACGGCGTGCTGTGCGCGACGCCGACCGGCTCCACCGCGTACGCCTTCTCCGCGGGCGGGCCGGTGCTGTGGCCGGACGTCGAGGCGCTGCTCGTGGTGCCGAGCAACGCGCACGCGATGTTCTCCCGGCCGCTGGTCGTCTCGCCCGAGTCGGTGATCGCCGTCGGCATCGACCCGACCGGCCCGAAAGCGGTGCTGACCTGCGACGGGCTGCGGTCGTTCGACCTGCCGCCGGGCGCGCTGGTGCGCGTCGTGTGCGGCACGCGGCCGGTGCGGCTGGTGCGGCTGTGGGACGGCGTGTTCACCGACCGGCTGGTGTACAAGTTCGGCCTGCCGGTGCGCAGCTGGCGCGACCGGCGCGGCGGGGAGCGTCCGGGCGGCTGATCCGCGACGCGCCCGCACAAGTGTTCGACCAGCGAAAAGAAGAGTTAGCGGACCTCGGACGCACAGAACGTCGGTGCGGGCCGCTACCGTATGCGTCGTGCTGGCCGAGATGCGCATCCAGGGCCTCGGAGTCATCGAGGAAGCCCTGCTGGAACTGCACGCGGGCTTCACCGTGGTCACCGGTGAGACGGGTGCGGGAAAAACCATGGTCGTCACCGGGCTGCATCTGCTTTCGGGCGGACGGGCCGAGGCGTCGAAGGTCCGGAACGGGATGCTGAAGGCATTCGTCGAGGGCCGGTTCACCGTGGGCAAGGACGACGCGGCCGCTCGCATCGTCACCGACGCGGGGGCCGACGTCGCCGAGGACGGCAGCGTCATCGCCCTGCGCACGGTCGCGGCCGACGGACGCTCGCGGGCGCACCTGGGCGGCCGGTCGGTGCCGGTCGGGGTGCTGTCCGAGCTGTCCGAGCAGGTGATCGCCGTGCACGGGCAGAACGACCAGCTGCGGCTGCTGCGCCCGGCCGAGCAGCGCGCGGTCATCGACCGGTTCGCCGGCGAGGACGTGGGCGGGCCGCTCGCGCGGTACCGCCAGGTCCGCGAGGAATGGCTGGCCGTGCTCACCGAGCTGAGCGAGCGCTCCAACCGCTCCCGCGAGATGGCGCAGCAGGCGGACCTGCTGAAGCACGGGCTGAACGAGATCGACGCGGTCGCGCCCGAACCGGGCGAGGACGTCGAGCTGACCGAGCAGATCAAGCGGCTCGCCGCGGTCGACGAACTCCGCGCGACGGCCACCGAGTCGCACGCGGCGGTGTCCGGCTCGCAGGACGGCGATCCGGACGCCCCGGGCGCGCTCGGCCTGATCGGCGAAGCGGTGCGGCGGCTCGCCTCGGCGGAGGACTCCGCGCTGCGCGACCTCGCGCCGCGGCTGGAGGAAGCCTCCACGCTGCTGAACGACGTCGGCGCGGAGCTGGGCGGCTACGTCGAGAACCTGGACGCCGACCCGGCGCTGCTGGAGAAGGTGCTCGCGCGCCAGGCCGATCTCAAACGGCTCACCCGCAAGTACGCCGCGGACGTCGACGGAGTGCTGGCGTGGGCGGATGACGCGCGGCGACGGCTCGAATCGATGGACACCTCCGAAGAGGCGCTGGGCGCGTTGGCGTTGCGCCGGGACGAGCTGGCCGTGCAGCTGGTCGCGCACGCCACCGAGGTCTCCGCCGCGCGCGGCAAGGCGGCCGCTGAACTCGCCACGGCGATCACCAAGGAACTGTCCGGGCTCGCGATGGGCCAGGCGGAGCTGGAGATCACCGTCGAACAGCGTCCGGCCGAACACGGCGACCGGCAGGCGCTCGCGATCGACGGGCACGCGGTGCACGCGGGCCCGGACGGCGTCGACGAAGTGGAACTGCTGCTGCGGGCGCACAACGGCGCGCCGCCGCTGCCGGTGCACAAGGCCGCCTCGGGCGGTGAGCTGTCGCGCGTGATGCTGGCGATCGAGGTCGTGCTGGCGCACGCGGACACCGTGCAGACGCTGGTGTTCGACGAGGTGGACGCCGGGGTCGGCGGCCGGGCCGCAGTGGAGATCGGACGGCGGCTGGCGCGGCTCGCGCGCACGCACCAGGTTCTGGTGGTCACGCACCTGCCGCAGGTCGCCGCGTTCGCCGATCAGCATTTGGTGGTGGACAAGGGAACCAGCGGCGGCGTCACGCGCAGCGGCGTGAAGACGCTCGACCAGGGCGACCGGGTGCGCGAGCTGGCGCGGATGCTCGCGGGCATGGACGGCACCGAGACCGGTCGCGCGCACGCCGAGGAGTTGCTTGCCACCGCGGAAAAAGACAAAGCGAAGAACACCGGCGCGAAGCGCAAGCGCGCGAAGAAGGGCTGACCGGATTCCATGACCTGGGCCACGCTGGCCGACGTCGAAGCCGAACTCGCCCGCGCGCGGCGGGAGGACGATCTCGACCGCTTCCTCGAACTCCTCGGCGACGAGGAGCTGTTCGTGCCGATCCACCGGGACGAGGCGCAGCAGCTCGCGCGGGAGCGGACCTGGTCGCCCGCGAAAGTCTGCTGTGCGCACGGCGGCGAATCCTCGCTGCAGGTGTTCACCCGCGGCGCGCTGCCGGATTTCGGTACGGACGTGGTCTTTCTCAGCGGCGATCTCGACTGGGCGACGCACGGTCTCGGCCCGGAGGAACAGGTCGTGTTCAATCGCGGCACGCTCGCCGAATGGCGGGTGGGCGCGAACGCCGTGCTGCCTTGGGTCGACGCGAATCCGCATCGGGTCACCGCGGTGGAGCAGCAGGTCGAGCGGCTTTACACGGCACGGTACGGACTTCTCGACGGTCCGGTCGCGCACGCGCTGGCGTGCGGCGCGCATCAGGCGGTGCTGTCGGCCGAGCCGTGGAATGTCCTTGACGCGCGCTACCACGATTACGTCGCCGAAGTCCGCGGCCTGCGCGACTGGTGGGGCGTCGCGGACGCGGCGAGCTGGCGGGCCGCGATGGACCGGCTGCTCGGCGATTCCTACCAGCTCACCACCGGAAATCTCGTGCTCGTGCTGCGCGCCCGCAGCGGGCTGGCGCTGGACGTGTACGGCTGGGTCGAGCTGGTCCGGCAGTGGTGCGCCGACAACGACGCGGAGGACCAAGCCGAGCCGCTCGTCGACGCGGTGCGCCGGATCGTGCGGTACGAACAGCGGTTCCGCGCCGACGGCCTGCTCGCTCCGGACGGCGTGGTGGACAGCATCATCGGCTGGGACGTCGGCCGCGCGGTCGAACTGGCCCGCTGGGGTTTGGCAGTCGGCTATTGCGACGCGCTTACCGCGGAATTGATGGTGCTGGAGGCCGGGGCGATCGCCCGCCGCTACCACGAATCGTGGGCGGAATTGTCCACCGGCTACGTGCTGGGCAGGCTGCTCGCGCTCGACGGCGAGGAATTCGGGCCGGAATACGCCTGCGCCGCCCGGGTCCGCCACCGACTGCTGAACGATCCCGCGAGCCCCTGGTCCAACCTCGATTTCGGAGCGGGCGGACCGCACAGTTAACCCCGGCTCCGCGCCCCGCGCGACATGGCTCACCACAACGAGTCATGTCCGCTTCGGCGCGTCGGCTCTGTAGCCACGCACAAATTTGTCACCATCAGCCACATGAAGCTCACCGGTCTTCTCGCGCGGAACCACGAAGCCCTTCCCGGCGTCATCGGTGTCGCGCGGGTCGACCGGCGCACGCGGGAGCTGCTGCGCCGGGTCAGCGCCGGCGACGTCGTCGTGCTCGACCAGCTCGACCTCGACCGGGCCACCGCCGACGCGCTGGTCGCCGCCGAGGTCGCCGCGGTGGTCAACGCCTCGCCGTCGATTTCCGGCCGGTTCCCCAACCTCGGCCCGGAAATCCTGGTGGCGGCGGGGATCCCGCTGATCGACTCGGTCGGCGGCGAGCTGCTGCGCACCGTCAAGGACGGCACGAAGCTGCGCGTGCACGAGGGCGCGGTGTACCTGGGGGAGCGGCAGCTGGCGACCGGGGACGAGCAGACCCCCGAAAGCGTCGCCGACCAGATGATCGAGGCCAAGGCCGGGATGTCGACCCAGCTGGAAGCCTTCTCCGCCAACACGATCGAGTTCCTTCGCCGCGAGCGCACGCTGATCCTCGACGGCGTCGGCGTCCCGGACCTGAAGGTCCCGGTGCGCGACCGGCACGTGCTGGTCGTCGCCGCGGGGACCGGGCACGCCGAGGACCTCAAGAAGCTCAAGAAGTACATCGGCGAGCACCGGCCGGTGCTGGTGGGCGTCGACGCCGGCGCGGACACCCTGCGCGCGCAGGGCTACCAGCCGGACGTCATGGTCGGCGACCCGACCGGGATCGGCACCGCGACGCTGCGCAGCGGCGGCGAGGTCGTCGTCCCCGCGCAGCCGGACGGGCACGCGCCGGGCGTCGAGCGGATCCAGGACCTCGGCATCGGCGCGGTCACCTTCCCCGCGTCCGGCAACGCCGAGGACCTCGCCCTGCTGCTGGCCGACGCGCACGGCGCGAGCCTCGTCGTCACCGTCGGGTTCCAGGCCACGCTGCGGGAATTCCTCGACCACGGCCGGTCCGGGTCGAACCCGTCCACGTTCCTCACGCGGCTCAAACTCGGCACCAAGCTGGTCGACGGCAAGGCCGTCGCGACGCTGCACCGCAGCCGGGTGTCGCTCGGCGCCGTCGCGCTGCTCGTCCTCGCCGCCATCGTCGTCGTCGTGGCCGCGCTGCTGGTCTCCGACGTCGGCTCGGTCTATCTCGAGTGGATCCAGCACACCTGGTCCACGTTCGTCGCCTGGGTGAAGGGTCTCTTCACGTGATTTCCCTGCGGTACCACATCGTTTCCATCACCGCGTGCTTCCTGGCGCTGGCCGTCGGCGTGGTGCTGGGCTCGACCGCGCTCAACGGTTCGCTGCTGTCCGGGCTCGCGGACCAGAAGAAAGACCTCGGCACGCAGGTGTCCGACCTGGAGGCACAGCGGAACGCGCTCAAAGCGCGGCTGGCCGACGCGGATGCCTTCGCCGGAACCATGGGCCCGAAGGTCGTCGCGGGCGCGCTCGACAAGCGCAGCGTCGTCATCGTCACCACGCAGGACGCGCGCCCGGCCGACCGCGACGCGCTCAAGAAGCTCGTCGGCCAGTCCGGCGCCTCGGTGACCGGCGAACTGCAGCTCACCAACGCGTTCACCGACCCGGCGAAGGCCGACCAGCTGCGCGACGTCGTCACGCGGCTGCAGCCGGCCGGGGCGAAGTTCCCGACCGCGGGCGACTCCGGCACGCTCGCCGGCGCGCTGCTCGGTTCGACGCTGCTGCTGGACAAGGCGAGCGCGAAGCCGCAGTCGAGCGGCGACGAACTCGCCGCCGCGCTCGGTGGATTGACCGACGGCGGTTTCGTGAAGCCGAGCCAGGGCGTGCAGCCCGCGCAGCTCGCGATCGTGCTGACCGGCGCCCAGGAGACCGGCGACGGCGCGGGGGACCGGGCGGCGACGATCGCGCGCTTCGCGGCGCAGATGGACCGTTCCGGTGCGGGCACTGTCCTTGCCGGTGACCCGGGTTCGGCGGAGGGCGCCGGGCCGATCGGTGTCGTGCGCGCGGACACTTCGGCGACGTCGATTTTGTCTACTGTGGACAATGCGGATTCGGCGGCTGGTCGGGTGGCGACGGTGCTGGCGTTGCAGGAACAGCTCAACGGTGGTTCGGGTCGTTACGGGACCGCGGGCAATGCGCAGGCGATCGCGCCGGGTGTGGCTGCTTCGGGGAACTGAGACTTTCCGCCTCCCGCACAAGAGTCGGCGGCGGTGCCGGATTCCCTTCGAGGGTGGGGGAATCCGGCACCGCCGCTGACTTTATTGCGCCCGCCGCGATCGGGTGGATCTCGGCAATGCGGACAAGAAGTCGGCGGCGGCGCCGGGTTCCCTTCGGGGTAGGGAATTCCGGTGCCGCCGCCGATATTCATGCGCCTGCTGCGGGGGTCAGCAGGTGCCGTTGTCGGCCCAGGCCGCGGCGCTGCCGGGCTGTTCGCCCCGCGTCCACCACTTGGCGGACCAGCGGTGGCCGTTGAAGGACACCACCGCGCCCGCGTTGTAGGACTGGGAGGTGTTCCACGCCGCCGGGCACGCGGTCGTGGGACCGCCGCCGCCGGAGCAGGCTCCGTTGTCCGTCCAGACGTCGGCGCTGCCGGGCTGTTCGCCCTGCGTCCACCACTTCGCCGTCCAGGTGTGGTTGTTGTACGACACGACCGCGCCGCCGTTGTACACCTTGCCGGAATCCCAGGCCGCCGCCGTGCACTGGCCGCCCGGCGGAGTCGTCGGAGTGGTCGGCGTAGTGGGAGTGGTCGGGATCGTCGGCGTGGTCGGGGTCGTGGGGATGGTCGGCGTGGTAGGCGTCGTCGGAGTGGTCGGCGGCGGGCCGGAACAGCCCTCCGTCGGCGCGGCGAGCCCGTCCACGACGGCGTGGAACAGCGTCGAATCGGGGTCGAGGTCGTAGAGCGAGAACATCATCGCGCCGCCGAGGCCGTTGCAATGGATGTAATCGGTGCGCGCCTTGATCGACTGTTTCGACGAACCGCCGTAGAAGCTCGTCCCGTCGTAGAACCACGCGGATTGCGTTGTCGGATCCCAGAATGTGTCCGCTGGGTTGTCGACGACTCCGGAGAGTTCCTTGTACATCGCGACCCCGGGCACGTTGCCGCTCAACGGATGCGGAGCGGACGGACCGGTGGCTGTCTGGTACAGCCCGTGGTTCGAGCCCGCGGGCACGCCTGTCCAGCCGCGATAATAGAAGGGAATGCCCAAGGTCAGCTTCGACGCCGGGAACCCGCCGGGGATGCCGTACGCCGGATCGCCTTGCGTGTACGCCTTCATCACCTGGTCGATGGTGTATTTCTCGGTGCCCGGCGGGATGGGCGTGGACGGGTCGTTCGGCGAGGGGTAGAGCGGGTCCTGGAAGTTCGTCGGACCGGTCTTGTCCCACGCGCCGTGCATGTCGTAGGTCATCGGGTCCGCGAAGTCCATGTACTGGTGGATCTTGTCGGTCTGGATCTTCGCGATCTTGTCCTGGCCGCCGGGCAGGGCGGCCGAGAGCGCGTAGTGCTTGCCCAGCGCGTCCATCTGGCTGCGGAACTCGGCGAGCAGCGAGGTGAAGTTCTGGGTGTCGTTCGGGCTGTAGTGGTTGCCCGTGTGGCCGCCGGGGTGCGCCGGGTACTCCCAGTCGATGTCGAACCCGTCGAAGATGTTCGCGGCGGTGCCGGGGCCGCCGAAGCCGCCCGCGTTCGGGATGTTGCCCTTGATGAACATGTCGATGCAGGAGCTCACGAACTTCTTGCGCGAGGCGTCCGTGGCGGCGGCGTCGGAGAAGTACTTCGAATACGTCCAGCCGCCGAGCGACAGCAGCACCTTCAGGTTCGGGTGCCGTGCCTTGAGTTCCTGCAACTGGTGGAAATTGCCGACGATCGGCATGTTGTAGGTGTCGGCGGAGCCGTCGACGCTGATGTCCGAGCCGAACGACTTCTGGTAGTCGGCGAACTGGTCGCCCGCTCCGTCGCCCGCGTTCGGGTCGTCCTCGCCGCCCGGGTCGGGGGTGGTCGCCTTGGTCGTCTCGAAGCAGGTGAGGTTGTTCGGGTCGATGTTCTCGAAGTCGTAGAGCAGGTAGTCGATGTTGTCGGCGACCTTGTCGACGTTCTTGAGGTAGTAGGCGTTCTGGTAGATGCTCCATTGGTCGAAGTAGGCGACGCGCATCCCTCCCGAGGAGGGCGCGGGCGTCGCGGTGGCCGGGGCGGGCCGGGCCAGGATGGCGAGACCGGCCACGACCACGGCGGCCAAGGCGGCGCAGGCCACGGCCAGCGGTCTCAAGGTCCGGTGGGGCATAAGCTTTTCTCCCTCGCACAAGCGAAGTCCGCCCGCCGCACGGGAATGCGCGGCAAGCGTCGGACGACGGGTGATCACTGCAGGAGCGGGGGCCGGCCCGCATTCGAATGTGAACCAGGGCACAGCCGGAGTCAATACTGTGGACTAGACCAATTTCCAGCCTGGGGCGATTTGTGGTGAAGTGTCCGGAAACGCCCGACGAACGGCCTGTTCCAAGCGGGGCGAGTGGTCCGGTGGCGCCGGTTCACCCGTACGGGTGTGGCTGACCCGACACCCGTCCCGTGCGGCATCAGGCGAGTCTCAGGAAGATCATGGGTGGCTCACAGCTGCCCACGAGAGCCTGGCACCATGAGCGCCAACGACCCCGGGAGCACGGCCGAACGATGACCACTACCGAGATCCCGCTCGTCCGTGCGGACGAGCCGGCGCCCGCCAGGCCGACGCACCTGCGGCAGCTCGACTTGTACCGCGTCGTCACGTTCGGCCTGGTCATCCTCATCCACGTGATCGGCTCCACCACGTTTCCGCAGGACGTCGTCGCCGACGCGATCCAGACGCCGCTGCACCTGACCCGCGAGGCGTTCTTCGCGCTGACCGCGTTCGTGCTCGTGCTGGGCTACCGCGACCGGCCGGTGCTGGCCGGGAAGTTCTGGCGCAGGCGGTTCCCGCTGGTCGCGGTGCCGTACGTGGTGTGGACGGTCATCTACCGGGTTTATTCGCTGATCACCTCGGGCCAGCCGTTCGGGTCGGTCGGCTCGCAGCTGCGCACGCTCGGGCTGGACCTGCTCACCGGGAACGCCTGGTACCACATGTATTTCATGCTGGTGACGCTGCAGGTGTACCTGCTCTTCCCGCTGCTGGCCAAGATGTTCGACCTGATCCGCCGCCGTCCGTGGACGGTGCTGGCGGTCTCCGGCGCGATCCAGGCGGCGGTGGCGTTTTTCATGAGCTACCCGCCCGCCGTGCTGGGCTACGGCTTCGTGAGCCAGTTCTTCGCGACTTTCGTCGTCTACCAGTTCTACATGCTGCTCGGCACCGCGGCGGCGCTGCACTTCGAGGCCGTGCACGCCTGGCTGCGCACGCATTCGCGCTGGGTGCTGCTGGCGATGGCGGGCGGGCTCGTGCTCGCGGAGACCGGCTACTTCGTGAGTGTCCACTTCGGAGAGTGGCCGGAGATGGCGTCGGACGCCTTCCGCCCTTACCTGATCCCGTGGTTCGTCGCGGCGATCGCCGGGATCTACCTCGCGGGCGCGCGCTGGGCGGAGAGCAGGCAGCGCGGCGGGCGGTTCGTGTCCTGGGCGGTGAACCGGTCGTTCGCGGTGTTCCTGACCCACCCCATCGCGATCGCTGTGCTGGACCCGCTGTTCGTCTTCGTCGGCGACCGGTTCGGCGCGCCGTGGACGACGCTGGTGGCGTACCCGGCGACGGTGGCGCTGACCTTCGCGATCGTCGAGGTGCTGCGGCGGCTGCCGTGGAGCAAGGCGTTGACCGGTCGGGCCCGGGTGCCAGTGCGCGCCTGAGCGGCAAACGTCCGTGAGGGGAACCCTGAGGGACTCTGATTCCCTCAGGGTCCCCCTCACGGACGTGAAGGCGAGAGGCTGCGGCAAGCAGTCATTCCCCGGGCCAGGTCCGGTGTTTGTCGAGCGGGCGGGCGTAGGACCCGGCGCGGCTGGTGCGCAATCCCAGCGCCACCAGGGATTCCGCGAGCCGGACCGCGGCGGCGACGCCGTCGACGACCGGCACGTCGAGCATCGCTGACATCTTGCGGTCCAGTCCGGTCATCCCGGCGCAGCCGAGCACGAGCACCTCGGCCCCGGCGTCCCGGGCCCGCAATCCCGCGGCGAGCAGGGCTGATTCGGTGCGTTCCTCGTCGCGCAGGTCCAGCACGCCCAGCCCGGTGCCGACGACCGCGACGCAGTTCCGGTCCACTCCGGCCGAATGCAGGCTGTCCTCGATCAGCCCGCACGTGCGGTCCAGCGTCGTCACCACTCCGTACCGGCGGCCGAGCAGCCCGGCGAGATGCGCCGCGGCCTCGGTGATGTCGACCACCGGCACGTCCAGCAGTTCCCGCGCGCCCTCGCGGCCGTGCTCGCCGAAACCGGCGAGGACGACCGCGTCGAACGTTTCCTCGGTGGTGCGCAACAGGTCCAGCACCGCCGCGGCGGACAGGAAGCTGTCCAGCCAGCCCTCGGCCGATTCCGGGCCCCACTTCGGCGTCAGAGCGACGATTTCGGTGCCCGGGCTGGCCGCGGCCCGCGCTCCGGTCTCGATCTCCTTCGTCATGGACTCGGTGGTGTTGCAGTTGGTGACGAGGATCCGCATCAAGCCCTCCGCTGGCGGTACGAGACAGCGTAGTAGAGCAATCCGGCGCTGGCGGTGCCGAGGAACCAGGAGTATGGCGCGGCTGGGGCGAAGAACGGCACCAGCGCGATCACCGCGGACAGCACGGCGGACGGCACGAAAGTCGCCATCGCGCGCGGATTCACCTTGGGGTACTTGCCGTCGCGCACGAACAGTTCCTCGACGTCGACCTCGCCGCGGCGGATCAGGTAGTAGTCGACGATCATGATCCCGAACAGCGGCCCGAGGAACGCGCCGAGCCCGCCGAGGAAGTAGTTGACCACCACCGGCGACGAGTACAGCTTCCACGGCAGCACGCACAGCGCGGCGACTGCGCTGATCATCCCGCCGATGGTGAACGAGATCCGCTTCGGCCAGATGTTGGCCAGGTCGTAGGCGGGGGAGACGAAGTTCGCGACGATGTTGACGCCCATGGTGGCGATGGCGAAGGTCAGCGCGCCGATGACCAGCACCGGCGTGTTGTGCACGCGGGCGAGCAGTTCGGCCGGGTCGGTGATCGCCTCGCCGAACACCTGCAGGCTGCCCGCGGTGACGATCACCGACAGCAGCGCGAACGCCGTCGAGTTCACCGGAAGGCCCCAGAAGTTGCCGCGCCGCACCGTTTTCTGGTCGGGGGCGTTGCGGGAGAAGTCGCAGAAGTTGAGCATCAGCGTGCCGTAGGTGGACAGGATCAGCCCGGCGGCACCGAACCACTGCCGCACCTGCTCGCCGCCGGAGAGGTGCCGCGGACTGCTGGTGAACGAGATGTGCCAGTGGCTCGCGGCGAGGATCCAGACCGCGAGCGCGATCATCACGACCCAGATCAGCGGGCCGCACCAGTCCTGGAACTTCCGCACCGCCTCCATGCCGCGGGTCAGCACGAACGCCTGCACCAGCCACAGCGCCACGAAACACATCCAGCCGAGCGCGTGCAGGCCGAGGAAACTGTGCTCGGTCAACGGTTTCAGGCCGGGGTCGATGGCCAGCACGAGCAGCGTGATGGCGACGCTGG
Source organism: Amycolatopsis circi (assembly GCF_003385235.1). Taxonomy (GTDB): domain Bacteria; phylum Actinomycetota; class Actinomycetes; order Mycobacteriales; family Pseudonocardiaceae; genus Amycolatopsis; species Amycolatopsis circi. The sequence continues at coordinate 129,382 of NZ_PQIA01000010.1, read as the reverse complement.
CGAGATAGGTCTGGATGCCGTACCAGAAGATCGCGATCACCGCGCGGATCAGCGCGGGAAGGTTCGCGCCGAACGTGCCGAAGCTGATCCGCGCCACCACCGGGAACGGGACGCCGGTGCGCTGCCCGATCCGGCCCATCAGGTTCATCCCGAAGAAGATGACCACGAACCCGAACAGCAGCGCGGTGAACACCTGCCAGGCCGACAGCCCGAGCACGAAGAGCCCGGCGGCGAAGGTGTAGTTGCCGAGGTTGTGCACGTCCGACATCCAGAGCGCGAAGATGTCGTACACCTTCCAGCGCCGCTCTTTGGCGGGTGCGAGGTCCTCGTTCCACAGGCGGGGGTCGGGTTCGGTCTGGACGGTCGCGCTGGTTTCGGTGGACGGGGCGTGCGTCATCGCTGACCTCCGGTCGACGTGCCGGCAGCTTTGGGATCCCAAACTTGGGATCCCAAATATCGCTCCGCTTGGCTGCTGAGTCAACCCTCTTCCCGATAAACTCGGCGAGGTCCGATGTCGGCGAGAGGGGGAACGGTGGGTGCCACGGAGGACCGGCAGCCGCTGGCGGCGACGCGCGCCCGGGTGCTCGAGGAGCTGCGCGAGCGGATCCTGACCGGGCGGCTGCGACCGGGGGATCGGCTGGTCGAGCGCGAACTGGCGGAGGATCTCGGGGTGTCGCGGGTGCCGGTGCGGGAGGCGATCCGCAGCCTGGAATCCGAGGGGTTCGTGGTCGTGCCCTCGCCTCGGCGGGTGGTGGTGCGGCAGTTGGCGCGGGTGGATGTCGAGGAGCTGTTCGACGTCCGGGAGGCGCTGGAAAGCCTCGCCGCCGCGCGGGCGGCGGAACGGGCCGGGAAGCCGGAGATGCGGCGGCTGGAGCGGCTGCTCGCCGAGTCGGCGCGGGTTACCCAGGGTGGCGACGGCGCGCGGATCTCCGAGGTCAACAGCAGGCTGCACGACGAGATCATCGCCATCGCGGGCAACCGTCTGCTCACCACGATGCTGCATCCGCTCGAGGGTCAGCTGCGGTGGCTGACCAGCCAGAACGAGCACTGGGACGAACTGCTTGACGAGCACCGCCGCCTGGTGGACGCCATCGGCTCCGGCGAGGTGGAACGGGCGCGCGAGTACGCGGCCGAGCACGTCCGGGTCAACCGCGCGGTGACGTTGCGCGACCTCTTCGGGGACGACGAGCGGGACGAGCGTCCGGCGGGCTGAGCGGGAGTCTCGTGAGTGTTTATGCCGGTTAGAACCGGCGCCAGCACTCACGAGCCGCCGGGTGCTCAGCTGACGAGATCGGTCCAGGTGTCGACGAACTTCGGGAACGTCTTGCCGACGGTGTCCGGGTTCTCGACGAGCACGCCGGGCACGCGCAGACCGAGCACCGCGGCGGCCATCACCAGCCGATGGTCTTCGTAAGTGTGGAAAACGCCGCCGTGCATCGGAGCCGGGGTGATTTCCAGGCCGTCCTCAAGCTCGGTCACGCCCGCGCCCAGGCCGGACAGTTCGGTGGCCAGCGCGGTGAGCCGGTCGGTCTCGTGGCCGCGCAGGTGTGCGACGCCGGTGATGCTCGACGGGCTCTCGGCGAAGCACAGCATCGCGGCGATGACCGGCGTCAGCTCGCCGACCTCGTGCAGGTCGAGGTCGATGCCGGGGAACGCGCCGCCGCCGGTGACGGACAGGCCGTCGGCGTCCAGCGTCGCCTTCGCGCCCAGTTCGGCCACCAGGCCGCGCAGCCAATCGCCCGGCTGCGTGGTCTGCTTCGGCCAGCCGTGCACCCGGACGGTCCCGCCGCCGACCACCGCGGCGGCCACGAACGGGGCCGCGGTGGACAGATCCGGTTCCACGACGTACTCCGGGCACGAGAGTTTCGCCGGTTCCACATGGAATTCCGTGCCGGAACGGTCCACAGTGGCCCCGAACCGGCGGAGCATGTCCAGCGTCATCGCGATGTGCGGTTCGCTCGGCGGGGCGCCGCCGACCAGCCGCACCGTCACGCCCTGCTCGAACGCCGGACCGGCGAGCAGCAGCGCGGACAGGAACTGGCTGGAGGCCGACGAATCGAGGTCCACCCGGCCCCCGCGCAGCCCGCCGGTGCCGTGCACGGTGAACGGCGGCGCGCCGCGGCCGCCGTCGTCGATCCGCGCGCCGAGCTTGCGCAGTGCGGCCAGCAGCGGGTCGATCGGACGGCGGCGGATCGCTTCGTCGCCGTCGAACTGCACCGAGGCGTCGCCGAGCGTGGCGAGGGCGGGCGTGAAGCGGGCGACGGTCCCGGCGTTGCCGAGGGTGACGGTCGCCTCGTCGCCGCGCCCGCTGATGGTGCCGAGCGGGTGCACGAGGAAGCCGTCGATGGTCTCTTCCGACCGCGCGCCCAGGGAGGCGAGCGCGCCGAGCATCAGCCGGGTGTCGCGCGAATCGAGCGGATGGCGCACCCGGGTGGGCGCGCTCGCGAGCGCGGCGAGCACGTAGGCCCGGTTGGTGATCGACTTCGATCCGGGGACGCGCACCGCGGCGTCCAGAGAGGCGCCCGCGACCGGGGCGGTCCAGTGGTCATCGCGGATGTTCGGCACGCCGCGAAGCCTAGCGCGGGCCGGGCGAACCGATTCCGCCGCGCCGGGAAGAGGCGTCGGCGAGCGATCTGCCGGGAGTGGGATATGCTGGCGGCCCGTGGGACTTCAGTCGCGGGCTACCAAGTATGTCTTTGTCACCGGAGGCGTTGCCTCCTCTCTGGGTAAGGGTCTGACGGCGTCCAGCCTCGGACAGCTCCTCACCGCGCGCGGACTCCGCGTCACGATGCAGAAGCTCGACCCGTACCTCAATGTCGACCCCGGGACGATGAACCCGTTCCAGCACGGCGAGGTGTTCGTCACCGACGACGGCGCCGAGACCGATCTCGACATCGGGCACTACGAGCGCTTCCTCGACCGCTCTCTCGACGGCAAGGCGAACGTCACCACCGGACAGGTGTACTCGGAGGTGATCGCCAAGGAACGCCGCGGCGAGTACCTCGGCGACACCGTCCAGGTGATCCCGCACATCACCGACGAGATCAAGGCGCGGATCACCGCGGCGGCCGGGCCGGACGAGAACGGCGTCGCGCCGGACGTGGTGATCACCGAGGTCGGCGGCACGGTCGGCGACATCGAGTCGCTGCCGTTCCTCGAGGCGTGCCGCCAGGTGCGCCACGACGTCGGCCGCGACCAGTGCTTCTTCCTGCACGTGTCGCTGGTGCCGTATCTCGCCCCCTCGGGCGAGCTCAAGACCAAGCCGACCCAGCACTCGGTCGCGGCGCTGCGCAACATCGGCATCCAGCCGGACGCGCTCGTGTGCCGCGCGGACCGGGAGATCCCGGACGACCTCAAGCGCAAGATCGGCCTGATGTGCGACGTCGACACGGAGGCGGTCATCGCCTGCCCGGACGCGCGCTCGATCTACGACATCCCGAAGGTGCTGCACCGCGAGGCGCTCGACGCCTACGTGGTGCGCCGGCTGGGCCTGCCGTTCCGCGACGTCGACTGGACGGTGTGGGGCGACCTGCTCGACCGCGTGCACAACCCGAGCGAGATCGTCCGGGTCGCGGTGGTGGGCAAGTACATCGACCTGCCGGACGCGTACCTCTCGGTCACCGAGGCGCTGCGCGCGGGCGGGTTCGCGCACCGGGCCAAGGTCGAGATCGTCTGGGTCGCCTCGGACGACGCGCAGACCGAGTCCGGCGCGGCTTCGGTGCTGTCCGATGTGGACGGTGTGCTGATCCCGGGCGGGTTCGGCATCCGCGGCATCGAGGGCAAGGTCGGCGCGATCCACTACGCACGCACGCACGGCGTGCCGCTGCTCGGGCTCTGCCTCGGCTTGCAGTGCATGGTCATCGAAAGCGCCCGGAACCTGGCGGGCCTTGAGGACGCGAACTCGGCCGAGTTCGAAGAGGGCACCAAGCACGCGGTGATCTCCACCATGGCCGACCAGCGCGACGTCGTCGCGGGCGAGCGCGACATGGGCGGCACGATGCGGCTCGGCGCGTACCCGGCGAAGCTCAAGGCCGGTTCGCAGGTCGCCAAGGCGTACGGCAGCACCGAGGTGTCCGAGCGCCACCGGCACCGCTACGAAGTGAACAACGCCTACCGCAAGCAGATCGGCGACGCCGGCCTGGTCTTCTCCGGCACCTCGCCGGACGACCGCCTGGTCGAGTTCGTCGAACTGCCCGCGGACGTGCACCCGTTCTTCGTGGGCACCCAGGCGCACCCCGAGCTGAAGAGCCGCCCGACCCGGCCGCACCCGCTGTTCAGCGCGTTCGTGAAGGCCGTCGTGGACCGCAAGGTCGCCGAGCGGCTCCCGGTCGAACTGCCCGAGACGCCCGTGGCGGCCCGGTGACCACGCCCGGCACGCACGAGTTCTCCGTCGCCGGCAGCACGGTCGTCCACGTGGGACGCGTCGTCGGCCTCCGGGTCGACGACGTCGTGATGCCCGGCGGGGAAACGGCCAAGCGCGAGGTGGTCGAGCACCTCGGCGCGGTGGTGATCGCGGCGCTGGACGGCGAGGACAACGTCACGCTCGTCCACCAGTACCGGCATCCGCTCGGGCGCAGGCTGTGGGAGCTGCCCGCCGGGCTGATCGACCACGAAGGGGAGGACCCGGTCGACGCGGCCCGGCGCGAACTGGCCGAGGAGGCCGGGCTGGCGGCGGGCAGCTGGGACACGCTGGTCGACGTCGCGGCCTCGCCCGGGTTCACCGACGAGGTGGTGCGGGTGTTCCTCGCGCGCGATCTGTCCGAAGTGGACCGTGACGTGCTCGGCGAGGAAGAGGCCGACCTGGTGGTGCGGAAATTCCCGCTCGCCGAGGCGGTCCGGATGGCACTGGCGGGCGAGTTGGTCAACGGGGCGACCGTGTCGGGAGTGTTGTCGGCGCACGCGGTCGTGACCGGTGCGGCGAAGACTCGCCCGGCCGACGCGCCGTGGCAGGACCGGCCGTCGCGGTTCGCTCGCCGACTGGCCGAGGGCTGAATTCTCGGTTCTGTCGGTGCGCCGTCCTAGAGTGGCGGCGTGAATGACGCGGGTGTCGAGGTGCGGGGCGCGATAGCCACGTACCTCGACCACCTCGTCGTCGAACGCGGCACCGCCCGCAACACCCTTGACAGCTACTCCCGCGACCTCCGCCGCTACGCCGCCCATCTGGAAGCGGCGGGGGTCGCGCGGCTGACCGAGGTCACGCCCGCGCACGTCACGTCGTTCGGTGCCGCGCTGCGCGAGGGCGACGAAGAACATCAGCCGCTGGCGGCGTCATCGGCCGCGCGGGCGCTGGTCGCCGTCCGTGGGTTGCACAAGTTCGCGCACGCCGACGGTCTCACCGAACACGATCCGGCCCGCGACGTCCGTCCGCCGGCCGCGGCGAAACGGCTGCCCAAGGCGTTGCCGGTGGCGGACGTCCTCAAGCTGCTCGACACCCCGCCGCCGGACGGCGAGCGCTCCCTGCGCGACCGTGCGCTGCTGGAGCTGCTGTACTCGACCGGTGCCCGGATTTCCGAGGCGGTCGGGCTCGATGTGGACGATGTCGACGACAACGAGCGAACCGTGCTGCTCGACGGCAAGGGCGGCAAACAACGGCTGGTGCCGATCGGCCGTCCCGCGCTGGAAGCACTCGACGCGTACCTGGTCCGGGCCCGTCCCGCGCTCGCCGCGAACGGGCGCGGCACCTCGGCGATCTTCCTCAACGCCCGCGGCAGCAGGCTTTCCCGGCAAAGCGCGTGGCAGGTGCTCAAGGACACCGCCGAGCGAGCCGGGATCACCGCCGCGGTCTCGCCGCACACCCTGCGCCATTCGTTCGCGACCCACCTCCTCGAAGGCGGCGCGGACGTCCGCGTGGTGCAGGAACTGCTCGGCCACGCCTCGGTGACCACGACCCAGGTGTACACGCTCGTCACCGTCACGACGCTGCGAGAGGTCTATGCCACCGCGCATCCGCGCGCTCTCGGCTGAACGCTCAACGCGTCATAGAGCCTTCCCACGCTGCGGTGACTTGGCCCGTGCGGCCCGGCGCGGCGCTTTGCCGGGGCTCCGGAAATCCGCATAGGCTGCCGGAGACCCCGCCGAACAAGGAGCTTTCGCGCCATGTCGACACCGACCCCGAACCAGCCGGAGGACCCGGCAGCGTCCGCCGGGCCAGCCGGTTCCGCCGGGACCTCCGGTTCGGCCGCGGCGAACCTCGAGCACGCGCGGATCGCCACCCCGGCGGACCACGAGGGCGACGAGCCGGAACGGCCGCTGACCCGCGCCGAACGCGCCCGGATGCGGGCGAAAGAGCGCGCGGAGAGCGGGATCGGGCCGACCGGGCGCCCGCTGCGCGAGATCCCCGAGCCGCCGCCGCTGGAGCGCCACGGCCCGGCGAAGGTGCTCGCCATGTGCAACCAGAAGGGCGGGGTCGGCAAGACCACGTCCACGATCAACCTCGGCGCCGCGCTCGCCGAATGCGGCCGCCGCGTGCTGCTGGTCGACTTCGACCCCCAGGGCGCGTTGTCGGTCGGGCTCGGCATCCAGCCGCACGAACTGGACCAGACGGTCTACAACGTCATCATGGAGCGCTCGGTGCAGATCGGGGACGTGCTCCGCAAAACGCGCGTCGACGGCGTTGACCTGCTGCCGAGCAACATCGACCTGTCCGCGGCGGAGGTCCAGCTCGTCGCAGAGGTAGGGCGCGAGCACACGTTGTTACGGGTCCTTCGTCCGGTGATGAACGACTACGACTATGTTCTTGTCGACTGCCAGCCCTCGCTCGGCCTGTTGACGGTGAACGCATTGACCGCCGCGGACGGTGTGATCATCCCCCTGGAGTGCGAGTTCTTCAGTCTGCGAGGCGTCGCGCTCCTGATCGACACGATCGAGAAGGTGCAGGAACGCCTCAACCCCAAACTGGACATCACGGGGATTCTCGCCACGATGTACGACCCGAGAACCCTGCACTCGAAGGAGGTCATGGCTCGCGTGGTCGAGGCATTCGGCGACACCGTGTTCGACACGGTGATCAACCGCACCGTGCGGTTCCCCGAGACGACGGTCGCGGGCGAGCCCATCACGACCTGGGCTCCCAAGTCCGCCGGCGCCGCGGCTTACCGTGCGCTGGCCCGCGAGGTGATCGCCCGGTGAGCAGGCGCGCTTCCCTGCCCGGAGCGTCGGAACTCTTCCGCCTCACCTCCAGCCCGGCGACCCCCGCACTCGAACGCCCCTCCGTGCCCGCTCCGGCGGAACCGGTGGCCCCGCGCGGCAAGCCGAGCGCCCCGGCGGACCCCGACCAGTTGGCCCGCAACGCGGCGCGCAGCGGGTCCGGGCGCACCAAGCACGACGCGAAGATCACCGTCTACGTGTCCGGCGAGGAACTGCTCGCGATGGAGCAGGCCCGGCTGAACCTGCGCGCCAAGCACGAGCTGGTCGTCGACCGCGGCCGGCTCGTCCGCGAGGCGGTCGCCGTGCTGCTCGCCGACTTCGACCAGCGCGGCGAGGAGTCCGTGCTGGTGCAGCGATTGCGGTCCGACGGCGAGGACGGCGGAACCGAGGGCTGATGGACGAACCGGCATCGGCCGAGCTGCCGGAGCCGGAAGCGGCAGTCTCGGACAGCGCTGCGAGCACGGACAGCACCGGAAGCACGGAGAACACGGCGGCCGCGGAAGTTCCGGAGGGGACCGCTGCTCCGGAGGCTCCCGAGCCCGCTCCGGCCGAGCACGAGACGGTGCACGGCGGCACCATCCCCGAGGGATACGCCGCCGACGAGAACGCCTCCAAGTTCAAGGTGCGGCTGCAGAACTTCGAGGGCCCGTTCGACCTGCTGCTGCAGCTGATCTCGCAGCACCAGCTGGACGTCACCGAGGTCGCCCTGCACACCGTCACCGACGACTTCATCGCCTACACCCGCGCGCTCGGCCCGGACTGGAACCTCGACGAGACCACCGAGTTCCTGGTGATCGCGGCGACCCTGCTCGACCTCAAGGCCGCGCGGCTGCTGCCCTCGGCCGAGGTCGAGAACGAGGACGACCTCGCCCTGCTGGAAGCCCGCGACGTGCTGTTCGCGCGGATGCTGCAGTACCGCGCGTACAAGCAGGTTGCCGCGCTGTTCGGCGAGCTGGAAGAAGGCGCGCTGCGGCGGTACCCGCGGTCGGTGGCGCTGGAGGAGCGGTATCTCGGGCTGCTGCCGGAGGTGATGCTGGGCGTAACCCCGGAGCGGTTCGCGGAGATCGCGGTCGCGGTGTTCCGGCCGAAACCGCCGCCGCAGGTGTCGATCGCGCACATCCACATGGGACGCGTGTCCGTGCGCGAGCACGCCGCGCTGCTGCGGCTGAAGCTCGCCGAGGCCGGGCAGGCGACGTTCAAGGAACTGACCTCGGACTGCGAGCACACGGTCGAGATCGTGGCCCGGTTCCTCGCGCTGCTGGAGCTGTACCGCGAGTCGACGGTGCAGTTCGACCAGCTGGAGGCACTGGCGGAACTGCACGTCCGCTGGACCGGCGGCAGCGTGGCCGAGGCGTCCGTCGCCGCCGAGCACGACCGCGCGGCGGCCGAGGAGGAGGAATACGGGTGAGCACCGAAGACGACCGCGCACCGGCGGAGGAGGAAACTCCGGCCGCGACGGCGGAGGGGGCTACGGCTGCTCCGGCGGAAGAGGCTCAGGTCGAGGCCGAAGCCGCGGCCGAGCCGGTCGCTGCCGAGCAGGCTGAGCCGGAAACCGCGCCGCAGCCGGAAAACGAGGCCGACGCGGAGTCCGTCGAGCCGGAACCCGCGCCGGAAGCCGAAGCCGCGCACCCAGCCGAAACTGAGCCGGAGACCGCCGAAGCCGCGCCGGAAGCAGAAGCGAAAGCCGCGGAGCCAGCCGACGACGAAGGCCTGGTCGCCGTGGACAGCGGCCTGCCCAGCGTCGAGGACGACGAGGCGCTCGAGGCCGCCCTCGAAGCGCTGCTGCTCGTCGTGGACTCGCCGATCGCGGAGGATTCTCTCGCCGACACGCTGCGGCAGCCGGTCGCCAGGGTGACCGTCGCGCTGCGCACCATGGCGCAGAAGTTCACCGAGCGGGCCAGCGGGATCGACCTGCGGCGCGTCGGCGAAGGGTGGCGGTTCTACACTAGGGACACCTACGCCCCGTTCGTGGAGAAGCTCCTGCTGGACGGCCAGCGGTCGAAGCTGACCAGGGCCGCGCTGGAGAGCCTCGCCGTGATCGCGTACCGGCAGCCGGTCACCCGGGCCCGGGTCGCCGCGGTGCGCGGGGTGAACGTGGACGGCGTGATCCGGACCCTGCTGGCGCGGGGGCTCATCGAGGAGATGGGCACCGACCCGGAGACCACGGGCACGCTGTACGTGACGACCGAGCTGTTCCTGGAGCGACTGGGGCTGTCGTCGCTGAACGACCTTCCCCCGATCGCTCCGCTGCTACCCGAAGTGGACACCATCGATGACATCTGACGAACACCCCGACGGCATCCGCCTGCAGAAGGTCCTGTCGCAGGCAGGCGTGGCGTCGCGCCGGGCGGCCGAGGACCTGATCGCGGCCGGCCGGGTGGAGGTGGACGGCGAGGTCGTCACCGAGCTGGGCCGCCGCGTGCACCCGGACGAGGCGGTGATCCACGTCGACGGCACGCGGGTCAACCTCCGCGACGACCTCGTGTACCTCGCGTTCAACAAGCCCAAGGGCGTGCACTCCACGATGTCGGACGACCGGGGCCGCCCGTGCGTGGGCGACTACCTGCGCGGCCGGTGGGAGGAGACCCCGGGCGTCGTGCACGTCGGGCGGCTCGACGAGAACACCGAGGGCCTGCTGCTGCTCACCAACGACGGCGACCTCGGGCACCGGCTGATGCACCCGTCGTACCGGGTGCTCAAGACCTACTTCGCGGAGGTCGAGGGCCTGGTGCCGCGCGGGCTGGGCAAGGAACTGCGCGCGGGCTGGGAGCTGCCGGACGGCATCGTGAAGGTCGACCAGTTCCGGGTCAAGGACATGCATTCCGGCCGCAGCATGATCGAGCTGGTGATCCACGAGGGCCGCAAGCACATCGTGCGCAGGCTGCTGGCGGCCACCGGGCATCCGGTGCGCAAGCTGGTGCGCACGGCGGTCGGCGACGTGCAGCTCGGCAACCAGCGCCAGGGCACGATCCGCCGGCTCAACCGCGGCGAGGTCGGCACGCTGTACCGCACCGTGGGACTCTGACCGGTTCCCCACTTTCGGCCCTGATGCCGGGCACCGGCCGCCCGGTTGAGTTGTCGGCACCCGACGACGACTCTGGAGGGCAACGGGAATGCGTGTGCTGACAGGGCTGTGCGCCGCCGCGGTGCTGGCCGCGGGAGTGGTGGTGCCGGCGGCCGCGACGGCCGCGCCGGCGAGAACCGCGAGCGAACCGCAGTACGACTACGCAGGGGCGATCCGCGAGACAGTGTGGGTCGACCTCGGCCGGGACGGCGACGGGGACGGCGTCCCGGACCGGGTCGCCGCCGACATCGTGCGGCCGAAGGAACCGGCCGAGGCGGGCAAGAAGATCCCGGTGATCATGGACGCCAGCCCGTACTACTCCTCGGTGGGGCGCGGCAACGAAACCCAGTTCAAGACGTACGACGCGCAGGGGCGCCCGGTCGGTTTCCCGCTGTTCTACGACAACTACTTCGTGCCGCGCGGGTACGCGGTGGTGCTCGTGGACCTGGCGGGCACCAACCGGTCGACCGGGTGCGTCGACGTCGGCGGCGCCTCGGACGTCCAGTCGGCCAAGAAGGTCGTCGACTGGCTGAACGGCCGCGCGACCGGCTACACCGCTAAGACCGGCGGCACGAAGATGTCGGCGGGCTGGAGCGACGGCGGCGTCGGGATGATCGGCAAGTCCTACGACGGCACCATCGCCAACGGCGTCGCCTCGACCGGCGTCGAGGGACTCAAGACCATCGTGCCGATCTCCGCGATCAGCTCCTGGTACGACTACTACCGCTCGGACGGCGTCTCGTTCGGCTTCGACCCGGACGGGCTCGCGCAGACCGTCGAACGCCGCAACGGCGGCCAGGATTGTTCGGCGCAGAACCGGAAACTCGCCGACGGCGCGACCGCGAACGGCGACTACGGGCCATTGTGGGCGGAGCGCGACTACGTCGCGAACGCGAAGAACGTGCGCGCCAGCGTGTTCATCTCGCACGGCGTGAACGACCTGAACGTCATGCCGATCAACTACGGCCAATGGTGGGACGCGCTCGCCGCGAAGGGCGTGCAGCGCAAGATCTGGCTCGCCCAGACCGGCCACGTCGACCCGTTCGACTACCGCCGCACCGAGTGGGTCGACACCCTGCACCGGTGGTTCGACCACTACCTGATGGGCATCGACAACGGCATCGAGAAGGAACCGATGGCGACTGTCGAGCGGCAGCCGGACCAGTGGGCGGACGAAGCGACCTACCCGGCGCCGGGCACGAAGGCGACGGTGCTGCGTCCGCAACCGGGCCGTATCCCCGGCGTCGGCACGCTCGGCACCGCGGGCGGCCGGGGCACCGCGTCGTTCACCGACAACCCGCAGGCGGGGGAGAACGAGTGGGCGGCGAATCCGTCGGCCACGTCGGCGAACCGCGTCCTCTACAGCACCGCCGCGCTCGCTTCGCCGGTGCAGGTCTCGGGCACTTCGTCGGTCACCGTGACGGCCACGCCGAGCACTTCGACCGCGCATCTGTCGGCGATGCTGGTGGACTACGGCCCGGCGACGATCCGCAATTTCTCGGGCCCTGGCGAAGGAATCGTGACCGGCACGGACCGCACGTGCTGGGGTTCGAGCACGGACGGCGACAGCGCTTGCTACAAGACGACCAGCGCGGACACGAAGAACGTGGACTACACGATCATCAGCCGAGGCTGGGCGGACCTGGCGAACTACCAGTCCCTGAGCCGGGAAGGTCGGCTCACGCCGGGCAAGGCCTACACGATGACGTTCCGGCTCGCGAGCACGGACCACATCGTCCCGGCCGGACACCGGCTGGCGCTGGTGATCGGCGGGACTGACAACAGTTTCATCACCGCGCCCGCCAACCCGCCGAAGCTGACCATCGACCTGGCCAAGACCTCGGCCCAGGTTCCGTTGACAGGCACGGTCCCGGCGCGTCCGCGGACGGAATCCGCCCCGGCGAGTCCGCTGGCGCACGTTCCCGCCGCCGCTCGCTTCGACCTGCGCTGACCAAAAGCCGTGAGGGGAACCCTGAGGGACTCTGAGTCCCTCAGGGTTCCCCTCACGGACGTCAGCTGGCGGTGACGGTTTCCTTCGAGGCTGCTTTGCGCTGCAAGGCTTTCGCGACCGGCTCGACCACACGGGCCGCGGTCGGGCCGAGGATCGCCATCAGCAGGACGTACGCCGTAGCGAGCGCGGCGAGTTCGCCGTCGACCGCCCCAGCGGTGACCGCCAGCCCGGCGATGACGATCGAAAACTCGCCCCGCGCAACCAAAGCCGCCCCGGCACGGGCCCGGCCGAGCCTCCCGATTTTCTGTCTGCGCGCGGCCCACCATCCGGTGGCCACCTTCGTCAGCGTCGTCACCACCGCGAGCACCGCGGCCCACCCGAGCACCGGCGGGATCGACGCCGGGTTGGTGTTCAACCCGAAGACCACGAAGAACATCGCCGCGAACAAGTCCCGCAGCGGCTCCAGCAGCCGGGTCGCGTTGTGCGCCGTCGACCCGGACACCGCGATGCCCAGCAGGAACGCGCCCACCGCGGCGGACACCTGCAGCGCCGACGCGATCCCGGCCACCAGCAGCGCCGCGCCAAGGATCTTGAGCAGGAACACTTCCCGGTCGTCGCTGTCCACCAGCGCCGAGACGTACCGGCCGAACTTGAGCGCGATCACCAGCACCACGGTGATCACCAGCAGCGAGATGCCGACCGCTTCGAGCCCGCCGAGCAGGCTGACTCCGCCGAGGATCGCGGTGAGGATCGGCAGGTAGAGCGCCATCACGAGGTCCTCGAACACGAGGATCGACAGCACCACCGGCGTTTCGCGGTTGCCGAGCCGGCCCAGGTCGCCGAGGACCTTCGCGATGATGCCGGACGACGAGATGTACGTGACGCCCGCCATGACGACCGCGCCGATCGGGCCCCAGCCCAGGATCAGCGCGACCACCGCGCCGGGGGCGGCGTTGAGCACGATGTCCACCAGGCCGGCGGTCCACGACCGCCGCATCCCGGTGAACAGTTCGGCCGCGGAATACTCCAGGCCGAGCAGCAGAAGCAGCAGCACCACGCCGATTTCGCTGGCGAGGTGGGCGAAATCGCCGATGTCGGCGAGCGGGATCAAGCCGCCGGAGCCGAAGCACAGGCCGCCGAGGAGATACAGGGGGATGGGGGAGAGGCCGATCCGGCCGGCGAGCCTGCCCAGCGCGCCGAGCACGAAGAAGACCGCGCCGAGTTCGACCAGCGAAAGTGCGGTGTGATCCATCAGCCGTGCTTGAGAATTTTGGCGGCGGCTTCCAGGCCCTCGGACGTGCCGACCACGACGAGCAGGTCTCCCGCGGTGAAGAGGAAGTCCGGCGTCGGCGACGGGTGCACCTGCCCGGCCCGCATCACCGCGACGATCGAGACGCTGGTGCGCGTGCGCATCGCGGTGTCGCCGAGCGAGCGGCCGTCGAACGGGCTGTCCGGCGTGATCGGCAGCTGCTTCGTGTTGATCCCCGGCAGCTCGCGGTGCTCCTCGTTCAGCTGCGCCACCAGCTGCGGCGCGCCCAGCAGGTTCGAGAGCGCGCCCGCCTCGTCCGCGGTCAGCGGCAGCGACGCGAGGCAGGCGTCCGGATCATCCGATTTGGAGACGATCAGCTCGATCTTGCCGTCCCGCTGCGTGACGACGCCGATGCGGCGTCCCGCGCGGGTGGCGAAGTCCTTGCGGACACCGATTCCGGGAAGAGGGGTGACTTCGACGTTCACGTCAGCCACGGTAACTCATTGTCCGATTCGCGGAGTTCAGCCCAAGAGGAACAGGGCCGAGGTGACGACCATGAGTGCGGCGGTCCCGCCGTGGACGCCGTAGGCGATCCCCTTGAACCCCTTGTGCCGCAGGATGATCAGCATGTCGCAGACCGGCATGACGGTCGCGGCCAGCAGCAGCCAGCCGACCAGCTGCGGGCTGCCCGCCAGCATCGCGACGCCGAGGATCAGCCCGGTGCCGAGGTCGCGGTCTCCCTTGATCTCGAAGAACGCCGTCGAACCGGTCGGGATCTCCCGCAGGCCGAACGTGGCGGCGGTCTTCGCCGGGGCGAACAGGTAGGTGAAGCCGACGTAGATGATGCCGAGGACGGGGATGGCGGCGAGGAGGTAAGCGGTGATCAGCATGGGGGACCTTCCGGGAAGTTAGCAGTGCTAGGAACAAGTGCAACGCTAACTTAGCGGCGCTAGCTTGTCTAGCATTGCCTGAACTTGCGCCGCGGACACCGCCTGAGGTGGCGAGACCGGCTACGGGCAGAATGAACCGGACTGGGTGTGCGGGACGAACGTGAGGAGAACATCGGTGACGGGAGCCCTACGTGGGGTGGTCGCGCTGGACGGCCCGTCGGGAACCGGCAAGACCACGGTGGCGCGCAAGCTCGCCCGGCGGCTGAGCGCCCGCTACCTCGACACCGGAGCGATGTACCGCGTCGTCACGCTCGCCGTGCTGCGGGCAGGGGTCGACCTCGCCGACGAACACGCGGTCGGCGCGCTCGCGCACGACGTCGACTTCTCGCTCGGCACCGACCCGGAGCGGCCGGACGTGCGGCTGTCCGGCGAGGACGTGGCCGCCGAGATCCGCGGCCCCGAGGTGACCGGCGCGGTGTCGCCGGTGTCGGCCGTGCCGCAGGTGCGCGAGGTGCTCGTCGCCCGCCAGCGCCGGATCATCGCCGACGCGATCGAGGACGACGGCGGGATCGTGGTGGAGGGCCGCGACATCGGCACCACCGTCGCGCCGGACTCGCCGCTCAAGATCTACCTCACCGCCTCGGCCGAGGTCCGCGCCGCGCGGCGGAACACCCAGGACTCCGCGGCGGGCCGGGACTCCAGCGTCGAGTCCGCCCGCGCGTCGGTGGAGCGCCGCGACCGGATCGACTCCACCCGCGCCGCCTCGCCGCTGCGCGCGGCCGGGGACGCGGTCCAGGTGGACACCTCCGAGCTGACGATCGACCAGGTGATCGTCGCGCTGGCCGAACTCGCCCGCGGCCGGGGCCTGCTCGGCGACTGCCCGGCCGAACCGGCGGCCGCCGAAGCCGGGGTCAGCCGATGAGCGGCGCCCTCCCCGAGGGGGCGAACGGCCTCCTGCACGACATCGGCCGGATCTCCGGCAGGTATTATCTGCGTCCGGCGTTTCGAATCCGGGTGCACGGCGGCGGCCGGGTGCCCGCCGACGGGCCGCTCGTGGTGATCTCGAACCACAGCTCGAACGCCGATCCGCAGCTGGTGATCGGAATGCTTCCGCGGCGCAGCGCGTTCTTGGCGAAGGCCGAGCTGTTCACAGGGATCGGAGGCTGGTTCCTGCGGGCGATCGGCCAGATCCCCGTGCGCCGGGGCGAGATCGACCGGACGCCGCTGACCACGGCGGTCGGGGTGCTCAAGGCGGGCGGGGCGATCGGGATCTTCCCGGAGGGCACCCGAGGCGAGGGCGACGTCGGGGCCGCCGAACGCGGCGCGGCGTGGCTCGTGCGCGCTTCGGGAGCCACCGTGCTGCCGATCGCGATCCGCGGGACGCGCAAGCCCGCCGACGGCAAACGGCGGTGGCGCCCGCGCGTGGACCTCCTCTTCGGGGAGCCGTTCGCGCTGAAGGTCGGTCCGGGCCGCAAGGGCCTGGACCAGGGCACCGAGGAGCTGCGCACGCAGCTCTCGGCGCTCGTGCAGTCTTTGGACGACTGGCGCGGCGAACACGGGTTCGCCACGCCGTAGGTGAAGTTGGGAAACGATGACAGGGTTTGACGCCGCCGCCGACAGTGCGGTGGACGGTCTCGGCGAGGTCGACGGAAGCTGGTCGGACGAGTCCGAGTTCGCCGCGCTCGACGCACGGATCGAGGCCGAGGAAGCGGACGGCCGGGCGGCCGCCGCGCAGCCGGTGCTCGCCGTGGTCGGCAGGCCGAACGTGGGCAAGTCCACGCTGGTCAACCGCATCCTCGGCCGCCGGGAGGCGGTCGTGCAGGACGTGCCGGGCGTGACGCGCGACCGCGTCGCCTACGACGCGTTCTGGGCCGGGCGCCGGTTCACGCTCGTCGACACCGGCGGCTGGGAGCCCGACGCCACCGGTCTGCAGGCCTCGGTCGCGGTGCAGGCCGAGATGGCCATGCAGACCGCGGACGCGGTGCTGCTGGTCGTCGACGCGACGGTCGGGGCCACCGCCACCGACGAGGCCGTCGCGCGGGTGCTGCGCCGCTCGAAGAAGCCGGTGCTGCTGGCCGCGAACAAGGTGGACGACGACCGGCTGCTGGCCGACACGGCGTCGCTGTGGTCGCTGGGCCTGGGCGAGCCGTACCCGGTCAGCGCGCTGCACGGCCGCAGTTCGGGCGACCTGCTCGACGCGATCATGGCCGCTCTGCCCGAGGCGCCGCGCGAAGCCGGAACGGTGACCGCCGGGCCGCGCCGCGTGGCGCTGGTCGGCAAGCCGAACGTCGGCAAGTCCAGCCTGCTCAACCGGCTTTCCGGCGAGGAGCGCTCGGTGGTCGACTCGGTCGCGGGCACCACGGTCGACCCGGTCGACTCGCTGGTCGAGCTGGACGGCGAGGTCTGGCGGTTCGTGGACACCGCGGGCCTGCGCAAGCGCGTCAACTTCGCCGACGGCGCGGAGTACTACGCCTCGCTGCGCACCAAGACCGCGATCGACGCGGCCGAGGTCGCACTCGTGCTGCTGGACGCCTCGGAGCCGCTGTCCGAGCAGGACCTGCGGGTGCTGACGATGGTGGTCGAGGCGGGCCGCGCGTGCGTGCTCGTGTTCAACAAATGGGACCTGGTCGACGAGGACCGCCGGTACGCGATGGTGCGCGAGCTGGACCGCGGCCTCGTGCGGGTGCCGTGGGCGGAGAAGGTCAACGTCTCCGCGCTCACCGGGCGCGCGGTGCGCAAGCTCGCGCCCGCCCTGCGCACGGCGCTGTCGTCGTGGGACCAGCGCGTGTCGACCGGTCAGCTCAACGGCTGGCTGTCCGACCTCGTCGCGGCCACGCCGCCGCCGGTGCGCGGCGGCAAGCAGCCGAAGGTGCTGTTCGCGACGCAAGCGGGCATCCGCCCGCCGACGCTGGTGCTGTTCACCACCGGATTCCTCGAGGCCGGTTATCGCCGGTTCATCGAGCGGAAATTCCGCGAGCAGTTCGGCTTCGCCGGAAGTCCCGTCCGGGTGAATGTGCGCGTCCGCGAAAAGAAGCAGCGGCCGAAGGCGGGCGGAAAAGCGGCCCGCACCCGCTGATTTCTTTCCCGGCGAGGGAATTCCCGGCGAATCCGATGCCCGGGGATTCCCTTGCCGGACCTGCGCGTGGTGACGTCCGACACGCCGCCGTTACCCGGACGCGACCTGGGCTTGATTGCCGCGTAAGGTAGACGGTCGCTACGGGCGCCTCATTCGGACGGCAAGCCCGAATGACGCTCGCGAAAGGTGAGTGATGGGCTTGCGCGCCCAGACTTCGATCCTGTCCGCCCCGTTCCGCAATTCCGGAACGCGCCCGGCCGCCGAGGCGGCCCGGTGACGCTGACCGCCGATTCCGGCAGCTCCGAAGCCCTGACTCTCGCCGTCGAGGCCGCGTTCTCGCCCGCTCTGTTCGAGACCGCCGCCCCGGCCGCCGAGCGCACCCTCCTGGACATCCTCGCCGCCACCGCGGAGAAGCACCCGAACGCCGCCGCGCTCGACGACGGCACCGGCCCGCTGAGCTACCGCCGGCTGACCGAAGAGATCGACGCGTACGCCCGCAAGCTGCGCGAGCACGGCGTCGGCCTCGGCGACCGCGTCGGCATCCGGATCTCGTCGGGCACCGCCGAGCTGTACGTCGCGATCCTGGCGACCCTGACGGTCGGCGCGGCGTACGTCCCGGTCGACGCGGACGACCCCGACGAGCGCGCCGAGCTGGTGTTCGGCGAGGCAGGCGTCGCCGCGATCGCCACCGACGGCGAGATCATCGCCGCCGGAACGCCGAGCGGTGCTACCGGCAAGCCCGGCCCGGCCGACGACGCGTGGATCATCTTCACCTCCGGTTCCACCGGCAAGCCGAAGGGCGTCGCGGTCACGCACGCCTCGGCGGCGGCCTTCGTGGACGCCGAAGCACAGCTTTTCCTGACCGACGAGCCGATCGGCCCCGGCGACCGGGTGCTGGCCGGGCTGAGCGTCGCGTTCGACGCCTCCTGCGAAGAGATGTGGCTGGCCTGGCGGCACGGCGCCTGCCTGGTGCCCGCGCCGCGCGCGCTGGTGCGCACCGGCGTCGACCTCGGCCCGTGGCTGGTCGCGCAGGGCATCACCGTCGTGTCGACGGTGCCGACGCTGGCCGCGCTGTGGCCGGCGGACGCGCTGGAAGACGTGCGCCTGCTCATCTTCGGCGGCGAAGCCTGCCCGCCGGAGCTGGCCGAGCGCGTGGCCGTCGAAGGCCGCGAAGTGTGGAACACCTACGGCCCGACCGAGGCGACCGTCGTCGCCTGCGCCGCGCAGATGACCGGCGAGGGTCCGGTGCGGATCGGGCTGCCGCTGGTCGGCTGGCAGCTCGTCGTGGTCAACGAAGAGGGCGAGCCGGTCGCCATGGGCGACACCGGCGAGCTGGTCATCGGCGGCGCCGGGCTCGCCCGGTACCTCGACGCGGAGAAGGACGCGCAGAAGTTCGCGCCGCTGCCGTCGATGGGCTGGGAGCGCGCCTACCGCAGCGGCGACATGGTCCGCGCGGAACCGGAAGGCCTGCTGTTCCTCGGCAGGCTCGACGAGCAGATCAAGCTCGGCGGCCGCCGGATCGAGCTGGGCGAGGTCGACGCGGCGCTGCAGGCGCTGCCCGGCGTGCGCGGCGCGGCCGCGGCCGTCCGCCGCACCAAGGCGGGCAACCAGGTCCTGGTCGGCTACCTCGTGCCCGAGGAAGGCGCGACCGTCGATTCGGACGACGCCGCCACCCAGCTGCGCGCGCAGCTGCCCGCCGCGCTGGTGCCGCTGCTCGCGGTGATCGACGACCTGCCCACCCGCACGTCCGGCAAGGTCGACCGCGCCGCGCTGCCGTGGCCGCTGTCCACTGTGGACGCGAGCGCGGCCGGGCTGTCGCCCACCGAGGCGTGGCTCGCCGAAGGCTGGAGCGAAATCCTCGGCGTGTCGGTGAGCAACGCCGGCGCCGACTTCTTCACCAATGGCGGCGGCAGCCTCACCGCGGCGCAGCTGATCGCGCGCATCCGCACCCGGCACCCCGAGGTGTCGGTCAGCGACATCTACCAGCATCCGAAGCTCGGCGCGCTGGCCGCGAAGCTGGACGCGCTGCGCGGCGAGGAGACCGAGCGCCGCGAAATCGCACCGACGCCGCGTCGCGCCGGGCTCGTGCAGTCCCTGCTGATGGTCCCGCTGATGGGCCTCGTCGGGCTGCGCTGGACCACGCTCGCCGCTGCCTGCTCGAACGTGCTGGCGCTGCTGGGCGTTTCCTGGGCGCCGACGCTCAACTGGGCGTGGCTGGTGCTCGCCTGGCTCGTGCTGTTCACCCCGGCGGGGCGGATCGCCATCGCCGCGGGCGGTGCGCGCGTGCTGCTGTCCGGGGTGCGCCCGGGCACGTACCCGCGTGGCGGCAGTGTCCACTTGCGACTGTGGACCGCCGAGAAGCTGGCTGAGTTCAGCGGTGCGGACAGTGTCGCGGGCGCGTCGTGGATGACGACGTACGCGAAGGCGCTGGGCGCGCGCATCGGCAAGGACGTCGACCTGCATTCGCCGCCGCCGGTCACCGGTTTCCTCAAGGTGGGCCGCGGCGCCGCGGTGGAGCCCGAGGTCGATCTGTCCGGCCACTGGGTCGACGGCGACGTCGTGCACATCGGCAAGATGCGGATCGGGGCCGAGGCCCGGGTCGGCGCGCGCAGCACGCTGTTCCCCGGCGCCCGGATCGGCAAGGGCTCGGAGATCGCCGCCGGGTCGACGGTGCGCGGCGCGGTTCCCGCTGGCCAGCGCTGGGCGGGTTCGCCCGCGGTGCGCTCGGACGTCAAGGACGCGCTCAAGTGGCCGTCGAGCCGCCCGCCGCGGTCGCGGTTCTGGGCCTCGGTGTACGGCGTGACCTCGGTGCTGCTCGGGCTGCTGCCCGGAATCGCCGCGCTGCCCGGCGTCGCGGTGATCGGTTACGCGGTTTCCGGCACTTCCAGCTTGAGCGCCGCGCTGGGCCAGGCGCTGCTGTTCGTGCCGGTCGCCACCGTCGCATACTTCCTGACGTACGCGCTGCTCGTGCTGGCCGGAGTCCGCGCGCTCGGCGTCGGCATGGTCGAGGGTTACCACCCGGTGCACGGTCGCGTCGCGTGGCAGGTCTGGGCCACCGAGCGGCTGATGGGGATGGCCCGCGAAGGCCTGTTCCCGTTGTACGCCAGCCTGTTCACGCCGGTGTGGCTGCGGCTGCTCGGCGCTAAGGTCGGCCGCAACGTGGAGGCGTCCACAGTCCTCGCGCTGCCGAAGATGACCAAAGTGGACAGTGGCGCGTTCCTGGCCGACGACACCATGGTCGCCACCTACGAACTGGGCCACGGCTGGCTGCACGCCGCCCCGGCGCGGATCGGCAAGCAGGCGTTCCTCGGCAACTCGGGGATGACCGCGCCGGGCCGTTCGGTGCCGAAGCGCGGGCTCGTCGGGGTGCTGTCCTCGACGCCGGCGAAGGCGAAGAAGGGCTCGTCGTACCTGGGCATGCCGCCGCTGCCGGTGCGCCGCGCGGTGGGAGAGAGCGACACCAGCCGCACCTACACGCCGCCGCTGCACCTCAAGGCGGCGCGGGCGCTGGTCGAGCTGTGCCGGATCCTGCCGGTGATGTGTGCGGTCGCGCTGACCGTCGGCGTCGCGTTCGCGCTGCTGGCGCTGGCGTCGTGGGGCGGCTTCTGGGCAGCCGCGCTGCTGGCCGGGCCGGTGCTGCTGGCCGCCGGGATCGTCGCGGCGCTCACCGCGACCGCCGCGAAGTGGCTGCTGGTCGGCAAGTTCCGCGAGATCGACCATCCGCTGTGGAGTTCGTTCGTGTGGCGCAACGAGCTGGCCGACACGTTCGTCGAGGCGCTCGCGGTGCCGTGGCTGATCGGGTCGCTCGGCGGCACGCCGCTGCTGCCCGCGTGGCTGCGCACGATGGGCGTCAAGATCGGCCGCGGCGTGTGGCTCGACACCTACTGGCTGCCCGAGTCGGACCTGGTCGCGCTGGGAGACGGCGCGACGATCAACCGCGGCTGCGTGGTGCAGACGCACCTGTTCCACGACCGGATCATGACCATGTCGCGGGTGACGCTGGAAGAGGGCGCGACGCTCGGCCCGCACGGGATCGTGCTGCCGGGCGCGAGCATCGGCGCACGCACCACGGTGGGCCCCGGCTCGCTCGTGACGCGCGGCGACGCGGTGCCCGCCGACAGCCGCTGGCTCGGCAATCCGATCTCGGCCTGGCGGCGGTGAGGGCAGAAGCGTTGCGGTCCCTGCCGGAGTGCCTCATTCTGGAAAAGATCACGGCGGCGGGCGAAGGCGGGTTTCGGTGCGGGTGAACGGGAAAGCGGCCGCGCCCGGAGCGGAGACCTCGGGCGACGGGTACCTCCCCGCGCACGGGAACGGCGGCTACCGGGTCCGGCATTACGACCTCGATCTCGACTACCGGATCGGGCCGAACCGGCTGTCCGCCACCGCGGTGCTCACATGCGAGGCCACCCAGGCGCTTTCGCGGCTGACGCTCGACTTCGGCGAGTTCCGGGTGTCGCGCGTGCTGGTCGAGGGCAAACCGGCGAAGTACGTACGGCGCGGGCTGAAGCTGCAGGTCAAACCGGCGCGGTCGATACCGGCCGGGACCGAGTTCGAGGTGGAGATCCGCTACGCGGGCAACCCGCGGCCGGTGAGCAGCCGGTGGGGCGACATCGGCTGGGACGAACTGACCGACGGCGCGCTGGTGGCGAGCCAGCCGGTGGGCGCGCCGTCGTGGTTCCCGTGCAACGACCATCCGGCGGACAAGGCGAGCTACCGGATCGCCGTGGCCACCTCGTCGCCGTATCTCGTTGCGGCGACGGGGAATCTCGTGTCGCGCTACCAGTCGGCGAGCACCACGAAATGGGTGTTCGAACGGCCGGAGCCGACTTCGACGTACCTGATGAGCGTCCAGATCGGCCGGTACGAGGACCTCGAATTGTCTTCCGGAGCCTGGGTTCCGGAGATCGCGGTCGACCGGCCGGGCGGAGTCGTGCAGCGAGCCGCGGTGCCGCCCCGGCTGCGGCGGGCGTTCGCGCGGGACTTCGGCCGCCAGGGCCGGATGATGGACGCGCTGGAGGAGTGGTTCGGGCCGTACCCGTTCGGCGAGTACGTGGTGGTGGTGACCGACGACGACCTCGACGACCCGATCGAGGCGCAGGGGATGGCGATCTTCGGCGCCAACCACGTGGACGGCAAGCGCACCCACGAGCGGCTTGTGGTGCACGAACTGGCGCACCAGTGGTTCGGGAACAGCCTGACTGTCGCGGACTGGCAGCACATTTGGCTCAACGAGGGCTTCGCTACCTACACCGAGTGGTTGTGGTCGGAGCGGTCCGGCGGAGAGCCGACGGAGGCGTTGGCCCGGGCGTGGTACGCGCGGGTGCTGGCTAAGCCGGCGGACGTGACGATCGGTGATCCCGGTGTGGCGCGGATGTTTGACGAGCGGGTGTACAAGCGTGGTGGGTTGACGCTGCACGCGCTGCGCGGGGAGATCGGGGATCCGGCGTTTTTCGCGCTGGTTAAGGCTTGGGCGGTGGAGAACCGGCATGCCGCGGTGACTACGGAGGAGTTCGTCGCGTTGGCGGAGTCTTATGCGGGGCGGTCTTTGCGGTCGTTTTTCGCTGACTGGTTGGAGCGGGTGGCGTTGCCGTCGTTGTGAGTCGTTGGTGTGGGCGGCTCGTCGCCTGGCGGCGACATTGCGCACGCGGGTTGCGTGGGGCACCCCGAAGTTGATTGTGACTACGGCGCGGGGATGTTTGTCAAGGCGGGAAAGATGCCTTGACAAACATCCCCGCGCCGCGTTTTTGGCTTCGTATCGGGGTGCGGGGGTGGTGTGGGTGCCTCGCTGGTTGGGTGCACCGGCTGCGGTTTGGTGGTGCGGGTGGGCGCGCGGTTTTGATGTCTGGTTGGGTCGGTTCGCGGGTGCCGACCGGTGGGCGGGTGGTCCGTGAAGGGCTCCTTGAGGGAATCTGGGTCCGTGAAGGGGCCCCTCACGGACGGGGGCGGCGCCTGGGATGGGTCGTGAGGGGAACCCTGAGGGACTCTGAGTCCGTGAAGGTGGCCCTCACGGACTTCACGTATCTGAACGCGCACCCGCCAGATCCCAGTCATCGGATGTCTGTGCGGCTTTCCGGGTGAACAACTCTGGCTTTCGCCTGCTCTGTCTGGATATATTCCGCTCACCTCGCGCCAGCGGGAGCGAAACGTAATATGAATCCAGAGGAGCGTCATGGTCGGGGTGTCGCGGCGGACGGTGCTTCGATCCGTATCCATCGCCGCGGGGGCGGCGGCGTTCGGCGGGCTTTGGGCGGAGGGCGCGCCGCCCGGGTTGGCCGCGCAGCGGAGTCCGCATCGGGATGTCGCCATGGACGCGCGGATGCGCTGGCAGCGGTTGCCGAAGAACTGGCAGGAAGCGCCGTTCCTGGCCAACGGCTACCTCGGCGTGCAGGCCTACGCCGGGCAGGCGCCGCAGGTGCTGAAGTTCATGCTCAACCACACGCAGGTCCAGGACCAGCGCAACCAGTGGGAAGCGGGAATCGGGCTGTCGCGGTTGCCGATTGGCGCGATCACGCTCACCTTCGCCGGAGCGATCACCGGCGTCGACTGGACGCTCGATCTGTACAACGCCGAACTTGGCGGCACGATCACCACCACACGCGGACAGGTCGCGTTTTCCGCCGTGGTGCACAACGATCTCGGCGTCCTGCTCGTCTCGCTCGACCCGAGCGCGGGTGAATCCGGTGCGGTGTGGGGCTTCGCGCCGTTGGTGTCGGCGACGACCCGGACAGTGCGCAAGCCGCCGGAGTACACCGCGAATCCGGAGCCCGAGCAGGCCAACGGTTACTGCGCGCAGCCGTTGACCGCGGGTGGCGGGTATACGACGGCGTGGCGGGAGAAGCGAGTCGGCACGAAGCGGTTGTTCGCGGCGACGGTCGCGTATTCGTTCCCGCGTTCCACGCACACCCGCGACGCCGTATCGCTGGTCGGGCGGACGCTCGCGATGAATCCGGATCTGCTGCTCGCCTGGCATCGCCGTTGGTGGAACAGCTTCCACGAGCGCAGTTTCGTGTCCGTGCCGGACAAGCAGGTCCAGCGGTTCTACTGGATTCAGCTGTACAAGATCGCCTCGGCGACCCGCAAGGACGGCCCGGTGACCGCCGAATGGGGGCCGTGGTTCCCGGAGGTCGGCAACAGCTGGACGGCGGTGTGGTGGAACCTCAACGTCCAGGTCACCTATCCGATCGTGAACAGCACCAACCATCCGGAGCTGGACGCGGTCACCGAGACCTTCCGTCGCGACCACGCGAACCTGGAGGTGTCGGTTCCGCCTGCCTATCGGGACGGTGATACCTATGCTCTTTCGCATCCGGGGGACTGGCGGCTGCGGCCCGGCGGCGTCCGGACGGTCGGCGTTCCGGGGACGACGTCCAAAACGGACCAGACCGGGAACTTGTTGTGGGGCCTGCACAATGTCTGGCTCGCGTACCGGCATCACCTCGATCAGTCGGTGCTGCGCGACGTGCTGTACCCGACGCTGGCGAAGGCGCTCAACTTCTACCGGCACTTCCTCGTCACTGGTCCCGATGGGCTCTTGCACCTGCCGCTCACGCGGTCGCCGGAGTACGCCGATGCGACTGACTGCACGTATGACTTGTCGTTGATCCGTTGGGCTGCGACGACGTTGGTCGACTCCGCACGGATCTTGCGGCTGAACGAACCGCGCGTGCCGATGTGGCAGGAGATCGCGACAAAACTCGTTCCGTACCACGAGGATCCGGCCGATGGCGTGCTGATCGGCGACGGCGTCCGGCTCGCTGATTCGCACCGGCACTTCTCGCATCTGCTTTGGCTGTACCCGCTGCGGGAACGGAACTGGGAGCGTCCCGCCGATCGGGACCTCATGACGCGCACCTTCCGGCATTGGTCGGCGGACCAATCGGCCTGGCACGGTTACAGCTACGCGGCCGCGTCGTCGATGAACTCGGTGATGGACCAGCCCGAGGAAGCGTTGCGGTACCTGAAGTTCTTCCTCGACCGCAACATCGTCGCGGACACCGAGCTGACTGCGAACACCATGTACCGGGAGGGTTCGAACTTCGCCATCGAAAGCCCGATCACCGCCGCACAGTCCGTTGTGGACATGGTGCTGCAGGGTTCCGGGGGAGTGGTGAAGGCGTTCCCGTCGGTGTCGGCGAAGTGGCCGGACGCGTCGATCGCCGGGCTGCGCACCGAGGGGGCGTTCCTGGTGGACGCGTCGCGGCGGCGGGGAGCGACGGAGTTCGTGCGGGTGCGCAGCGAAGCCGGTGCGCCGTTGGTGCTGGACCACGGTATCGACGGCGACATCGACGTGCGCGACCAATGGGGCCGGCGGTTGTCGTGGCGGTCGGTGGGGCCGCGGCGGATCACGCTGGAGTTGCGGCGGGGCAGCACGGTCACCGTCACCCCGCGCGGTGCCCGGCCGGACTTCGGGCCGCGTGACGTTCCTTCGCTCGGTGCGGCTCCGGCGTGGGGTTTGCCTGACTAGAAACGAGGAGGTTGGCGGACATGGACATCTCGCGCCGGACAGTGCTCGGCGGAGCGCTCGCCGGGATCGCCGCCGGAGCGGTCGGGCTGTCCCCGGCCGGCGCCGGGGAGATGAGCGGCGACAGCGTCGACTGGGCGGGTTTCCTGGCCACCGCGGACCTGCGCTGGCGGCGGATGCCGAAGACCTGGTACGAGGGACCGTTCCTGGGCAACGGTTTCCTCGGCTCCGGCATCTACGCCGAACCCGGTCGCAACGCCGTCCGCTTCAACGTCCAGCACAGCCAGGTGCAGGACCACCGCCCGCAGTTCGGGTCTCTGTTCGGCCTGGCGCGGCTGCCGATCGGGTACTTCACGCTCGAACCGGTCGGCGCGATCACCGGCCTCGACTGGCGGCTCGACGTCTGGAACGCCGAACTGACCGGCACGATCACCACCGCGGCGGGCAGTCTGGAGCTGCGCGCGATCGTCCACACCGGACAGTCGTTGCTCGCGGTGGAAGTACGGCCCTCGGAGGGCGAACACGGGTTCCGGTGGGTGTTCCATCCGGCTAAGGCGATCAGTCCGCGAGCTGACCCGGTCTGGAAGAAGCCGCCGCCGGACGGGTATCTGGAGAATCCGCCGGTCCAGCTCCAACAGGCAGGCGACGCACATCTCGCGGTACAGCCTCTGCTGGCGGGCGGCGAGCACGTGACGGCTTGGCGTGAGGTGACCCGGGGCAGCGCGCGGACTCTGTATACATCGGTCGCATGGTCGCATCCGGAGAAAACCTCGGCAGCCCGGGCATTGCACACGGTCCGGCGGGCTGCCGCGCTGGACGTGCTGACCTGGGACCACCGCCGCTGGTGGCACGACTACTACCGGCGCAGTTTCCTGTCCATTCCGGACACTCGGCTGCAGAGTTTCTACTGGATCCAGCTGTACAAAGTCGCGTCGGCCGCCCGCCGGGAAGCGCCGGTGATGGCGACTTCCGGTCCCTGGCTGGAAAACACGCCGTGGCCCGCGACGTGGTGGAACCTCAACGTGCAGCTGGAGTACTGGCTCATCCAGGGCTCCAACCACCTCGAACTCGACGCGGTCAGCTACGCGCTCGGCAAGTACCGGGATCGCCTGACCAGCCAGGTCGCCAAGCCGTACCAAGCCGATTCCGCGGGCATCCCGCGCACCACCGACATGACGTTGCTCAACGGACTCGCCGACTCGACCAGCGGCTACCCGGTCGGCATTCCAGGCCAGGACACTCCGACGCCCGAGGTCGGCAACCTCACCTGGGCGCTGCACAACGTCTGGCTGACCTACCGGCACACCATGGACCGCCAGCTGCTGCGCGACACGCTGTTCCCGTTGCTGCGCAAGGCGATCAACTACTACCTGCATTTCCTCGCTCTCGGATCAGACGGGAGACTGCATCTCCCCGCGACCTTCTCGCCCGAGTACGGCGTGAACGCGCCGGACACCAACTACGACCTCGCCCTGATCCGCTGGGGCTGCAAGACATTGCTGGACACCGCGCGCGAGCTGCGCATCGCCGATCCGCTGGCGGGGAAATGGCAGCAGGTGCTCGCCACGCTCACCGATTACCCGGCCGACGAGAACGGCTACATGATCGGTGCGGGCGTGCCGTTCGCGAAATCGCACCGGCATTACTCGCATCTGCTGCAGATCTACCCGCTCTACGAGATCACCTGGGAACAACCGGAGCATCGCAAGATCATCGAAACCTCGCTCAACCATTGGGTCGGCTTCGAAGGAGCGTTGCAGGGCTACACGTTCACCGGTGCCGCGTCGATCTCCGCGCAGATGCTGCGCGGCGAGAAAGCCGCGTACTACCTCGGTGAACTCCAGAAGCGCTATATCCAGCCGAATACGACGTACAAGGAATCCGGCCCGGTCATCGAAACGCCGTTGTCGGCGGCGAAATCCATGCAGGACATGCTGGTGCAGAGTTGGGGCGGCGTCATCCGGCTGTTCCCGGCAGTACCGGCTGCGTGGGGTGACATCGCGTTGCGCGACTTCCGGACCGAAGGCGCGTTCCTGCTCAGCGCTTCCCGTTCCGATGGGAAAACGCGCTGGCTCAAGGTGCACAGCGAGGCCGGTGCACCGTGTGTCCTGCGGCCGGGGATCGACGGCGAGCTGACCGTGACGGACGCTTATGGTCGTCCGCGACAGTGGCGGAGGTTGGCGAACGGAGACGTGCAGGTTGACCTCGGGCGCGGTCAGGACGCGTATGTGTACCGCCGCGGCGACCGGCCGGACTTCACGGTCCGGCCAGTCGCTCCGGGCGGCGCGAGCGATCCGTGGGGGATGCCGTGAGCTAGCGGTCTAGGAGACTGCGAAGTGCTTCCACCAAACCGGTTCCGGCAGCGGGATGACGCCACGCGATGTAACCGTCCGGCCGGATCAGGAGACAGCCGTCTTCTTCGATGCCGCTGATGCGCGCCCAATCTCCGTAGGAATCGCGGGCCTCGGGCGCACCGATGGTCACGACCCTCAGGTCCAGTCCGAGGTCCGCACCGGCTTTCGCGGCGGCGTCGCACCAGGCGCCGCCGGTGAGTCCGGTGAGGACAGTCCACTGGCCACGGCCGACGAGATCCAATGTAGACACTCGGCGACCGTCCGGGCCGACGAGCCAGACGTGCGGCAGCTTCGCGCCCGGCGTGGTCGTGGGACGGTGATACAGCTCAGGATCCCTAGCAGCAACAGCTTCCGCACGATCCGGAAGCACGGCGTTCGAGACGTACCGCTGATCCATCTCCACGCCGTGCGCGTTGAACTCGTAGTTCTTCAGCTCGATCGCTTCCTGCAGTCGCTTCCGCCGCAACGCCCCGTCCTCAGTAGCGGCCGTGCAAGCAGCGAGACCAGCGGTGATGGCGCCCGAATCGGTGTCGCCGTCGATGCCGAGCGCGGCGAAGATCGGCCCGAACTGGTCGCGGCTGAGGTTCGCCCGGTCCACGATCTGCTTGCCGACCGGGGCGCGCTCGGCGCTGTAGCTGTCGAGAAGCCCTTCGCCCGCCTCGCCGCGGACGACCATCGCCAGCTTCCACGCCAGGTTGTACGCGTCCTGCACCGAGGTGTTGGACCCGAGCCCGTTGGACGGCGGATGCCGGTGCACCGCGTCGCCCGCGCAGAACACGCGCCCGGACGAGTACCGCGTGGCGTAGCTGTGGTTGACCGTCCACAGTGAAGTCGAGGTGATCTCCACCGGCAGACCCGGATCGCCGACAAGGTCCCGGACGATCCGCGTCGCCTCCGCACTGTCCACTTCGGGCGGTGGTTGGGCGATGTCGTAACCCCAGGTCAGCAACCATTCGTTCCACGGCCGGACCATTCGTACGAGGCCCATTCCGATGCCGCCGAGATGTGCGCCCGGCCGCATCACCCAGTACAGCACGCTCGGCCGGTGCGCGACGTACTCGGAAAGGTCGGCGGTGAAGGTGATGTTCATGCTTCCGGCCTTGCCGGACCGGCCGTCGATAGGCAGCCCGGCTTGCTCGGCGACGCGGCTGCGGGCGCCGTCCGCGCCGATCAGGTAGCGGGCGCGGAGCGTGAACTCGTCGCCGCGGACTCGGTCGCGGAGCCGCGCGGTCACTCCGTCGGCGTCCTGGGTGAAGTCGAGGAATTCCGTGTCCAGGCGCAGTCTCGCTCCGCGCGCGGCGGCATTCGTGGCGAGGATCGGTTCGAGGTAGGTCTGCGGCAGGTCGATCATGTGGCACGGGCTCGCCGACGCGTACTCGGTGGCGGAGCGATCCGCGGTGCCCCAGCTGGCGATCCGGCCGATTTCCTCCCCGGCGAGCGACGTGCACAGCACGGTGTCGCCCATCAGCTCCGGGGGAGTGCCCTGTGCGAGCGCCTGGTCCTCGATGCCGAGGTCGCGCAGGACCTCCATTGTCCGCTGATTGGTGATGTGCGCGCGTGGCGTGTGCGCCATCCAGCCGTATTTGGTCGCGAGCACGGTGCGCACGCCGTAGGTCGCGAGCAGCAGCGCGGCGGAACCGCCCGCCGGGCCGCTGCCGACCACGAGGACATCGGTGTCATAACTGGTCATGGTGGGATTCCCGGAAAGTCAGGCGGGGGAGACGCGGAAGGTGAACTCGAGGCGGCGCCAGGGTTCGCGCCCGTCCGGCGCGGGGCCGGTCTGCTCGGCGAAGTCGACGATCAGGCCGTCCTTCACACCGAACACGGTGTCCGAATCGAGGTAGTCGCCGCCACGGACGAACAACTGTGTGACGAGTGTGCGGTAGCCGGGTTTGGCGATCATGAAGTGCACGTGCGGCGCGCGGAACGGATGCCGCTCGACGGCGGTGAGCATCTGGCCGACCGGGCCGTCGTCCGGGATCGGGTACGCCGACGGCACGATCGTCCAGAACCGCAGCCTGCCTTCGGCGTCGGTGCGGAACCGGGCGCGCAGCACCGGACCGTCCACGTCGGGCAGCTGGACGTCGTAGAAACCGTCCTCATTGGACTGCCAGACGTCCACGACCGCGTCCGGCACCGGGGTTCCGTCCGGCTCGGTCACCTGGACATCCGTCCACAGTGGAGTTCCGGGCAGCCCTTCGGCGAGATCCGCGCCCTGCTCGGTTTCCGGCGGGCCTTCGACGTAGAACGGGCCCAGCACCGCCGACGGAGTGGTGTCCGGCGTGCGCGAGTTCGTGAGCACGTCGACCACGCTCGAAACGCCGAGGGTGTCCGACAGCAGGATGAACTCCTGCCGCGTGTCCGAGCTGATCTGCCCGGTGCGGGTGAGGAACCCGATCGCGTATTCCCACTCCTCCTGCGTGAGATCGGTGCGCACGACGTACGAATGCAGTGTGCGGACCAGCTCGGACAGCAGTTCGCGCAACCGAGGGTCCGGTGTGCTGGCGAAGCTGTCCACCACTTCCTGGGTGAGCCCGCGCAGATCCGGCGGCGTGCCTTCAGCGGGTGCCGGGCGAGTGCCGGACCACGCGTGTCGCAGCAGGTCCTCGATGCCGTCCCGGGTGAGTTCGCGCGGGTTCGGATACGGCGCGGCAGTGGCCAGCTCGGCGGCCTTGGCGAGATCTCCTTCGGCCAGACCGATTTCGGCCAGCGAATGCGGTACCGGCAGGCTGGCGATCAGGTCGAACACTGCTGTTGGCGCGTCTGGTGCGCCGAGCGCTTCGGCGATCCGTCGCATCGCCTCCCGAGCGTTTGGCGCGTTGTACGCCATGGCGTGCGGGAGAACGATCGTGTGCGTTTCCGCGTGCGGCAAACCGAAACTGCCACCGAGGGTGTGGCACAGCTTGTGATGCAAGCCCATCCCAACCGAACCGAGGCACGAACCCGCCAGCCACGCGGCGCGCAACGCGTCCGTTCGAGCGTCCACATCGGACGGATCGGCGGCGATCCTCGGCAGCGCGGCGGCGAGCAACCGGATCGCTTCCAGGGCGAACTGGTCGACGATCGGGTTGGCCTGCGCCGAGTAGAGCGCCTCGACCGCGTGCGCCATCGCGTTGACAGCGCTGGTCAGCGAGGTCGGCACGGGCAGGCCCAGGGTGAGGTCGACGTCGTAGACGACCACCTCGGGCAGCACCTTCGGCGACGACTGGGTGGTCTTGCGGCCGTTCTCGGTCTGGCCGACCACCGGCGTCATCTCGGACCCGGCGTAGGTCGTCGGCACGATGATCTGCGGAATGTCGGTGCGCAGCGCGAGTGCCTTGGCCAGCCCGGTCGCGGACCCGCCGCCGATCGCGACGACGCAGTCCACCGAACGCTCGGCGACCAGTGCGAGCGCGCGTTCGGTGACCTCGACCGGGGTGTGCATGGTGGGTTCGCCGAAGCGGGCGGCGAGCAGCGGGCCGAGCGCCTGGGCGGTCCGGTCGGCCGCCTTAGCCGCGGACTTTCCGGCGACCAGCAGCACCCGGCTGGCATTGAGCCGCTGCACCTCGTCGGGGACGACGGCGAGCGTGCCGCTGCCGAACCCGACCCGGGCCGGGTTGGCGGTGTAGGTGAACATCGACGGTCCTTCCACGCGGGTACGTCGAGTATCCGGGTGGCGAAGACCCAGCGCCTGCACAGACGTGCTGAGCGGGCTGCACGAAACGCGCGCGTCAGCCGTCCCGGCGAAGCGCGGCGGGCGTGGTGCCCAGGTGGGCGCGCAGGACTCGGGTGAGGTGTTCCTGATGGGAGAAACCGCAGCGCACGGCGATGTCCGCGATCGGCTCGGCGCCGGTCCGCAGCAGCAACCCGGCTTGATTCACCCGCAGCCGCAGCAGGTACCGGTGCGGCGGCAACCCGGTGCGAGCCTTGAACCGCCGGGCGAACCGGCTGACGCTCAACCCGGCCGCCGCTGCCAGCTCAGCCAGCCCGAGCGGTTCGGCGAGGCGTTCGTCCATCAGCTCGCGCACCTGGGCGAACTGCCGATCAGTCAGGGCTTCCGCAGGCTGCGGTGCTGCAGGGGTACTCCGCCCGGACCGGTGCTGCCGCGCGAGCTGCGCCGCCACGAGCGCGCCGAGCTGATCCGCGTACGCGCGAGCGCCCGGCTCCCATTCCCGCACGACGCTGTCGAGCGCGAGGACCAGCTGTTCGAGCAGCGGGTCGACGCTGCCGAGTTCGTCGGCCAGCCGGACCGGAGCGTCCGATGCGGCGGCCTCCTGCACCGCCGAATCCGGCAGGTACACGTGCAGCGTGTCCAGTTCGCCGCCGAGTTCCACCGACAGCTCCTGCTGCGACGGCTGGAGAAAGAGCCCGCCCGCCGGGATCCGGCGGCTGCGTTCGCCGGGCGACCCGACGCCGCGGCGGACCGTGACCGGACCGGCGAGGTGCAGGATCAGCTGGTGCGTGCGGGCGGGCCCGAACTCGGCGCGGTACGGCCGTTCGCGCTGTTTGGACAGGTAGATCCGGTCCCAGCCGAGACCCGCGCTGGTGCGTTCCGGGCGGATCCACGGCAGAGAAAGGATGCCGTTCGTGTCGGCAGGCCCCAGCTCGCCCACGGCGTCCTCCTCTTCGAGGGTCCCGTGCGCGAGAGTACCTCTCAGAGCGGGTTGAACACGCCCAGCGGTGCGGTGCAGAACGGCCCGCCGACGTACTCGGCGGCCGCACCGGTCGGCGCGGGCTTGTCCGCCAGCTGCTCGGCGTAGACCTCGGCGTTGTCGTGGGACTTGTAGCCCAGCGCCTCGGCCTCGGCGAGAGAGTAGACGCGGCGGGTGTTGTCCGAGACGCCCCAGACCAGCCGGTAGCCCGGCGACGGCGCGCTCAGGCAGGCCTCGAACAGCCGCGCCCCGTCGTCCGGCGACAACCAGCTGGTCAGGCCGCGGATGCCGAGCGGAAGCGGGGTCTCGAAGCACGAGCCGATGCGGATGACGATCACGTCCATGTCGAAGCGGGACGCGTACAGGCTGCCCAGCGCTTCGATGGCGGCTTTGCTTACGCCGTAATAAGTGTCCGGCCGTGGGCTGGAGTCGGCGGGCAGGCCGCTCTCGCCCGCGTCGGCGTTCCGGCGGAAGCCGACGGCGTGGTTGCTCGAGGCGAGCACGACCCGGCGGATCCCGGCCTCCCGGGCGGCTTCGAGGACGGTGTGCGTGCCGTTGATGTTGACGTCGAGGGTGGCATCCCACGACGCCTCGCGGCTGAGCCCGCCCAGGTGGATCAACGCGTCGGCACCCGCGCAGGCCGCGGCCATCGCCTCGGGGTCGGTGACCGAGCCGGTCACGATCTCGACCGCTTCGCCGTCCTCGGCGGCGGGCTGCTCGGCCAGGTCGAGCAGCCGCAGCACCCGGCCTTCACGGCGCAGCCGCGGCCGCATCAGGGTGCCGACGACGCCGGCCGATCCGGTGATCAGCACACGCTGGTCTGGCATGGGGTTCCTTCCATAAAAGCTCGTGAGTGCTGATCACGGTTAGAACCGCGATAGGCACTCACGAGGGGCACGGGTGGCGGCGGTCAGCGGATTCCGGCGCGGCGCAGTTGCTGGCCAAGCTCGGCGGTGGTCTCGGCCAGCAGTTCGCCGACGCGCTCGACGTCGGCGTCGGTGACCTTGCCCAGCGGCATCGAGCAGCTCATCGCGTCGGTGCCGGGAATGCGGTACGGGATGACCGCGGCCACGCAGCGCACACCGAGGGTGCCCTCTTCGATCTCGGCGGCGTACCCGCGTTCCCGGGTGCGCGCGAGGTCCGCGTGCAGCGCGTCGAGCGTGGTGATGGTGTTCGGGGTGAGTGCGACCAGCTCCTCGGGCATGAGCGCCTCGACCTCTTCGTGGGTCAGCTCGGCTAGCAACGCCTTGCCCAGGGCGGTCGCGTGCGTGGGCAGGGTGCGCCCGACGCGCGAGATCAGGTGCGTGGAGTGCTGCGACTCGCGCGTCTCCAGGTAGACGACCTCGGTCCGGTTGCGGCGCGCGAAATGCGCGGTGAAGCCGGTCTTCTCGCGGATGCGCTCCAGCGCTTCGGTGGCGTAGGGGACGATCGCGTCGCGGTCGAGGTAGGCGGTGCCGCAGATCAGCGCGCGCACGCCGAGCCGGTAGCGCGCGGAGTTCGCGTCGGCCTCCAGCCAGCCCGCGTCCAGCAGGGTGCGCAGCAGACCGTGCAGACTGGAGCGAGGGAACCCGGTGCGCGCATGGAGATCAGACAGCGACAGCCACACGTCGTTCGCGGCGAACGTCTCGATCAGGTCGATGGCGCGCCGCGCCGACTTCACGCCCGCGGACTCCGCGGGAGCGGTGGCGGGGTCTGTCTTCTGCGCCATGCGCGTCCTCCAACCGGGCCGTTGACTTGTGAGTCCGGCCATATTAGCGTCCCGAACAGCGTTCTTGTGGGTGAACATGGTCACGATAACAGACTCCATTCAAGAATGTGAACATTGGAGCAGAAACTGATGGTGCAGACCGAAATCGAGCTGGACGGCTTGCTGGCGTTCCCGCTGACCCCCTTCACCGAAGACCTCGAGATCAACCTCGACGGGTTCGCGGAGAACGTGGAGAGCCACGTCGCCGCCGGTGCGGGTGCGCTGTTCGTCGCGTGCGGCACCGGGGAATTCAGCTCGCTGTCGGTCGACGAGGTCGCCGCGCTGCTGGCGAAGGCGCGTGAAGTCGTGAACGGTCGCGTGCCGGTGTGGGTCGGCGCGGGCGGCGGCGCGGCCACTGCGCGCGCGGGCGTCGCGGCGGCGCAGGCGGGGAACGCCGACGGCGTGCTGCTGCTTCCGCCGTACCTGGTCACGGGGCCGCAGGAGGGGCTGGTCGACTACGTGCGCTACGCGGTCGGCGACACCTCCGTGCCGGTGATCGTCTACCACCGCAGCACCGGTGTGTTCACCGCGCCGGCCGCGGCGAAGCTGCTGGACATCCCGTCGGTGGTCGGGATCAAGGACGGCTACGGCGACGTCGAAGCGATGACCCGGATCGTCACGACGATCCGCGCGCTCGGCACGCAGCGTTCCGCGGACTTCTTGTTCTTCAACGGCTTGCCGACCGCGGAGGTGTCCGCGAAGGCGTACGCGGCGGCTGGCGTCGCGCGCTACTCCTCGGCGGTGCACTGCTTCGCGCCGGAGATCGCACACCGCTTCCACCGCGCGCTAGCCGAGGACGACAACGCGACGATGGACGCGCTGCTCGCCGGGTTCTACCTGCCGCTGGTGGCCTTGCGCGACGAAACGCCCGGCTTCGCGGTGTCGCTGGTGAAGGCCGCCGCCCGGTTGCGCGGCGACAAGGTCGGCACGGTCCGGCCGCCGCTGATCGAGCCGACGCCCGAGCAGATCGACCGGCTGGGCAAGGTCGTCGAGAACGGTTTCGCCGTGCTGAAAGGCCTCTGATGAAGATCCGGGACGTGGTGCTGACCCCGGTCGCCTTCGCGGACGCACCGCTGCTCAACGTGATGGGCGTGCACGAGCCGTTCGCGTTGCGCAGCGTGGTCCAGGTGGTGTGCGACGACGGCGTGGTCGGCCTCGGCGAGTCGTACGGCGACGCGGCGTTCCTCGGCGAGGTGCGCAAGGTGCTGCCGGAACTGGCCGGACACGACATTTTCGACCTGCCGGGCCTCAAGCGGATCGTCGCGCGTGAACTGGCCGGGACCGTGCTGACCGACGAACACGGCCTGATCGGCGGGTTCTCCATCCGCAAGACGATCGCCAGCGTGTACTCGCTGTTCGAGGTCGCCTGCCTGGACGCGCAAGGGCAGTTCCTCGGCCGTCCGGTCGCCGACCTGCTCGGCGGGAAAGCCCGCGACGCCGTCGACTTCTCCGCGTACCTGTTCTACAAGTACGGCGCGCACATCGGGGCGGACGAAGACAGCTGGGGCGACATCCTCACTCCGGAAGCGCTGGTCGGTTCGGCTCAGCGAATGGTCGAGGAGTACGGGTTCCGTTCGATCAAGCTCAAGGGCGGGGTTTTCGCGCCAGAGCAAGAGATCGAGGGGATCCGCGCGCTGGCCGAAGCGTTCCCCGGGCACCCGCTGCGCATCGATCCGAACGCGGCGTGGACGCCTGAGACGAGCGTCCGCGTGGCCGCCGAACTCGACGGCGTCCTGGAGTACCTCGAAGACCCGACGCCCGGTATCGAGGGCATGGCGCGGGTCGCGCGCGAGGCGAGCATGCCGCTGGCCACCAACATGTGCGTGGTCAACTTCGGCGACCTGGAGCCGGCGTTCCGGGCGCGGGCGATCGGCGTTCTGTTGTCCGACCACCACTTCTGGGGCGGAATGCGCGACACCCAGGCGCTGTCGGTGGCCTGCGAGAGCTTCGGGGTCGGCCTGTCCATGCACTCCAACAGCCACCTCGGCATCAGCCTCGCCGCGATGGTGCACGTCGCGGCGGCGACCCCGCATCTGACGTATGCCTGCGACACGCACTGGCCGTGGAAGACTGCCGACGTGATCGAACCGGGAGCACTGGACTTCGTCGACGGAGCGGTGGCGGTGCCGGACCGTCCCGGGCTCGGGATCACGCTGGACCAGGACGCGCTCGCCAGGGCGCATGAGGACTATGTCCGATGTGGACTGACCAAACGGGACGATGTGACGTACATGCGCAAGTACACGCCCGGCTTCGAACCGAACACGGCGAGGTGGTGAGCCGGTGAAGGTGACCGGATACGCGTATCCGTGGGACGTGCTCGGCGAGACCGCGTTCGCGGAGCGGGTGCGGGATCTCGGCGTGGACGAGGTCGCGGTGGCCTTGGCCTACCACAGCGCCCGGGCCGCGACGCCGTGGTCGACCGAGCAGACGTCGGTGGTCGCGCGGACCGCCGCGCTCTATCGGCCGGTGCGCGCGGAGGCATGGGCGGGCCGGGATCTCGTCCCTGCAACGCCGGACTGGGTCTCGGCGGAGGACAGCGGCGGTGACGCCGTCCGGCGGCTCAACGACGCCGGGATCCCGGCTGCCGCGTGGATCGTGCTCACGCATAACTCTCAGCTGGGTACCGAATTCCCGCAGTACGCCGTGCGCAACTGCTTTGACGAGACGTATCCGTGGGCGCTGTGCCCGGCGCAGCCCGCGGTACGCGAGTACGCGGCGACGCTGACCGCGGAATCCGTTGCGGGACTTCATCTTTCGTCGGTTCTGCTGGAGGCGTGCGGCCCGCTCGGCGGCGTGCACCAGCACCAGCACGAGAAGACCGACGGAGTGTGGGCTCCGGCCACCGCGCGGCTGTTGTCGATCTGCTGCTGCGACGCTTGCGCGGAGGGCTGGACCGGGCTCGACCCGTCGGACGTCCGGGAAACCTTGCGTGCTGAGGTGCAGCGGCTGATCGCGACCGCGGATTTGTCGGTGGTCGAGGATAGACTTCCGGCTGAGTTGAAGGAAAAACTGCTTTCCGGACGGCAGCAGTCGACCGATGCGCTGCGCGCCGCGGTTCTGGCTGTGCTGGAGCCGGGTACGCGGATCGTGTTGCACGGCGCGCTCGACCCGTGGGTCACCGGCGCGCTGCCGGGGCTGACCCCGACGGCCGCCGACGACGCCGAGACAGTGGTGCTGCAGAACTGGGCACCCGGTCAGTCCAGTGTCGATGCGGTCGCCGCCGCTCGGCGGGCGTTGCCGGAACGGGTCGCGATCGGCAGCTACATCACCGCGGTCGCGGCGAGCGCGGTGCCGGACATCGAGGCGTACGTGGCCGAACTGGCGAAGGCTGGGGCGACCGAACTGCACCTGTACCACTTGGGCCTCGCCGGGCCTGCCCGCTGGCCGGACTTGCACGCTGCTACCGCTGCTGCGCACTTGGCGTCCTGAACTTGTTTGACGAGGAGATCCTTTGAGCCGCGAAGCTTCTGCCACGGAACTGGGGAGCGTCTTGGCCGCCCGGTCGACCGGTCTGAGTGGCTGGCCGCCGCCGTGCACCTGGCGTACTGAACTTGTTTGACGATGAGATCCATTGAGCCGCGAAACTTCCGCCACGGAACTCGAAAGCGTCCTGGCCGCCACTGCGACGGCTGCCGGGCCGTTCGTCGGAAGTGCTCCGGCCGACCGTGCCGAGTGGCTGGCCGCTGCCCGTGCACTTGGGGTCCTGAGCTTGTCTGAGGAGATCTGTTGAGCCGCGTAACTTCTGCGACGGAACTGGAAAGCGTCCTGGCCGCCACTGCGACGGCTGCCGGGCCGTTCGTCGGAAGTGCTCCGGCCGACCGTGCCGAGCGGCTGGCCGCTCCCGCGCACTTGGCGTACTGAACTTGTTTGACGAGGAGATCCATTGAGCCGCGAAACTTCCGCCACGGAACTCGAAAGCGTCCTGGCCGCCGCCGCGGCAGCCGCCCGGCCGTTCGCCGAAAGCACGCCTGCCGAGCGGGCGCGCTGGCTGGCCGCCGCTGCGGACGCGCTCGACGCCGCTGCCGAAGAGCTGATCCCATTGGCGCACCAGGAAACCCGTCTCCCTGCCGCGCCGCGGTTGAAGGGCGAACTCGCGCGCACCACGTTCCAGCTGCGGCTGTTCGGCGAAGTGCTGCGGGACGGCGAATTCCTGGGCGCGACCGTCGACCACGCCGACCCGGCCTGGCCGATGGGCGCCCGTCCGGACCTGCGCCGGGTGCTCGTGCCGATCGGGCCGGTGCTGGTGTTCGCCGCGAGCAACTTCCCGTTCGCGTTCAGCGTCGCGGGCGGCGACACCGCTTCGGCACTGGCATCCGGCTGTCCGGTGGTGCTCAAAGCGCACCCGGGCCACGAAGAGCTTTCGACGCGGACCGGCGAGATCGTCGCGCAGGCGCTGACGGATGCGGGTGCGCCGGAGGGTGCGTTCGCGGTGATCCACGGGGTCGAGCAGGGCGTCACAGCGCTCAAGGACCCGCGGATTTCCGCCGCCGCGTTCACCGGTTCCGTGCCGGGCGGGCGGGCGCTGTTCGACATCGCGGTGTCGCGGCCGACGCCGATTCCGTTCTACGGCGAGCTGGGCAGCGTCAACCCGGTCGTCGTCACGCCGGGTGCGGTCGCGGCGCGCGGGGAAGCGGTGGCGAAGGGCTACGCCGGGTCGTTCAGCCTTGGCGCGGGCCAGTTCTGCACCAAGCCGGGCCTGCTGTTCCTGCCCGAGGGCCACGAGCTGGACGACACTCTGCGCGAAGCCGTCAGCGCGGTGGCGCAGCAGGAAATGCTGAACGACCGCATCGCGGCAGGGTTCGCACAGAAGCTTGCGGACCTGCGCGCGGTGTCCGGCGTCGAGTCGGTCGTGGAAGGCGCACAGGACGGCGACGCGTTCACGCCTTCGCTGCTGGCGACCACCGCGAAGGAATTCCTGGTCGGCGGCGAGGCTGTCCGCGAGGAGCACTTCGGGCCCGCGTCGCTGATCGTCACCTACTCCGACCAGGCCGAACTGGTCGAGGTGCTCGACAGCCTCGAACCCGGTCTCACCGCGACGGTCCAAGGCGAGGAGAGCGACGCCGACTTCGTGCGTCCGCTGCTGCCTTCGCTGACCCGGCTGGCCGGACGGCTGCTGTGGAACGACTGGCCGACCGGCGTCACGGTCAGCTGGGCGCAGCAGCACGGCGGCCCGTACCCGGCGACCACCGCGCCGACCACGACCTCGGTCGGCACCGCCGCGATCGAACGCTTCCTCCGCCCGGTGGCGTGGCAGAGCTTCCCGGACGCGCTGCTGCCGGAAGCCCTGCAGGAAGCGAACCCGTGGCAGCTGCCGCGCCGGGTCGACGGAGCGCGCTGAGCAGACCCCCTCGTGAGTGGCGATCCCGGTTCTAACCGGGATCGCCACTCACAACCAACCCCACTGGGAGGCACCGTCATGCCCGTGAACCGCAGAACCGCACTGCGTGGCGGTGCCATCGCCGCCGCGTCGGCCGCGCTGGTCGGCACCGCGCGCCCGGCCTTCGCCGCACCTTCCGCTGATCCGTTGAAGAGCATCGTGGCTGGCTACCGCGAGCTGCAGACAGGCATCAACCGTCCGTCGCCGGAACGCTCGGCCGCCTTGAAGAACCTCGGCCGAGTCGCGAAGTCGTACTACGACAGCATGACGGTCTCCGGAAACGGTCCACTGTGGACCGACCTCCCGCTCGGCCCCGGCAGCGACTACACCACGTCGATGTACGCCCGGCTGCGCGCGATCGCCGTCGACTGGGGGACACCCGGCAGCACGCTGTCCGGTGACCCGAAGGTGCTCGACAGGATCAAAAAGGCGCTGGAGCTGATCTACACCAGCCAGTACAACCCCCAGGTCGGCGAGATCGGGAACTGGTACACCTACGAGATCGGCGTGCCGTACTACCTGCTGCACACCCTCGTCACGGTCGCCGACCAGCTGACCGCCGACGAGCTGGCGCGGTACGTCAGCCCGGTCAAGCGGTTCGTCGGAAATCCGAATCTGCGCGCGAACAACCCGAAGGTCGTCGAAACCGGTGCGAACCGGGCGGACAAGGCGCTGATCTCGATCGTGTCCGGCGCGCTGACCGGCGACACCGCGTGGATCCGCACCGGCATCGACGCGATCACCGACGTCGCCGGCGGGGGAGCGGCCAGTGTCCTGGCGAAGCTGGACCGCGCGGCGGGCGACGGCTTCCACGCCGACGGCTCGTTCATCCAGCACGACACCATCCCGTACCCCGGCCACTACGGCATCGTCCTGCTGACCGCGCTCGCCGGGACGATCCACGTCACCGAAGGCACCGAGTACGCGCTGCCGGACGACCTCAAGCAGAAGGTGTACGCGCTGGTCGGCGACACGTTCGCGCCGTTCGTCTACGCGGGCGCGCTGATGGAGCCGGTGCGCGGGCGGATGCTGTCGCGCCAAGGCGAAACCGCGCACGACATCGGACATCAGCTGACCGTCGCGACTTTGATCCTGGCGCGGTCGGCGACCGGAACCGTGAAGACCGAACTGTCCGGCCTCGCTGCGAAGTGGATCAAGGAAGGCACGTACGCGCCGTTCCTGGAAATCCCCGATCCCGAACGGTTCGCGCCGGGGCCGGACCTCGTCGCCACGCCGGGCATCGAGTTCGCCCAGGACATGCTCGCCGGACGCGTGCGGCCCGCGCCGATCGTCGCGACGCACCGGATCTTCGGCCAGCAGGACCGGATGGTGCACGTGACCGAGGGCTGGTCCGCGTCGCTCGGCGTCGGCTCCACGCGGATCTCGCGGTACGAGTCGATCAACGGGATGAACCTGCACGGCTGGCACGTCGGCGACGGTGTGCTGTATCTGTTCCTTCCCAACGCGAAAGGCCACTACTCGGACGCCTATTGGCCGACCGTCGATCCGTCCCTGCTGCCCGGCACCACCGCGAAGGCCGGTCCGCCGGGACCGCTGGCGGCGACGCCGTTGACGACGAAAGCGCACGTCGGCGGCGTGCGCTGGGACGCCCGGCACGGCGCGTACGCGATGGATTTCGTCTCCGAAGACGGTTCACTGACGGCGAAGAAGTCGTGGTTCTTCACTCCAGCGGGCATCGTCTGCCTCGGCGCGGGGATCACCGACACGTCCGGGCAAGCGGTCCGGACCACGATCGAAAACCGCAACCTCGGCGAAAACGGACGCGGCACGCTGCTGGCCGACGCGCGTGTCGTCGGCGATTCGGCTGCGCTGCACCGGCCGCGCTGGCTGCACCTCGACCGCGTCGGCGGGTACGTCCTGCTCGACAACGCCGAGGTCACCGCACTGCGCGAAGACCGGACCGGCGCGTGGCGCGACGTCGACACCGGCGCCAACACCAAGGGCACCACGACGCCGAACACGCGGCGGTACCAAAAGCTGGTGATCGAGCACGGCGC
The DNA here is from genome assembly GCF_003385235.1 of Amycolatopsis circi. Classification (GTDB taxonomy): domain Bacteria; phylum Actinomycetota; class Actinomycetes; order Mycobacteriales; family Pseudonocardiaceae; genus Amycolatopsis; species Amycolatopsis circi. The sequence goes on along the minus strand of NZ_PQIA01000010.1, from coordinate 87,415 downwards.
GAAGCTGGCGGATGCGAAGTACGCGTACGCCGTTTTGCCCGGAGCGTCGGTGATGGGGACCGTCGCGTCGGTGCTCTCGTGGCGCGTCCGGGCGAACACGGCCGCTGTCCAGGCCTTGCGGCTGTGGGATAACACACTGCTCGCAAACTTCTACAGTGCGGGTACCGTGGACGAAGTATCCGTCTCAGGCCCCGCTTCGGTGGCGCTCGGCCGGACCAGCCTCGCTGTTTCCGACCCGACGCAGCTGCAGGACAGCGTCCGCGTGACGGTGCGGCGGCGCACGGTGGAGGTTCCCCTCAAGGACACCTTCGGCGCCACGAAAGTCGTTTCCCTGCGGTGAGCACGGTTTTCCCCGCCGGGCCGGTGGTTCCCGGCCTGGCCCGGCGGGGCCCCACTTGAGGCGGCTCCGGCCGTAAGGTGTGCGGGGTCGTCTCTCGCAGGAGGAATCTGTGGCGCATTTCGACGTCCTAGTGGTCGGAGCCGGTCTGTCCGGCATCGGCGCGGCGTGCCGGCTGCAGCAGCAGGCGCCGGGCCGGACGTACGCCATCCTCGAGGCGCGAGGCTCGATCGGCGGAACCTGGGACCTCTTCCGATACCCGGGCGTGCGCTCCGACTCGGACATGTTCACGCTCGGCTACCCGTTCCGGCCGTGGCGCAAGGAACAGGCCATCGCGACCGGCGCCGAGATCCTCGAATACCTCCGGGAGACCGCCGCACAGTACGGAATTTCCCGGCACATCCGATTCGGCCACCGGGTGGTGCGCGCGACCTGGTCGTCAGCCTCGGCCCGCTGGACAGTGGAAGTTTCGCACCACGGCGAGATTGTCACCTACACCTGCTCTTTCCTGTATTTGTGCAGTGGCTACTACAGCTACGAGAACGGCCACGTCGTCGATTTCCCGGGCCGTGGCTCGTTCCGCGGCGAGATCGTGCACCCGCAGTTCTGGCCGGAGGACCTGGACTTGTCGGGCAAACGGGTCGTAGTGATCGGCAGCGGCGCCACCGCGGTGACCCTGGTGCCGGAACTGGCTTCCGCGGCGAAGTCAGTGACGATGCTGCAACGCTCGCCGAGCTACGTCTTGGCCCGGTCGTGGACAGACTCCCTCGCCCGCCGATTGCGGGGAATCCTGCCTTCGCGGGTTCTCTACCACCTGGTGCGGGCGAAGAACGTCCTGGTGACAACGCTGCTGTACCAATTCGCACGACGCCAGCCCCGGCGCGCGGCGGCGTTCCTGCGGGATGCCGCCGCGAAGCAGTTGCCCGCCTCGATTCCTGTCGACCCGCATTTCTCGCCCCGGTACCAGCCCTGGGATCAGCGACTGTGCCTGACGCCCGGGGCGGATTTCTTCCAGGCGCTCCGCAGCGGAAAAGCGGACATCGTCACCGACCGGATCGACCGCTTCACGCCCGAAGGCATCACGCTGGAATCGGGCGCGGAACTGCCCGCGGACGTCGTCGTCACCGCGACCGGCCTGCGGGTGATCGCGTTCGGCGGGATCGAGCTGAGCGTCGACGGCGAGATGATCGAACCGTCGGAACAACTGGTGTACAAGGGAATGATGCTCGGCGGGGTGCCGAACTTCGCGTGGTGCCTCGGTTATGTGAACGCTTCGTGGACGCTGCGGTCGGACCTCGTTTCGCGGTTTGTCTGCCGGGTGCTGAACCACCTGTCCCGCAACGGTTTCGACACCTGCGTGCCCCACTCGCCCGCGACCCCGGCCACCCGGCGGCGGCCGATCATGGACCTGACGTCGGGCTACCTGACGCGCGCCGCCTCAGTACTGCCGCGGCAGGGCGACCGACGGCCGTGGCTGATGCGCCAGAACTACGTACTGGACGCGGCAGACCTGCGGCTGAGCCGGGTGGACGACGGGGTGCTGCGCTTCGGAAGGGCGGAGTCGTGGCGCAGCGCTTGACGTGCGGATTTGGGTTTGTGGCTGGCTTTCGTGCCGGTTTGACGGTGAGCCGCCTCAGTCATGCCGAGATCCTTCGGGCCGGTCCTGGCCGGCTTGTTCTGGCGAGTGGTGGGCGAGTCTGGTGCCCGCTTCATCGCAGGGCTGAAATCCGGGCCGGGCAACGCATTCCGTTCGGCAGGGCAGCACAGGGCACGGAAGCCTGCGGATGAGGCCAAGCGGCGGCCCGACGTCCGTCGGCGGAGCACGAAAGGCACCCATCAGCCAAGCGGCATCGACGGAACCGCGCGCAGAAGACAAAGCTTCGGCGGCCGGATCCCGCGGAGCGCCACCGGCATTTCCGCCTCGCGTCCCAGTCCGCGCCAGGGCGAATCGCTCCCTGCGAACCCGGCCGTGGCGTTCCGGGTCATTGCGCGGTCGCTGCGGCCGCCCAGCGGCTCAAGTCCTCCCTTCGGAGTGCGGCTGCCATCAGGTCCGGGAAAAGATCCGGCGTGCAGGCGAAAGCGGGCACTCCCCGCTCATTGAGCGCGGCCGCGTTCTCGTGGTCGTAGAACGGCGCTCCGGAGTCCGACAGCGCCAGCAGCGTGACCACCTGCACCCCGGACCCGACCAGGTCTGCGACTCGGCGCAGCAGGTCGTCTCGCACTCCGCCTTCGTACAGGTCGCTGATCAGCACCAACAGCGTTTGCTCGGGGCGCTCCACCAGTCCTTGGCAGTACGCCAAGGCGCGGTTGATGTCGGTGCCGCCGCCTAACTGGGTGCCGAACAGGACGTCGACGGGGTCGTCCAGGTGGTCGGACAGGTCGGCTACCGCGGTGTCGAAGGCGACGAATTTCGTGCTCAGCGCGCGCATCGAGGCCAGGGCTGCACCGAAGACACCCGAGTACACCACGGATTCTGCCATCGAGCCGGACTGGTCGACAGCAAGTATCACGTCCCGCTTGACGCTTTGTTCCCGGCGGCCGAAGCCGAAAAGCTGTTCGGGCACAATGGTTTTCAGCTGGGGGGAATAGTGTTTCAGGTTCCGGCGGACTGTGCGGTCCCAGTCGATGTCCGCGCCACGCGGACGTTGGGTGCGGGCCGCGCGGTCCAGGGCGCCGCGCACCGCTGCCCGGGTGCGTTCGGCTAGGCGTTCCTCCAGTTCCGTGACGACCTTGCGCACTACGGTGCGGGCGGTTTCCTTCGTCTCCTCCGGCAAAACGTTGTTGAGGGAAAGCAGGGTTCCGACGAGGTGGACGTCCGGTTCCACGGCGCTCAGCAGTTCCGGTTCCAGCAGCATCCGGGTGATGCCCAGCCGGTCCACGGCGTCGCGTTGCATGATCTGGACTACCGAGCCGGGGAAGTACTTCCGGATGTCGCCCAGCCAGCGGGCGACGCGCGGGGCGGAGGCTTGCAGGCCGCCGCTGCGGTCGCCGCTGCTGCGGGAGTTCTTGGGGCGCTCGTCGTAGAGGGCGGCCAGCACGTTGTCGACGCGAGCGTCCCCTTCGGACAGTGCGTGGCCGGTGCCGTCGGAATCTCCGCCCAGTACTAGGCGCCAGCGGCGGAGGCGTTCGGGATCGGCGCTCACGGGGCGGCTCCCAGGAGGGTGGCGAAGACCGGCAAGGCGGCTGCGGCGCGGATTTCGTCCAGGTCTTCGGCGACCGGTGCTTCGACCCGGCGAGTGCCGGACAGGGTGGCGGCGCGTTCGCCGATCGCGCGTTTCTCGGGAGCGGCGAAGACACCGAAAGTGCGGCGCAGCAAGGGAAGTATCTCGGTGAAGACTTCCGGCGGGATCGAGGTCAGCCAGGTGTCGACGACGCGCAGCATGCGTTCGTCGTGGACCAGCAGGAGTGCGCCGCCGGAGAAGAAGCCTTCGACGTAGGCCGCGCCGTCGGCCGGTGCGATGCCGGGGGTGAGCATGCGGCCCAGCCGGAGTTCGACCTCTGCGCCGTCCAGCAGGTCGGCGTCGTGCAGGAGGCGCACGATGCGGCCGGCCAGCAGCGGCGGCAGGGAGTCGCGAGCGGACAGCCGGGCGAGGGCGGTGAACCAGCGGTCGCGGGCGGCGTCGCCAAGGAGGTCGGTGGCTTCGTGGACGTCGTCGACCAGTTCGCAGAACTGCGCGGCGGCCTCCTCGTCGATGCCGTGCACGGCGGGCGGGAGACCGGCGCAGACTCGGGTGAGGATCCGGTCGGCGACTTCTCGCAGCCGTGCGGTGTCGGTGCCGCGGACGTCGCCGTAGCGGGTTGCCCGCGCCAGTGGAGGCAAGGCCGCCATGAGGTGCGCGACGTCCGCATCGGCGGCGGCGCGGGTGTCCAGGGCGGCGAGGGTTTCCGGCAGGGCGTCGCCCAGATCGGCCAGGAGGCAGCGTTCTACCGCGGCGGTGATGTCGGCGAGCGGGGGAGATTCGGCGACGGTTTCGCGCACGACCGCGGTGGCGGCGGCGGGCACGGTGGTTCCGTGTACGGCGGCCGCGACCAGGTCGACCTCGAAACCGGGTTCCCAGCACAGGGTCCAGGTCTCGCGGAAGGTGCCTTTGTTCCGCACCGAGGACAGTTCCGGCTCGCCCCAGGGGATGCCGAGGATCTGCAGGCGGTGCAGCAGGCGGGAGCGGTCCAGCCCGCCGGGGGTGCGCAGGTCCAGGTCGAGTTCGCGCGCTTGGGGTTCGCGCTTGAGCCGGAGCCGCCGGGCGGTGGCGACCAGGTCGGCGGCCAGCGGCGCTTGCGGAACGCTGTCGGGCACCTCGCCGAGCAGTTCGCCGACCACCAGTCGCCGGGTGACCAGGTCGGCCTGGACGTCGTCGCCTCCGCAGAGGACCGCGCGGGTGGCGGCGTCGACCTCGGCCAGTCCGGCGGACGACCGGCCGCGCAGCGCGGCCAGTGTGTCGGCCAGCCGCACCGCTTCGATCACGTGCGCGGTCGAGACGGGCAGGTCTTCCTCGCGCAGCACTCCGGCGACAGCGGTGAGCCAGCGGGTGGTGACGTCGTCGGCGGTGCTGAACAGGTGGTGGTACCAGCCGGGGGAGTGGACGCCCGCGCCGTAGCCGGTGACCGACGCGAGCCTGCCGTGCGTCCACGGGACCCACGTGCACACGACTTTCCGCTTCGGGAGTCCTTTGAGGACAGAGTTGTCCTGGGAAGCGGGCGGCAGCGGATCGGCCAGCGCGGGCACGTGCCAGGCGCCGCAGACCACGGCGATCCGTTCGTAGCCTTCTTTCCTGGTCTTGCGCAGCACGTTCCGCATGTACGCCTCGCGGCGCTGCTCGTGCGGATCGTCCGGACGTTCGCCCTCGCGCAGCGCGGTCATCGCGTCGGCGATCACCTCGAACGGCGATTCGTCGCCCCGGCGCGACTCGACGAAGTCGTCCCACCAGCGTTCCGGATCGTCGTACCCGCCCGCCGCGGCGAGTTCCGCGAGCGGGTCGGCGCGGGGCGCGGTCCGCTCCTCGCCGAGCGCGAACTGGTGCGCTGCGGGGAGATCGCAGAACTTCACCGGGACGCCGGCCGCGGCGGCGTACCGCAGCGCCTGCCATTCCGGGCTGAACACCGCGAACGGCCAGAACGCCGCGCGCGACACATCGTCGGACGCGTACGCCAGCAACGCGACCGGCGGCCGCATGTCGTCGTCCGCGGCGAGATCGACGAGCTGGTCCGCCTCCGGCGGTCCCTCGATCAGCACCACGTCCGGTTCCAGCTCGGCGAGCCGGGCGGCCACCGCCCGCGCCGAACCGGGACCGTGGTGCCGGATCCCGAGGAGGTGAGTGGTCATCCGGCGATCTCCTGGCCTGCCCGGTAGAAGTCGGCCCAGCCCTCCCGCTCGCGCACGACGGTCTCCAGGTACTCGCTCCAGATCGCGCTGTCCGCCACCGGATCCTTCACGACCGCACCGTGAATTCCGGCCGCGACGTCCTGCGCGCGCAGCACGCCGTCGCCGAAGTGCGCGGCCAGCGCGAGGCCGCCGGTGAGCACGCTGATCGCTTCCGCCGTCGAGAGCGTGCCCGACGGAGATTTCACCGCGGTGCGGCCGTCTTCCGTGCGGCCAGCCCGCAACTCGCGGAAAACCGTGACCACGCGGCGGATTTCGGCGAGATCGGCGGCTTCGGCGGGCAGCGACAGTGCGGCCACCAGTTGACCGACCCGTCGCCGGACGATCTCCACCTCCGCTTCGGCGCTGTCCGGCAGCGGCAGCACGACGGTGTTGAACCGGCGGCGCAGCGCGCTCGACAGCTCGTTGACGCCCTTGTCCCGGTTGTTCGCCGTGGCCACCAGCGTGAACCCGGGCCGGGCCTGTACTTCGGCGCCCAGTTCGGGGATCGGCAGCGTCTTCTCGGACAGGATGGTGATCAGCGAATCCTGCACGTCCGCCGGGATGCGGGTGAGTTCTTCGAGCCGGGCGACCTTGCCGTCCCGCATCGCACGCAGGACCGGGCTCTCGACCAGCGCCTGGTCGCTCGGTCCTTCGGCGATGAGGCGCGCGTAGTTCCAGCCGTAGCGGATCTGCTCCTCGGCGGTGCCCGCGGTGCCTTGGACGAGCAGCGTGGAGTCTCCGCTGATCGCCGCCGCGAGATGCTCGGACACCCAGGTTTTCGCTGTGCCCGGCACGCCGAGCAGCAGCAGCGCGCGGTCGGTGGCGAGGGTGGCGACCGCGACCTCGACCAGCCGTCGCGGGCCGACGTACTTCGGGCTGATCTCGGTGCCGTCGTCGAGGTTCCCGCCGAGCAGGTAGGTGACCACCGCCCACGGGGAAAGCCGCCACGACGGCGGTTTCGCCCGGTCGTCGGCCGCGGCGAGAGCCGCCAGTTCGCCGGCGTATTCCTGTTCGGCGTGCGGCCGGAGGACGGGGGACGTCATGCGAGCTCCTTATGCATTTCACGGCGGAAGGACAGGGTTTCGGCGACCGCGCGCCGCCACGGGGCGGCCTCGCCGGGAAGCGGGATCTCGGCCAGCGGATGGCCGAGGCAGGCGACGGGCACGGCTTTCGCGATCAGGGCGGCCGCGTGCGCGACCAGCCGGTGGTCGCGCTGGCCGGCGACCCAGTCGAGCAGCACCGTGCCGAGCGCGGCGGGCCACGGCCGCGGCAGGTCGAGGATGAGGCGGGTGAGGGCTTCGACCGGCAGCCCGCGAGTCAGCTTCGCGACCGTGGCGGCCTGCTGCTCCGGCGACAGCACGCCGATGAGCGCGGCGGTGCTGCGTCCGCCCGGTTCAGCCTCCACCAGGGCTTGCGCCCAGCGCTCGTCGCGCTGCCGAAGCGCGGCGGTGGCCCAGCTTTCGCGCACCACGTTCAGCGGCGGCCCTTCGACGAGCATCCCGGCCAGTTCGCCCGGGGTGCCGTACTCGGCCCAGAATCGCAGGGGAGTGGCGGCGATGATCGCGCGCAGCCGGGCGGTGCCTTGCCCGGGCCCGGCAGGGACGCGGATGCCGTCGCCGATCAAGCTGTCGTCCGGCTCTGGAGGCGTGAATTCGAGGACATCGGCCCGCAGCGCGCGGCTGCGCACGGTGACGCAGGCCCGCAGCCGTTCGATCATCCGCTGGCCGGAGGCCGAATCGGGGTACCGGCCGATCAGCCGCAGCGCAATCTCGCGCACCCCGGCCGCCCGGTCGCCGAGCGCGGCTTCGACGAACGGCTCGTCCTCGTCGGCGAGGTGCTCGCCAAGCAGGGAGAGGAATGTCGCCCGGATGTCGGCCGGTTCGTTGCTCCAGGCCGCAGCGAGCGCCTCCCGCGCACGGGCGGGATCGGCGACGAGCACGCGTTCGAGCCAGGCCTGCCGTCGCGCGGCAGTGCCGAACTGCCAGGCGTTGTCGCTGGTGTCGTCGGCGGGGGCGACCAGGAACGCCCAATCCGGATTCCGTTCGCCGAGCCACGCCCCGACCGGCCCGGCGACCGTCGCGAGCGGCGCCCGCAACGACACCCGGGTCCGCGCCGCGTCGGCCAGCGCGGGCAACCGCTCGGGCGGGACGCGGAATCCCTTGTCCGCCACCGTGGCGAGCCATTCCTCCACCAGTTCGGGCCGGTTGGCGGACAGCAGGTGCACGAGCCGCGCCCGCGCCACGGCCGGGATGAACGGCCGGTTGTCCGCGGCCGCGGCCGGTTCGGGTTCGACGCCGGTGAGGGGTTGCTGTCCGGCGCGCCGGTATCCGGTGTACGCCGCCGCGGCGACGAGCGCTTGGTCGGCGGGTTCGGTGCGGTGTTCGGCGATTTCCTTTACCCCGGGCGGCAATCCGGCGGGATCGAGGGTCCTGCGGCGGGTGCCGAGCAGGACGGTGCCGACGAGGTCGTTCCAGGCGGTCACGGGCGCACCATCCGGTCGTGAAGCAGGTCGAGTCGCGCCGCTGCGGGAGTGACAGCAGCGGTGCCGAAGAGGTTGTCCCAAGCAATCACAGCCGCACCATCCCGTCGCGATGCCAGCAGCTCAACGGGCGCAACCCCGCCGTCGTCCACTCCGCGGCCACCGTCACCGGCCGTTCGGCCGCGAGCGCCAGCAACGGCCACGGATCCACCGTCGGCGCCAACGGCAACGCCGCACCGTCTACATCGGACAGTGCCCAGCCGTCTTCCTGCCGCGCCGGACGGAGGTCGGACAGCAGCACCGGCCATCGATCCAGCCACGGATCAGCCGCCAGCGCGGCAGCATGCTCGGCGAGCGCCGCGGCGAACGTGCCGCCAACCGGTGCACTCGCCGGAGCCATGGGTTCCTCGCGATGGTCGAACACCGCCCGCAGCGGCACCGCGCCCGGGTGGAACACCAGCTCTCCCGCGACCTCGAACCCCGGCGGCAGCGAACTGTCCAGCGGACGCCCCGGCGGCGCGAACGACAGCACCAGCGCGTCCCGGCCGCTGCGTTTGCCCCGCAACCACGTGCGCCTGCTGCGCAGCGAGTCCTGCTCCTCGTCGACCGCGCCGGTGACCAGCCACTGGTCCGGCACCCGCTCGCCGGCCTCCAGCACCTGCGCGTTGCTCACCGAGAACCCGAGCCGGGTCCGGACGGTGTCGGCGAGGCCGGTCGGCAGCGATTCCAGCCTGCTCGCCGCGTCCGCGAGCACGTACAGCAGCGACAGCTCGGCCAGCAGCCGATCCGGCCAGTCCCGGCCGCGGCCGACGAAGCCGGCCGCCCGGCGCAGGCCGTTCGCCAGTCCGGGAGCTTGCGCGTCGACCATCCGCGAGGCGACCGCGGACAGTTCGTCGGCGCCGCCGCGCTCGAACGTCGCGAACCCGGCGGACACCCGGTCGGAGAGCCATCCGCGCAGCTCAGCGGCCCCCGCGGTGACGCGCGCGAGCCGCTCCTGCGCCCGCTTCGCCGCCGCCTCGAGATCCTTCGGCGCGTCCGTCTTCTTCTCGGTGCGCTCCGCTCGCGCGGCCCGTTCGTCGAGCCACTGGTGCACCCATCCGGGCTCCTCCGCGCGGGGGACCTGCCCCTCCGACCAGAGCAGCAGCAACCCCAGCGAGTGCTTGCACGGGAACTTCCGGCTCGGGCAGGTGCACCGGAACGCGGGCCCGGCCGTTTCCACCGCCGTCTGGTACGGCCGCTTCCCGCTGCCTTGGCAGGCGCCCCAGACCGCGCGGCCCGACGCGCCCGCGTCCGACCACTTCGCCGGCGCCGCCTGCCCGCGCCCGGCTTTCGCCGACGCGGCGTCCGGCGCGAGTTCGAGCACCCGCTCCGGGCTCCACCGCGCCGCTGCTTCGTCCCCCACGTTTTCCTTGCCGCTCTCCCAGTTCCGTCCCCTCCGGGGCTGACTCGAAGAGCATCCCACCCGCCACCGACAATTTCGGCACTTCTGCCTGCGCGGGCGTGCTGGGTTCGGTCCGTGAGGGCCACCTTGAGGGACTCAGAGTCCCTGAAGGTTCCCTTCACGGACTTCAGGAAGCGACATCAGGGCGCTTCGACGGCCCCGCGCCAGCGCACCGTCGGGCGCAGCCGCTCGTCGTTCACCCGGTGCTTGTTCGCCCCCACGATGTCGAACATCGACTCGATCAGCGTGTCGGACAGCAGATGCGGCTCCAGTCCCAGCCCGACCAGCCCGGTGTGCTTGACGTTGTAGTAGTGCTCGGGCTGCTCTACCCGCGGGTTGTCCAGGTTCTCGATCTGCACCGGCCCGGGGAAGCGGTCGGCGACGAGTTCGGCGATCTCCCGCACCGACATGCTCTCGGTCATCTGGTTGAACACCCGGAACTCGCCGCGGTCGGCCGGATTCTCCACGGCCAGCCGGATGCACTCGACGGTGTCGCGGATGTCGATCAGCCCGCGCGTCTGCCCGCCCTTGCCGTACACCGTGAGCGGCTGCCCCAGCACGGCCTGGATGACGAACCGGTTGAGCACCGTGCCGAACACCGCGTCGTAGTCGAACCGCGTGGCCAGGCGGGGGTCGAGCGCGGTCTGCGGAGTCTGCTGGCCGTACACGACGCCCTGGTTGAGGTCGGTCGCGCGCAGGTCCCAGATCCGGCAGGCGAACTCGATGTTGTGCGAATCGTGCACCTTCGACAGGTGGTAGAACGAGCCCGGCTTCTTCGGGTACAGCATCCGGTCGCGGCGGCCGTTGTGCTCGACCTCGAGCCAGCCTTCCTCGATGTCGATGTTCGGGGTGCCGTACTCGCCCATCGTGCCCAGTTTGACCAGGTGGATGTCCGGGTCGATCTCGGCGATCGCGTACAGCAGGTTGAGGTTGCCGACGACGTTGTTGTGCTGCGTGTAGACGGCGTGCTCGCGGTCGATCATCGAATACGGCGCGGACCGCTGCTCGGCGAAATGCACGATCGCGGACGGGCGGAAATCGCGCACCGCGCCGAAGAGGAATTCCGCGTCGAGCAGGTCGCCTTCGTAGCAGGCGATCCGCTTGCCGGACACCGCGCGCCAGGCGTCGGCGCGGGTGCCCAGGTCTTCGATCGGGACGAGGCTCTCGGCTCCGAGTTCGACGTCGTAGCGCCGCCGCGCGAAGTTGTCCAGAACAGCCACTTCGTGGCCTTTGTCCGACAAGTGGAGCGCAGTGGGCCAGCCTAGGTAACCGTCACCGCCGAGAACCAGCACTCGCATCCGGAGCACCCTTTCCTTTCGTTTTCGCGACCAGCGCGGCCTTCTGTTCTAACACGAAGCCCGGTGTCGCGGTGGCAGATCCGAACCTAACCGCCGGCCGCTGATCTCCGGCTGGCAGTGAGCTGTGAATCCGCTGTGGGCCGGGGGGTCGCGCGGCGGAGCCGGCGGCCCGAGGGGAGACTGGGGACTATGACGACGGTAACCAACCCGGCGAACCCGCGCACGACGGAAGAATCGCCCAAGCCGCGCCGCCGCGGCCTGGCCCGGTTCGTCCGCGCGGCCGCCAGTTCGGTGGCCGCGACCCTGCTCAGCCAGGCCGCGCTGATCGCGGTGCTCGCCGCCGAAGGGGCCCCGTGGCTGGCCAGCACGTGCGCGTTCGCGGCCGGGGCGGTGCTGAACTTCTTCCTCACCCGGCGCTGGGTGTGGGGCCGCCGCGGCCGTCCCGAACCGGTCCGCGAGCTGCTGCCCTACGTCCTCGTCATCGCGCTCGGCGGCCTCGCCTCGGTCGGCCTGACCACGCTCGCCGGGCGTCTGCTCGCGCCGCTGCACCTGCCGCATTTCTGGTGGGTCGTGCTGCTCGACGCGGCGTACGTGCTCAGCTACGCGCTGGTGTTCGTCGCGAAGTTCACGATGCTCGACCGGTTCGTTTTCGACCGCGGCGCAGCACGTAGCCCCGCCACCACGTCCCGGTCATGACCCGCGCGTAGTTCGCGCCGTACACGACGCTGCCGCCCTTCTTGCTCTTGCCCGCCTTGCGCAGCCGCATGCTCATCGGCCGTTCGAGCACGCGCGCGCCTCGCGCGGTCGCGCCCAGCAGCAGTTCCGACGACTGGTACTGCGGTTCGTTCAGCGGGATCGCGCACGCTAGTTCCGCGCGCAGCGAACGGAATCCGAACGACGTGTCGGTGATCCGCCGCCACGTCAGCACCGACGCGAGCCACGCGAACACGCGCACTCCGACCCAGCGCATCCGGCTGTCGGCCTCTTCGTGGCCCAACCGCCTGGAGCCGGTCACGAAATCCGCGGTGCCGTCCAGCAGCGGCGCGAGGAGTTCGGCCATTTCGCTGTTGTCGTACTGACCGTCGCCGTCGGTGGTGACGATGTACTTCGCGCCGTTCTCGGCAGCGAGGTGATATCCGAGACGCAGCGCGGCGCCCTGGCCGCGGTTAGTCGGCGCGACGCACACGTACGCGCCATGGTCCTCCGCAATGGCCGCAGTGTTGTCCGTACCGCCGTCTACGACCACCAGGACGTCTACTCGCAGCCCAAGACATTCGTCCGGCATCTTCTCCAGCACCTGCCCGATGCCACCGGCTTCGTTGTACGCGGCGATCACCACGGTCAGTTCGGACAGCTTCGCGCCGGGATGCCGGTCGTGGAAGTCCGCGATCGCGCCTTCGTCGACCGTGTCCGGATAACTGCCGAGCCGACGACGGCTCGCCACGGTGAGCGTGGTGAACCCGAGCGCGCCGGCAACCGGCAACAGGACGAGCGCAGGCAGTTGGTAGCGCCAGGAAAACTCGAACACCGCGGACCCGAACAGCAGGAACAACCCAGTCCCAGCAGCGAACAGCGCACCGCTGCGCGCGACGTGCCGGGGTTTCTTGCGCCGCAGCAAGGTCAACAGGCCGAGCAGCGCGAAGAACCCGAGCACCGCGCCGGGCACGAACCCGCCGTTGATCTGGTAGTCGCGCAGGAACACCGCGATCGGCTCATTGACCTCGGGATCTGTGCCGTCGTACTGCTGCGTGACCGCCTTGACCGCGGCGGGATCGGCGAACTGCGGGTAGGTCAGCTGGAACTGCCACCGGTCGATCGGCACGTCGGTGGCCGCGGTGTCGCGGGTGAACTGGAAGCTCTTCCCGAAGTCGCCGAGGATCGACGTCGCGACGTCCCACCACTGCGCTTTCAGCGCGGTCATCGCGAATTCGTGCGCCAGCGCGCCCTTGTCCGCGCCGGGCGGCAGCGGACCGGGCCACGCCGGGTCGAGATCGGCGTGCGTGTAGTTGTCGACCAGCCGGTTCGCGACCGGTTCGGTGGGACAGAACTGCCGCACGACCGGGTCGAGCCGGAGTTTCGCGCAGTCGGCGACCGCGGCGGTGCGGCCGTAGAGCATGCTGCCGGACGGCCCGCTCAGCCCCCATTTTCCGGTCTCTGCCTTGACTTGCGCCGCGTACGGGGCCACCACGACGAGGATCGCCAACAGCCCGATCCCGGCGTCGCGCCAGCCCCGCCACGAACGCCACGCGCTGCCCGCGGCGAGGACGTACAGCAGGAACGGCACGGCGATCGTGACGCCGATCAGCCGCACCAGCACCCCGAACCCGACCACGAGCCCGGCCAGCGCGATCCGCCGCCAGCTCGGTTTTCCCTTGGCCAGCACCAGCCACAGCAGGCCGAACAGCAGTGCCTCGAACAGCACCTCGGCCATGATGTTCTGCTCGATCTGCACCTGGTACGCGTCGAGCAGCATCGGCGCGGCGGCCAGCGCGCCCACCCAGTTGCGCGCGCCGAGCCGCCGGGCCAGTGCGTAGATCCCGACCGCGATCGCGAGTCCAGTCAGGTGCTGCACGGCGGCGACGAACGACAGCCCGCCGACCGCGAGCAGCGGCTTCAGCAGCAGGTCGTAGCCGACCGGGTTGATCCCGTCGGCGCGCAGGCCGTGCAGATTGTCCAGGTACCGGAAGGAATCGATGTACAGCAGCGCCGGACGGTAGGCGACCCAGGCCAGCGCCCGCAGCGTGGTTCCCGCGGCGAGGAGCACCAGCAGGAACGCGTGGCGGCGGAGGAATCCGGTCACGGCGCCTCGGCCCGGTCCAGGCCGGAGAAGTACTTCCAGGCCGTGGCGAGGCCGTCGGCGAGGCTGATTTCCGGTCGGTAGCCGATGGTTTCCGCGCTCGCTGACACGTCCACCACCACCGCGGGCATCTCGCCGGCGGGCGCGGGAATGTGCTCGACCGGCAACTCGGCCCCGGTCACCGCGCGCACGGTCTCGACCATTTCCAGTACTGACACCGAATGTCCGGCGCCGACGATCGCGCGGCCCGTGTAGCCGCTCTCGTACGCGAGCACGATCGCGCGCACGACGTCGTCTACGTGCACGAGGTCGCGACGCTGCGCGCCGGTGCCGTACACCCGCACGCCTTCATTATTCAACGCCGCGCGCATCATGCGCGGGACGAAGCTGTCTTTGTGCGACATGCCCGGCCCGTACACGTTGGTGAAGCGCAACGCGCACGTCGTAAGGCCGTACGCGCCCGCGTAGCCAGACAGCAGCATCTCGCAGGCTGCTTTCGTGGCACCGTATGGCGTAAGCGGCTTCGTGGGCAGGTCGACTGTGATGGTGCTAGTGCCGACATCGCCGATCACTGCGTTCGTCGACGCGAGAATGAACCGCGGCACCTCGCGTACGCGGCACAGTTCGAGAAGTTCTTGTGTCACCGCGACGTTCTCCGCGTACGTGTCGCGCGGCAGCTCCACAGACTTCAGTACGGACGTCAGCGCGGCGAGGTGCACGATCCCGCCGACGCCTGCTTCGACAGCTGCTTCGCGGGTCTCGGCGTCGCGCAGATCGCCGACGACGACGCGCACTCCCTCGTCCGTCGTCTCGTAGCGCACGCGGTCCACGACAGTGACCGGATAGCCGCGCTCCCGGAACTCGCGCACGACAGCGCGGCCGATGAAACCGCTGCCGCCGGTGACGACGACGGGTGTCCTTTCGGGACTGTGGGGGAGTGTCATGGCGCACAACCTACCTCCGCAGCCTGTGCGGCACTTGTGCGTCCCTCGCTTGGACAAGGCACAGGCGAGCGCGGGACCGCGTGCGGGCACCCCCAGCGACCGCACGCGGATCCCGGTGTTTAGTTTTCTAAACGATGCGCGGGGCGAGTGTAGCCGGAACGGGACGGCTGGTGTCAAGTTTTCGGGACGGTTATGCTGAACGCTGTTACGGAGACGGAACGGTGATGGGGGCGGCATGGCCGAGCAGGACCAGGAGCGCAGCTTCGCGGAACGGCTGGCGCACCTGATCGCGACCGTGCACCCGCCGGACCGCAAGCCCTACTCCTACCGCGAGATCGCCCAGGGCGTCGCCGACGTGACCGGCGTCAGCATGTCGGCCACGCACGTGCAGCAGCTGGCCGTCGGCGCCCGGCGCGACCCGAAGCGGTCGCACATCCAGGCGCTCGCGCGATTCTTCGGCGTGCCGGTCACCTACTTCTTCGACGACGAGGTCGCCGGCCGGGTCGACGAGCAGGTCGCCGACGTCGTCGCCTGGCGCGACACCCAGGCCCGCGACCTGGCGCAGCGCGCGATGCGGCTTTCCGAGCGCGACCGGCAGACCGTTTCCGCCCTGATGGACCAGCTCGACAGCTACACCGAGGGACGCGACCGCACCCGGCGCGGACGCAAGCCGGAGTGAGCCGGGCGGCTATGCTGGCGACGGCCGGAATACCGGGGACGCCCTGGTGCACCAGGCTGGTCCAGCCGCCGATCGCCTCGGGAGGGGACATCGACCCGACCGTGCGCGTGCGCGCCCGCAACCGGGTGCGCGACCTGCTGCGGCACGTGCCCGCCCCGCGGCCGTGGTCGATGAACGCGTGGATCGACCGGCTGGAGCAGCACCGCGGCCGCGATATCGACCTGATCGGCCTCGACTACGCGCCCGGCCAGCCCTCCGGCGCGTGGCAGCGGCACGAAGACTTCGACCTCATCGCGTACGCGGCGGGCACGTCGTCGTTGCACCAGGACCACATCATCGCCCACGAAATCGCTCACTTGCTGTGCGAGCACCGCGGCGAATGCGTGCTCACCGACGCCGAAGCGGCGACGGTCGCGCCTGATCTCAGCGCGCACCTGCTGTCGCATCTGCTCACCCGCGTCACGACGAATTCCGACGAGTACGAAGCGGAGCTCATTGCCGTGTTCCTGATGAGCGCCGCTACGGCGGACGGTGCCCAGTTGCGGCCAGGCGCATCCGGTCCGGCAGCGGATCGCGCGCGGCGCTTCGCGTCGCTGCTGGGATAGCGCGCGGATGATCGACGTTCTTTTCTTCGGGGTCGGCTTGCTCGCCCTCGCGGTCGGAATCTGGCGCGTGGTCCGCGCGCGGCGTACTGGTGCGGGCGCGGGTCTGGCGACCAGCCTGATCGCCCTCGGCGTCGCGTTGTGCTTGCTCGCCGACAGCGCGCAGGCGATCGAGAGCCAGCTGTACCCGAGCCTAGGCCGGCTGCTGTCGAACCTCGCGACGATGGTGGCTGCGTACGGCATCGAGGTGACTGTCGCGGAGATCGGTGGCGTGGCAGAGCGTCGACGGCGCGCGCGGCTTGGGGCGTTGATTGTCGCGCTCGTCGTTCTCACTGCGTCGTTCTTCGCGACGCGCGGGCTGCCGATCGGTGTCGGGCTCTTCGACGAGCTGTACCGGTCTAATCCGTCACTGGTCGTATACATCGTTGTCTACACGCTGTATCTGGGTTTAGCGGTCGCGGATATCGCGGTGGTGTCGGCAGGCGCGGTACGCGCGGGTACCGGCGCGCTGCGAGCCGGGCTGGGCATCATGCTCGTGGCTTGTGTGTTCGCTTTCGCTTATCTAATCGGGAAGATCGTCGATCTGCTCAGCGATCTGACTGCCGAGCATCCGGTCACGAAGCTGTGTCGCGGCGCGTTTTCGACGGTTCGGTGTTCGCTCGCGGTCGGCTTTCCGGCGGTTTCGGTACTGCTGATCGTGGTGGGGCTGACGGTGCCAGCGATGCCTGCGCTGGGGCGGGCGGTGCGCGACGCGCGGACGCGGGCGGTGCTTCGGCCGTTGCGACAGCACCTGGCTTCGCGGTATCCGGATGTCGTCCGTCTCGATGACGCGTCGGGGACCGGCCGGGAACGGCTGCTGACCATGATGAGCGAGATCAACGACGGGCTGCTGCTGTCCGGCGTCGGTCCCGAGCTGTCGCCGAGCGCGGCCGCGCAGATGCTGCGCAGCTCGGCCTCGGCGGTGCCGGACGAGTCGGCGGAACCGTCTGAGGAGACCGCTTTCGCGGCCGACGTGGCTCGGCTGCGCGCTATCGCACAGGCGTTCCGAGCGGAGCCGACAGCCGGAGCTGCCAACCCTGTTCAGTGAGCACCACGAGGTGCAGCGTTTCCGCGCGGACGGTGATCGGCAGCGCGGCGCGTGCCCGTTCGGCGACCTCGGCGCGCTGGTCGTCAGTGCCGCCGAGGGCGATCGTCAGGTGGGCTGGCGGGTGCGCCCCGAAACGGCCGCCGTACGGGGGCACGTCGGGCCAGTGATCGCACACGGCGTCGGCGAGGGGCTGCAGCGCCGGCGTTGCCGCGGCGACGAATCCGGGCGCGACGACCAGGTCGGTCAGCTGCACTTCCGTTACCGGGAAGCTCGCGGCGAGCTGCCGGACGTCGGCATCGGTCCGGTCGGTGAGCCGGTCGGCGGACAGGAACGGGTACAACGCGGTGACGTGCGGCGGAAGGCCGGGCCGGACGAGTCCGGGGTCGACGGCCGCGGCGGTTTCGAGCAGGACGGCGGCGGACGGGAGCGTGACGACGAGCGCGCTGGTTCCGGGCGTGGGCACGGCTTCGATCCTGCCGGACCGCTCCCGCCGCCGCACCGGAAGGGCCCTCCCGCGCCGGAGGGGAACCGGAAAGGAAAGGCAACCCTTTCCTTTCTGCTTCTTTCGGGGAATTCCGCTTAACCGAACCCTAAGTCTTCCCCAAGTCCGCCGACGGCGATTCTTCGCGGTCCTACACTCGGTGGATGAAGATCGTCCTATGGACCGCATTGTGCGGATTGTGCGCCGTCGCCGGCCACGTGCTCCTGGGCGTCGTGGCAGGTTTCCTTCTGCTCGCTTGTGTTCCGCGCCGTCCCGCTCCGGGGCGCCCGGCACCCGAAAGAGAATTGATCAGCTCCCGCGGCTGACTTTCCGGGGGAATTGCCCCGGAAATGCCGCCCGGCGGCCGGCCTCGCCCTCCTCCCGGCCGCCGGCGTCCCGGAATTGTCGGTGCCGTGCGGTACAACGGTGACCGGCGAAGAGGGAGGGAACGATGCATTACGTCGAACACGGTTCCGGCACGCCGGTGCTGGCCGTCCACGGCTGGATGCCGGACCACCGCCTGATGACCGGCTGTCTCGAGCCGGTCTTCGCGCGGCGGCCGGGATTCCGGAGGATTTACCCGGATCTGCCCGGGATGGGCGAGTCGCCTGCCGGGTCCGAGCGCGGGTCGGACGACCTCGTCGCCGCGTTGGAAGACCTGGTGGACGACCTGATCGGCGACGAGCCGTTCCTGCTGGTCGGGGAGTCGTACGGCGGTTACCTGGCGCGGGGGCTGGTGCGCGCGCGGCCCGCGCAGGTCGCCGGTCTCGCCCTGGTGTGCCCGGTCGGCCGCCCGGTGCCGGTGCTGGAGCGGGACGTGCCGGACCACGAGGTGCTGCGCGCCGATCCGGAGCTGCTGGCGAGCCTCGATCCGGCGGAGGCGGCGGAGTACAGGGAGATCGCGGTGGTCCAGTCCGCGGAGACGCTGGCGCGTTTCCGGGCGGACGTCGCGCCCGGGCTGGCGGCCGCCGACCGGGGCGCGCTGCGGCGGATGCTGGCGGGGTGGCCGTTGTCGGCCGATCCGGAAAGCGGTCCGGCGTACCGGAAACCCGCGCTGATCGTGTGCGGTCGGCAGGACGCTTCCACGGGATTCGCGGAGCTGTACGGATTGCTGGGGCACTATCCGCGGGCGAGTTACGCGGTGCTCGACCGGGCGGGGCACAACCTGCAGTTCGAGCAGCCGGTGTTGTTCGAGGCGTTGCTGGAGGAATGGCTGGACCGGGTCGTGGAGGGGAGTGATGCGTGAGGTTCGCCGGGTTCGGGGCGTCGAGTGCCTTTCGGCGATTCCTTGGGAGGCAAGCGGTTCTGCGCCGCCGATTGTCCTCGCCGGTTGGATGCACGGTGAGCTGACGGGGTCGGCGCCGGACGACGCGGGTCGCCGAGTGTTCACCGCAGCGTCGTTGAAGAGGGGTGCACCGACGGTTAGCGTCGGCGCGACTTCTTTGCTGCGGAGGTAGGCATGTCCACTGGGGAACTCAACCGGCGCAACCTGTTCCGGGCTGGCGGGGTCGTGGCGGCGGGAGCGGCGATGAGCATGCTGCCGGGCGTCTCGTTCGCCGAGCCCGCGCCCGGCGCCGGGCAGCAGACGAAGACCGTCACCGGCACGTTCCGGCCGGACGTGCCCGACTGGTACTACCTCCCGGTCGACGTGCCGCGCGGCGTGAAGCAGATCGACGTCGTCTACTCCTACGACAAGCCGTCGGTGCCCGCCGGAACGCGCGGAAATGCTTGCGACATCGGGATGTTCGGCCCGGAAGGACACGAACTGGGCACGCGCCGCGGCTTCCGCGGCTGGTCCGGCGGCTTCCGCGACCGGTTCTCGATCAGCGCCGCCGAGGCGACGCCCGGTTACCTCGCCGGACCGATCACGCCCGGCCGCTGGCACGTCATCCTCGGCCCGTACACGGTCGCGCCGCAGGGCTTGAACTACCGCGTCGACGTCACGCTGACGTTCGGCCGCGACACCTCGAAGCCGTTCCAGCCGAACCCCGCCCCGCAGACCGCACCCGCGCGCGACCGCGGCCGGTCCTGGTACCGCGGCGACTCCCATCTGCACACCGTCCACTCCGACGGCAGGCGCACGCCCGAGCAACTGGTCGCGGACGCGCGGGCGGCCGGTCTCGACTTCATCGTGTCCACCGACCACAACACGTCCAGTTCGCAGCTGGTGTGGGGCAATTACGCGACCGACGACCTGCTGATCCTGAACGGCGAGGAGGTCACCACGCGGTCCGGGCACTGGCCCGCGATCGGCGTCCCGGCCGGCACGTGGATCGACTGGCGCTACCGCGCGTCCGACCCGCGCGACTTCCGGCGGTTCACCGACCAGGTGCACCGGGCGGGCGGTCTGGTCACCGCCGCGCATCCGTTCGCGAACTGCTTCGGCTGCACCTACGAATTCGCGTACGAGATCGCCGACCTCGTCGAGGTCTGGAACGGCCCGTGGACCGCGGACGACGAAGCGAGCGTCACGCACTGGGACGGCCTGCTGCGCGGCGGCCGGTGGATCCCGGCGATCGGCGATTCCGACGCGCACAACCCGGACCAGACCGTGGCGCTCCCGCACACGGTCGTCCAGGCGGACCGGCTCGGCCGAGCCGAACTGCTCGCCGGGCTCAAAGCAGGCCGGTCGTGGCTCGCCGAATCGAAGGACGTGCAGCTCGAGTTCTCGGTCTCCGGCGCGGGCCGCACCGCGGGCATCGGCGGACGACTTGTCGCGGGAACCGGAACGCCGATCGAGGTGCGCGCCGTCGTTCGCGGAGTTCCCGGCACGACCGTGAACTTCCTCGACCAGCTCGGCCCGGAACACAGCGAGACCGTCCCGGAGTCCGGCACCGCGACTGTCACGTGGACGACGTACCCGCGCTACAGCCGCTGGGTCCGCGTCGAGGTGCGGCGTCCGTCGGGCGGCCCGAAGACGACGACGCCGAACGCCATGGTCGCCATGTCGAACCCGATCTTCCTGGGCGCGCCCGACGCCGGCTGACCCGACCCGACCGTCTCGCGACCGGGACGCCCGGGCAGACTGTGCACTTAAAGTGGGCAGTGGGGAAGGGCGGGCACGGGTGCGCGGGTGTGGCGTGCGAGCGGCGATCCTGGCGGTCGTCGTGGCGCTCGCGGCGGTGGTCGTCGTGGTCGTCATGTTCTCGAGCAGTGACGAGGTGAAGACCCCCGGCTGCACGGTCGCGTTGCCGAAGGGACCGAACGACGCTTCCGCACCGCAGTACACGCTGCAACCGGAACCGATGAACAACGCCGCGATCATCGCCGCCGTCGGCGTCAAGCAGGGCCTGCCTTCGCATGCGGTCACGGTCGCTCTCGCGACGGCCTTGCAGGAGTCGAAACTTCGCAACCTGAGCGGCGGCGACCGGGATTCGATCGGCCTGTTCCAGCAGCGCCCGAGCCAGGGCTGGGGCACGCCCGATCAGCTTCAGGACCCGGTCTATTCGGCGACGGAGTTCTACAAGAAGCTGGCGAAACTCGACAACTGGCAGACGATTCCCATCACCGAAGCGGCGCAGGCGGTGCAGCGCTCCGGCGCCCCCGACGCGTACGCCCAGTGGGAAGAGGAAGCCACCGCGCTGACCGGCGCGCTGACCGGCCAGTACCCGGCGGCGCTGACCTGCCGCAACCTGACGCTGAACCCGCCGGCGAACCTGGTGACAGTCGCGAACGCCGAACTGGGCACGGCGCGCCTGAGCGGTGCGCACCCGGCCGCGGAGGGCTGGCGGATCGCGAGCTGGCTGGTCGCGCGCGCCGCGAAACTGGGCGTGGACCGGGTGAGCTTCGCCGGCCAGACGTGGACGGCGGACTCGGGCGCGTGGGCCGCGGACGAGAAGGCCGGGCAGAATCTTGCGCTGCACCAGGCACCGGCCGCGCCGCCTAGCTCGGGCTGACCGGCGGGCCGTCTCGACCGAGCCTCAGCCGGTCGCGGTCGCGGTGGCGAGAACTCTGCGCATCAGATCGAAGACAGACAGCACATGGAGCCCCTCCTCGTGCAGGGACCGCAAGGCGGGGTCCACGCCGGGGTCGAGCGCCGCGGCCTCCTCCCACATCGCACGCTCCGCGGCGCGCCACTGCGGACGCTCCCGAACGACAACGTCGGCGAAGCCCGCGGCCGCGAGGCCAGCTTCGGTGTCGACCGCCCGGATCCGCGCCGGGACGCGCTCGTCCGCGCGATCGACCGCCTCCCAGGTCGTCAGCGCGACGCGTCCGCCCGGACGGAGAACCCGGCGCATCTCCCCGAACGACTCGGCCGTCGCCTGGAACTGGATCGCGTCGACGCACACGACCGCGTCGACTGACCCGGGCGGCAACGCCGTGGCGGCAAGATCGCCGAGACGGAACTCCGCGTCCACCGAGCTGAACTGGCCAGCCAGCGTCCGAGCCTGGTCGATCGCCGACTGCGCGAAGTCGACACCGGTCAACCGGGCCCCGGTTCGCGAAGCGATCTCAAGGCCGGTGCCGCCGCGCCCGCACGCCAGATCCAGCAGCCGGTGCCCAGGTGCGAGCCGCAGAGCCTCGACGACTTCCGCGATGCCGTCCCAGGTGAGCAGACTGGTCGACAGCAGTCGCGGCGGCAGCCCCAGACGCCGCTGGTGAATGTCATCGTGGGCGACGCTGCCTCGCATATTCGAGTACCACTCGTCGAAGTCCTCCGCCGACATCGCCGATCCGGAACTCACCGCAGTCCTCCCCGAACCAGAACACAGTTCCCGTCGCTGGAAGCGTACGCAGGAAACGCGGACCGGCGGCACGAAACAAGATCGGGTGCCCATGGACGCTTATCCATGACGACCGTCGCAGATGCTCAACACGCGTGGCCGAGATTCCTGCCCGAGTGCAGCCGGACAGGAGGAGCAATGCGCCTGGACGGAGACCTTCGGGCCTTTGCCTACGTGGTTTTGCCGGGAGCCAGGTTCACTTGATCGCCGAGTTGTAGAGCTGGGCGATGTCGTCGTCGAAATAGGCGCTGTAGGAGACGTCCGCGGTGGCGCCGCCGGTTTGGTAGCCGCCGATGGCGCCGATGACGGTGCCGGCACCGGTGTTCGGGTCCTGGTTGATCACCCAGGGGCCGCCGCTGGTGCCGTCGGGGAAGCCGGGGCAGGCGACGCGTTGCTGGTAGGTGTCGGACTGGGTGGTGGTGCCGGTGCAGACGACGGGTTGTTCGGTGCCGTCGGGGTAGCCGGTGAGGGTGATGGTGTGCGAGAAGCCCTGGTTCGTGCCCAGCTGGTTGGCGCCGGTGAGGCTTTCGAGGCTCGCGGAACCCGGCTGGGCGACCTTGAGGAACGCGAAGTCGAGATCCTGGTCGGACGAGGACTTCCACCCGTCGGCGGTGATCGAGGCGGTGACCTGCCAGGTGCCGTACGGGGCGATGCCGTCGTGGTAGCCGGGCTTGAAGGTGACGCCGGAGATGTCGCCGCTGACGCAGTGCGCGGCGGTGAGGAGCAGGTCGCCGGCGGGGCTGTGCACCACGCTGGCCGAGCAGAAGTGGTTGCCGCCGGAGAACAACGCGCCGACCGTGGGACTCGCCGTCGCGGCCGGCGCGGCGCTGGGCGCAGTGCCGGAGTTGCCGGTCGCCGCCGCGCCGGGTGCAGTGCCGGTGTTGCCGGTCGCCGTGGCGCTGGGGGACGTGCCGGTAGCGCCGGATGCGGTGTTCGCCCCCGCGCTGCGCGAATCATCGCCGGTCGAGACGGCCGGGGTGCCCGCGCCGTTCGCCTGGCTGACCGGGCTGGTGACGTCAGCGGTGTCGACGACGGCGTTGGCGCCGCCGGTCGCCACGACCGCCGCCGCCGCGCAGACGATCAGCGCTGTCCGGGAAACGTTGATTCTCACGCTTCAAGATGACCATGCCGACGCCGGTTGGGCATCCCGTGCGGCCGGATGCACAGCAACCTCACAGCGCCTGCACATCGCCTCACAGCAGGGAATTCGATCTGGCGCGCCCGAGATTTTCCACCCTGGCGGGGGTGGGTGAGCTGGCGCGCGACGAGGTGGTGGGGTGCGGCCTCGCGGCGCGCTTACATCGGGCAGGGGTTGGACTGGCCAGTCGCCTGCCTGCTGTGCCGCGAGCGAGGTGGGTGGTGTCCGTCTCTCCGTGGATTCGCATCGGCAGCGGGCGTGACTGGCCAGCTTGGGAGATTGGCCTGCCTGCTGTGCCGCGAGGTGGGTGGCGTCCGTCCCTCGGTGGATTCGCATCGGCGGCGGGGCGTGGCTGGCCAGCTTGGGGGATGGCCGGTCTGGAGGATGGGCCGGTCGCCTGCCTGCTGTGTGGCGGGGTGGGTCGCGTCGATCTCGCGGCGCGCTCGTGACGGGTGGCGTGGTGTGACTGTCCGGTCTGGGGGCCGGTCACTTGTTTGCTGGGTGGCGAAGTGGGTCGCGTCGATCTCGCGGTGCATTCGCCTTAGGCGGCGGGGTATGACGGTCAGCCCGGGGGCCGGTCTGGCTGTTGCGTGGCGAGGTGGAGGCGTCGATCTCTCCGTGGATTCGCATCGGGCAGCGAGGCGTGACTGGCCAGCTCGGAGGACTGGCTGGTCACTTGCCTGCTGTGTGGCGAGGTGGGTGGCGTCCATCTCGCGGCACAAGCGCATCGGGCAGTGGGACGGGACTGGCCAGCATCGAGGACTGGCCGGTCACCTGAAGGCGCGGCTGCCCGTGGGATTCCGCTGAACCGAGTTGGTGATCATCCGCATTGGCGGGGCGGTCTGTTCGGCCGACTGGGTCTCCTTTCGGACGGATGCGCCGAGCACCTGATTGCTCGGTCGTTGATGTGGCCGGGCAGGCCAGCGCCAGGCAGCGATCCACACGGCGGCGCTGTGCCCTAGCCGTGCCCGATCACCCGCGTGGCAGGGCGATCGGGCACGGCCAGCGTCAGGCAGTGACCCTCCCGGCGAGGCTGTCTCCCAGCCGAGTTGGAAGCACCCGTGTGACGGGGCGATCGGCTCGTCCGGCGGCAGTCGGGCCGTGCTGGGGGCGGTTCGCGGGGACTCTGCTCAGGCGGCGCCATCCGGCCGGGCTGGGTGCCCGGCCGGATGGTCATCCCTCGCAACACGGGGTGCGTGATCTGCTCGGCCATGAGTCGGGCCGATTCGGCTAGAGCCAGCGTTGGGCTCTGGCCGAATCAGTCAGTGCCGAGCCGAGTCACCCTTGTGCCGCGGAATTTCCCTGTCATCGTTACTCACCCGCCGGGGGAGTGTGGGTCACCAGCAGGGTGACGCCTGCTTCCCCGTCGCAGTCGACCATCACGGGGCCGACGCCGTTGCCGACCTTCGTGGTGAGTTTTGCCGTTGCCTTGAAGGCTTCCGGGTTCGCGTCGACGATCTTGACGTCCTTGAGGATCTGGTGCCCCGGGAAGCCGCCGATCACCTTCTTCAGGCCCTTGCCTCCGCCGCAGTTGCCGGTGATCGTGATCTCTCCGCCGGGTGCGGCCGGGTTGGGGTCGACCTTCACGATCGCCCGGGCGCCCTCGGGCGGCTGCTCGGCGGCAGGCGGCTGGGCAGCGGCCAAAGCGGTTGCGGCGACGGGGGCCGCCGGGTGCTCGCCGGTAGCCGCGGCGGCGACTCCGATCGTTCCGCCTGCGATGACGGCCGCGGCGGCTGCCGCTCCGACGACCAGGCGGCTGTGGCGCAGAACCGAAGACTTCACTGACATTCCGTTTCCCTCCCTCGACGTGTCCATTGAGGACACCGTGCGGTTCACCCCGGTGCATGGGGTTCGTCCGGATAGTCGAAGCGACCCCTGCCGCAGGTTCTCGAATCAGCAAAAAGTGACGGGGGTCACATTGGCGAAGAAAGGCTACGATGGCGGGAAATCGACGCTCGCGGGGAGTTTTCGTGACGGTGGCGGGAGAAGCGCGCGAACGGCTGAGTCCGCGGGTCGCGAAGCAGGTGCGCGATCTGATCATGACCGGTGCGGTCCGCGGCGGCGAGCGGCTGCGCACGGAGCATCTGGCGGAGCGGCTCGGCGTCAGCGCCACCCCGGTCCGCGAGGCGTTGATGGCGCTCGCGGGCGAGGGCATGGTGGATTTCCGTCCAGGGCGCGGATTCCGGGTGATCCCGGTGACGCGCCGGGACGTCGTGGACGTCTACGCGATGCAGGCCTACGTCTCCGGCGAGCTGGCCGCGCGGGCGGCGGAGGCCTTCGATCCGGCGGGGCTGGCGCGGTTGGACGATCTTCAACGCGAGATCGAGAAGACGGTCCGCGACGGCGACCTCGACGCGACCGAGCGGGCCGACTTCGCGTTGCATCGCATGGTCAATCACGCTGCCGCCGCGCCCAAGTTCACTTGGATGCTGTCGTTGACGCTCAGGTACGTGCCCTTCTCGGCGTATGCGGACATTCCCGGTTGGCCGCTCCTCGCCCGCGACGACCACGATCGGGTGCTCGCCGCGTTGAACGAGCGCAAGCCGGACGCGGCGCGGGAGGCGATGGCGGCGCACATCCGCGAGGCGGGGGACCTGCTGGTCGACTTCCTTGCGGCCCAGGGCGTCCTGGCAGCGCACTAGACAGCGGGAGCGTTTTCTATAGAATCCGGCGAGAAGGCGAGAACCTAGGTCGGAGGAGACTCGGTGGCTGAGCGCGACGTGCTGTACATCGGCGGCGAATGGGTCCGCTCGGACTCCGAAGCCGCGATCCCGGTGGAAAATCCGGCCACCGAGCAGGTCCAGGCGCACATCCCGGAGGGCACGGCCGCCGACGTCGACCGCGCGGTCCGGGCGGCGCGCGAGGCGTTTCCCGCGTGGGCCGCGACCGCGAGGGCGGAACGCGCGGAGCTGTTGCGCAAACTCCTCGACGGGCTGGCGAAACGAGCCGACGAGATCGGCGAGACGATCGCGAAGGACGTCGGCACCCCGTTGCGGATCGCGACCCGGATCCAGGCCGCGCTGCCGCAGACCGACGTGCGGACGTACGTCGATCTGCTCGGCCAGGACGAGCCGGAGGAGAAGGTCGGCAACTCGCTGATCGTGCGCGAACCGGCGGGCGTGGTCGCGGCGATCACGCCGTGGAATTACCCGCTGCACCAGATCACCTGCAAGATCGCCCCGGCGCTGGCGGCGGGCTGCACGGTCGTGGTGAAGCCGAGCGAGGTCGCGCCGTTGAGCGCGTACCAGCTGTTCGACGCCGTCCACGAGGCTGGTTTTCCGCCTGGGGTGGTCAATCTGGTCACCGGATACGGGCCGGCGGTCGGCGAGGCGCTGGCGACGCATCCGGAGGTCGACGTCGTGTCGTTCACCGGTTCGGTGCGCGCTGGCACCCGGGTGGCGGAGCTGGCGGCACGCACGGTCAAGCGCGTCACGCTGGAGCTGGGCGGCAAGTCCGCCAACGTGATCCTCGACGACGCGGACCTGGCGACGGCGGTCAAAGTCGGCGTCTCCAACGCGTTCCTCAACGGCGGCCAGACCTGCACGGCCTGGACGCGCATGCTCGTCCCGCGCGAGAAGCACGACGAGGCGGTGGCGCTCGCGAAGACGTTCGCCGAAGGGTTCACAACGGGCGATCCGTTGGACCCCAAGACGAAACTCGGCCCGCTTGTCTCCGCGGCGCAGCGCGACCGGGTGCGCGGCTACATCGAGAAGGGCATCGCGGAGGGCGCGACTCTCGTGACGGGTGGCATCGAAGCTCCTGCCGACACAGGGTACTTCGTCGCACCGACAGTTTTCGCGAACGTGGATCCGGATTCGACGATCGCGCAGGAGGAGATCTTCGGCCCGGTGCTGTCGATCATCCCGTTCGACGACGAGGAAGACGCGCTCCGGATCGCGAACAACTCCCGCTACGGCCTGCACGGCGCGGTGTGGTCCGCCGACCAGGACCGCGCGCTGGCCTTCGCGCGCAAGGTCCGGACCGGGCAGATCGACGTCAACGGCGGGGCTTTCAACCCGCTGGCCCCGTTCGGCGGCTACAAGCAGTCCGGTCTCGGCCGCGAAATGGGCCGCGCCGCGCTCGACGAGTTCACCGAACTCAAATCCATCCAGCTCTAGCGCGACCCGAAGGAGAAGACACCGTGGTCAAAGCCGTGGTCGTGCGCGAGCAGGGCGGTCGTCCGGAGGTCTGCGACATCGTGCTGCCGCCGGTCGGGCCGGAGGACGTCCGGGTGCGGATCGCCGCCGCCGGGGTGTGCCATTCCGATCTGTCCATGGTGGACGGAACGCTGCGCCCGCAGTACCCGTTCGTGCCGGGACACGAGGCGTCCGGCGTGGTCGCGGAGGTCGGCGGCGAAGTCGCGCACGTGAAGCCGGGGGACCGGGTGGTGCTCAACTGGGCCGCCGCCTGCCGGGAATGCTGGTTCTGCCTGGCCGGAGAGCCCTGGTTGTGCTCGGCGATCGAGGGCGTCACCACGTTGCCGCGCGGAGAACTGGACGGCGGGCAGCTCAACGTCGTGCTCGGCGTCGGCGGATTCGCCGAGGAAACCGTGCTGCCCGGGCGGTCCGTCGTGCCGCTGCCGGACGGGGTGCCGCTCGATCTGGCCGCGTTGATGGGCTGCGCGGTGCTCACCGGCGTCGGCGCGGTGCGCAACACCGCGAAGGTCCGAAAAGGACAGAGCGTGCTCGTGCTCGGGCTCGGCGGGATCGGGTTGTGCGTGGTGCTCGGGGCGAAGCTCGCGGGTGCCGGACAGATCATCGCCGCCGATCTTTCGCCGGAGAAGGAGGCGCTCGCCCGCGCGGCCGGAGCGACGGATTTCCTGGTGAGCGACGACAAACTCGCCAAGCAGGTGCGCGCGCTGACCGAGGGTCGTGGTGCGGACTATGCGTTCGAATGCGTCGGCGCGGCGACGACGATCCGTGCCGCGTGGAGTTCGGTGCGCCGCGGCGGGCATTGCACGGTGGTCGGCGTCGGGCGGAAGGACCAGCAGGTCGTGCTGAACCCGCTGGAGATCTTCCACTTCGCCCGCACGCTCACCAGCACCGTCTACGGCGCTTCCGACCCGGACGTCGACATCCCGGTGCTGGCCGACGAGGTCCGTTCAGGTGCGCTCAATCTGGAAACCTTGGTGACGCACCGGATTTCGCTCGACGAGGTGGGTGAGGCGTTCGACCGGATGCGGCAAGGGCAGGGCGCTCGCTCGCTGATCCGGATCGGGGACTGAAGGACCGGCCGGGAACGCGTCAACATCGTGCGTCCCGGCCGTCTTCGATCAGTCGGCCACGTCCAGCGCGGCCTGGATAATGCTGTCCGTGTCAATGCCGTGATGCCGGTACACGCTCTCCAGGTCCCCGGACTGCCCGAACCGCGTCACACCGAGATGCGCCGCCCGCACGCGGTGGACGTTCGCCAGGAACGCCAGCGTGTGCGGGTGCCCGTCAAGGACCGTCACCATCGGCGCGGACCGTTCGGACGGCAGCGCCGACTCCAGGATCCACGTATCGGCCGTGTCCTGCCCCGCCCGCGCCTGCACTGCGCGGAACAGCAGGCCGGGGCTCGTCACGCACACCACGTCGGCGTGCTTGCCCAGCGCGTCCAGCCGGTCGGCGGCTTCCAGCGCCTCGGTGACCATCGCGCCCATCGTCACCAGCGTGACGTCCGGCCGCGCCACCGCGGCGGTGCGGATCGGGTACGCGCCCGCCACGACCTGACGACGGCGGCGTTCCCGCGCGGCCGGATCGGTCGGCACCGCAGCCAGGCTTTGGTCTACCGGGCGGGTCGACAGGCGGAGGTAGGCGGAAGTTCCGTCGGGGCGGCCGAGTCGCGACAGGGAAGCCAGCAGGGTCCACTCGACGTCCAAGGCGAACGCGGGTTCGTACGTCACGCAACCCGGCTGTTCCAGCCCGACCGACGGCGTGGTCACCGACTGGTGCGCACCGCCCTCGGGCGCGAGCGTGACACCGGACGGCGTACCGACCAAAATGGACTGTCCGCCGCCGTAGATGCCGAACGACCACGGCTCCAGCGCGCGCTCCACGAAGGGGTCGTAAAGCACCCCGATCGGCAGCAGCGGACGGCCCCAGCGCGACCACGTAGTGCCCAGTTCGCCGAGCGCGCTCACCAGGTTCACTTCGGCGATGCCCAGTTCCAGGTGCTGCCCGCTGGGCCGCTCGCGCCAGTGCAGGATCGTCTCCGGGTCGTCGGCGAACCAGTCGACGCGTTCCTGCGGCGACCACACGCCGACCTTGTTGACCCAGCCGCCGAGGTTGGTGCTGGACGAGACGTCCGGGCACAGCGTCACCACGCGTTCCGCCGCTTCGGGCGCCTCGCGGGTCAGGTCGAGCAGCGCGCGGCCGAGCGCGGCCTGCGTCGTCGTGCGGCCGGACGGCGTGCGGCCGATGTCGGACGGCAGGGCCGGGACCGGTTGCAGCTCAACGGTTTCCCGCTCCAGTCGCGTGGCTGTCGAAGCGCACAGCTCAGCGGCCGCGGAGCCGTCGGCGAACTTCTGCCACGGGCTGTCCGGCGAGATTCCGACGCGTTCGGCCAGCGAACCCAGCTGCTCGGCGGTCAGCAGCGACGAGTGGTTCTGCGGATGCCCTTCGCTGGCGAGACCGAATCCCTTGACGGTGTAAGCGAAAACGACAGTCGGCCGGTGGTCGTCGATGGCGTCGAACGTGTCCAGCAGCGCGGGCAGGTCGTGGCCGCCGAGGTTGCGGATCGCGGCGTGCAGCGTGTCGTCGTCGAGGGTGTCCAGCAGCGGGGCAAGCTCCGGCGTCGTCAGGCGTTCGCGCAGCTGCGCCGGGGTGCAGCGGAGAAGCCGCTGGTACTCCGGGTTCGACATTTCGTCGATCCGCGTACGCAACGCCGAGCCGCCGGGACGCTCGAACAGATCCTGCAGCAGCCGCCCGTACTTCACGGTCAGCACCTGCCAGCCGGCCGCCTCGAACATGCCCTGCAGCCGGGTCGCGCCGATGTTCGGCACCACGCGGTCCAGCGATTGCCGGTTCAGGTCGACGATCCAGACAACCTCGCCCAGTTCGGCCACGTTCGGGTCGAGGATCGCTTCCCAGCACGCGCCCTCGTCCAGTTCCGCGTCGCCGACCAGCGAGTACTGCCGTCCGGTGCCCGCGCCGCCGCCGTGCGATTCGACGTAGCGCCGCGCCAGCGCGCCCCAGATCGGGGCGGTCGCGCCGATGCCGACGGAACCGGTCGAGTAGTCGACGCGGTCCGGGTCCTTCGACCGCGACGGGTAGCTCTGCAGGCCGCCGAACTCGCGCAGCGTCGTCAGGTACTTCTCGTCGAGATCGCCGAGCAAGTAGTTGATCGCGTGCAGCACGGGGGAGGCGTGCGGCTTCACCGAAACGCGGTCCTCGGCGCGCAGCCGGGCGAACCACAGCGCGGTCATGATCGACACCATCGAGGCGCTGGACGCCTGGTGCCCGCCGACCTTGAGCCCGGTCGGATTGGGCCGCACGCGGTTCGCGTGGTCGATGATCGCGGTCGACAGCCACAGCACCCGGTCCTGCACCTCGCGCAGGACGGTCACCGTGTCGTTGTCCGGAAGGCGTTCGGGGGCGGCGCTGCTCACGACGAATCGGACCTTTCTTGGGCGGAAAGTTCAGGCCAGTCCAGCAGAGCTGGGTAGGGTGCACAACAAGCGCGCTCAACATTGCGCAGAACGCCCAAGACAGCACCGCACGGTGCGGAGAGGACTGCGCAGCATGCCCAGCACTCAACGGCTCGACGCCACCGACGCCCGGATCCTGCTCGCGCTCGGCCGCACCCCGCGGGCGACCGCGGTCGCGCTGGCCGACGAACTGGGCCTGTCCCGCAACACCGTGCAGAGCCGCCTCGCCCGTCTCGAACAGGGCGACGCGCTGCGCTCGGCCGAACACCGGATCGACCCGGCCGCGCTCGGCTACCCGCTCACCGCGTTCGTGACCGTGCAGGCGCGGCAACGGCTGCTGGACGAGGTCGGCCGCGCGCTCGCCGCGGTTCCGGAAGTGCTGCAGGTCCGCGGATTGACCGGCGCGCAGGACCTCCTGGTGCACGTGGTCGCGACGGACGCGGACGACCTGTACCGGATCGCCGGGGAAATCCTGGAGATCCCCGGCGTCGAGCGCACCAACAACGCGCTCGTCATGCGCGAGATGGTGCCCTACCGCCTCACCCCGCTGCTCGATCGCGCCGCCCAGCGCTGAAACTCACGGCTGGTCGTCGGCCGCACGCTCGCGTCGGCGCTGCAGCATGGCCCGGTGCGCCCAGACCAGCAGCGGCGCGGCGAGCAGGCCCCACAGGAACCACCCGGTGTCCCCGGCCATCAGGCCGAACACGAGCATCAGCAGGACTGTCGCCTCGGCGAGCACGAGGATCTGCTGCCACCGCCGGGACTGCGCGGGCAGCACGCCTTGGCTCAGCGTCGCGGCGAACACGGGGTCGCTCGCGGCGAGTTCCTCTTCGATCTTCCGCAGGGCGCTGCGGTCGCGATGGGGCAGCATGATCCCCTCCTCGGGCAGGACGGGCCGGTGATCGCTCAGGTACCAGTGGAGTACCCGCCCCGGGGCGCCGTCAAGCCCGGGTTTTCGCGGGAATGATCCGCTGGCCCGGAGGCCGTTGCAAACTGAAACACGTTCTAATAACGTGCCCGGGGTGAGATACGGGATCGTGTTGTTCACCAGCGACCGGGGCATCTCCCCGGCGGCGGCCGCCCAGGCCGCGGAAGAGGCCGGATTCGCGACGTTCTACGTGCCCGAGCACACCCACATCCCGATCCGGCGGGACGCCCCGCACCCCCGGACCGGCGACTCCTCGCTTCCCGACGACCGCTACCTGCGCACGCTCGACCCGTGGGTCGCGCTGGCCAGCGCGGTGCCGGTGACCTCGACGATCCGGCTGGCGACCGCGGTGGCGCTGCCGGTGGAGAGCGATCCGATCACGCTCGCCAAGACCGTCGCGACGCTGGACCACCTGTCCGGCGGCCGGGTCACGCTCGGCGTCGGGTTCGGCTGGAACACCGACGAACTCGCCGACCACGGCGTGCCCGGGAAGCGGCGGCGCACCGCGCTGCGCGAGTACCTCGAGGCGATGCGCGCGCTGTGGACCGAGGAAGAGGCGAGCTACGCGGGCGAGTTCGTGGAGTTCGGGCCGAGCTGGGCGTGGCCGAAACCGGTGCAGCCCAAGGTGCCGGTGGTCGTCGGCGCGGGCGGGACGGAGCGCACGTTCCGCTGGATCGCGCGCCACAGCGACGGCTGGCTCACCACGCCAGCGGAAGGCGACATCACCGGGAAAGTCGCGCAGTTGCGGGAAATCTGGCGCGAGGAAGGCCGCGAAGGCGAGCCGGAGGTGATCGCGCTCGGCCCGCGCCCGGTTCCGGAAGAGCTGGCCAAGATCGAGGAGGCGGGCGTGACCGAGGTCGTGTTCGGCCTGCCGGACCGCTCGGCGGGCGAGGTCGAAGCGTGGCTGGACCGGCTCGCCGGGAAGCTCGGGCAGCTGGCCGGAGCATGACGGCGTCCACTTCGGACCGCATCCCCAGGAACTTGAGTCGCGCGGCCTCAGCCCGCTGACCGTCCACAAAGGACGCCAGTGTCGCCGAAATGCCCGGTTGATGCCCATATCACCGTTCCCATGGTCCTGTGAGCGCACCCCTCGAGGGACTCTGATGCCAGGGACTTAATGCGGCGCGGCGGGTGCGCGGCGGGGTGCGCTGTCCGTGAGGGGAACCCTGAGGGACTCAGAGTCCCTCAGGGTTCCCCTCACGGACACGAGCAAGCGGCCGCGAGGGCATGGGGCGGGCGTTTCGGCGAGGTTGGCGTCCTTGTGGACGGTTGGCAATGCCGCGGTCGCACGGCCTAAGTCCCTGGCATCGACTCTGATTCCCTCAGGGGCCCCTCGCGGACAGCAAGCCCCGCGCCGAGCCGCCTTGGTCCCGCAATCCCTGCGACCAAGGCAGGCATGCCCCAAACCGCACCCGTGGCACCGCCTTGAGTTCCCGGCATTGCCGCTTCGGACCGCGCTACCTCCGTTGGTATGGACCTGCGCGCTGAAATAGCGGAAAGCGCCTGAACGGGTGAACTGAGCCGCCGCGCGTCATTCCTGGAGCGGCCTTCCCTCTTGTTTCGTGTGGCGGTGACCGGCCGGCACGCCCCCCGACCGGCCGGTCACCGCTTCGCCCGTCTGCGGCGGCGAGGCGAATGGCGCCGCGCGGCGCCGCCCGGGACACTGGTCCGGTGCGCATTCCCGTCCCCCGGACCGAAACGTGACCCCCGAACTGGCCGAACTGGCCGCCGCCCACGGAGTCTCCACCCGCTACGAAAACGCCGACCAAGTCGAAGTGCAGGTCGATCCTGACGTCGTGATCGCCGTGTTGGCGCAGCTCGACGTGGATGCCGGTACTCCACAAGCAATTCAGCGAGAATTGGCCGCGGTGCGGGAAGCCCGTGCCGCGCAGCCGTTGCCGCCGACTGTCGTGGTGCGCGCCGGGCAAGAACGCGAACTCGGCCGGGCCGCGACCGTCGAACTCGAAGACGGCACTGCGCGTGACGTCGGCGCCACACTTCCGGCTGACCTTCCGCTGGGCTGGCACGAGATCGTCACCGCTGAGCAACGGGTTTCGCTGGCGGTCGTCCCGGACCGGCTGCCCGCGGTGCCGCCCGCGTGGGGCTGGATGCTGCAGCTCTACGCGCTGCATTCCGAACAGTCGTGGGGGATGGGCGACTTCGGCGATCTCGCCGAGATGGCGTCCCGGTCGGCCGCCGAACTGGGCGCGGGCGTGCTGCTCGTCAACCCGGTGCAGGCGATCAGTCCGGCCCACCCGGTCGAACGGTCGCCCTACTCGCCGTCCAGCCGCCGGTTCGCGAACCCGCTGTACCTGCGGGTCACCGACACCGAGGCGTTCGCCCGCGCCGACGAAGACACCCGGCAGCAGGTACGAGCGCTAGCTCCGGATCCGATCGGCGAGCTGATTGATTACGACGCCGTGTGGACCGCCAAACGCGCCGCGCTGGAACTGCTGCGCCCGTACCATCCGCATCCGATCGAATTGGACGACGACCTTCGCGATTTCGCCGCGTTCGGCGCGCTCGCCGAGGTGCACGGCAGCGACTGGCGCGAGTGGCCCGAGCCGTTGCGCGATCCCGGCAGCGCCGAGGTGGCCGCCGCGCGCGAGGAGCTGGCCGAGCGGATCGAGTTCCACGGCTGGCTTCAGCAGCTCTGCCACGAGCAGCTCGACAACGTCCGCCGCGCCGCGCGGGAAGCGGGCATGCCGGTCGGCGTCGTGCACGATCTGCCGGTCGGGGTGCATCCCGGCGGCGCGGACACCTGGGCGCTGCGGAACGTGTTCGCCGCGCGGGTGCGGGTCGGCGCGCCGCCGGACGCGTTCAACCAGCAGGGCCAGGACTGGAATCTGCCGCCGTGTCGGCCGGATCGGCTCGCCGAAGCCGGGTACGCGCCCTTCCGCGACGTCGTGCGCGGCGTGTTGCGGCACGCCGACGGCATCCGCGTGGACCACGTCGCCGGAATGTGGCGGCTGTGGTGGATTCCGCCGGGCGAACCGGCTGGTCGCGGCACGTACGTGCACTACGACGCCGAAGCGATGCTCGGCGTGCTCGCGCTGGAAGCGCACCGCGCGGGCGCGGTCGTGGTGGGGGAGGACCTCGGCACCGTCGAGGACACCGTCACCGAAACCATGCACGAACGCGGCCTGCTCAGCTCCGCCGTGCTGTGGTTCCAGCGCGATTGGGACGCGCCGGGCAAGCCGTTCGTCCGCCCGGACCGCTGGGATCCGGACGCGATGGCGAGTATTTCCACGCACGACCTGCCGACGGTGTCCGGCTGGCTCGCCGCCGAGCACGTCCGCGTGCGAGCCGAACTCGGCCAGCTCGACCGGCCGGTGGAGCAGGAGTACGCCGAAGCGGCGGCCGAGCGGGCGGCATTGCTCGAACTGGTTGCCGGCGAAGGAATTCCGGACGACGACTTGGTGGTCGCCTTGCACACGCTGCTCGCCTCGGCGGCGTCGCGGCTCGTGCTTACCGCACCGGCGGACGTCGTCGGCGAACGGCGCCAGCCGAATCTGCCGGGCACAGTGGATGAGTACCCTAACTGGCGCATCCCGCTTCCCGTCACTGTCGACGGGTTCTTCGCCGACCCGCGGGTGCGGGCGGCGGTCGCCCCGCTCGCCGCGGCCCGCCCGTTGCGCTGAAACACCCGAAAAGCCCGTCCGGACAACGAAAACCGATGCCCAAGGAGAAGCCCTGTGCGGCCCTGGCCCGGAAAGCCCTACCCGCTCGGCGCGACCTACGACGGCGTGGGGACGAACTTCGCGCTGTTCTCCGAGGTCGCCGAGCACGTCGATCTCTGCCTGTTCGACGACGAGGGCAACGAAACCCGCTCGCGGCTGGAAGAGGTCGACGGCTTCGTCCACCACGGCTACCTGCTCGGCGTCGGCCCCGGGCAGCGGTACGGATTCCGCGTGCACGGACCGTACGATCCGAGCCGCGGCGAGCGCTGCAACCCGAGCAAGCTGCTGATCGACCCGTACGCCAAGGCGTTGTCGCGCGGCGTCGACTGGTCCGAAGCGCTCTTCAGCTACCGCTTCGACGACCCGGAACAGCTCAACGAGGACGATTCCGCCGGCCACGTGCCGTATTCGCTGGTGGTCAGCCCGTTCTTCGACTGGGCCAACGATCGCGCGCCGCGGGTGCCGTACCACGAAACCGTGATCTACGAGACGCACGTGCGCGGCATGACGATGACGCATCCGTTCGTGCCCGAGCGGCTGCGCGGCACGTACGCCGGGCTGGCGCATCCGGCGATCGTCGAGCACCTGCAGAAACTCGGCGTGACCACAGTGGAGCTGATGCCGGTGCACCAGTTCGTCACCGACCACGGCCTCGACGAAAAGGGCCTGCGCAACTACTGGGGCTACAACACGATCGGGTACTTCGCCCCGCATGACGGATACGCCGCGATGCAGGGCCAGGGCGGGCAGGTGCAGGAGTTCAAGGGCATGGTCCGCGCCCTGCACGAGGCCGGCATCGAGGTGATCCTCGACGTGGTTTACAACCACACCGCCGAGGGCAACCACCTCGGCCCGACGCTGTCCATGCGCGGCATCGACAACGAGGCGTACTACCGCCTGGTCGAGGACGATCCGCAGTACTACATGGACTACACCGGCACCGGGAACTCGCTCAACGTGCGCAGCCCGCACACGCTGCAGCTGATCATGGATTCGCTGCGGTACTGGGTGACCGAGATGCACGTGGACGGCTTCCGGTTCGACCTCGCCTCCGCGCTGGCCCGCGAGTTCTACGACGTCGACCGGCTGTCGACGTTCTTCGACCTCGTGCAGCAGGACCCGATCGTGAGCCAGGTGAAGCTGATCGCCGAACCGTGGGACGTCGGGCCGGGCGGGTACCAGGTCGGGAACTTCCCGCCGTTGTGGACGGAGTGGAACGGACAGTTCCGCGACACCGTGCGCGATTTCTGGCGCGGCGAACCGTCCACCCTGGGCGAATTCGCGTCGCGCATCACGGGTTCGTCGGATCTGTACCAGGACGACGGCCGCCGCCCGTTCGCGTCGATCAACTTCGTCACCGCGCACGACGGCTTCACGCTCGCCGATCTGGTGTCCTACAACGAAAAGCACAACGAGGCCAACGGCGAGGACAACCGCGACGGCGCGGACGACAACCGCTCGTGGAACTGCGGCGTCGAGGGTCCGACCGACGACGACGAGGTGCTCGCGCTGCGCGCCCGGCAGCAGCGGAACCTGCTCGCGACACTGCTGCTGTCGCAGGGAGTGCCGATGCTGCTGCACGGCGACGAACTCGGCCGCACCCAGCAGGGCAACAACAACGCCTACTGCCAGGACACCGAGCTGTCGTGGATGGACTGGGAACTCGCGACGGAGAACTCCGGCCTGATCGAGTTCACCGCCGCGCTGACCGCGTTCCGCAAGGCGCATCCGGTGTTCCGCCGCCGCCGGTTCTTCCAGGGCAAGCCGGTGCGCAAGGGGGAGGAGCTGGGCGACATCGCCTGGTTCACCCCGGCCGGCGAGGAGATGACCGAGCAGAACTGGGACGACGCGTTCGGCAAGTCGGTGGTGATTTTCCTGAACGGGGAAGGGATTCCGGACCTCGACCCGCGCGGGATGCCGGTGTCCGACAATTCGTTCCTGCTCGCGTTCAACGCGCACTGGGAGGACATCGCGATGACCCTGCCGGGCAACGGCTACGGTCGCGAATGGACAGTCGTGGTCGACACCGAGACCGGCGCCGTCGGGAAGTCCGGGATCGAGCCGGTCGAAGGCGGCGGCAAGTTCACGCTGGCCGCGCGTTCGCTGGTCGTGCTGCAGCGCACCGCCAAGGAGGGCGAATGAGCGTGCCGTCCTCGACGTACCGGGTGCAGCTGCGGCCGGAGTTCGGCTTCGCGGAGGCCGCCGGGATCGTGGACTACTTGCACGAATTGGGCATCGGCGCGCTGTACGGATCGCCGATGCTCGACGCGACGCCCGGGTCCACGCATGGCTATGACGTCACCGATCCGACGCGTGCCCGGGGCGAATTGGGCGGCGAAGAAGCGCGAAAGGCGTTGTCCGCGCGGCTGAAGGACGCCGGGCTCGGGTTCGTCGTGGACATCGTGCCGAACCACATGTCCGTCGAGGTGCCGAAGGCGAACCAGTGGTGGTGGGACGTGCTGCGGAACGGCCGGGAATCGCCGTACGCACCGTTCTTCGACATCGACTGGAGCCGTGGACGGTTGCTGTTGCCAGTCCTCGGCGAGGACGGCGACGAGCTGACCGTCGAGGGTGACGAGCTGGTCTACTACGACCATCGGTTCCCGATCGCTCCCGGAACCGGCGACGGCACGCCCGCCGACGTGCACGCGCGCCAGCATTACGAGCTGGTCGGCTGGCGGCGCGGCAACCGGGAGCTGAACTACCGGCGGTTCTTCGACATCACGAACCTGGCCGCGGTCACCGTGGAGCGGCCGGAGGTGTTCGCCGAGACGCACGGCGAGGTGCTGCGCTGGGTGTCCGACGGCGACGTCACCGGCCTGCGCGTGGACCATCCGGACGGGCTCGCCGACCCCGGCGGCTACTTCCGGCGGCTCCGCGAGGGCGCGCCCGGGGCGTGGCTGGTGGCGGAGAAGATCCTGCACCCGGGCGAGGCGCTGCCGCAGAGCTGGCCGGTCGACGGGACCACCGGGTACGACGCGCTGCGCGAGATCACCGGCGTCTTCGTGGACCCGGCCGCCGGCTCGGTGTTCACCCGGCTTGCCGCCGAGCAAGGCGTGCGCACCGACTACCACGCGGTCGAGGAGCGCGCGCGGCGCTTGGTGACCGACGGGATCCTGGTCGCCGAGGTGCACCGGATCGCCGCGCTGCTTCAAGGCGTCGATGCCGACGCGGCCCGCGCTGCCGTGGCCGAGGTGATGATCGCGTTCCCGGTCTACCGTTCCTATCTCCCCGAAGGCTCCGGGCATTGGGCGACCGCCGTCGCACGGGCGCGCAAGCGGCGGCCCGAACTGGCCCCGGCGCTCGACGCGCTGGACAGCCAGGTGCGCGGCGCGCCGGACGGCGAGCTGGCGACCCGGATCCAGCAGACGTCCGGCATGGTCGTCGCGAAGGGCACCGAGGACACGACGTTCTACCGGTTCACCCGGTTCGCCGCGCTGAACGAGGTCGGCGGCAACCCGGACCGATTCGGCTTGAGCACCGGGGAATTCCACACGCTGGCCGCGGGGCGGGCGGCCGCGGCCCCGGCCACGATGACCACGCTGACCACTCACGACACGAAGCGGTCCGAGGACACCCGCGCCCGGATGGCCGCGCTGTCGGAGGTCGCGGACGAGTTCGCCGTCGCGGTGCGCCGCTGGACCGCCGCGCGCGGGATCGACGAGCCCGCGCTGAATCTCCTG
This sequence comes from Amycolatopsis circi, assembly GCF_003385235.1. GTDB lineage: Bacteria > Actinomycetota > Actinomycetes > Mycobacteriales > Pseudonocardiaceae > Amycolatopsis > Amycolatopsis circi. Next base: position 48,131 of record NZ_PQIA01000010.1, on the reverse strand, counting down.
GCGTGGCAGACGCTGGTGGGTGCGTGGCCGATCTCGCCGGAACGGTTGCGCGACTACCTCGACAAGGCCGCGAAGGAAGCGAAACTCCGCACCTCCTGGACGGACCACGACGAGGAGTTCGAGCGCTCCGTCGCCGAGTGGCCGTCCGCAGTGCTCGGCGACGCTGACTTGGCGGCGGACGTCGAGTGTTTCGTCAAGCGCGTGCGCGGCGCGGGCTGGGCGAATTCGCTGGGGCAGAAGCTGGTGCAGCTGGCCGGGCCCGGCGTGCCGGACGTCTACCAGGGCACCGAGCTGTGGGACTGCTCGCTGGTCGACCCGGACAACCGCCGCGAGGTCGACTACGACGTCCGGCGCTCCCTGCTCGAACGCATCCAGGCTGGCGAGGCTCCGGAGATCGACGAGACCGGCGCGGCGAAACTGCTGGTGGTGCACCGCGCGCTGACCCTGCGCCGAGACCGGCCGGAACTCTTCACCGGGTACCGGCCGTTGCACGCGGAAGGCGTTGCGGCAGAACACCTTCTGGCCTTCGAACGCGGTGCTGACCTGACCGTGGCGGTCACGCGGCTGTCGCTGGGGCTGGACCGCGCGGGCGGCTGGCGCGACACCGTTTTGCCGCTGCGCGCTGGAGAGTGGACCGACGTGCTGACTGGTCGCGGAGTAGGCGACAAACCGCTGGCCGCCGAACTTTTCCGGAGGTACCCCGTGGCTTTGCTGGTGCGCTCGTGAGTGGCAATGCCGGTTCTAACCGGGATAAACACTCACGAGGTTTCACCGTATGGGCCCCCTCTGCCGAACGCGTCCGCATCCATGTAGACGGCGTCACCCACGAGATGGCCCCTGCCGCCGACGGCTGGTGGCAGGCCGACGTCACCGGCACCGACTACGCCTTCCTGCTCGGCGACGACGACCGTCCGCTGCCGGACCCGCGCTCGCTGCGCCAGCCGAACGGCGTGCACGAAGCGTCGCGCGTCTACGACCATTCGGCGTTCGAGTGGACCGACCAGTCGTGGACCGGACGGCAGCTGCCCGGCGGGGTGGTCTACGAGCTGCATGTCGGCACCTTCACCGAGGCAGGCACGTTCGACGCGGTCATCGACCGGCTCGGGCACTTGGTCGACCTCGGCGTCACGCACGTCGAACTGCTGCCGGTGAACTCCTTCGACGGCACCGCGGGCTGGGGTTACGACGGAGTGCTGTGGGGCGCGGCGCACGAACCGTACGGCGGTCCCGACGGGCTGAAACGCCTGGTCGACGCCTGTCACGCACGCGGGCTCGCCGTGGTGCTCGACGTCGTCTACAACCACCTCGGCCCGTCCGGCGCCTACCTCGACCGGTTCGGCCCGTACTTCGCCGGCAGCACCGACTGGGGCGCCGGGCTGAACCTCGACGGCCCCGGTTCCGACGAAGTCCGCCGCTACGTCCTCGACAACGCTCTGGGCTGGCTGCGCGATTTCCACCTCGACGGCCTGCGCCTGGACGCTGTGCATGCCCTGGTCGACAAACGCGCCGTGCATCTGCTGGAGGAACTGGCCACCGAGGTCGAGGCGCTCTCGGCGGCCCTGAACCGACCGCTGACCTTGATCGCCGAATCCGATCAGAACGACCCGAAGCTCGTCACCACCCGTGACGCTGGCGGCTACGGCCTGCACGCGCAGTGGTCCGACGACCTGCATCACGCGCTGCACGTCCGGCTCACCGGCGAAACCACCGGCTACTACACCGACTTCGCTGAGCCCGGCGCGCTGGCCAAGACCCTGCGGGAGGCGTTCTTCCACGCCGGGACCTGGTCGTCGTTCCGCTCCCGCACGCACGGCCGCCCGCTCGACCGGCGCGTCACCCCCGGGCACCGGTTCCTGGCCTACCTGCAGGACCACGACCAGATCGGCAACCGCGCGACGGGCGACCGGCTGTCCGCGACCGTGTCGCCCGGCCTGCTGGCCTGCGGTGCCGCGGTGGTGTTCTGCTCGCCGTTCACGCCGATGCTGTTCATGGGCGAGGAGTGGGCCGCGGAGACGCCGTGGCAGTTCTTCGCGTCGTTCCCGGACCCGGAACTGGCCGAGGCCGTCCGCACCGGCAGGCGTCGCGAGTTCGGTCGCCACGGCTGGGGCGAAACGGACGTCCCGGACCCGATGGACCCGGCCACCGTCGCCCGCTCGCGGCTCGACTGGTCGGAACCGGGCAAACCGGGCCACCGGGAGATCCTCGGCCTGTACCGGACGCTGATCCGCCTTCGCCGGGAACACCCGGAGCTGGCCGACCCGAGGCTGGACCGGGTGGTCGTGGAGACCGCGCCGGACGATGCGTGGCTGATCCTGCACCGCGGCGGCCTGCGGCTGGCGTGCAACTTCGGGGCGAAGCCGGCCGAGCTTCCGGTGGCGGGGGAGGTGCTGGCTTCGTGGGGGAATCCCGAGGTCGGCGGCGACGCGACGGTGTTGCCCGCGGAGTCGTTCGTGCTGGTCGCTACCCGCTGACCTCGGGGTAGCGGCGGAGCATCGCCGTCAGCGCCTCGGCCAGCCGGTCGCGAAGCTGTTGCGGCTCAACGACTTCCGCCAACGGGCCAAGCCGCAGAAGATCATGGACGGCTTGGCCGGGCTGCTCGATCGGAACGACCACGCGGGTCCAGCCGTCCGCTTCGACCATGCCGCCCTCTGCTGCGCGGGCGATGGCCGGTTCGGCGAGCTGGGACAGCAGCCGCATTCCCTCCGGCGACAGCCGCAGCACCGCCGCGCCCTGGTGCCGTCGAGCGTCGAAGTCCTCCAGGTAGTCCGCCCAGTAGCGGCCCAGATCGAAGTCTTCGGCCCGCTCGAAGGTCTCCTCCAGCAGCGCCGCCTCGACGATCCGCGCCACCCGGTAAGTCCGGAACTCCCCGGAACGCCGCGCGACCAGGTACCACTGACCGGCCTTGAGCACCACGCCGTGCGGCTCGACGGGCCGCGTCGCTTCGTGCGGCGCGGTCCAGCGCTGATACCGGATCCGGACGCGACGTTGCTGCCACACCGCGTCCGATACCGTCGGCAACTGCGGCGTGGCGTCGGCGCCGTGGTACCAGGACGCCGCGTCCAAATGGAACCGCTCGCGGACCCGGTCGGCGTGGGACCGCAGTTCGGCGGGCAGCGCGGCCAGCAGCTTGCGCTCCGTGTTCGCGACGACCGGCCCGAGACCGAGCCCGGAAGCCGCGGCGGGCAGGCCGGTGAGGAAGAGCGCTTCGGCCTCCTGCCTGGTCAGGCCGGTCAGCTGGGTGCGGTACCCGTCGACCAGCCGGTATCCGCCGTCGTGGCCGGGCTCGCCGTACACCGGGATCCCGGCCGCGCTGAGAGCTTCGATGTCGCGGTAGATGGTGCGCGGGGTCACCTCCAGCCGGGCGGCCAGGTCGTCCGCGGTCCTAGGCTGGCGGGCCTGCAGCAGCAACAGGATGGAGACGAGCCGGCTCGCACGCATAGGGATAGTGTCTTTGGCGCCGACTTCGTCGGCGCGGGCGGGATCGCCTTTAGGTCGGCGTCTGACGGAGCTGCGTACCCGGCCCGGGGGGCCGTGCACGCAGCTCCGTCAGACGCCGACGCGATCCCGCGTTGGGGGTGCGTGGGTGCGGGTGCGGACCTCTTCGGAGTCAGCTTTCAGCAGGTCAGAGCTACCGGCAAGGCTTCGCGACGGCCTTCGCGCTGAGGCTGACCGGCAGGGACGGGCTGATCTCGCAGCGCCACGTGTACGAGGACAGTCTCGCCGTCGAAAGCGCTTTCGGGGGCGCGCCCGGCCTGACCTCGGCCCGGAGCCGCCATCACCCCTGGTCATTACCCCTGCTCCGGGCAAGTTCAGCCAAGCGCCGGAGCCCGCCGCCGCCCCGGGTTTGAAAAGATCGGCGCATGGCACAGCGACCCGCATCCGACAACCAGGTCCTCGCCGGACGTCCGTTCCCGCTCGGCGCCCACCCGGAGGCAGGCGGCGTCCGGTTCGCGGTGACGTCCGCCGTCGCCGACGCGGTCGAGGTGTGCCTCATCGGCGACGACGGCTCCGAGCGGCGGATCGAGCTGACCGAACGCACGTTCGGCGTCTGGCACGGCCTCGTCCCGGGCGTCACGGTCGGGCAGCGCTACGGCTACCGCGTGCACGGCCCGTACGACCCGGCCCACGGCTACCGCTGCAATCCGGCCAAGCTCCTCGTCGACCCGTACGCGCGCCGGATCGACGGGAGGCTCGCCAGCCTGCACGCCGCGCAGGGCTTCACCGGCGACCCCGAGCGCGGTCCGATGTCCACTGTGGACTCGCTGGGCGCCGTGCCGCTGTCGGTCGTCGCCTCGCCGGGCGGGCAGGACACCGGGGGCAAACCCGAGGTGCCGTTCGAGGAGTCGGTGATCTGCGAACTGCACGTGAAGGGGTTCACCCAGCAGCATCCGTTCATCCCGGAGGCGCTGCGCGGCACGTACCTCGGCCTCGCGCACCCGGTCGCGATCGAGCACCTGACCCGGCTCGGCGTGACGACCGTCGAACTGCTGCCGGTGCACGCGTTCGCCGACGAGCCCGCGCTGATCCGCTCGGGACGGCACAACTACTGGGGCTACTCGCCGCTGGGCTACTTCGCGCCGCACGCCGGGTACGCGAGCGAGCCGGGCCGCGAGGTCGAGGAATTCCGCACGATGGTGGCGGCCCTGCACGCGGCCGGCATCGAGGTGCTGCTCGACGTCGTCTTCAACCACACTTGCGAAGGCGGCCCGGACGGCCCGACGCTCTCGCTGCGCGGCCTCGACGCCCCGGCGTACTACCTGCACACCCGCCGCGGCCACATGGCCGACCTGACCGGCTGCGGCAACACCCTCGACGCCGGTTCGCCGACGGTCGTCCGGCTCGTCACCGATTCGCTGCGGTACTGGACGCAGGAGATGGGCGTCGACGGCTTCCGCTTCGACCTGGCGAGCACGCTCGGCCGCCCGCGCGGCGAGATGTTCGACCGCGAGTCCATGATGCTCACCGCGATCACGACCGACCCGGTCCTGTCGCGCTGCAAGCTGATCGCCGAACCGTGGGACGCGACCGGCGAGGGCTACCGCGTCGGCGATTTCGGCGCGCAGTGGGCCGAGTGGAACGGCCGGTACCGCGACACCGTCCGCGATTTCTGGCGCGGAGCGACCGGCGTGCGAGACCTCGCGTACCGGCTGTCCGGCTCGTCCGATCTGTACGACCACAACCTGCGCCGCCCGTGGCAGTCGGTCAACTTCGTCACCGCGCACGACGGCTTCACGCTGCGGGACCTGGTGTCCTACAACGAAAAGCACAACGAGGCCAACGGCGAGGACAACCGCGACGGCACGAACGACAACCGCTCGTGGAACCACGGCGCGGAGGGCGAGACCGACGACGCGGCGATCGTCGCGCTGCGCACCCGCCAGGCCCGCAACCTGTTCGCGACGCTGCTGCTGTCCACCGGAACGCCGATGTTCACCGCGGGCGACGAGATGTGGCGGACCCAGCACGGCAACAACAACGCCTACTGCCTCGACGACGAAACGTCGTGGGTCGACTGGACCCCGACCGAGGCGTCGGAGCCGATGCTCGACTTCGCCCGCCGCGTGATCCGGCTGCGCGCGCACAGCCCGGCGCTGCGGCAGCCGGAGTTCTTCGAGGGCCGCACGACGGTCACCGGCAAGCCCGACCTCGTGTGGTTCCGCCCGGACGGCGAGGAGTTCGACGAGATCGACTGGTTCGACGAGGACCGCCGCACGCTCTGCATGTGGGTCGACGGGTCGAACAGCCAGGCGCGCAACCGCGAGGGTGCCCTCGTCACCGACCATTCGTGGCTGCTGGTGCTGCACGCGGGTGCCGAGCCGGCCGAGATCGTGCTGCCCGGCCCGGAGTACGGCGAGACTTTCAAGCCCACTTTGGACACGAGCACCGCGGACGGCACTCCGGCGCACCCCGGCGTGCTGGAGCCGAAGGCGCGGATCACGGTCGAGGCGCGGTCGCTGCTGTTGCTGCGCGCGCCGCGGGACACGGTAGAGATCCCGCAGCTGTAAGTCGGCGGCCGTACCGAGTCAACGAAGACCGAGTCCGAGAAGTCCGGACGCTCAACGTGATTGTCCGGGGCGCCATGCGGCATCCTGGCCTCAGCCGAACACCACCACCGCGAAGAAAACCTCGACGGCGGACCCGCACCGATACTCGCGGGTAATCACCGGAACGCGCCGCCGATTGTTAACGCAATTCGGCGCTCGTGTTGCGGGCGGGAGACGGGAATGCGTCCGGGAGTTCCGCCGAATGGGCGCGTTTCGCCCGACCGGGTGGCGGGAATTGCAGAAAAAGGCCCCGCTGTCAACGGCTTTGGAGGAATCAGGCACACTGACCGTGCTCGCGGAAGCACACTCCGACCACCCTCCCACCCACCGTGAAAAAGGGGCATTGCCATGACCGGCAGGCTCGGGATCGACGACGTCGCACCCATCGTCAGCTGCGGCCGATATCCGGCCAAAGCCGTTGCAGGCGAACATTTCCCCGTCACCGCCACGGTCTGGCGGGAGGGTCACGACGCCGTCGCCGCGACGGTCGCCTGGCGCGGTCCGGGCGACCGCGCCGCGCGCCAAACGCGGATGGCCGAACAGGGCCGGGGGCTCGACCGGTTCGGTGCGGTGATCGTGCCCGACGCCGAAGGCATGTGGACCTATCGGGTGGACGCGTGGAGCGATCCGTGGGCCACCTGGGAGCACGCGGTCGAGGTGAAGATCGCCGCCGGACAGGGGCCCGGCGAGCTGGCCAACGACCTGGAGAACGGGGCGCGGCTGCTCGACCGCGTGTCGCGCCGCCCGGAGCGCCGGGCCGAGCGCCCGCTGCTCGCCGGGGCCGCGGCCGCGCTGCGCGACGGCGAACGCGATCTCGCCGAGCGCGTCGGGCCGGCGCTCTCGCCCGAGGTCCGCCAGCTCATGCACGACTTCCCGGTGCGCGAGCTGATCACCAAGGGCCGCGTGCTGAAGCTGTGGGTCGACCGCAAGCGCGCCGCTTTCGGCTCCTGGTACGAATTCTTCCCGCGTTCCACCGGCGGGGTCGACGCGCAGGGCCGCGCCGTGCACGGCACCTTCGCCACCGCCGAGCGAGAGCTGGACCGCGTCGCGGGCATGGGCTTCGACGTCGTCTACCTGCCGCCGGTGCACCCCATCGGCCGGGTGAACCGCAAGGGCCCCAACAACACTCTCGACGCGACGCCGGACGACGTCGGCTCGCCGTGGGCGATCGGCGCGGACGAGGGCGGGCACGACGCGGTCCACCCGGAGCTGGGCACGATCGACGACTTCGACTCGTTCGTGGCGCGGGCGGAGGAACTCGGCCTCGAGGTCGCGCTCGACTTGGCGCTGCAGGCCGCCCCGGATCACCCGTGGGTGGTCAAGTACCCGGAGTTCTTCACGACCCGCCCGGACGGCACGATCGCGTACGCGGAGAACCCGCCGAAGAAGTACCAGGACATCTACCCGGTCAACTTCGACAACGACCCGCGCGGCATCTACGACGAGGTGCTGCGCGTCGTGCTGCACTGGGTGTCGCACGGGGTGCGGATCTTCCGGGTCGACAACCCGCACACCAAGCCGCCGGACTTCTGGGCGTGGCTGATCCAGTCGGTGAAGGACGCGCACCCGGACGTGCTGTTCCTCGCCGAGGCGTTCACCCGTCCGGCCCGGCTGTGGGGGCTGGCGAAGCTCGGCTTCACCCAGAGCTACACGTATTTCACCTGGCGCACCACGAAAGAAGAGCTGACCGAGTTCGGCACGGACCTCGTGGAGCACTGGGACCACGGCAGGCCGAACCTGTTCGTGAACACCCCCGACATCCTCCACGAATCGCTGCAGCACGGCGGTCCCGGCATGTTCGCGCTGCGGGCCGCGCTCGCAGCGACGATGGCGCCGACCTGGGGCGTGTACTCCGGCTACGAGCTGTTCGAATCCGAGGCGGTGCGGCCGGGCAGCGAGGAGTACCTCGACTCCGAGAAGTACCAGCTGCGCCCGCGCGATTTCGCCCGCGCGCTCGCCGAGGGCCGTACGCTCGAACCGTGGCTGACCCGGCTCAACGCCGTCCGCCGCGCGCACCCGGCGCTGCAGGGCATGCGGTCGCTGCGCTTCCACCACGTCGACAGCGAAGCGCTGCTGGCCTACTCCAAACAGGACCCGGCGACCGGCGACACGGTCGTCACGGTGGTGAACCTCGACCCGCACGGAGCGCACGAGGGCACGCTCTGGCTCGACCTGCCCGCGCTCGGCTTCGACTGGTCCGAGCGGCTCATCGCGCACGACGAGGTCACCGGCGAGACGTGGGACTGGGGCCAGGCGAACTTCGTCCGGCTCGAACCGTGGCGGGCGGTCGCGCACATCGTGGCGCTGCGCCGCAGGCTCGCGGCCTGACCCGACAGGTCGCCGGACAAGAAACCCCCTGAGCGGTTATCCCGGGTCCGTTCGGGATAACCGCTATTCAGCACAGGCACTGACGACAAGGTGGAACGGATGGACAAGGACAGCCGGCCCGGCGCCGCGGCGGGACTGGCGGACGTGCCGCACACCGGGGAAGCGGTGACCGCGGACGGCATGCTGGTCGAGCCGCAGGCGGACGACTTCGCGCACGCGCACGCGGCGCCGAAGGACCCGGAATGGTTCAAGAGCGCGGTGTTCTACGAGGTGCTGGTGCGCGCGTTCGCCGATTCGAACGGCGACGGCACCGGCGACCTGCGCGGGCTGGCGGGCAGGCTGGACTACCTCGAATGGCTCGGCGTGGACTGCCTGTGGCTGCCGCCGTTCTACGCCTCGCCGCTGCGCGACGGCGGCTACGACATCAGCGATTTCCGTGCCGTGCTGCCGGAATTCGGCAGCGTCGAGGACTTCGTGTACCTGCTCGACGAGGCGCACCGGCGCGGCATCCGGGTGATCACCGACCTGGTGCTCAACCACACGTCCGACGCGCACCCGTGGTTCCAGCAGTCGCGCTCGGACCCGGACGGCCCGTACGGCGACTACTACGTGTGGAGCGACGACGATTCCCGCTACGCCGACGCGCGGATCATCTTCGTGGACACCGAAACGTCGAACTGGACCTACGACCCGGTGCGCGGCCAGTTCTACTGGCACCGGTTCTTCGCCCACCAGCCGGACCTCAACTACGAGAACCCGGCCGTGCAGGACGCGATGATCGACGTGCTGCGGTTCTGGCTCGACATCGGCATCGACGGCTTCCGCCTCGACGCCGTGCCCTACCTGTTCGAACAGGAGGGCACCAACTGCGAGAACCTGCCGCGCACGCACGATTTCCTCAAGCGCTGCCGGAAAGTGGTCGACGACGAGTACCCCGGCCGGATCCTGCTGGCCGAGGCGAACCAGTGGCCGACCGACGTGGTCGAGTACTTCGGCGAGGCGGAGTCCGGCGGCGACGAATGCCACATGGCGTTCCACTTCCCGCTGATGCCGCGGATCTTCATGGCGGTGCGCCGGGAGTCGCGGTTCCCGATCTCGGAGATCCTGCTGCAGACGCCGCAGATCCCGTCCGGCACGCAATGGGGCATCTTCCTGCGCAACCACGACGAGCTGACGCTCGAGATGGTCAGCGACGAAGAGCGCGACTACATGTACTCCGAGTACGCCAAGGACCCGCGGATGAAGGCCAACATCGGCATCCGCCGCCGGCTGGCCCCGCTGCTGGACAACGACCGCGACCAGCAGGAGCTGTTCACCGCGCTGCTGCTGTCGCTGCCCGGGTCGCCGGTGCTGTACTACGGCGACGAGATCGGCATGGGCGACAACATCTGGCTCGGCGACCGGGACGCGGTCCGCACGCCGATGCAGTGGACGCCGGACCGCAACGCCGGGTTCTCCACCTGCGACCCCGGCCGCATCTACCTGCCGGTGATCATGGACCCGGTGTACGGGCACCAGGCGCTGAACGTCGAGGCGCAGGCCGACAACGCGTCGTCGCTGCTGAACTGGACGCGCCGGATGATCGAGGTGCGCAAGCAGCACCACGCGTTCGGCCAGGGCGATTTCGCCGACCTCGGCGGCTCGAACCCGAGCGTGCTCGCCTACCAGCGCCGGTGGCTGCGCCCGGACGGCCGCGAGGACGTCGTGGTGTGCGTCAACAACCTGTCCCGCTTCCCGCAGCCGGTGGAGCTGGACCTGTCCGCGCACCACGGCGCGACGCCGGTCGAGCTGACCGGCGGGGTGCGCTTCCCGGACATCGGCGAGCTGCCGTACCTGCTCACGCTGCCCGGGCACGGGTTCTACTGGTTCCAGTTGCTCGAGCCGGAAGAATGAGGTGAGTCCGCTGTCGCACCACGGTCCCCCGCCCGAACTGCCCGAGCTGTCCCGCGCGCTGACCGCCCTGCTGCCGGACTGGCTGCCCGCGCAGCGCTGGTTCGCGGGCAAGGACCGGCCGATCGACGAGGTCCGCCCGGTCGGGCTCACCGCGCTGGCGGGCCCGGATCCGCTGCTGGTGCACGCGGTCGTCGACGTGGTGCAGGGCGACCGCACCGAGCCGTACCAGCTGCTGGTCGGCCGCCGGTCCGGGATTCCCGAGGTGGCGTCGACCGCGCTGCTCGGCGAGCGGTTCTACGAGGCGAGCGGCGACGCGGACCTCACCGCCGGGCTGCTCGACCGGATGGCGGCGGGCGAGTCCGTCGGGCCGCTGCGGTTCGCCGCGGAGCCGGACGCGACGCTCGAACCCGGGCTGCGCTCGCGGCCGATCACCGCGGAGCAGAGCAACACGTCGCTGGTGTACGGCGGGCAGTACATCCTCAAGCTGTTCCGCAAGCTCAGCACGGGGATGAACAAGGACCTGCTGCTGCACCGCGCGCTGCAGGACGCGGGCTGCAAGCACATCGCCCGCGTGGTCGGCTCGATCTCCGGCGAACTGCACGACGAACCCGCGACGATGGGGATGCTGCAGGAGTTCCTGCCGGACGCGGTCGACGGCTGGGCGATGGCGACCACGAGCGTGCGGGACCTGCTGGCCGATCCGGACCAGGCCGCGGCCGAGGCGGGCGGCGACTTCGCCGGCGAGGCCGAGCGGCTCGGCGCCGCGGTGGCCGAGGTGCACGCGGACCTGGCGACCGCGCTCGGCACCGAGCCCGCGGACAGCGACGAGCTGGACCGCACGGTGCGCGCGATGACCGAGCGCCTCGACCAGGTGTCCGAAATGGTCCCGGAGCTGGCGGTGCACGCGCCCGCGCTGCGCGAAGCGTTCGAAACGGTGCGCGCGCACGAATCGCCGATCGTCATGCAGTACATCCACGGCGATCTGCACTTGGGCCAGGTGCTGCGTACCGTCAACGGATGGCTGTTGCTGGACTTCGAAGGCGAACCGGCCGCCCCGGTCGCGGAGCGGCACGCGCTGCGCTCGCCGCTGCGCGACGTCGCGGGCATGCTCCGGTCGTTCGACTACGCGGCGCACCAGCGGCTCGTCGGGCAGCCCGAGAACGCGGACGTGACCCGGCACGCGATGGAATGGGCCCGGCGCAACCGCGCCGCGTTCTGCGCCGGGTACGCCCGCGCCGGCAGCCCGGTCGGCGACCCGCGGGCGCACGCGGGCCTGCTCCGCGCCTTTGAACTGGACAAAGCGGTGTACGAGGTCGCCTACGAGCACGCGAACCGGCCGGACTGGCTGAGCGTGCCCCTGGCGGCGATCGCCCGCAGCACCGACGGAAGCGAGTGACCCACCGTGAACGCTGTCCCCGCGGATCTGCCCTCGGCGGCGCCGTCTCCGCTCGACATCGACCGGCTGCTGGCGGGCGAGCACCACGACCCGCACGCGGTGCTCGGCGTGCACACCGACGGCGGCGACATCGTCGTGCGCGCGCTGCGCCCGGGCGCGACGTCGGTGTCGGTCGTCGCGGGCGAGCGCCGCGTCCCGCTGGAGCGCGTGGCGGACGCGCTGTTCGCGGCGGAGCTGCCGGAACATCCGGGCGACTACCGGATCGAAGTCGGCTACGACAACCACACTGTGCTCACTGACGATCCGTACCGCTGGCTGCCGACGGTGGGGGAGCTGGACCAGCACCTCATCGGCGAAGGACGGCACGAACGGCTGTGGGACGTGCTGGGCGCGCACGTGCGCCGGTACGACACCCCGAACGGCGTCGTCGAAGGCGTGTCCTTCGCGGTGTGGGCGCCGACCGCGCGCGGCGTGCGGGTGATCGGCGACTTCAACGCGTGGGAGGGCCGCGGCCACCCGATGCGCTCGCTCGGGTCGTCGGGCGTGTGGGAGCTGTTCGTGCCGGGCGTTTCCGCGGGCAGCTGCTACAAATTCCGCATTCTCGGCGCGGACGGGCACTGGCACGAGAAGGCCGACCCGATGGCGTTCGCCACCGAGGTGCCGCCCGCGACCGCGTCGAAGGTGACCGAATCGTCGTACACCTGGGGCGACGACGACTGGATCGCCCGGCGCGAGGCGACCGACTGGGCGGACGCGCCGATGAGCGTGTACGAGGTGCACCTCGGCTCGTGGCGGCCCGGGCTCGGCTACCGCGAGATGGCCGACCAATTGGCCGACTACGTCGAGGAAACCGGCTTCACGCACGTCGAATTCCTGCCGGTGGCCGAGCATCCGTTCGGCGGCTCGTGGGGCTACCAGGTCACCTCGTACTACGCGCCGACGTCGCGCTTCGGTTCGCCGGACGACTTCCGGTACCTGGTCGATCATCTGCACCAGCGCGGCATCGGCGTGCTCGTGGACTGGGTGCCCGCGCACTTCCCGCGCGACATCTGGGCGCTGGCGCGGTTCGACGGCAGCCCGCTGTACGAGCACGAGGACCCGCGCCGCGGCGAGCAGCCGGACTGGGGCACGCTCGTGTTCAACTTCGGCCGCAACGAGGTGCGCAACTTCCTCGTCGCGAACGCGCTGTTCTGGCTGGAGGAGTTCCACCTCGACGGCCTGCGCGTCGACGCCGTCGCCTCGATGCTGTACCTCGACTACTCGCGCAAGGACGGCGAGTGGCTGCCGAACGAGTACGGCGGCCGGGAAAACCTCGACGCCGTAAGGTTTCTGCAGGAACTGAACGCGACTGTCTACAAGCGACACCCCGGCGTGGTGATGGTCGCCGAGGAATCCACCGCGTGGCCCGGCGTCACCCGCCCGACGCATCTGGGCGGCCTGGGATTCGGCTTCAAATGGAACATGGGCTGGATGCACGACACGCTCCGGTATCTGTCGCACGAGCCGATCCACCGGGCGTACCACCACAACGAGATGACCTTCTCGCTCGTGTACGCGTGGAGCGAGAACTTCGTCCTGCCGCTCTCGCACGACGAAGTGGTGCACGGCAAGGGTTCGCTGTGGGAACGGATGCCGGGCGACGACTGGAACAAGGCCGCCGGGCTGCGCGCGCTGCTGGCGTTCATGTGGGCGCATCCGGGCAAGCAGCTGCTGTTCATGGGCGGCGAATTCGGCCAGCCGCGCGAATGGTCGGAGTCGCGGTCGCTGGACTGGCACCTGCTGGAAACGCCGCTGCACCGCGGAGTGCGCGACCTGATCCGGCAGCTGAACGCGATCTACCGCGACACCGCCGCGCTGTTCAGCGGCGACGTCCGGCCCGAGGGATTCCGCTGGATCGACGCGAACGACTCGGCCGGGAACGTGCTGAGCTTCCTGCGCCTGGGCGCGGACGGCTCGCGGCTGGCCTGCGTCGCGAACTTCGCCGGGGTCCCGCACCGAGACTACCGGGTGGGGCTTCCGTCCGCGGGCCGGTGGATCGAGGCGCTGAACACGGACGCGGAGTCCTTCGGCGGTTCGGGAGTAGGGAACCTGGGCGCGGTGGAGGCGACCGAGGAGCCGTGGCACGGGCAACCGGCGTCGGCGGTGCTGCAGCTGCCGCCGAGCGGGGTGTTGTGGCTGCTGGAGGAACGTCCGTCCACTGAGGACTGATGCTTGACCCGTCGCCACTCCGCGCATCGCCACCGCCGCCCCGCGCACCGCCGCTGTGGTCCGTGAAGGGCCCCTTCACGGACCACGCCCCAACCTCCACCCGCGCACCCAACTATCGAGGCACCCAGCCCCTGCCCTGCACCCCGATACGAAGCCTCCCTGCGGTCTGGGGTTGCTTGTCAAGGCATCTTTCCCGCCTTGACAAGCAACCCCAGACCGTCAGCACAATGGGCTTCGGGGTGCCCCACCGCACCAAGGTCCGTGAGGGGAACCCTGAGGGACTCAGAGTCCGTGAAGGTTCCCCTCACGGACTCTCGCCGCGGTTGAAGGTTCGTGAAGGTGGCCCTCACGGACTCCCGCCGCCGCTGAAGTCCGTGAGGGGAACCCTCACGGACTTCGTCACAACAACCCGCGGGCCACCGCGTTCATCCCGGCCTGAAACCGGGTCGTCGCGTTCAGTTCGGTCATCAACCGCTGGACCCGGCGTTGCGTCGTCCGCGCACTCCACCCGAGCGCACGGGCGATCCCGGCGTCGGTCTGCCCGGACGCCAGCAGCGTGAGCAGCGTGGCAGTGTCCGGATCCCGATCGACACCGGTCAGCGCCCGGGTGATCGGCACCGCGCGATCCCACTCCGCCTCGAAGAGCGTGACCAGCGCGTCCAGCAACGCCGACGCGTGGATGATGTACGCGGCATCCACGACGTGCGGCGACGAGCTGATCGGGATCACCGCGACTTTCTCGTCCGCCATCACCATCTTGATCGGCAGCGTCGGCCGCACCCGCGACCGTTCGCCGTGGCTGGCCAGGATGTCGCCCTGCAACCGGCCCGGCACGGCGATGGCGGCTTGCGCGTAAATCACCCGATAAGCGATGCCCGCTTTCAACCGCCGTTGTTCCTCGCCGAGGTTCGCGCCGGGCGGCTTGACGTACGGCGGCCGGTCGAAACCTCGGATCTGTGTCCGGGCTTCCTCCTGCAACCGCAGCACGCGGCTGTCGATGTTCTCCGTCCCGGTGACCACCTCGACCAGTTCCGCCGGATGCGTGAACCGGCTCGCCTCGCGGTGCACTTCCATCAGCTCTTCGATTTTCGCTCGTGCCTCGCGGAGTTCGGCGGCACGTTCCGCCGCCAGTGCGCCGAGCGCGAGATCGGGCGGCGCGGCGAGATAACGCGCCGGGCGTCCGGGCACGCGACTGGCCAATCCCGCGGCGGTCAACCGGGAAAGCGCACGCGACACCTGCTGCGCGGACAGGCCGCATTGCTCGGCCACGTCCGCGGCTCGGGTGCGCGGATGTCCGACAAGCGCGGTATAGACCCGGATGTCCGCCGGCGGCAGGCCGAGCGCGGACAAATCCGGCGCGGCCTGGCGTGAATCGGCCACCTGGCGACTATTGGTCATGGTGGCTATCTTGCGCCACGCCGTCGCGGGCTGGGAAATTGATCCGACCACTGACCCCCGTCCCCCCGACCCCGAAAGGGGGCGCTGTGTCTCGCGCCCGAACGTCCTCGCCGCGCATCCTCGTTGCTTTGGCCACCGCCGCGGTGACGCTGTGCGGCCTCGCCGCGGCTCCGGCTTCCGCCGCGGCGCCACCGGATCAGCCATCGTCCAGACATGTCGCGATGCCGGACGGGGGAGCGATCACGCTCGCCGCCGACGGCACCGCGACCCGCACCGACGCCCACGGCAAGACCGTCGCGAAAACCGTGCTGCCCCTTGCTCAAGGCACGTCCGCGCTCGGCGATTTCGCCCCGACTGACGACGCGGTACGAGCCGCCTTCACGCGGCAGCAACCCAACGACGTCGTCCTGCAGCTAGCACCGGCGACGTCCGTGACGGGCCCGCCAATCGCGGCGGGCAAGCGGGCTGCTCGCACTTCCGACAACGTTGTCAACGCCACGCTCGCCGATGTCGGAGCGACCTCGGTCGAGCCCGTTTTCCCCGACGCCACCGATGTTCCCGCGCTTTCGAAGACCGTCCTGGTCCACCTTCGCGGCACCGATGCAGACGAAGCCGCGCGGATGCTGTCGAAGACGCCCGGCGTAGTGAGCGCCCGCGTGAACCGGCGCGTCTCGGCGATGTCGACCGGTCCAGTCCCGGTGCCACAGCCGTCCGTCCAAGCCGCGCAGCAGAAGCAGGCGCAGGCCAAACCGCCCGCGCCGCTGCCGGACAATTACGGCGTCAGCTCGTCGGCCGAGAGCTACCTCAACGCTGGCGGCACCAACGCACTCGGCGCGTACAGCCTGCTGAAGTCGAAGTACGGCCAGCTGCCCGGCTCCGGCCAGATCATCACCAACGTCTCCATCGGCGACCTGACCGACCAGGGCATGGCCGACGCGGGCGACGAGTACGTCCGCACCTACGGCCCGACGACGATCGTGCGCGACGGCCAGCGCTACCTCGATCTTCCGTCCATGCCGCTGATCCCGACCTACACGGCGAGCCCGTCCGGCCGTCTGGACCCGCTCGGTTCGGCGGAAGGCCAGGACCCGGCGCTCGGCGAGGTGCTGCTCGACTTCGGCGTGATGGCCCCGCTCCCGCACGACGCGCAACGGCCCGGCGCGGCCGGTTCCGGCTACACGGACCTGCTGGGAATCGCGCCGGGCGCGCAGTACCGGCTCGTCGTGCCGCAGGAGCCGACCGTCGACCAGATCGCGGTCTCGCTGCTGGCCGCCGCCCGCCAGACGCCGCGGCCGAACGTGATCACGGCGAGCCTCGGCGAAGGCACCGACACCGTCGGCTTCCCTGGCCGGTATCTGGAAGACGATCCGGTGCTGCAGTCCGTCGTCAGCACGATCGTGCACCAGTACCACATCGTCGTCACCATCTCGGCCAACGACGGGACCCGGCTCTACACGCCCGCCGCGGTCGGCCCGGACGGCGGCAGCACGCCCACCGACGTCGCCCGCAATGCCGGTGACACCACCGACATCGACGACGACGCGTACTCCACGACGCCCACCAAGGTCCTCGACAGCGGCGCGATCGCCGTCGGCGGCACGACCTTGGACGACACCCTCTCGGTGCCGCAGCGATCAGGCACTCCGGCCGCGCACAACCCGACGTATGCCACGACCCGCTTCAACGGCGGTGCGGCTTACTCGTCCGGCTTCGGTTCGCGGGTGAACATTTCCGCGCCCAGCGACGGAATTCTCGTCTACCAGCACCCCGTGCACGGCTCCGCCCACGACGTGGCTCCGGTGCTCAATGGCGGCACCTCGGCGTCCGCGCCGATGACCGCCGCAGCAGCCGCCATCGTGCTCCAAGCGGCGAAACTGAGCGGCCGTCCGATGAACCCGCTCGACGTCCGGAACGTCCTGACGCGTTCAGCGCGACCGGTGTCGACCCCGCCGCAGGCGGACCGGCCGGTGACCGTCGGACCGCAGCTCGACGTGACCGCCGCTCTCCAGTCGGTGCTCGGCGTCCACGCTTCTCCGGCGATCGCGCGGGTTTCGGTCGCACACCGGGTGACCACGGGCGGTCTCGGCGCTTCGTTCCTGGAAGAGGCGCCCGACGGCCGGATCGACCTCGCCACGAAGGGCACCGGCGAAGGTCTGGTCGGCCCGGTCACGATCGGAGCCGACGTGGTGGGTGCGCCGCCAGGTGCGTCGTACGCGTTGAAGGTCGGCGGCAAGGAGTTCCGTTCAGCGGTACCCGCGGTCCGGCTGAGCCCGACCGAACTCCTGACTGCCGCCGGAATGCCAGTGGCAGCAACGACGGACCGAAACGTGCCGGTCACCTTCGAAGTCCGCATCGGCGGCTGGCCGATCGCGTCAGCCACCCGCACACTGACCTTCGGCCCGACCGACGGCACCTACGCCGAAGCGCAAGCGCCGGTCGCGCCCGCGGCTGTCCACAGCGGACAGTCAACCAGCGTGCACTACGACCTCACCGGCGTCCGCAACCTGTCGAACCCGCAGCTGGTCGTGTCGACGCTCGGCCACTGGAGCCCGGTCAGCGCCCCGCTGTTCGGCACCACGTTCACCGCGCCGATGACCGCGACGTCCGGCGACGTTTTGGTGCCAGCCACGGCATTCGCCTCCGGCAGCGGGATCTACGGCATCGGGATCGTGCAACGCTCGGTCACCGGCAGCGTCGGCGATCCGGTGTACGGCGAGTTCACCGCGGTTCGCGTAGGCGGCGACGCCGGACAACGACCGGACGCGCCCATTCTCGGCACCGGGCACCACGCCGAGATCACCCGCGCCGCACCAGGATTCTCGGTCGGCTACGACGTCCGCGGCATTCGCGGCGCGACCGGCGCGGCAGTCGAGTTCTCCGCACCCGCGCCGACGTTGTTCAAGTCGCTCAACACCGTGACGAACGCGAA
Source organism: Amycolatopsis circi (assembly GCF_003385235.1). Lineage (GTDB taxonomy): Bacteria > Actinomycetota > Actinomycetes > Mycobacteriales > Pseudonocardiaceae > Amycolatopsis > Amycolatopsis circi. The sequence goes on along the minus strand of NZ_PQIA01000010.1, from coordinate 29,935 downwards.
CGGCGACAGCCGGGACGCGGGCGGACCGAGTGCTGGATCGGTTGCGTACCAACAGCTTCCCGGACGCAACGGCACCGCCGCTCTGGACGCGGGCAAGCTCGGACTAGGCGGCTCGCTGGCCTACAACGTCCGGGTCTTCGCGACCGACGCGCACGGGCGGATCCTCGGCCAGGCCTCGCCGACGTCGTTCCTCACCGTCGACGACGGCCTCGCACCCGGCGACACTGTGGTGACGAGCTTCGCTGCTTCGGCCGCCGGAACGTCGTACGTCGCGCTGCGCGAACCCGGCGCGGGGGAGTCGGTGCGGGAGTACGACGCCGCCAAGGGCACCTACGGCCGGGCCCTCGCCAGCGACGCGTCGCCAGACCGCGGATACCAGGTGCTCGGCGTTGATCCGGACGCACATCGCTTGGCACTGCTGCACTTCGGCGGCGATCAGTCCACTGTGGAGACTTACGACACGGCGTCGGGCAAACTCGTCACCAGTGCCTCCGCAACCGGGTATTCGCTCGACGGCGGCCGCGTGGATCCCGTGCGACACCGCGCCGCGCTCCTGGCGCACCACGACGGTGACGACGCCGACGCGGTGCTGCCGCTCGACCTCGCCACCGGCACGTTCGGCAAGCCAGTGCCCGCCGATCCGCCGGGCGTGGGAGCAGGCGCGTACCGGATGCTCGACCTCGACCCGGCGAACGGATTCGTCTACCTGAGCCGGGCCAACGGCAGCCTGATCTGCTTCATCGGCGGCACCGGTCCGGTGGCTCGCGTCGACCTGAACTCCGGAGAAGTCCGGCGGGCGGACGGCGGCAGCGGCTGCGCGACCGGGCTCGCGGTCGACTCCGGAGCCGGGCGGATCTACCAGTCGGAGTACCGCGCGATCAGCCTCAACATCGTCGGCACGTCGTCGCTGGTGTCGGTCGACGAGGCAACGCTGGCGTCGGCGGGCACGATCGGCGTGCGCGAGCAGAAGGGCGGGTTCCTGGCCGTCGACGGCGTGCACCACCTGGGGTTGGAGGCGTTCCGGACCCCGCCGGTGCTGTCGCAGTTCGGCAAGGTCGGCGGCGTCGTCACCGACAACAACGCGACGAGCCAGTTCGCCGTTGTGGACCTCGCCGCCGGGAAACCGGTGGCGGTGGTGCCGGGCCTGAACTTCGTGACCGGTCCGTTCGGCGGCGAGTACGACCCGCTGACCGAGCGTTCGGCCCAGCTCGACCCGGCCAGCCGTATCGGCTGGGCGCCGTCGGCGGACGGACGGCAGCTGCAGCAGTTCCGGTACTGAACCGGCCGGATGACCGGACCGCTTGCCCGTCCGGTCATCCGGCGTTGCCCGGAACTCCTCCCGCAGCACCTTTCCCGGCTCCGGTCGGAAAATGACCCACGGAACGTCTTGCCGGTGAAGGGACCGGTGGGCATACTTTGTTGCCATCCACAACAAACCCGGGGTGGCGCCGCCAGGCCGCCCCTCGAGTGATTGAGGGATGCCGATGACGTCCACGCACACCTCCTCCCGCTGGCGGCTGCTCGCGATCCCCGCGGCGCTCGCCGTCGCCAGTGCGGTCGCGCTGACGCCCGCGGGGAACGCCGCCCCCGCCGCCGCTCCGGCCGCCGGGGTCTCCGACGACTTCGACGGCCCGGCCGGCTCGCCCGCCGACGGGAGCAAGTGGACCTACGAAACCGGCGACAACAACGGAAACAACCACGAACGGCAGTGGTACACCTCGGGCGCGGCGAACGGCGCGCTCGACGGCCAGGGCCACCTCGTGATCACCGCGAGGAAAGAGAACTCCGGCAATAACTGCTGGTACGGCGCGTGCCAGTACACCTCGGCGCGGCTCAACACCGCGGGCAAGTTCAGCCAGGCGTACGGGCACATGGAAGTCCGGATGAAACTGCCGCGCGGGCAAGGCATGTGGCCGGCGTTCTGGATGCTCGGCGGCGGGCAGTGGCCGGACGACGGCGAGATCGATGTGATGGAGAACATCGGCAAGGAGCCGAACACCGTGCACGGCACCATCCACGGCCCCGGCTACTCGGGTGCGGGCGGCATCGGCGCGGCGTTCAACGGCCCGAACTTCTCCGACGATTTCCACACTTACGCCGTCGACTGGTCGCCGGACAAGATCGTCTGGCTGGTCGACGGACAGGCCTACCAGACCCGCACGCCGGCGGACCTGAACGGCAAGAAATGGGTCTACGACCACCCGTTCTACCTGATCCTCAACCTCGCGGTGGGCGGCGACTGGCCGGGCGACCCGGACGGCGACACCCAGTTCCCGCAACAGCTGGTGGTCGACTACGTGCACGTGAGCTGACCGCCCTCGCCGCCGGAACCCCGGCGGGCGGAGACGGCGCGGTCTCCGCGGGCCCCGCCCGGCTCAGCCCTTTCTGAGCCGGGCGGGGCTTTTCCGGGTTGGCGGGCGCCGCCGGGCGGGTACACAGCTTCCGCACGGACGACGGCAAGGAAAATCTCAGGTACCGGGTGTTTGCTGAGCTGGCGGAGGGTCACGAGACGCAGGAGCGGACCATGAACGAGCAGGAGCGCGGCGGGCAGGACCAGGGACAGCCCGGCTACGGCGGACAGGCGTATCCCTACTCGCCGGGAGCGGAGCAGCCGTACCAGCAGGGCTGGGGACAGCAGCAGGCTTGGGGCGCCCCGCCGCCCGGCGTGTACGGCCCGCAGCCCGGCGGCCAGTACGCCGGTCAGCCGCATCCGACGCAGCAGTTCGCGACGCCGTATCACCGGCCGCAGCGGGCCAGCCACCCGTTGCGGACCGCGGCCGTCACGGTCGGCGCGATGGCGGTCGCGGTCGCGGTCGGGCTTGGGGTCGGGCACTTCGTGTGGACGCCGTCCGCGCCGCTCGGCGTCGCCGGGAACCAGAACTTCGGCTCGATCGGCAACCAGACCAACCCGTCGAACACGGCGATCGACCCGCAGGCGATCGCGAAGAAGGTCAGCGCGGGCATCGTCAACATCAACACCGAGCTGGGTTACCAGGGCGCCGCTGCGGCGGGCACCGGCATCGTGCTCACCGCCGACGGCGAGGTGCTCACGAACAACCACGTCGTCGAGGGCGCGACCAGCATCAAGGTGACCGACATCGGCAACGGCCAGACGTACACCGCGTCCGTGCTCGGCTACGACCGCAGCCACGACGTCGCGGTGCTCAAGCTGGCCGACGCGTCCGGGCTGGCCACCGAAGCGCTCGGCGACTCGTCGTCGGTCAAGGTCGGCGACGCGGTCGTCGGCCTCGGCAACGCGGGTGGCGCCGGGGGAGCGCCGATCCCAGCGGGCGGCCGGGTGACCGCGCTGAACCAGTCGATCACCGCGTCCGACGAATCGAACAGCTCGTCCGAGCAGCTGAAGGACCTGATCCAGGTCGACGCCAACATCCAGTCCGGCGATTCCGGCGGCCCGCTCGTGAACGCGCAGGGCCAGGTCGTCGGCATGGACACCGCGGCCTCGGCCGGATACCAGTTCAACGGCGGCGGCGGACGGCGCAGCCACGGCGGGCTCGGCAACGGCTTCCCCGGCGACAACTCCCAGGGCGACTCGCAGGGTGATGGCTCGCAGGGCACCGGGTCCCAGGGCAACGGCTCGCAGGGTTCCAGCGGGAACCAGGGCTTCGCGATCCCGGTCAACCAGGCGATCTCCCTCGCGCACCAGATCGTCGGCGGCACCGGCTCCGACACTGTCCACATCGGAAAGAGCGCGTTCCTGGGCGTGACCGTCAGCGATGCCGGACAGCAGCAACAACAACAGCAGCAGCAGCAACAGGGCGGATCCGGCTCAGGCGCGGCGATCCAGCAGGTCGTCCCGGACGGCGCGGCCGCGAAGGCGGGCCTGGCGGCGGGCGACGTGATCACCGCGGTGGACGGCAAAGCAGTCGACTCGCCCACCACGCTGACCACCCTGATGGACCAGCACCACCCGGGCGACAAGCTGACGGTGACCGTCGTCGACCAGACCGGTCAGCAGCAGAACGTCACCGTCGTGCCCGCCGAAGGCCCGGTGGGCTGACGTGCCGGGTTATCCGGACGGCTGGCTGATCAGTCGTCCGGATAACGCGTGTCCAGCGAAACTTCCTCCCACGCCGCGAGATCGGCGAGCTGCTGCTCGAGCTTCGCCCGGATCCGGTTCACCGCCTCGGGCCCGAGCGGCAGCCGCAGCGGCGCGTCCGGAGTGTCGACCAGCTTGAGGATGGCCTCGGCGGCCTTCGCCGGATCGTTCGGCTGCGCGCCGTCCTGAGCGGAAAAGCGTTGGCGCAGCAGGCCCGCCGGGGTTTCCCGGTAGTCGTCGATGGGTTCGGCAAACGTCATCGACCGCCCGGCGAAATCCGTCCGGAACGGTCCCGGTTCCACCAGGCTCACCCGGATCCCGAGCGGCGCCACTTCCCCGGCGAGCGCCTCGGACATCCCCTCCAGCGCGAATTTCGACGTCGCGTACAGCGCGTGCCCCGGGTTCCCGACCACTCCGCCGACCGACGACAACTGCACGATGTGCCCGCTGCGCTGCGCCCGCAGATGCGGCAACACCGCGCGGGTGACGTTGAGGACGCCGAAGACGTTGGTCTCGAGCACCTGCCGCGTCTGCGCGTCGGTGAGTTCTTCGAGGGCGCCGACCAGCCCGCGCCCCGCGTTGTTGACCAGCACGTCGATCCGCCCGTACTCGCCGATCGCCGCGCTCACCGCCGCTTCCACCGACGCCGGATCCGTGACGTCCAACCTCGTCGTGAAGGTATCCAACTCTTTGAGCGCACTCGTGTCGCGAGCCGTGGCCACGACCTTTTCGCCGCGCGCCAGCACGGTTTCCGCGAGCACGCGGCCGAACCCGCTGCTCGCTCCCGTGATGAACCATACGCGTCCGGACATGCGGACCTCCCCAGGACCAGGTACCTTGATACTCAAACCAAACTACCTTGAACTTCGAGGGAGTGTCCAGTTGGACTCAGTGGGGGAGGGCCTGTCCGCGTGGCTGGCCGTGATGCCGGACGGCGTGGACGAGCAGGTCGAAGCGGCCCGGCAGCGGATCGGCCGCCTGTCGCGGCAGTTCGAACAGGTGCTGCGCGGCGTCGCGGAGGAATACGGCTTCAGCACGGGGGATTGGCAGGCGCTGTCGGTTTTGCACCGGTCCGGCCGTGCGGCGGTGCTGACGCCGAAAGAACTGGGCGACCGCCTGGGCGTCACCTCCGGCACCGTCACCGTCCGCATCGACCGCCTGGAACGAGCCGGCCTGGTAGAACGCGTCACCGCGACCGCCGACGGCCGAAGCCGCCCGATCCGGCTGACCCGCAAAGGCCGAGCCCGCTGGGCCGCCGCCACAAAAAAACGCACTGAACGCGAGCAAGCCCTGTTCACGTCGGCCCTGGGCGCGGACAGCCTGTCCGAGCTGAACGCCCTCTTGGCCCGCCTGCTGACCCGCTTCGAGACCGAGTTCGGCCCGTCCTCCCCGCACGATGCTCTCCGGCCGGAGTGACTTCGCAGTTTTTTGTCGGTGGTCGGGGCTAGCGTGAGCGGTACCTGACTGGAGGGGAGATCCGATGACCACTCTCAACGACCGCCCGAACACCGCACTGCTGGTCGTCGACGTGCAGAACGGCGTCGTCGAAGAGGCGCACGAGCGGGACAAGGTCGTGGCGAACGTGGCCGCGCTGGTCGAGAAAGCACGGCAAGCCGAGGTCCCGGTGGTGTGGGTGCAGCACGCCAACGAGGAGCTGCGGAAGGGCAGCCCCGAATGGGACCTGGTCCCGGAGCTGACGCGCTCGCCCGCCGAGCCCTTGGTGGAGAAGCTCTACGGGGACTCCTTCGAAGACACCACCCTGGAGTCAGTCCTCGCCGATTTGCGGGTAGGCAGCCTGGTGGTGAGCGGAGCCCAGACGGACGCCTGCGTCCGCTCCACCCTGCACGGCGCCTTCGCCCGAGGCTACGACGCGACCTTGGTGAGCGACGCCCACACGACGGACGACCTCACCAAGTGGGGAGCACCGCCGCCGGCGCAGGTCATCGCGCACACGAACCTGTACTGGAACCACCAGACCGCCCCCGGCCGCACCGCGGGAACGGTCTCGACGGAGGAGGTCGCCTTCAAACCCGGGGCGTGATGGTTTCGCTCGGGGCGTGAGGTCGTCGCCTGGAGCTGGAGCCGCGCGGCCCAGTGCAATCGATCAGCGAAGCTAGGCCGACAGCCGACAGCCGTGCTGGCCGGTCGACTCCAGCCGGGCTGGGCCGAGGCGGGGTTGGCTGAGCTGGGGTGGGCTGAGCTGGGCGAGTCTGCTGGGCTGGAGTCAGCCCCGAATCCGTCGCGCGGGGCGGAGCCGAGCGTGAGACCGTCGCCGGGAGCCGGGAGCCGGGAGCCGGGAGCCGGGAGCCGGGAGCCGGGAGCCGGGAGCCGGGAGCCGGGAGCCGGGAGCCGGGAGCCGGGAGCCGGGAGCCGGGAGCCGGGAGCCGGGAGCCGGGAGCCGGGAGCCGGGAGCCGGGAGCCAGCGCAGCTCTCCGGCAGCGAAATCCGGTCGGCAGCCGAAAGCCGGATCGGCTCAGCCAGGCCAATCAGGCCCAGACTCGCCGGAGCCGGGTTCGCCTGTTCGAATCCGCCGAGGTGCCGCTCAGCGCGTCGGCGATCGACCGGCCCGACGCCGCCTCAGCCCAGCCGCCGGGATTCGCGTCACGGCGGCTCGGCTGACGGCGTCCGCAACGCGCTCGCCGGGCGACACCCCACCCGCACCGGCTTCCAGCGGAGAACCCGAGCCTCCCCAGCGAGGTCTCCCCACACGCGAGCCCGGGGGAGACTCGGCCTCTACCTCGTCGCCGCGGAACGCGCAGCGCGGCCGGACCACGAACATCCCACAAGACCGATTCAGCCACCCCGCGCAGCCCTTCTCCCAGCCACACAGCCGATCAGAACCGAGCAAGCATTTGTCCGTCACATCCCGTGAGCGAATCCCGCGTGCCCCAACCTAAAACCTCTCACTCACCGGAACCCGCACACGCACCCGCCAAACCCCGACCAACGCGCCGCCCGCGCAGAAACCCCTCTGCCACCACGGCTTTTCCCGAAACCGCCCACGGCCGAGACCGCAAACCCGCGCTCCGGTACCGGAATCGACCCGCGAACCCGCGCCCAGGGTGCCTTCCCATCCGGCGAAGCCCACCAGTTACGGTGGCGCGCGTGTCCTCGTTCCGTCCGGTGAGCGTGTCTTCGGGGAACCGGCGGATCAGCTGGGACCTCGTGCGCGGTGGGTGCGTCGTGCTGGTGCTGCTGTACCACGCGACCTTCATGAGCGTCGTCGTGCACCCTGAGCTGGGGCCGCGGCGGTTCGTGTTTCCGCATCAGATCGGGGCGAGCCTGCTGCTCGTGATTTCCGCGTACTTCGCCGCAGTCACCATCGGACGCAGGTCGCTCGGCCGGTACTGGTGGGGGCGGATCGCGCGGTTGCTGCCGCCGTTCCTCGCGGCCGTCGTGGTGATCTACTTCGCGCTGCGGTACCTCTCGCCGCCCGGCTGGTTCAGTCCGCGGTTCGGCGACCTCGTCGGCAATCTCCTGATGCTCTGGAACTGGAAACCGGCCGTCTACCCCTTCCTCGACGGTTCCCACTGGACGATTCCCCTCCAGCTCATGGCGTTCACCGTCGCCGCGCTGCTCTACCGCGGCAGCTGGGGCCACGGCCGCAAGTTCCGCATCCTGATGTGGACCATCCTGCTGGTCCCGCTCGCGCAATGGCCGCTGCGCGTCGCCGGTCCGCCCGAGTGGTACCGCGTCGTCGTCGACGGCTTCGGCTTCCACCGCTGGCACCTGTTCGTCGCGGGCATCGCGGTCCGGCTCTGGACGACGAAACGCTTCTCCACGACGGAATTCGTACTGCTGGAAGTCCTCTGCGTCACCGCGCACGCCCTGCACGGCTCGACCGTCACGCCCGCCGGGATCAACATCGAATGGGGCTCGACGATCGGCATCGCGGTCGGGATCGCGGTGATCTCGCTCGCCGCCGCGGGCCCGGACTGGAACCGCTTCCTCCCGCAGTTCGTCCAGCGCGCGATCACCTGGTTCGCCGGAGTCTCCTACGGCGTCTTCCTGATCCACCAGGCCATCGGCTACCTGGTGCTGCACTGGCTGTCCGGCCTCGGCCTCGACCCGCTGCTGCAAGCCGCCGGGATGATCGCCACCGGCATCGTCCTCGGCTGGGCCCTCACCCGCCTGGTCGAACGCCCCGCCCACCGCTTCCTCCTGCGCGGCTACGACTCCTGGACCGCCCGCCGACGCCCCGACGACGAACCGGCCCCGGTCACCGCCGGAAAGCCCTGACGGGAACCGCCCGGAGCGTCCTGATCCGGGGCGCTCTGGTGCAGGTACCGCAACGCGCACCCGGAAACTCGGCATTCCGGCGCGGCAGCAGCATGCAATCCTGGTTTATGTCCGGATCATCTCCGCGACTCCATCGCTGTCGAGCGCGAGATCCACTACCAAGGGGCGAAACCGGAGGGCGTCTGGCCTCGCTTGACCGGGTCGACGCTCGAACTCGACGGCGCGTGCGGAAACCACTGCGTCGTCTCCTACCCCGTCACCTTGCCCGACCGGACAGCGGTGACCGGGAAGAGGGGAGCGGGCGAATTCGAGGCAGGCAAGATCGGTTCGCTGGACCTGACGATGCCCGCGGGCAGGATCGCTGTTCAGGACTCCGCCGGGCCGGTCAAGGCCGCGACCACCGTCGGCGAAGTGGACCTCGCCCTGAGCGCGGCGGCGGGCGCCACTGTCAGGACCGACGTGGGCGCCGGGGCGCTCACGGTTCCGGGCGCGGACTACGCGGTGTCGGCGAAGACCTCGGTCGGCGAACGGAGCGGCACGCTCCCGGACCGGCCGACCGGCGCACATCGCATCGAGATCAGGTCCTGCGCCGGGCAAATCCGGCTCGACTCCCGCTGATCCGGCCGCAACCGGGCGACGGGCACCGCGCCCGGCGGGCAATCAGTCCCGGCGACCAGCGAACGGGCCTTCTCGCCCCTGACGAGGATGAGCCGACCGCACAAAGCCAGGTGCTCGATCGCGCCGGAGACCAGCAAGGCGACGGACCGGCGGTCGTGCTGCGGGTGCGGCGCTCGTTCGCCCCGAATCGACGGCAACCGCTCGCCCGGGCGCGGGCCAATACCGTCATTCCACTGTGGACACTCCGGCGACCCGGGAATCCCCGCCCGACTTGGCGGCGCGAGCGCACTCCTCACAAGGCGAACGCGACAGACCGCACCACCAGCGCCGCCACGAACACCACCGTGAACGCCAGATCGAACGCCACCCCGCCGGTCCGGATCGGCGGCAGCACCCGCCGCACCGGGGCGATGACCGGCTCGGTCGCCCGGTGGGTGATCCGGCGCGCCTGCCCGAGCCACGCGGGCCCCGTTGCGACCACGCGCGTCCAGTCCAGCACCATCCGCGCCACCAGCACCACGATGAACACGGTCAGGACGTGCCCGACCAGGGTCCCGATCAGGCTCATCGCACACCTCTCGTCTCCGGCGATCTTCTCACCCCCTCCAACGTCCGGCGTGCCCGCGAAGTGTCCGGTTCGCGGGATTTCTCAGTCGATTGCCAGGATCCGCCCGATCGGGTATCGAGGAGAGGACCCACGAGGAGGCGGAGTGCGCAGTGCGGCGTGGTTCGGTGCGTCCGGCCGGGCGGGGATGATCCACCGGTCGTGGATGCGGTCCCAGGGCTTCGGCCCGGAAGTGTTCGACGGCCGGCCGGTGATCGGGATCGCGGTGAGCGCCTCCGAACTCGCCCCGTGCAACGTCCACCTCGACGGCGTCGCCGAGGCAGTCAAGCGCGGCGTCTGGCAGGCGGGCGGCTTCCCGCTCGCGTTTCCCACGATGGCGACCGGCGAGACGCTCATGCGCCCCACCGCGATGCTCTACCGCAACCTGATGGCGATGGAGGTCGAGGAGCTGATCCGCGCCAACCCGCTCGACGGCGTCGTCCTCCTCTCCGGCTGCGACAAGACGACCCCGGCGATGCTGATGGGCGCGGCGAGCGTCGACCTGCCCGCCGTGATGGTCACCGGCGGCCCGATGCTCAACGGCAAATTCCGCGGCAGCGACGTCGGATCGGGAACGCACGTCTGGAAGTTCGAGGAAGAACTCAAAGCCGGCCGGATGACCGAGGAGGAGTGCTTCTTCGCCGAAGGCTGCATGGCCCGCTCGAACGGCCACTGCATGACCATGGGCACCGCCTCGACGATGGCCTGTCTCGCCGAAGCGCTCGGCATGCAGCTGCCCGGTTCGGCGACCTGGCCCGCCGTTGACGCGCGCCGCTTCGAGACCGCGCAGTCCGCTGGTCAGCGCATCGTCGCCATGGTGGAGGAAGACCTGCGGCCGTCGGAAATCCTGACCCGTGCGGCGTTCGAGAACGCGATCCGCGTCAACGCGGCGATCGGCGGGTCCACGAACGCGATCGTGCACCTTCTCGCACTGGCCGGTCGCGTCGGCGTCCCGCTCACCATGGCCGACTTCGACGAGTTGGGTCGCGCAGTTCCCACGTTGGTGAACCTGATGCCGTCCGGCCGGTTCCTCATGGAGGATTTCTGTTACGCCGGGGGAGTTCCGGTGGTGCTGACGAGGCTCGCCGAAGCCGGACTCCTGCGCACCGACATCCGCACGGTCACCGGCAAACCCCGAGAAGCCGCGGAATGCTGGAACAACGACGTGATCACGACCGTCGACGCGCCGTTCCAGCCGCCCGGCACCGGAACCGCTGTGCTCACCGGAAATCTCGCCCCGGACGGTGCGGTGCTCAAGCAGTCGGCGGCGTCGCCGGAGCTGCTCACGCACACCGGCCCGGCGCTGGTCTTCGACGCCGCGGAGGATTACCACCGTGTCGCCGACGACCCGGACCTGCCCGTCACGCCCGACACGATCCTCGTGATCCGCGGCGCGGGCCCCAAGGGCTACCCGGGCATGCCGGAGGTGGCCAACGTTCCGGTTCCGAAGAAGCTGCTCGACCGGGGGATCACCGACGTGGTCCGGATTTGCGACGGCCGGATGTCCGGCACCGGCTACGGCACGGTCGTGCTGCACGTGAGCCCGGAATCAGCGGTCGGCGGCCCGCTCGCGCTCGTCCGCACCGGCGACCGGATCACGCTCGACACTCCGGCGCGCCAGCTGACCCTGCACGTGCCCGACGACGAACTCGCCGCCCGCCGCGCGGAATGGACGCCGCCGGAAAGCCCGTACCTCAGCGGCTACATCTGGCTCTACCGCGAGCACGTCACCCAGGCCCACCTCGGCGCGGACTTCGATTTCCTGCACGGCACTCGCGGTTCCGCCGTGCCGAGGGACTCGCACTGATGCGCCGCCTAGTGAAGACCGCCGCGGGCTGGCAGGTCACCGACGGCGAATCCATCGGCGCGCTCCCGCCCGGCACCACACTCGGCTCCTTGCTCACCCTGTCCGCCTATGAATTCGTTGAAGCGCTCGCGGTCGAGCTGAAGCCAGGAGAGCCAGGCGAGCTGCGGGCGCCGGTCGACGACGACACCGAGGTATGGGCCGCCGGAGTCACTTACGAGGTGTCGCGCGAGGCGCGGATGGAGGAGAGCGGCGACGCCGACGTCTACGCGCGGGTCTACGAGGCGGAGCGGCCGGAACTGTTCTTCAAAAGCGTCGGGCATCGCGTGCGCGGGCCAGGCGAGCCGATCGGCGTGCGGGAAGATTCCACTTGGGACGTTCCGGAACCCGAACTAGCGTTGATGTGCAACGCAAACGCGGAGATCGTCGGCTACACGATCGTCAACGACGTAAGCTCGCGCAGCATCGAAGGCGAGAACCCGCTGTACCTGCCGCAGGCCAAGATGTACCGCGGCTCGTGCGCGGCCGGGCCGTGGATCGTGTCCGCTCAAGAGATCCCGGATCCGTACGCGCTCGGCATCACCGTGGAGATCCATCGCGGCGGAGAACTGCGCTGGGCAGGGGAGACTTCCACCGCGCGGCTCCATCGCAGGCTCGCGGATCTGGTGTCGTGGCTCTATCGCGGCGACGTTTTCCCGCGCGGAGCCGTCCTGGCCACCGGTACATCCGCTGTTCCCGGCCCGGACGTCACGCTCGAGGCAGACGACGAGGTCACCATCATGATCGAGGGCATCGGCACCCTCCGGAACCCGGTCCGGCGCGGGCTCTCCGCCTGACCTCCCCTTGACGCGGCCACGCGCGTTCGGCTATTCAATCTCAGTTCACATATCTGTGATGTATTCATATCCTTGAATGGAGTTGCGGTGCTGCCTCCTTCCCGGTCTTCCCGTCCGCGTCGTATCGCGGCGGTCCTCGCGACGGTCGCGGGCCTGCTCGCGGCCACCGCCGGGGCGGCGACCGCCGCGCCCGCGCCGAATTCGTGTTCGTTCGTCTGCGTACCGGACCCGGTGGTGCTCGACGGCCTGCACCTGGCAGGCAACAAGATCGGCCTGATGGCTGGGAATCCGACGCTGCGCACGTCGCTGTCGAATCTGCTGAAACAGGCCGACGACGCGCTGGCCAAGGGCCCGTGGACGGTTGTCGACAAGGAGCGCGTCCCGCCGAGCGGCGACAAGCACGACTACCTGAGCCTCGCCCCGTACTACTGGCCCAGCCAGCCGAAAACGCCGGAAAACCCGCAGGGCTGCCCGTACGTCGACCGCGACGGCGAGGTCAACCCCGAGATGAAGAACGTGCCGGACAAGGCCGAACGGCTCGTCGCGTTCAACTCGATCTACCAGCTCTCGCTCGCCTGGTACTACACCGGCAAGGCCGAGTACGCCCGGCGCGCCGCGCTCGACCTGCGCACCTGGTTCCTCGACGCGGCAACGAAAATGAACCCGAACCTGAACTTCGCGCAGGGCATCCCGTGCAAGACCGACGGGCGGGGGATCGGCATCATCGAGTTCTCCTACACGTTCACCCAGGTCCTCGACGCCGCCCGGATCCTGGAAGCGGGCGCGCCCGGCTGGACGAAGGCCGACGGGAAAGCGTTCCGCGGCTGGTCCACGGATTTCCTGACCTGGTTGCGCACCAGCAAGAACGGCACCGACGAGGCGAAGGCGACCAACAACCACGGCACCTTCTACGACCTGCTCACCGCGGCGACCGCGAGCTACGTCGGACAGCGCGACCTCGCCCGTCAGATCGTCCGCGACTCCGGCAAAGCCCGGATCGACCACCAGATCGCCGCGGACGGCGGCCAGCCCGAGGAGTCGACCCGCACCCGGACCTACCACTACCACACGTTCAACCTGGTCGCGCTGACTCGGCTCGCGCAGCTGGGCAAGCACCTGGGCGTCGACCTCTGGTCGTACCGAAACCCCCAGGGCGGCAGCATTTTCGCCGCGGTCGACCACCTGCTGCCCGCGGCGACCGGTGCGGCACCGTGGCCGTTGCCGGACATCCATTTCATCCAGTACGCCGCCCTCGACAGCGTGCACGCCGCGGCCGACGCGGGCGACTGGAAGGCCCGGGCCGCGGTCGGCCGCATCCCGGCCCCGCCCGGCGGCGACCTGTTCCCGGTGCGCCCGGCGGCCGAGCAGCTGGACGACGTTTCCACCACCTGACCCCGGTTTTCACCCGGACGCGGCACTCGCCGCGTCCGGGCTTCCGGCACCGGTCGTGGAACGATTCAGAAAGACCGATTCGCCGGAACGGGAAAGGGAAACGCCGTGATCAAGACCAGCCGGAGCAACGGCTCCGGGTCCCGGCGGGTGACGTTCGTCCTGCCGCTCGACACCCCGCCCGGCCCGGTGAGCGTGGTCGGCGACTTCAACGACTGGCAGCCCGGCCGCCACGAACTCCGCAAACGCTCGAACGGCACGCGCTCGGCCGCGGTGGAGGTCCCGCCGGGCGCCCGGCTCCGCTTCCGTTATCTGGCTGACGGCGGCCGGTGGCTGGACGACCCGGACGCCATCGCCCGTGATGGGTGCGACTGCCTGTACGTCGCGGACTGACCGGGACCTGCTTGGCGTCAACGCCCGGCTCCGCTTCCGCTGCCTGGCTGACGGGGTCCGTTGGCTGGACGGCCCGGATGCCACCGCTCGTGACGGGTACGACTGTCTGTACGTCGCGGACTGACCGGGACCTGCTTGGCATCAGCGCTCGGCTCTGCTTCCGTTATCTGGCTGACGGGGTCCGTTGGCTGGACGGCCCGGATGCCACTGCCCGTGACGGTGCGACTGCCTGTACGTCGCGGACTGACCCGGACCGTCTCGGCATCAGCGCTCGGCCAGGCAAGGGCTACGGCGGCCGGGATTCACGCAAACGGGCGGGGTTTCAGTCTTGCTCGGCGAACGGCCGGTGCGTGCCTGGGCCGCGTGGCCCGGGCGATCGCGCGGCAGGGCGGGGTTTCCGGCGGCTGGCGCTCGCTGCGAGGCAATGACCTGCTCTGCGAGCGGCTTGTGCGGCGACAAAGGCGGCGTGGGCCAGGCCATTGCGCGGCCGTTCGCGGGCACCGGGCAGGTTCCGACGGCGAGCGCCCGCCCCGGAGCAACGTTCTGCCCGGCGAGGACCCGGTGCCGTCAGCCGGGCGTAGCAGGCACCTGCACCGCCATTCGCGGGCGAGGCGCCTTGCCCGGCAACGCTTGCCCTCCAGTTCCCGCGGCAGCGGAAGCCGGGCGGCAATTCGCCGGGGTTCGCGCTGCCGGACCCCTCCCTGACGTTTCGTGAGTGTTGATCCCGGTTAGAACCGGGATCAACACTCACGACACCTGAGCAGGCCCCCGGCGAGACCCGCGGCGTCGGCGGCAGCGGAAGCCGGGCGGCGTTCCGGCGGCGGGTCCTCGCCCGGGTCTCGTGCGCGTCTATGCCGGTTAGAACCGGCACCAGCACTCACGAGCCCTGAGTCGCACATCACCCCGCCCTAGTTTTGGAGCACCTGCTCCATTACCCTCGAACCCATGCCCCGCCCCCGGATCCACGACCCCGAGCTGATCCTCGACGTCGCCGAGCGCCTCATCGCCGACACCGGCCCCGAAGCGCTCACCGTCCGGCGGCTGGCCCAGGAAGCGGGCGTCCCGAACAGCACGATCTACCACACCTTCACCAACCTTCCCGCCCTGATCGGCCGGACCTGGCTGCGAGCCGCCACCTTCTTCCTCGACGAACAAGAGCGGCTGGTCAACGAAGCCGCCGACCCGATCGAAGCGGTAGTCGCGGCAGCCGACACTCCCGCTGTAGTCGCCGACGCCCGCCCGGACGCCGCGCGGATGGTGATCGCCGTCCCGTCAAAGCGCGTGCTGGGCCCGCAGCTTCCCGACGAACTCGCGGAAGCCTTGCACGCCTTGGACAAACGCCTCGTCCGCCTCATGGTCCGCCTCGCCCGTCAGCTCTGGGACCGCGGCGACGGCCAAGCCGTCGAGGTCATCACCGCCTGCGTAGTCGACCTCCCGACCGCCCTGCTCCGCCGCGAACTCGCGACCGGACCTGCCAGCGCGGACAGTCGCGCCCGGCTGGCCGCGGCGGTCCGCGCCATCCTCGCCCTGGAACCACCGAAGAAGTCCAGAAAGGACTGAAATGCCCACGCTCACCACCACCGGCGCCGTCCACGTAATCGACTTCGGTACCGACGAAAACCGTTTCGCCCCAACGTGGCTCGAAGAAGTCCACACTCACCTCGACACGGTCACCGCGGGCAAGGAACCCGCCGCGCTCGTCACCATCGGCAGCGGCAAGTACTACTCCAACGGCCTCGACCTCGACTGGTTCACCAGCCATCCCGAAGAGGCGGGCAAGTACGTCACCAGCATCCACGAACTCCTCGCCCGCGTGCTCGCGCTGCCGGTCCCGACGATCGCCGCGGTCAACGGGCACGCCTTCGGCGGCGGCGCGATGCTCGCGATGGCCCACGATTTCCGTCTCATGCGCGAGGACCGCGGCTACTTCTGTTTCCCCGAAGCCGACATCAACCTCCCGTTCACCCCGGGCATGGCCGCGCTCGTCCAGGCGAAGCTCACCCCGGCCGCCGCCGTCGCGTCAATGACCACCGGGGGCCGTTTCGGCGGTCCGCAAGCCAAAGCGCTCGGCCTGGTCGACGGGACCGCCGCGCTGGAAGACCTGCAAGCCGCGGCGATCGAACGGGTCGCGCCGCTGGCGGGCAAGGACCGCGGCACGCTCGAAGCGATCAAGTCCACTATGTTCGGTCCGGCGCTGACCGCGTTGCGGGAGGCGGGGAACTGATCAGGTAGGCTCGCGTACGCGCGGCGGTGGGGCTCGCCGCTCCGGGAATCTCCCGGACAACCGCGGCCGAGGCCGCCAACAGTCCCTACTCGAACGGTGACCCATGCCCGTGGAGTAGGAGAAGACTGTGCCTGAAGAACCACTCGACCCCGACGTTGATCTCCGGGATCCCGTGCAGCAACGCGAACTCGTCCGGCACCACGTGTCGGTGCTCGGCGTGATCGCGCTCGGCGGCGGGCTCGGCGCACTGGCCCGCTACGGCCTCGCGCAGGCTCTCCCGACCGAGACGAGCGGCTTCCCGTGGGCGACCTTCTGGACGAATGTCGCCGGCTGCTTCCTCATCGGCGTGCTGATGGTGCTGGTCACCGAGGCGTGGTCGGCACACCGGCTGGTGCGGCCGTTCCTCGGCGTCGGCGTGCTCGGCGGCTTCACGACGTTCTCCACGTACGCGGTCGAAGCGCGCAATCTTGTCCAGCCGGACACCGTGCCGCTCGCCTTCGGCTATCTCGGCGGAACGCTCGCCGCCGCGCTGCTCGCCGTCCTGCTGGGACACGCGATCACCCGCAAGCTCGTCCCGGCGGAGGTGGCTGTCTGATGACCGTCCTTCTCGTTTTCCTCGGCGCCGCGGTCGGAGCGCCGATGCGGTACCTGACCGACCGGGCCGTCCAGTCCCGGCACCAGAGCCTGTTCCCGTGGGGCACGTTCACCGTCAACCTGATCGGCTGTGTCCTGCTCGGCGGGCTCGCCGGTGCCGGGACCGCGCTGCCCGCGGCGGTCTATTCACTGCTCGGCACCGGATTCTGCGGCGCGCTCACGACGTACAGCACGTTCAGCTACGAAACCGTCCGCCTCGTCGAGCGCCAGTCGTACTTCGCCGCGGCCGCGAACGTGGTCGTCAGCATCGCGGCAGGGGTCGGCGCGGCGGCGTTCTCGTACGAGGCTGTCCACGCCTTGGTCGGCTGAGCGTGCGACTTGCACAGCCGAGCTATCTAGGCTGTGCGGATCGCACGGTGACCTCGCCGGAGCCGCTGCTTACGGTGCTGGGAACCGTTCCCCTCCCGGATGAGGAGCCGCCATGGCCTCGGCTGTCGGTGTCGACGATTACGCGCTGACCAGGGTGCCCGATTCCGCCCGTTACTCCTGGTGGTCGGTCGCTGTGCAGCGGTTCGGCCAGGTTTCCGCGCTGTCGCAGTTCCTGCTCGGCGCCACGATCGGTTTCGGGATGAGCTTCGGGAACGCCGTGCTGGCGTTCACGCTCGGCTCGGTCATCCTCGAGCTGATCACCATTCTCGTCGGCGTGATCGGCGTCCGCGAGGGCCTGACCACCTCGATGATCGCGCGCTGGACCGGCTTCGGCCGCGGCGGTTCCGCGCTCATCGGGCTGGCCATCGGGATCAGCCTGATCGGCTGGTTCGGCATCCAGTCCGCGGTGTCCGCGCAAGGCCTCGCCGCGCTGGTGGGCGGCCTGCCGGAATGGGGCTGGGCGCTCGTGTTCGGCCTGGTGGTGACCGCGATCGTGGTGCGCGGTTTCCACTCGATGGCGTGGACTGCTTACCTGATGGTGCCCGCGTTCCTGATCCTGGTCGGCTGGTCGGTGGTCTCCGAACTGACCCGGCACGACCTCGGCGCGCTCGTCGCGTCCGCGCCGCCCGGCCCGCACCTGAGCCTGCTGCAGGGCACGACGCTGGTCGCGGGCGGGTTCATCGTCGGCGCGGTGATCACGCCGGACATGACCCGGTTCAACCGCACCACCGGCGACGTCGTCAAGCAGACGCTCGTCGGCGTCACGCTCGGCGAGTACGTGATCGGCCTGGCCGGAGTGCTGCTCGCGCACGCGGTCGGCACGGCGCAGATCACCACGATCGTCACCTCGTCGGTCGGCTGGGTCGGGCTGCTGATCGTCATCGCGGGCACGATGAAGATCAACGACTGGAACCTGTACTCGTCCGGGCTCGGCGTCGTGAACTTCATCGGCACCGTGTCCGGGAAGCGGGCGCACCGCGGCCTGGTCACCGCGGTCCTCGGCCTGGTGGGCAGCGTGCTCGCGGCGGCAGGGATCCTCTCGAAGTTCACCGATTTCCTGACCGTGCTCGGGGTCGCGTTCCCGCCCATCGCCGGGATCATGGTGGCCGAGTACTTCGTGGTGAAGCAGTGGCGCGGCGTCCTGGAGGAGGCTCGGGCCCGCGGCGCGGTGCCCACCGACGCCCCGCTGTGGGTGCCCGCGACGATCGTCGTCTGGATCGCCGCCGCGCTCTTCGGCGAGTTCGTGGACTGGGGCCTGCCCAGCATCAACTCGCTCGTCGTCGCTTTCGTTCTGTACGTGGCCGCCGGGAAGCTCGGCCTGGTCCGCGGGGTCGGCAAAAGCCGCACCGCGGACGCCGAACCCGCCCCGGCCGCCTAAGACCTCGTGAGTGGCGATGCCGGTTAGAACCGGCATTGCCACGCACGACGACCTGGAAGGAGTTTTCGTGCGCATCGGCATCGACGTCGGCGGCACCAACACCGACGCGGTCCTGCTGGACGGCCGCGAGGTGCTCGCCTCGATCAAGACCAGCACCACCGAGGACGTCACCTCGGGCATCGTCGCCGCGATCGACGGGCTGCAGCGGCAGCGCGCGTTCGACCCGGCCGCGGTGCGGGCGGTCATGATCGGCACCACGCACTTCATCAACGCGCTCGTCGAGGCGCACCGGCTCGCCCCGACCGCGGCGGTGCGGCTCAGCCTGCCCGCCGGCGCGTCGCTGCCGCCGATGGTGGACTGGCCGCAGCGGCTGGTCGACGCGGTGTCCGGGCGCAGCTACCTGGTGCACGGCGGCCACGAGTTCGACGGACGGCACATCGCCGAACTGGACGAGAGCGAACTGCGCAAGGCCGCCGACGACATGGGCTCCGCCGGAGTCCGCAGCGTCGCGATCACGTCGGTCTTCTCGCCGGTGAACGCGGAGTTCGAGGCGCGTGCGGCGGAGATCATCGCTTCGCAGCTGCCGGACGTCGCGATCTCGCTGTCCCACGAAATCGGCCGGATCGGCTTGCTGGAGCGGGAAAACGCGACTGTCATCAACGCCGCGCTGCGCGAGCTGGCGGCGCACATCGTGGACGGTCTGGCCGCGTCGGTCACCGGCGCGGGCATCACCGCGCCGCTGTACCTGAGCCAGAACGACGGCACGCTGATGGACGTCGACTTCGCCCGCCGCTACCCGGTCGCGACCTTCGCGTCGGGTCCGACGAACTCGATGCGCGGCGCGGCGGTGCTGTCCGGTTTGGACACTTGCGCGGTGGTCGACGTCGGCGGCACCACGAGCGACGTCGGCGTGCTGCGCCAGGGATTCCCGCGCGAGGCGACCACGGACGTGAGCGTGGCCGGGATCCGCACGAACTTCCGGATGCCGGACGTCCTTTCGATCGGCATCGGCGGCGGCAGCCGGGTCCGCGGCGACGCGTCCGGCGTGACCGTCGGACCGGATTCCGTCGGTTACGAGCTGACCTCGAAGGCGCTCGTCTTCGGCGGAGACACCTTGACCGCCACGGACATCGCGGTCGCTGCCGGGCGGGCCGAGATCGGCGACCCGTCGCTGGTCGCGCACCTCGACCGGGACTTCGTGAAGGCCGCGCTGGACCGGATCGCGGCGGACGTTTCCGATGTCGTCGACCGGATGCGCACGTCGTCCGAGCCGCTCCCGGTGGTCGCCGTCGCCGGCGGTTCGGTGCTGCTGCCGGACGAATTGGCCGGTTCCGGCGAGGTGCGCCGGCCGGACCACTACGCGGTGGCCAACGCGATCGGCGCGGCGATCGCGCAGATCGGCGGCGAGGTCGATCGGGTCTACGTGATCGAGCCAGGCCGTCGAGAGGCCGTGGTGGACGAGGCGAAGCAGGAAGCGGTCGACCGCGCGGTGGCCGCCGGGGCGAGCCCGGCGTCCGTGGGCATCGTCGACTTCGACGAGGTGCCGATCCCGTACCTGCCCGGCAACGCCACCCGGATCCGGGTCAAGGCGGTCGGCGACCTGCAGCTGGGGGCGTGAACGATGGCTGAGATTACTGCGCACGACTTGGACGACATCGCGCGTGGCGCGGCGATTCTCGGCACCGGCGGTGGGGGAGACCCGTACATCGGACGGTTGCTGGCGCATTCCGCGGTCCGCGAGCACGGTTCGGTCCCGCTGGTGAAACTGTCCGAATTGGACGACGACGCTGTGGTGCTGCCGGTCGCGATGATGGGCGCGCCGACCGTGATGGTGGAAAAGCTGCCGTCCGCCGAACAAGTCGGGCTCGCCGCGCGAACGCTGGCCACCTACCTGGGCAAGGAACTCACGCACATCGCCTGCGCCGAAGCGGGCGGCGTGAACTCGCTGATCCCGGTCGTCGCGGCGGCGCAGCTGGGCCTGCCGCTGGTGGACGCGGACGGCATGGGCCGGGCGTTCCCGGAACTGCAGATGGTTTTGCCGACCCTGTACGGAATCCGCGCGACCCCGATGTCCATTGCGGACGAGAAGGGCAACCGCGGCGTACTGGACACTGTGGACAATCACTGGGCGGAGCGGCTCGCCCGGTCGGCGACCATCGACATGGGTTGCTCGGCGATGATCAGCAACTACGCGATGTCCGGCGCGCAGGCGCGGGAGTCGATGGTGCCCGGCACACTGACCCTGTGCGCGGAACTCGGCGCGCTCGTGCGGCAGGCGCGCGAGGCGCACGAGAACCCGGTCGATCGCGTCGTGGCGCGGCTGCGCGGCAGGACGCTGTTCAGCGGCAAGGTCGTCGACGTGGCTCGCCGAACCGTCACGGGGTTCGCCCGCGGTGAGGCTCGACTGTCCGGAATGGACGGTGACATCGGGACGGAAATGTTGCTGCGCTTCCAGAACGAGCACCTGGTGGCCGAAGTGGACGGCGAGGTGCGCGCTTCGGTGCCGGACCTGATCTGCACCCTCGACCGCGAGTCCGGCGAGGCGGTCACCACCGAAGGCCTGCGCTACGGCCAGCGGGTGACGGTGATCGCGGCCCCGGCGGATCCCCGCTGGCACACTCCGGAAGGCATCGCGCTGGCCGGTCCGCGGTACTTCGGCTACGACCTGGACCCGATCGGAGTTGCGGGATGAGCGACGCTTGCGAGCGAATCATGGGCACCGATGTCCGCGCCGCCTCGGATGTCATCGGCGCAGCTCGTCTTTCGGCGGTGCGGACATGAGTTGGAGGTTGACCGAAGACCACCTCGAAGACCTAGCCCGCGGCGCGGCCGTCCTTGGTACCGGTGGTGGCGGCGACCCGTACGTCGGACGGCTGCTGGTGCGCGAAGCGATCCGCGAGCACGGCCCCGTCACCGTGCTCGATCCGGAAGACCTGGACGACGACGCCCTTGTCATCCCGACCGCGCAAATGGGCGCGCCGACCGTCGTGCACGAGAAGCTCCCGAACGGCGCCGAGCCCGAACTTGCCTTGCGAGCGCTGGAAAAGCACCTCGGCGCGAAGGCCGACGCGACGATGCCGATCGAATGCGGCGGGATCAACTCGATGATCCCGCTGGTCGTCGGCGCGCGGCTCGGGCTGCCGGTGGTCGACGCCGACGGCATGGGCCGGGCGTTCCCGGAGCTGCAGATGGAGACGTTCGGCGTGTACGGCGTCTCCGGTTCGCCGATGGGGATCGCCGGGGAACGCGGCGAGACCACGGTGATCGACACCGGAGCCGACAACCGGCGGATGGAATGGCTCGCGCGCGGGATCACCATCCGGCTCGGCGGTGTCGCGCACATCGCCGAATACTCGATGAGCGGCGCGGACGTAAAACGTACGGCGGTGCCGAGGACGTTGTCGCTGGCGTTGAGCGTCGGCCGGGCGATTCGCCTTGCCCGCGAACAGAATGCCGACCCGATAGCCGCGTTGGCGAGTGCGCTCAGCGACACGCTGTACTCGCATCTGCGAGTGTTGTTCCGCGGCAAAGTGTCCGATGTGGAACGTCGCACCGAAGAAGGATTCGCTCGCGGACGCGCCGCCATCGTGTCCTTCGAGGGCGACCGCAAGCTGGAAATCCTTTTCCAGAACGAAAACCTGGTAGCGCTCGTCGACGGTGACGTGCGCTGCCTGGTCCCTGACCTGATCTGCGTGCTGGAGGCGGAATCCGCCGAGCCGATCACCACCGAAACGCTGCGCTACGGCCAGCGCGTCACCGTGGTCGGGATCTCGACGCCGCCGCTCATGCGCACCCCGGAAGCGCTGGCCACGTTCGGCCCGGCGGCGTTCGGGCTGCCGCACGATTTCGTACCCGTGGAGGTGGCTTCGTGAGTTCGCTCGACGGCCGGGCGGTCGTGGTGCTCGGCGGCGGTTCCGGGATCGGGCTGGAGGTCGCCCGGCGCGCGACGGCGGCGGGCGCGCTCGTCCACCTCGGCGGCCGGTCCGGCGACAAACTGCGGGCCGCCGCGGCGGAACTGGGCCCGACCGCGACCTGGCAGGCGGTGGACACCACCGACCAGGAGTCGCTGGCCGAGTTCTTCGGCGCGCTGGACCGGGTCGACCACCTGTTCACGCCCGCCGCGTCCTACACCGTCGGCCCGATGCGCGACCTCAGCGACGAGGAGGCGGAAAGCCCGTTCGTCACCAAGTTCTGGGGCCAGTACCACGCGGTGAAACACGCCGCGCCGAAGCTGTCGCCGGACGCGTCGGTGGTGCTGATGTCCGGCGTCGCGAGCGTGCGCCCGCCTGCCGCGGCCCCGGCGTACGTGGCGTGCAACGCGGCGATCGAGGGTCTTGGTCGCGGGCTCGCGGTGGAGCTGGCCCCGGTACGGGTGAACGTCGTGTCGCCGGGCACGATCGACGGGAACCTGTGGGCCGGGCGTCCGGCCGCCTCGCGGGAATCGAGTTTCGCGCAGTACCGCGCGGACACTCTGCTGCACCGCGTCGGCCGCGAGTCCGAAGTGGCCGATGCCGTGCTGTACCTGTTCACCAGCACTTACACCACCGGCTCGACGCTGTATCCGGACGGCGGGTACAGCTTCCGCTGATACGCTGACCAGCCATGCGCATCACCGCCGCGGACGTGCCGGCACTCGAACGCGGCGTCGCGCTGCTCGGGTCCGGCGGGGGCGGGGACACCGTCACCGCGGCGGTGCTGCTGCGGCGGCTGACCGAATCCGGCCGCGAACCCGTCGTGCACCCGGTCGCGGACCTGCCGCCGGACACCCTCGTGGTGCCGATCGGCATCGTCGGCGCGACCGCCGCGTTCGCCGAAAAGCTGCCCAGCGGCGACGAATTCGCCTCGGCGATCGCCGCGATCGAACGCTGGACCGGGCAGCGCGCGCAGGCGTTGATGTCCATCGAGATCGGTGGCCTGAACGGCCTGCTTCCGCTGGTGGTCGCCCAGGAACTGGGGCTGGGCTATGCCGACGCGGACCTGTCCGGACGCGGGCTGCCGAGACTCGACCAGCTCTCGGTCGCCGCGACCGGACGCGGCGTGGCTCCGGCGGCGCTGGCCGAACCCGGCGGCCGGGTGGTGGTGCTCGCCGCCGCGGCCGCCCCGGTGGTCGAGAGCGGGATCCGCGCGTTCCTGGCCAGCTCAGGCGGCTGGGCGGCGATCGCGCTCGCCCCGATCCCGGCCGGTGAACTGGCCGACCACGCCGTCCTCGACACGACGAGCGAGGCGCTCGCCCTCGGTGCCCGCGTCCTCGCCGCCGGGGAAAGCCCGGACCTGGCCGCGCTGGAAACCGCCCTCGACGGCCGGGTTCTCGCCCGCGGCCGGGTGCTGGAGGTGTCTCGGCACCTCGGTCCCGGACAGCACGGGCACCCCGGGTTCGGGCGTGGCTCGGCGACGCTGACCGATCACCGCGACGGCGCGTTGCTGCGGCTGGAGATGGAAAACGAGTACCTGCTGGCGCTGCGGGACGGGCTTCCGGTGGCGTCCACTCCGGACGTTCTGTCGGTGCTGGACCGCCGCACCGGCGTCCCGCTGCAGTGCGACGCGATCCGCGCCGGGGTCGAGGTGGACGTCGTGTGCCTGGCCGCATCACCGTTCTGGACCGACCCGCGACGCCGCCCGCTGCTGGAGCCGCGCGCGTACGGAATCGACTGCGATCCGGTGGTAGCACAGTGATCCTCCGTCAGCTGCTCGCGCTGCCCTCGTGGGCTGGTCCGGTTCGGGTGTGCTCCGGCGAGTCCGGTTTGGACCGTCCACTGCGGACAGTAAAAGCCGCGCTGGACGCCTCCGGCACTCCCGCTTCCGGCGAACTGGTGGTGCTGGTCCGCTCGCTCGGTTCCGACTGGCAGATCGACGCCCTCCTGCGCCGTTGCGCGGACGCCCGAGCCGCCGGAGTCCTGCTTCCCGGAGCCGAACCGCTTGCCGCGTCACGACTTCTGGCCGAACGGCTGTCAGTGCCGCTGCTGGTCACGTCCGCCGATCCGCTCGATCTGCTCGTGGACGCCCGCCTTGCGCTGGCTGCCCCGGACATCGACCGCGCCGACGCCGTACTCGCCGCGCACCGGGCGTTGGGGGAGCGGTTGCGCCCGCCGGAAGAAATCGTGACCGTCCTGCGGCGACTGTTGGACGCTCCCGTCGCCGTCCTCGACGACCGCGGCGAGGTGCTCGCCGGTGAACTCGCCGAGGCTGCGCGCGTACGAGTCCATGAGCCGGTCCCGCAACGCATCACGCTTCCGGACGGCGTCCTGCTCGCGCATCCTGCGGTGCTGCCGCAGCCGTCGGTCTGGCTGGCCGCGGAGCTGACCGGAGCCAAGTCCCCGCGCGCGGACGTCGTCGCCGCGACGCTGGCTGTGGCGGCAGGTGCCGTGCAGCGCTGGCTGCTGGCCCACCGCCTGGAGCTGGAACGCGATGCCCGCTCCCGGTCCGCGCTGCTGGGCGATTTGCTGCGTCAAGACACCGAACCCGGTGCCGACCTGCGTCGCCGCGCCGCCGACGCGGGCTGGCGACTCGGCGGCTGGCACGTCGGCCTGCGCATCGGCGTGCCCGCGGACGTCGACACTGTTTCCCGCACGCAGGAAGTCGTGCGCGCGCTTCGGGCAGAGTCGATCGACGCGGTCACCGTCGAACACGGCGAGGGCTGGACCGGCTGGGTCACCTTCGAACAAGAACCGACGGCGGAACGGGTGCGGGCGCTGTCCGCGCGGCTGCGCGCCGTGCACCGAAGCCTTCGCCGCACGCTCGACGCACACCTAGGCGTCGGCCGTCCCCATGCAGACGGTCTCACCGCGACAGTCGCCGAAGCCACCGACGCCGCCGGCCTCGCCGCAGCGCGTCCGGAGACCGGGCATTTCCTGCACGTAGACCAGCTCGGCATGGCCCAGTTGCTCTTGGAATGGACGCGGACCGACACGTTCGAGCCTGCTGCGCGTGCGTTGCTCGCTCCGCTGGTCTCGGTGCCCGGCGACCTGATCCGGACCCTCGCGGCTTATCTCGACGCGGAGTCTTCGCTGGCTGAAACTGCGACGGTGCTGGGGATTCACCGGAATACGGTGGCTGCGCGGATCGGCCGGATCGAGCAGTTGCTGCACGTCGATCTGTCACGTCCGGATGAGCGGTTGGCTCTGCATCTGGCCGCCCGCGCGGTGATTCTTGCCCGACCTAGTGAGTAGGGCCCCTGCTCGCCCCGCTGTTCCCAGCGTCCGGCCACTTGATCCGCACGCTCGCGCCGCCGCCCTCGCCCGGCCCGCTGAGTAGTACTGGCAGGACCAGCTACGCCCTTGGTGATCGACTGGCCGGAAGGCAGACTCGAGGCATGGGCAAGAACGACCTGGGCGATTTCCTGCGGGCCCGCCGCGCCGGGCTGACGCCGGACGAGATCGGTCTTCCGGCCGAATTCGGCGCCGGGCGGCGGGTCTCCGGGCTGCGGCGCGGCGAGGTCGCGCAGTTGGCCGGGGTGAGCACCGAGTACTACACCCGGCTGGAACAAGGCCGTGCCCGGCAGCCGTCCGAGCAGGTGCTGCACGCCCTGTGCGAGGCGCTGCGCTTCGACGACATCGAGCGACGGCATCTGTTCGCTCTCGCCGGCGCCACCGCCGAGCGGACGGACCGGGCCGAGCATTCGTCCCGGTTGCGGCCGGCGCTGCGGCAGGTGCTGGACTCGATGGAGCTGGCGTCGGCGTTCGTCAGCGACCGGAATCTGACGGTCGTCGGCGGGAACGCGTTGTGGGCCTTGCTGTTTCCCGACGTGGCCGAGCTGCCGCGACGCGAACGCAGCATGGCCCGCTGGACGCTGCTGGATCCGCGGGCCCGCCTGGTGTGGCGTGATTGGGAGCGCGTCGCCCGCGATTACGTGCACGGGTTGCGGCTCGCCGCGGCCGCACAGCCGCGGAATCAGCACATCGCCAACCTGATCGGCGAGCTGATGATGCGTTCGCCCGAGTTCCCTGCGTGGTGGTCGGAACACCGCGTCCAGGAACGCAGCACCGGCCTCAAACGCCTGCGCCACCCAGTAGTCGGCGACCTGGAACTGCAGTACGAGATCTTCACCTCGGTCGCCGACCCGGGCCAGTCGATGGTCGTCTACAGCGCACCAGCCGGTTCGCCCTCTCAGGAACGGTTGCGGCTGCTGGCCAGCTGGGGCCGCGAACCCGCGCCTGCCCGGGACTCCGCCGAGTCCTGATCACCGTCCACCACTAGGCCCCGCTGTACCCGCGGGGTCCATGCCGTCATGCCATCCTCCGTGAAAGGACACTTCGCAGTGAGCAAGACAATCCTGATCACCGGCGTCAGCACCGGCCTCGGACGCGCCATCGCCCGGCGTGCCTTGGCGGCCGGGCATCACGTCGCGGGCACCGTGCGCACCGAACAGCATGCGGCCGATTTCCAGGCGCTGGACCCGGAACGCGCCCGGGCCTTCGTCCTCGACTTGACCGACGCCGACCGGATCGAGCCCACCGTGCGGGCCGTCGAAGCGGAACTGGGCCCGATTGACGTACTCGTCGCCAACGCTGGTTACGGGCTCGAAGGGACCTTCGAAGAGTCCTCGATGGACGAGCTGCGCCGCCAGTTCGAGGTCAACGTCTTCGGCACGGTCGCGTCCATCAAAGCGGTCCTGCCCGCCATGCGCGAACGGCGCGACGGCCAGATCTTCGTCATCACCTCGATGGGCGGGCACACCACGTTCCCCGGGCTCGCGTTCTACGAGGGCAGCAAGCACGCGCTGGAAGGCATCACCGACACCCTCGCTCAGGAGGTCACGCAGTTCGGCATTCGGGTCACCGCCGTGGCTCCCGGCGCGTTCAAAACCGACTGGGCGGGCCGGTCGCTGGTCCGCGCCCCGCGCAGCATCGCCGACTACGACGCCCTGTTCGACCCGATCCGGACCCGCCGCCAGGCGCTGGCCGGGCAAGGCATCGGCGACCCCGACCGCGCGGGCGACGCCATCCTCCAGCTCCTGGACGAGGAAAACCCGCCCGTGCACCTCCTGCTCGGGTCGGACGCGCTGCGCCTGGTCACCGCCGGACGCCAACGCGTCCAGGACGACTTCGACGCCTGGCAGGACCTCACCCTGTCCACCGACTCCGTCGAAGGCGGCGTAACCGTCGCCTGACTCCAGTTGCGCCGTCCGTGAGGGGAACCCTGAGGGACTCAGAGTCCCTCAGGGTTCCCCTCACGGCAGGTCAGACGCGTCCGCGAACGAGGTCGATCAACCGCCCGAGCACGTGATCGCTCGACGCGCGGAGGCCGTTGTGCTCGTACTCGCTGGTGATCCACGGCCGGAGCGTCGGGATCAGCCGCGCGGTTTCCTCGGAAAACGCCCGCTCGACGTACATGTCGTTGGCATAGATCGCAGCTGCCGCCGGGACGGTGCACTCGCGCAGCGCGTCGGCGTCGTACAGCCGCGGCCATTCGTGCGCGGCAAGCAGTTCCGCGGTCTCCTTCATCGGCCGGAGGCTGTGGAGATCGTCGAAGAGCGAGGGGAACACGTGCTCGCCGGTGAACAACGTCCGGTCGGTGCGGAACTCGTCCGGCAGCACGCGCTCGGCCGACCAGCGGGTGGCGAACCCGTCGGAGTAGGACGATTCGTGGATGACCGAGTACAGCGGATTGCGCCCGCTGAACGGCAGCGAGCTGGCGACGTCGTGCGCGAAAGCGGGGGACGTCGGGTCGCGTTCGATCAGGTAGTGCAGCGTTTCCTCGCCGCCGCTCGCCCCGAGGACGTAACCGAGCTGCTGGAACAACCGCGCGGTGAGCGGACTGCCGTCGGGCAGGAGCACGGCCCCGTCGTCGAGCAACGGCAGCAGCGCCTCGACGCGGGCGCGATCGCCGGGGTAACGGCGGTAGTACTGGCGATTGCGCTCGAGCATGTTGGCGAACGTCGCGGTGTAAACCTCGTCCGGATGCCGCGCGATCGGCGGCAGCCCGCCGGTGAAGAAGGCCTCGGCCAGCCCCTCGGGAAACTGGGAAAGGTAGGCGACCGTGCAAAATCCGCCGAACGACTGCCCGAGCACGCTCCACTTCTCGACACCCAGTTGCTGACGCACGAACTCCGCGTCGCGAATGATCGCGTCGGCGCGGAAGTGCGTGAGGTATTCGGCCTGCTCGGCCGGTGTTCCGGTGAGCGTGCCGACCGGCGTGGACCGCCCGGTGCCGCGCTGGTCGAGCATCAGAACCCGGTACTCCTGCAACGCCCGCGGCAACCAGCTCGGCGTCCCGCGCGACGGCCGCGGCGCTTCGTGCCCGGGACCGCCTTGGAGGTACACGACAAACGGCCGGTCGAGCCCGTCCGGATCAGCGACCTCCCGGGCGAAGACGGTGATCTTCGCGCCGTCCGGACGGGAATGGTCGAGGGGAACGGAGAACTCGTGCTCGGTAAGCACGAGACCGGGAATGCGCACGGTGGTTGCCATACCGGCGATTCAACCAGAGCGGGCGCGGGGGAGGCCACGGAAATTGCCCCGCTCAAGTCCACTGTGGACTTGAGAGGCGCGGTGGTTCCGACGCGGGCGCGCTGGCTTCTCGGCGGCGGAAGGGCGCACGTCGGATCCACCGCTGCCGAACGGGCCGATCCTGCTCGCGGCGGAAGGTACTCAGCGGCACCAGGCACTGCCGTCCGGGGAGCATGCGCTCGGCCGTATTCCTACTGAGCGCGCGCTCGTCGCCGCTGGTGCCAGGGCAAGCACTGGTAATCGGAGCACTTCCGGCATGCGAATGCCAGCCGGGATTCGGGCGTCCGAACCCGCACTCCGGCCGAAGCCGCCGTTCCTGGGCAGCGCTACTCCTTGCCCATCGACCGCCGGATCTCGGCCAGCTTGTCCTTCGCCGCCTCCTTGCGGTCGGCGATCTTCTTGTCCAGCGACTGCACGTCCTCCGGCCCGCCGATCCCGGCCAGCTCCTGCGCGCCGACCGACGTGGTGTACCGCTTCTCGATCCGGTCCCGCACGAAGTCGAAGGACGGCGCGCCGTTGTCGCTGTAGTCGGGTTCGGGGAGGTCGGCGGGAGGCGTGCCGGGGCTCTCCACGATCTCCGCGTCGAGCGGCTGCTGCTCGCCGGGCTTGTCCGCGCTCATCGTCTCGCCTCTTCTCGGTTCGTCGGCTCCGCCTTCGACCCTAGCCGACCTCGCCGGGGACGGGCGGATGTTTCGCCGCCGCCGCTCTGCGGTAGCCCATCAGGGAGCGAAAGGAGTCCGCGATGCTTCGCCCCCGTTCGACCGCGCAGCCCGCCCCGCCCGAGCCCGTCCCGCCCGGTCCGGTGGAGCCCGACCCGGTGACGCCGGGACCGGACCGCCCGCTGCCCGACCCCGAACCCCTTCCGCCCGAATCGGAACCCGGCCCCGAACTGGCGATGGCGGGTCCCTTGTGGACAGTCCGGCCG
>NZ_PQIA01000046.1 GCF_003385235.1 Amycolatopsis circi | reverse complement strand
GGCTGGGTGCCTCGATGGGTGGGTGCGCGGGTGCGGCTGGATGTGTGAAGGGCTCCTTGAGGGAAAGTGATTCCCTCAAGGAGCCCTTCACGTTGTTTTTTGTTACACGCCTGCGGTTTGCTTGATCCAGTCTCGGCTGTTGGCGACGCTGGCGTAGTTCTGGGTGCCGTGTTCGTCGCTGCCGGAGTTTTCGCCGGTCGAGCAGACGCCTACCTGGACGCCGTCGGCCAGCTGCGGGCCGCCGGAGTCGCCGTGCCACGAGGAACCGGTGACGCCCTTGCTGGCGATTGCCTTGCCGTTGAAGGCATCCGTGCTCTCGCCGGTCACCTGGACGTCCGCGGTCTTGAGCGTGTCCGACGGCGGGCTCTGGTCCTTGGTGCGGCCCCAGCCGTAGATCTGGTTGGTGGCGCCGTTGTCCGGGTCCTTGTCGGCCAGCTTCATGAACGTCGTGTCCACTGCGGACTTGAGGTGCAGCAAGGCGATGTCGCCGTTGGGCGAGGCCTTCTGCTCGTCGACCGCGGCTTCGGTGCCCTGGCCCAGAGCGACGTCGCCGACCTTGACGTGCATGCCGCCCTTGTTCAGGCAGTGCTGCGCGGTGAGCACCCACTGCGAGGCGATGATCGTGCCCGAGCATTCGAAGCCGCCGTAATCGGTGACGTCGTCCCAGAACACCTGGGCGCCCCACGGGGCCGACTTCACGGTGCCGCCGCCGATGATGTGCGTGTCGGCACTCGCGGGGACAACTGCCCCCACTCCGAACGCCATCGCAGCCCCTGCGACCACGGCCGCCGCTTTCGCGTAACGCATGGAAAATCCCTCCGCCTCGGTGGTGATTTCCCGACCGTAGGCGGCAAGTGGAAATCCGGTAACCTACGGAAGTCGGTCTTCGATCCACGTTTCGCGGAGCGTGCCGTCCGGGTCAAGTCGCTGGTGGAGGGCCTCGGCTTGCTCCGGACGGGTGAGCGCGGCGACGGCGGCTTCCTGCTGAAGATGCAGTGCGTGCACGGCGACGCGGAGTTTGCGGATCCGGCTGCGGGTGCGGAGCCGGGCTCGCCATGGGTGCCACAGGACGGCGAGCAGGAGTCTGGTTGTCTCGGCGCGGTAAGTCTGGGCGGCTTGGGTAAGTTGCTCGGAGTTGGCGTCCGGGATTCCGCCGAGTCGTCGGTCGACGGTTGCTGCTACGGCGCTTTCCAGGACGCGTTCGTGCGCGCCGGCGGCGAAATCGGCTACGCGGCGGGGGATTCCGGCGACCAGCACCGCGGTGAGCAGCTCGGACAGAGCTTCGCGGAGGGCGCGGTGTGCGTCCGTCCCGTCTTCGAGGACGGCGACGATGCCGAGTGCGTTGGCGACGGATTTCCGGCCGGTCAAGGTGTTCGGGGGCAAACCGACCCGGATTTCGAGCACACCGCCGGAGATCGCGCGAGTCGCTTCGAGCCGCCGGTAGACCTCGGCGCGAAGCTGGCGGCGCTCCTGGACCTTGGTGAAGTAGTTCGTCAGCGCGGCGCCGACGACGCCTCCGCCGGTGGTGTAGGCCAGTTCGACCAGGCCGGGCATCAGGGCTCCCTCGCTCGTGGACTGCATATGCTGGCAGCAGTGGAGATACCAGGGAGCAGGATGCATACGGTGACGTTCGGCGCGGCGCGCGGGGATCGTTTGGTGATCGCGGTGCGCGGGCGAATGCATCCCGGCGCGGACGATTTCTGGGACGGGAACTGGCTGGTCAGCCCAATCGAGATCGTCTCTGGCGGGTTTACCGCGCGGCTGGACGCTGGGTTGCGGGCCAATGAATTGCAAGGCTTTCGGCAGGAGTTGGCTGCCTGCACGGTGTCTGGCGGCAGCGCGCGGCTGACGTCCCTGGAGGACTGGCTGGACCTGACCGTGACCGTCGAGGGCGGCCGCGTCGAGGCGGAGGGCGTCGCGGTCGCTGATCACTCGAGCGGGAACCGGTTGTTGTTCCGTCTCGAGGGGATCGAGTATGCGCAGGTGGCGGAGGTTGTGGCTGGGCTGACTGCGATCGAGGGGGCTTATCCCGTTCTCGGGCTTCCCGGCGAAGTCCCGGGAGTATGAGCATCGTGGACTTTAACAACCGGATCGCCGACGCTGTTCTTGCCGGGCCACATCGCTTTGCCGACAAATGGCTTGCGGTGGACGAGAAATCCGTCGCTCCGATCGCCGCTCCGTCCGGAGTGGACGACGCGGTCCTGGACCGGCTGCGAACGGGAGCGCGGTTCGTCGGCGCGACGGAGGTGCTGCGCTGCGGTCTCGAACCGGGGACGCTTACGGAACGGCTGGCGGTGGACTCCGAGCTGACGAGCGGTGGTTCAGTGCTGTTCGTCGTGCCCGATCTGTCTGGCGCGGTTCTCGCTAGCGGCGGGGGATATGTGCTGGTGGCGGGCACCCGGTTGTTTCTCTCCGGTGCTGTGCTCGGCGGTGTGGACGGCGCTCGGGCTCGGTTCGGGCGGACGGTGCCGCGGTTGGCTGAGCGGTTTCCCGAACTGCCTGGTGTCGCAGCCGAGTACCCGCCGGTGGAACACGCCTGGGCGAAGCGGAGCGAGGTGCCTGCCGAATCCGGAGTGGGGCGGCAGGTGGCTGCGATGGAGTCGTTCGTTCGCGGGGAAGTGACCGGGTCGGAGTTCGCGAGGACTTGGTATGCGGCTCGGATGCTGTCCCTGGAACGGAACGAGCGGCTGCGGGGCCCGCTCGGGCGGGTGCTGAACCACCTTTTCTTCGTGCTGGAGGACTATCCGATCGATCCCACACTGCGCGACCCGGGCGATACGACGGACGAGGAACTACTCGCCGAGGTGCGCGCGGCCCTGCATCGGCTCGCGTGATGGCATACGAGATTCGGTTGTACTGCCGGACTGGCGGGCTCAGTGCTGCAGCCGGATTCGAAGCGTTGACTGCTGCGCTTCCCGTCGAAGATCGGTGTGACGGCGACGGGTGGGTGTCTGCTGATGTTGGTTGCGAGGGTGATCGCGGAGGCGGGGTCGGACCCGGCCGCTGCGGCTGATGCGGTTGTGACGCTGACGCTCAGCGGCGAGGTCGCGTGGTCGGCGGTAACGGCGGTGTGGCGTGCGACGAAGTCGTTGTGGGACGTGGTTCCGCACCACGACGGCCCCGCCCCGTATGGTTTTTCGATTCGCTCGTCAGCTCGGCGACCGCATCGGTCCATCCGGCATCTCCGGAGTTGGGGCTGAGCGCGGAACTGGCTCGCGACCTGTCCGCGTGGCAGGACGAATGGGACGCCACGCCAACCCGGCGCCCGCCTTCCCCTCGGAGGAAGCCGGGCGGCGTTTCGGCGAGCGGGGCTGGGAACTTGTCCGGCGGGTCCGCAGCGAAGTGCCCGCGGACTGGGACGTCTCCTACCTGAGCAATCTGACCCACCGAGAGGTCTTCCTCGACTGAATCCGCTCAGTCCTCCACCGGCTTGGTCCACGCCACCTGCACCAGTTCCGTCCCGTGCCGTCGCGACACCAGCGTCCCCCGGCCAGCAGGCTGCGGCGAAGGCTTCACGTCGCCCACCAGCGCGCCCTCTTCCTTACCGCCCGACATGACCAGGCCCGGCGAGCCCAGTTCCCGTACTCGCTGGATCACCGCCTCGTACAGACCCCGTCCGGCACCGCCGGAGGAGCGGGCCAGGATCAGGTGCAGGCCGATATCCCTTGCCTGCGGGAGGAATTCCAGCAAGGGCAGCACGGGGTTCCGGCCCGCGGTGGCGACCAGTTCGTAGTCGTCGATCACCACGTACAGGTCCGGGCCCCGCCACCAGGAGCGGTTGCGCAGTTGGTCGGGCGTGACGTCCGGGCCGGGGAGCCGGTTGCGCATCGCGGTCGCGCATTGGTTGACCAAGTCCGTCAACGTGTTCTCCGCACCGGCATAACCGAGCAGGTGCGGTTGGTCCACCACGCCCAGCAGGCCGCGCCGGTAGTCGCCGACCAGGATCAGGGCTTCGTCGGGGGTGTGCGTTTGGCAGATGCCGGTGACGAGGGCGCGCAGCAACGAACTCTTGCCCGATTCGACGTCGCCGAACGCCAGGAAGTGCGGGTCCGTCCGGAAGTCCAGGTGGACGGGGCGCAGGGTGGATTCGGCCAGGCCCAAGGTGATCCGGCCGTGCGGGGCGGCGGGGAGCGAGTCCAGCGGGACTTCTGGTGGGAGCAGGCGGACTTGGGGCGCGCGCGGACCGGTCCAGGCGGCGGAGACTCGGCGGACCAGGTCTAGGCCGCCGGCACCGACGGTTTCTGGGCGTTGGTCCGAGTCGATACGCGGGAGGGCTGCGAGGAAGTGCAGTTTGTCCGCGGTCAGGCCGCGTCCGGGGCGGTCGGCGGGGACGTTTTGAGCCACCTTGCGGTCGATCGACGAATCCGCTGGGTCGCCCAGACGCAGTTCGAAGCGGGTGCTGATGGCGTCGCGGAGTTGCGCGCGGGCGCCGATCCACTGGTTCAGCGAGACCAGGACGTGGATGCCGAAGCCCAGACCACGTTGGGCCAGCGCGGTGATCTGTTCTTCGAGCTTCTCGTACTCCGAGCGGATCGTGGTCCAGTTGTCCACGAACAGGAACACGTCGCCGAACTCGCGGTCGTCGCTGCTTTCGGTGAATTCGCCGCGGCGGCCGCGGAAGGCGGCCATCGACTCGATCCCGTGGGCGGCGAAGAATTCTTCCCGTTGTTCCAGCAAAGTGACCAGTTCCGCGACGACCCGGCGGCAGCGTTGCGGGTCGCGGCGGGTGGCGTAACCCGAGACGTGCGGGAGACCGGCGATCGGGGCCAGCGCGCCGCCGCCCATGTCGAGGATGAAGAACTGCACCTCAACGGGGGTGTGGGTGAGCGCGAGCATCGCGGCGATGTCCTTCATCAATGTCGACTTGCCGCTTTGCGGTGCGCCGACGATGACCGCGTTGCCCGCCGCGCCGGAGAAATCTGCCCACTGCATGTCGCGACGCTGTTCGAAAGGCTTGTCCACCAAGGCGACCGGGATGGTCAGCTTGCCGTTGCCGCCCCAGCCGAGAGGACACAAGCCGCGGCGCGGGTCTTCGCCGATCGGGGGCAGCAGCTGGTCCAAAGTGGGCGGTTCGGCCAGCGGCGGCAGCCAGATCTGGTGTGCGTCCGGGCCGCGTCCTTCCAAACGGGACAGCATCGCGCCGATGATCGTTTCCCCGGTGCCCTTTGTGGGCGCCTCGGCGGCGGGTTGTTCGGCGACTGGTACTTCAACCGGTCCCAGGGTGAATGGCAGGACGCCCAGTTGTTGTCCGTCTGAGCGCACGATCCGGCTGCGTGGCGGGAGTTCGCCGGACACGTATGCGGCCTTCAGTCGGATCAGGGTGTCGTTGTCGGACTTCAGATACGCAGAACCGGGCACCGGCGGCAGTTGGTACGCGTCCGCGACACCCAGCACCGCGCGGCTTTCCGCGGCGGAGAACGTCCGCAGGCCGATCCGGTACGACAGGTGCGAGTCGAGCCCGCGCAACCGGCCTTCCTCAAGACGCTGCGACGCCAGAAGCAGGTGAATCCCCAGGGAACGGCCGAGCCGTCCGATCGCGACGAACAGGTCGATGAACTCTGGCCGCGAGGACAGCAGCTCGGAGAACTCGTCGATGATCACCAGCAGCGACGGCAACGGTTTCAGCGGCGTACCCTCCGCGCGCGCCTTTTCGTAGTCGCGCACCGACGCGTAATTGCCGGATGAGTGGAGAAGTTCCTGCCGCCGCAGCAATTCGCCGTTCAACGCGTCCGCCATGCGGTCGACGAGCGCAAGGTCGTCGGACAGGTTCGTGATCACCGCGCAGGTGTGCGGCAGGTTCGTCATGCCGGCGAACGTCGCGCCGCCCTTGAAGTCGATCAGCGCCAGGTTCAGCTTTTCCGACGAATGCGTGACGGCCAGCGCGGTGACCAGCGTGCGCAGCAGTTCGCTCTTGCCGGAGCCGGTCGCGCCGATCACCAAGCCGTGCGGACCCATGCCGCCCTCGGCGGATTCCTTGAGGTCCAGGTCGACCGGGCGGCCGTCGGGGTTCACGCCCAACGGAATCCGCAGCCGGTCGCGCGCGGCGCGCGGGGCCCAGGTGACGGTCGGGTCGGTGTCGCGCGGGTCGCCGATGCCGAGCAGCCCGGCCAGCCCGAACGTCGAGGACATCGGTTGTTCGCTGACCACCGCGCCGCCGTGGTGCAGCGGCGTCAGCATCCGGGCCAGCGCTTCGGCGGCGCCGTGGTCGAGCCGGTCCGGCATGCCGAGGAAGCCGAGCCGCGCTTCGGTGCCGTCGAGCACCACCATGCCGAGCTGGTCGGGCGAGATGTGCAGGCTCAGCAATCGGTCGGTCGACGTCGCGCGCGGCTGGTCGCCGCTGACTTCCAGCACCGTCACGCCCAGCCGGCCTTCTTCGGCCAGCAGCCGCGGTTCGCCGTGGGAGTCGCCGCCGTCGACGACGAGCACGAGGTGCGGCAGATCCACGGACGCACCACGACGCGAGAACGCCGGACGGTCGCCCAGATCCGGGCCGAGCAACCGCGCCAGTTCCGCGGCGTTGTCGGCGAACAGCCGCCGCGGGCCGGTCGCGTCGGCGAGCACCGGCGCGGTGGCGTGCGGCAGCCACTTCGCCCAATCCCAGTCGTGCGAACGGTCCGGGGCGACGCAGAACGCCACGCGCAGGTCGGTCGGGGAGTGGAAAGTGACCAGCTGCGCCAGCACCGCGCGCGTCATCCCGAGCACGTCGAACCGGCGGCCGGACAGCGTCGCGGCCGCGTACGAGCGCAGCGAAACCGAAACCGGCAGTCCCTCGACGGTCGAGAAAGTCTGGATGAAGTGCTTGAGGTTGGTGGAGGAAACCGGGTCCAGCTCTTCCAGCGGCGCGATCTGCGGCGCGCGCAACGGTGTCGCGAGCGGCTGCGGACCGGTGGCCGCGCGCACCATCCCGAAGGAGCGGTCGCCCCGGCGGCGGTCCCAGTGCTGGTCGGTTTCGACGTACGCCCACAGGTCCGCCGGATCCGGCTGCTGCGCGATCAGCGTGGCGCGCTGGGAGTCGGCGACCGCGCGCACGCGCGTGCGCAGGCCGGCGAGGTACCGCTGGTAGTCGCGGCGCTCCTCGTTGATCTGCGCCTTCTTCGCCATGCCGCCGCGGCCGAGCGACATCACGATCATGCCGCCCATCGCGGTGACGAACAGCGCGCCGAAGATCCAGGTCATCACCCCGCCGTCGCGTCCGATGTAGACGAACGACATCGCGCCCATGCCGAGCATCATCGGCAGGAACATCATGAGCTGCATCACGCCGCCGGAACCGCTCTTGGGCAGCATCGGCGGCGACTGCAGCATGATCTCCCCAGGCTGCTCGCCGAGCAGGCCAAGGCGGTCGCGGGGGGAACTCATGCCCCGTATTTTGGCCGCCCGTTGTCCGGTCGCGGTGGGTACTTTTGCCGTCCGCTCGCCCGGCGGCGCGAACCTACGCTCTGCGCGGACGCCCCGCACCGGTGCGTCGACCGCAGGAGACCGGGAGGGTGAGCCATGGGCACGACCGGCGAGTACCGGGCCGAGCCGGAGGCCATGCGCTCCACCGTCGGCAACGTGGGCGGCATCATCGCCCACGGCATCAACGCCGTCGCAGACCTGGAAAAGCTCGTCCTGCAGCCGACGACGTTCGCCAGTTTCGGCAGCGTCGTCGCGGCGGCGAACGAGGCGCTGCACTCGCAACAGGTGACCGCGGTGCGTTCGCTGCTGCAGCTGCTGCAGGAAATCAACGGCCTGGTCAAGCACAGCGCGGACGCTTACCAAAGTGCCGACGAAGCGGTTTCCGACGGCTACGGCGGCGGCCATGCTGGGTCGTCTGGGTCTTCTGGGTCGCCGCTGACGTCGATCTGGGGAGCCCCGCACGCCGCGCACCTGGCCGAGGCGGCGATCACCGACAGCACCGGCGCGCACGGCGAACCGTCCTCGGTCGGCAACGTGCTGCGCTACCTCGGCGACGCGGACCTGGGCAGGCTCGCCGACCATCCGCTGACCGACGCCCGCTTCCACGGCGTCGCGGACTTCAACGACTGGCTGGCCGGCGATGCCGACAACCAGGCGCGCGTCGGCCTGATCGAGGTTTATTCGGGCACCGCGCGCACCTTCGGCGACGTGCCCGGCGGCGTGCACAGCGGCGACGTCGTCGTCGTGGAGCCGCTGCTGCTGCCCGACCACCACCCGGTGATCGGCGTCGCCGGGGACGGCGGCGCCCTCTACAACCACGGCCCTGTCGATCCGGGCCTCGGCGGACTGGCCAAGGTCAGCGTGTACCGGCCCGCCTCCGTCTGACCCCGATCCCCCGACCAAGTGAGGTCCGAAGCCGATGTTCTTCCCGAACTCCAGCGCGATGGACGCCACCGCGACCAGCGGCGGCCCGATCACCGTGCTGCCGCAGATCGTCACCGGCCAGCCCGAGCAGATCGCCAAGCACGTCCTCGACCTGCTGCACAAGGCCGCCGAGCTGACCTCGCTCTACACCGAGCTGAGCAAGGCCGCCGACCAGCTCGGCAAGGTCTGGTCCGGCGGGGCGTCGGAATCGGCGCTGCAGAAGATCTCCCATTCGCTCGAGCAGCTCACCAAGATCATCAACGTGATCGAGAAGGGCGCTGAGCTGCTCGGCGTCTCGGGCACGCTGGTGAAGGCGGCGCAGGAGGCGTACCGGTCGGTGGTCGCGGCGGTGAACCCGACTGTCGCGTCGCTGATGTCGAACTGGTGGACCTACGGGGCTGCAGTAGCGCTTTCCACCGCCACCAGCGCCACGCTGCGCGGATTCATCACCGCGGTCGGCGGTCTGCTGAAGGCGCTCGGCGCGGGCGACCTCGCGAACCAGATCAGCCAGGTCGCGACGATCATCGGCGACCTCGAGAAGCTGTTCCACCACGGTGCTTCCGACGCCAACGGCGCGGCGGGCAACGCGGCGGTCTCCGGCACTCCGGTCACCGCGCCGCAGATGCCCGCGCCGGTCGCGAGCGCGTCCGGGCAGGCGGCCATCGGCGGCAGCGGCGGGGGAGCGCCCGGCGGCAACCCGTCGTTCACGAACTACACGCCGCCCGCGTTGTCCAACGGCAGCTGGCCTTCGGGAAGCGGAACCGGCACTGGCACTGGGACCTGGCCGTCCGGCGGAGGTGCCGGAACTGGGGCCAATCCCGGGAACAGCTGGATCCCCGTGGATCCCGCCCCGGCTCCGTCCCCCGCGCCTTCGGTGCCGGGACAGTCGACGGGCGCGCACGAGGTCGTGATCCACACCGACCTCAACACCGGCCAGTCGACGGTCGAAGCGCCGGCCGGGCAGGACGTGGACATCGATGTCGACGTCACTTACCAGGGCAAGCACTTCCAGCAGCACGTCGACATCGACGCGAAGGGCGCGTAACCGGTGGCCGTGGACGCGTCCGGAGTCGTCAGCTCGGTGCTGTCGAATTACCGGCAGGTGCTGGTCGAATACCAGCGCCGGGTCACGGGCGACCCGGCGGCGCTCGAGGCGGCCGCGAACCGCTGTGGCACCAACGCGTCCACGATTACCGGCAAGGCCACCGAAATCGCGGACGCTGCCACGGCTTTGCACGCTGACTGGGACGGTGCTGCGTACACCGCGTACGCGACAGCAGCATCCGATGTCGCGCACGCGTTGACCGAAGACGGCACGAAACTGGCAGACCAGAGCAAGCGGTTGTCGATGGCCGGACAGCTGCTGCGGTGGGCGCGCTCCGGGGTCGACTCGGTTCTCTCGCAGTTCGATCAGTACGGGGCGCAGCTCACCAATCAAGCGCGGTCGGCGGATCCGAACGCGGTGGGCGCTTTTATCGCCGCCGCAAGGGATTTGGGCGAGCAGGCAGTCGCGGCGGCCGGGCAGGTCGCCGACGAGCTGTCGGACGCGTTGGCGGAGCTGTTCCCCGCGCCGTGGGCCGGGCCGATGAGCAAGCCGGGCAAGCTGGGCAAACGGACCTACGGCCCGCTCTCCTGGGTCAACGGCGACACGCTCGACGGACGGAAGCGACCTCGTTCGGCACCGTCGTGGTTCGGCAACTCCGGCTGGAAGAAGCTGACCTGGAACGGCTTGGAAGGCACTCGCGCGCCGAAGAAGGCCGACACTCCGTTCGGGCAGCCGAAACAGAAGAGCGAGATTGCCCGCGCCACCGAGATCACCTACTACAAGACGGCGCACGAGCAAGACGGCTTCATTCCGGAGTATGACGGGAAAATCTCCTCGCAGGGCTGGGATGCGAAGGCTTCCGGCCATGCGGAACTGGGATTCCGCGAGGACATCGGGACCAGCGGCAGCTACGGCGTCGCGCACGGCAGCGCTCGCGGTTCCGCGTTCGCTGGCGGCGAGGTGAGTGCGTCGGGGCAGCTGGGGTTGCACGGACTTGGCGTGCACGCCAACGCTTTCGCGGGCGGCAAGCTGGAGGGCCAGGTCGCCGCGGATGTCGCGGGGGTCGGCGTCGGCGCGAGCGGGAGTGTCCAATATGGAATCGGTGCACAGCTCGACGGCCAATTTGTCTATGACAACGGGCATCTGAAGATGAACTTCAAGGCCGGTGCCGCGCTAGGACTCGGCGCTGGTCTTGGCGCGAAGATCGACATCGACCTGCCGAAGGTCGGCGCGGCGGTCAGCGAATACGGCGGCGCGGCGGTCGACGCGGTCGGCCACACGGCGAGCCAGGCGGCGGACGCCCTGGGCGGGGCTTGGGACGACGCGGTGCAGTATGCGGGTTCGTGGTGAGCGCCATGGCGGATCTGGTGACGCTTCCGCTGGGCTTCGACGTCCCCGAGGGCTGGACGCCGGTGCCGCCGATCTCGCCCGGCCTGGTTTTCGTCGCGGTGCACCCGAAACCGCTCGCGGACTTCACGCCGAACATCACGCTCGGCATCCAGCAGCGGCAGGATTCCTTGCCGATGAAGGACATCGCCGACGAGGCCGTCGAACGGCTCGGCCGGACGATGGCGCTGCTGGACGTCCTCGACCGCCAAGAGGTTGGCAGCCCCGATGCGCCCGGCTGCACCCAGACGGTGCGGATGCGCACCGGCGAAGGCCAGGACCTGCTGCAGATCCAGGTGTTCCTGACCGTGCCCGGTCCGGCCGGGCGGGTCGTGCTGGAGCTGGTCTGCACCGCCGATCCGCAGGACGCGCGCACGCTCGTCCCCGACTTCCGGAAGTTCGTCGCCAGCGTGCACGTCCGCCGGGAAACCCCGCAGGAGAAGGAGAACGACGGTGACTGAACCGTATGCCGTGCCGGACATGGACGATCTGCTCGCGCAGGTCCGCAAGCAGACCGAAGAGGTCCAGCGGATCCAGCGCACGGTCGAGGCGATGGAGGTCAAGGCGGCTTCGCGGCAGAACGAGGTGACCGTGACGCTGCGCGGCGACGGCCGGTTCACCTCGGTCGACATCGACCAGCGCGCGATCCGCGAGTACGACGCGCGCACGCTGTCGGAGATCGTCCTCGAAGCGGTGAACGCGGGCCTGCAGAAGCTTGCCGAGGCGAGCAGCGCGAAGTTCGCCCCGGTGATCGAGGCGTCCAGGTCCCAGCTGTGAGCGCGCCGGCCGTCGCCGGGTCGACCCGGCGCGTCACGATCGTCACCCCGCGCGCCAGGGTGGACGTCGCGCTGCCGCAGCAGAGCACGTTCGCCGAACTGGTGCCGCAGCTGGTCCGGCTCGCCGGGGCGGCCGGGCAGGCGTCGGCCGAGCATCCGGGCTGGGTGCTGTCGCGGCTCGGCGGCGCGCCGCTCGCGCTCGGGCTCACCGTGGCCGCCGCGCAGGTGCGCGACGGCGAGGTGCTGCACCTGACCCCGCGTGAACGTCCGCGGGGTCCGCTGCTGTTCGACGACGTGGTCGATTCGATCGCGAGCGTCGGCGAATCCGCGTCGACCGCGTGGGGGCCGAAGATCGCGCGGCGGGCCGGGATCACGGCAGCCGCGGTGCTGTTGTTCGCGGGCGGGCTGCTGATCCAGGCCTCGCTGGCGGGCAGCGTGCTCGCGCCGATCGGCACCGGGCTGCTCGCGATCGTGCTGCTGCTCGGCGGCGGCGCGCTGAGCCGGGCGTACGGCGATTCGGGCGCGGGTGCGGCCGGTGCGCTGGCCGGGGTCGGCGTGGCGTTCCTGGCCGGAATGTCTTTGCTGCCACCGCATTCGATGTTCTCGCTCGCCGCCGGACCGCTTGCCGCCGGTCTGGCCGCGGTGACTGTTTACGGTGTGCTGGCCGCGGTTTCAGTGTCCGACCGGCTGCCATTCTTCGTCGCGGTCGTTGGTGCGGCTGGGATCGGCGCGATCGCGACCGGCGTCGTGTTGCTGACTGGCGCGAAGCCGGTCGCCGCCGCGGCTGTCGCGGCAGTATTGGCGACGGCGTTGGCGGCTGTCGCGCCGATGCTCGCGCTGCGCCTGGGCCGGATGCCGCTCCCGCGCGTGCCGGACGACATGGAATCCTTCCGGGCCAACGAACAACCGTCGCTCGGCGTGGAAATGGCCGGCCGGACGACGCACGCGCAGGCGTTGCTCACCAGCCTGCTGGTCGCGCTCGGGCTGGCGGTGATCGGTTCGTCGATCGTGCTTGCCACCGGCGGCCCGTGGGAAGCCGGGCTGGCCGCGCTTCTCGGGACGGCGTGGATCCAGCGTTCGCGTTCGTACGCGGGCCGCACGCAACGGCTGGTGCTGGTCGGCTTCGGCCTCGCCGCGTTGCTGACCGCGGGTTTCTGGCTGATCGCGGACAACCAGCGGATCGCGCTGCTCGCGGTCGGGCTGGTGCTGGTGGTGGCCGCGGTGGTGTCGCTGTTCTACGCGACGCGGGTCGCGCGCGGGGTGCGGTCGCCGTATTGGTCGCGGTTGCTGGACATCTCGGAATTCCTGGTGCTGCTGTCGCTGGTGCCGTTCGTGGCGTTGATCGCCGGGGTGTACGAGGCGGTCAGCGGCTGAGCGGACTGGCGGCTTTCAGCGTGCGCAGGACTGGCGCGGTTTCACACGAGCGGATGCCGGGCAGCGCGCCGAGCCGGTGGGTGAGGTAGCGGTGCAGCGCTGGGGGATCGGCGCAGAGCGCGTGCGCGAGGAGATTTGTCGGCCCGGTGGTCGCGGCTACGACGGCTAGTTCGCGATGGGCGGCGAGTTCGGTGGCGACGGCGTCGAGATCGGCGGGGGCCACGGCCATCCACAGCAGGGCTTGGGTGGTCGCGCCGAAGAGCCGGGCGTCGATTTCCACGTCGAAATAAAGGGTTTCCGCTGCGCGCAGGTCGGCGATCCGGCGCGCGACGGTCGCGGCGGACCAGCCGGTGACGGTCGCCAGTTCGGTCTGCCCGAGGCGGCCGTCTCGCTGCAGCGCGGTGAGCAGGGGTTCGTCGGCGGGAGTTGCGTCGATGTGGGTGGGGCTCGTTTCTGGCTCCAGTTGGCGGCGTTGGTCGTCAGTCAGGACCTCGGCGCGGCCCAGCCAGGCGGTGGGGCCGCCGTGGTACAGGTGCAGCAGCTGGTGCGCGGAGACGGCCGTGATGCCGGTCGTGCGCGGGATGTCGTGCAGCAGCAGACCGTGCTCGGGCGTGGAGTCGTTGGCAGCGTTGACGATCACACAGATTTCGGTACCGCCTCCGGCCAGCTTGACCCAGGTCGTGTCGGTGCGCCGGACGAGCGCGTCGGCGACCCGCTGCGCGACTGCCGGGACGACGGTGAGCCGCACGAGCCATTGCGTCTGTCCGGCGCGATGCGGTGCGGCCAGCCCGACGACGCGCAGCCCGGCTTCGGCGCGCAGCCGTCGGTAGCGGCGTGCGACGGTCTGCGTCGAGACGCCCAGGACGGTGCCGATCCGCGCGAACGGGGCGCGGCCGTCGATCTGGAGCGCGTGGACGAGGGCATGGTCGAGATCGTCGAGCATGGCTTGATTCTGCACCAAGATGTCCTGAGTGGAAGATTTCTGTTCATTTTCGACAGTGGCTGGAATCCGGTGGAGAAGCTGCGCAGCCTGGCCGCATGCCGAACGATTCACGCCGCTGGGCCGCGCTCGCGGTCCTCCTCGTCGCGGAAGCGATGAACCTTCTCGACACCACCATCGTCCAAGTCGCCGCCCCCGCGGTGCACGCCGAACTCGGCGGCGCACCCAGCACGATCTCCTTCTACACCGCCGGTTACACGCTGCCCTTCGCGCTCTTGCTGATCACCGGCGGACGCCTCGGCGACATCCTCGGGCGACGCCGTACGTTCCAGTTCGGCGTGGCCGGTTTCGTGCTCGCCTCAGCTTTGTGCGCGGCCGCGGCTA
This sequence comes from Amycolatopsis circi, assembly GCF_003385235.1. GTDB lineage: Bacteria > Actinomycetota > Actinomycetes > Mycobacteriales > Pseudonocardiaceae > Amycolatopsis > Amycolatopsis circi. The sequence continues at coordinate 43,832 of NZ_PQIA01000046.1, read as the reverse complement.
CGCCAGGGTTCTTGCTCGTTTTCCGTGCGCTGCAAGGGGCTTCGGCCGCCTTGGTGATCCCGCAGACGATCGGGCTGATCCGCGTCCTGTTCGACGGCGCGGCCCGGGCGCGGGCGCTCGGCATGATCGGCCCGGTGATGGGACTGGCCGCGGTGAGCGGACCCGTCCTCGGCGGACTGCTGACCGACGCCTGGTCGTGGCGGTCGGTGTTCCTGGTGAACGTCCCGCTAGGACTCGCCGTGCTCGCCGCGTCCGGGCTGCTCGCCGAAGACCGGTCCGCCGCCCGGCCGCGGCTCGACCTGCTCGGGACCGGTCTGGTCGTCCTGGGTGCCGGGCTCGTGGTCTACCCGCTGCTTACCCACTGGAACGGCTATCTCGTCGCTGCAGGAATGGTCGTGCTCGGTATTTTCGCTCTACAACAACGATTCCGGGGCAACCTGGTCGAGCGCAGCCTGTTCCGCGGTCTGGGCTTCCCTGCCGGGCTGGTGACATCGGTGCTGTTCTTCGCCGTGATGACCGGCCTGACCCAAGTCGTCGTCTTGTTCCGGCAACTGACCCAGCACGCCGACGCCCGGACGGCAGGACTCTCGTTGCTGCCGTGGTCCTGCGGCCTGGCCGTATCGTCCTTTGTGGCCGGACGCTGGCTCGTCCCATGCTTCGGAACCCGGATTCTCTTTGCTGGCACGGGATTCCTGGCCGTTGGCATCGCCGGGGTCGCGCTGGGCTGCCCGCTGCTGCCCTCGCTGGCGGTCGCGGGAACGGGGACCGGGCTGTTCACCGTGCCGTTCTTCACCGCTGCGCTGGCACTCGTCCGCCCCGCGGAGACGGGTTCGGCGGCGGGCCTGCTGAACGCGGTGCAGCAACTCGGCGGAACCGTCGGAGTCGCTGTGCTGACCACGGTCTTCCTCGCGTCCGATCTGACCGTCGCGTGCTGGACGGCCGTCGGCTTGACCGTCGCGGCCGGGCTGACGGCGATCGGGCTCACTCGCGGAACGCGCGCCGATAGTCTGTCGGAGCCGTCCCGAGCCGGAGGGTGAAATGGCGGCGGAGGTTGGCCGCCGAGCCGAGGCCGCTGCGTTCGCCGATGAGGCCGATCGGCAGGTCGGTGGATTCCAGCAGCCTGCGGGCGTGCAGAACGCGCTGGTCGAGCAGCCATTGCAACGGCGTCGTCCCGGTGGCCTCGTGGAACCGGCGGACGAACGTGCGCGGGCTGACTCCGGCTTGCCGGGCCAGTTGCTCGACGGTCAGCGGCTGGTCGAGGTGCCGCGTCGCCCAGTGCAGCACCGGACCGAGCCCGGCGTCGTCGGTCTCGGGAACGGTGGCGGAGACGTACTGCGCCTGCCCGCCGCCGCGATGGGCGGGAAGCACCATCCGACGGGCGACCTCGTTGGCGACGTGCGCGCCGAGGTCGCTGCGCACGACGTGCAGGCAGAGGTCGATTCCCGCGCTGCGTCCGGCGCTGGTGAGCACCTGCCCGTCGTCCACGTAGAGCACCGACGCGTCCACCTGGACCTGCGGATGAAGCATGGCGAGCGTGGCGGCGTACATCCAATGCGTCGCCGCGCGCCGACCGTCCAGCAGCCCCGCCGCCGCGAGCGCGAAGGCACCGGTGCACAGCGAAACGATCCGCGCACCCGCGTCCGCGGCCTCCTGGATGGCCTTGACGAGGTTCGCCGGGACGGGCTGTCCAGTTTGGACACACGCATACGGCAACGCGGGCACCAGCACGGTGTCAGCGTCCTTGAGCGCGTCGAGACCGTGACTGGCGTGGTGCCGGAAGCCGAACTCCGTGCGGGTTTCCGGCTTCGCCGCGCAGAACCGCAGCTCGTACCAGGGGTCGGCGAGGTCGGTCCGGGACGGCCCGAACACCTCCGCCGCGATGGCCAGTTCGAACAGCGGCATGTCGTCGACCAGCGCGACCGCGACGGTTCGCATGGGTTCGAGGATACGGCAGGAATTTTGCGGAAGGAGTCAGTCCTGCCACTCGTCCTGGCTTCGGCGCGGTGGCAGATTCGCTGCCGTGACCGTCGTGGAACTTCGCCAGTACACCCTCCGGCCCGGGCGACGGGACGTCCTGATCGAGCTGTTCGACCGGGAGCTGGTGGAACCGCAGGAAGCCGCGGGCTGCACGGTCGTCGGCCAATTCCGCGACGAGGACGACCCGGACCGGTTCGTGTGGTTCCGCTCCTTCCCGGACCTGGCTGCCCGGCACGCCGCGCTGACCGCGTTCTACCTCGAAGGTGAGGCTTGGCGGAAGCATCGCGAGGCCGCCAACGCCACCATGCTCGACAGCGACAACGTCCTGCTGCTCCGCCCCGAAGTCGACTTCCCGCCGTCGCCCCGGACGCTCGAAGCTGCGTCGTCGCGAGTCCTGGTGCTCATCGGCCCGCCTTCCACCTACTTCCTTGAACCGTTCGCTTCCTTCGTCACCGAGCCCGCGGAGAACACCTTCCGCGCGCTGCCGGTGCGGGAAGGGGAGAACGTCCGGGTAGGAGTCTGGGTTTTCCCTGATCTTGCGGCCCGGCAGGCTTTCGAACGCGAGCTGGCTATGCCCGACGTGCAGCGGCTCCGCTTGGCTCCGACGTCGCGTTCTGCGCTGCGCTGATCCGCTGGGCGACCAGCTGGTCGAGACGCTGCCAAGCCGGGCTGTCGAGATGCCCGGTGAGAAGCTCGACGACCTGGCGGGGGACCTTCTGGAAGTCCGGCAGATCAGACGGCAACGTCATTCGCTCCGCGAGCGCCGCTGCGGTGTCGGCGATCGCTTCGAGCCTGGGGTCGTCGGGATTCCACTCGATCGCCTCGTCATAGCCGCGCAGGACGGCGATGTACTCCGGATCGTCCAGCAGCGCGGTGCGTCCCGGGAGGATGGCGCGAGTGATGTCCGGGGCGAGTGCGTAGGCGAGGATCCAGCCGTCGCGGATCGCGCGCTCGTGGCGTTCGGACAGCCCGACCGGCCTTAGCCGCTCCATGAACGCGATGGCCTCGGGCGACAGACACAGCCGGTCAGGCCGATCGAGATCCCGCAACCGGACGCGACGTTGTTGAAGCTGCCGGATCCGGTCGCGCAACTCGGCGTCGATCTGCTCAAGCGCGGTCTCGTCGGCGTTCAGCACCTGGGGGATGCGCGCCAGCGGGACGCCCGCCTGGGCGAGCGTGACGATGCGGGCCAGGTCGATCACCGCCTGCGCGTCGTAACGGCGGTACCCGGACGCGTCGCGCTCGGGCTCGGGAAGCAGCCCTTTGGCGTGGTAGACGCGGACGGCCTTGGCCGAGATCCCGGCTTGGCGGGCGAGCTGGCCGATGGTGAGCATGTCTCCAGTATCGCGCTTGACCTTGTCCCAGGGGCAAGGTTGGAAGCTGGCGGCATGGCTGATTACGACACCCTGCGCGCGCTCGCCGACGAGGGGAACGAGACCGCACTGGACCGCCTCGCCGACCTCGCGGACGGCCGCGGAGACCTGACCCAACTGTCGGATCTGCTGGACGAGGGCAGCGAACACGCCGGTCGGCTGCTGACCCGGCGCGCGGTGGAGAACCGCGATCTGCGGGAGTTGCAACGGCTTTCGGACGCGGGGAGCAGCGAGGCGGATACGGAACTAGAGCGGCTCCTTCGCGCTGATTAACTCGGCTTGCCAGGTCCGTGAGGGGAACCCTGAGGGACTCTGATTCCCTCAGGGTTCCCCTCACGGACCTGGCTGTCTCAGGTGAGCGCGAGAGGCAAAGTCCTCCGCACCGCCGCCCCGTGCCCGCCATGCAACGGAACCACCGAAACCCCCTGCGGCACCGGCACTTCCGCGGCCCGGGCCCCTACCCGGATGGTCAACTCGAGCTTCTCCCGCCCACCCGGCGTCCGCCGCAGCGTCGCGGAAGTAGCGGTAAACGCCGCCCCCGGCACCGCCACGCCCAACGTCCGGGCGAGGCCCCGCGAAGACCGCGGTGAGTAGCACGTCTGCGTGAGCCCGCCCCACTTCCACGCGCGCCACAAGTCCCCGTCGGACTCCGGGTCGCCCGTCGAAACACCGAGCGCCACCCGAAGCTCGTTGGTCAGCTCGCCAGCCTCCAGCACCGTCGACGGATACCCGGCCTCCGCCAACGCCACCATCAAGCTCAACGCCGCACTCGCCGTGCTCCGCAACGCGCCCAGCTCACCGCCGCCTCGGGCGAGGGCGGCGATCGGCGCGTCTTCCGGCCGGTAGCGCACCGCGAGCCAGCGCACCCGGTACACCCGCGAATCCCTTGGCACCGCCCACGTCAGCAGCTGCACGGCGGCCAGCGGGATGTCCGGGTTCTGGAACGTCGTGCGGAGGATCGTCAGCAATTCGTCGGTCGATGGCTCCCCGGCGCCAGGCGTGAGGCGGACGATCGCGCTCCAGTCGCCGTCGACCTCGGCGACGCCGAATCGGTTGCCCGCGCGGTCCACGTGCTGGCGGACCTTCACCGGACCGGCGATGCGCAGGAGCGCGTCCGGACTGTCGCGGCGGCTGTCGTGGCGACGCAGGCGATGCGCGAGCCACGTCCACGCCCAGCCGGCGAAATGCCGTCCGGCGACCCGCACCGACGTCGTCACCACCAGCAGTCCGGCCAGCGCGGCGACGGTGATCCGCACCGGCTGGGCCAGGCCGGGCACGGTGAACGCGAGCAGCAGCGCCAGAGCGGCGATCTCCCACCCGGCTGCCTGCAGCGGGCGGATCGGCAGCAGCCACGGCCACGGCGCGGTGCCCGAAATCCCGGCGGTCCCGGGAGCGCGGACAGGAGCCGGGGCAGGCGGCGCGGACACGGACAACGCATTCCCCTCTTCCCCGGGCAGCGACCCGGCCCCGCGAACGCTAGCGTTCCCGCGCGGGCGCGTGGGCGTAAAAATTACCCTCGTAAGCCCTCCCGGAACTGTCTAGCCTGCGCGAGAAGCGGATGTGATCTCCAGGGGGCCGGGACAGCGTGTGGACGCAGCGGGACCAGATCCAGGCGTACCAATTCCTGCGCCGCCGTCTCGTGTCCGCGCTCGTCGCCGCGGACGCCAACCATCCGGTGTCGCCCAGCCGCCGCCTCGTGCTCGGCACGGTGCTCGGCGTCGGCGCGGCCCTGCTCGCGACCGCGGTGTTCGGGGTGATCGGCCTGGTCAGCCCGTCCGGCGGGAAGGACTGGCTGGCCGGCGGCAAAGTGATCGTGGAAGAGGGCAGCGGGGCGAGATTCGTGCTCGGCGCGGACGGCGCGGTGCACCCGGTGCTCAACTACGCGTCCGCGCGGCTGCTGGCCGGCGGCAACGGCCATGAGACCGTCACGGTGCCCGCCGAGAAGCTCGGCACAGCACCGCGCGGCACGCAGATCGGGATCGTCGGCGCGCCGGATTCCTTGCCCAGCACGCTGATCACCACGCCGTGGACCAGTTGCAGCCGCACCACCCAGGACGCTCCCGCCTCGGCGGAACCGCTCGTCGCCGTGCTGCTGGAAGCGGCCCCGTCCGGGGTCGAGCTGCCGCGCGATTCGGGCGTGATCGTCCGCGTTCCGCAGAGCGGCCGGTTCCTGCTCGCGGGCGGCCACCGGTACCGGCTGAGCGACGAAGCCGCGGCGGCTCTGCAATTCGACAGCTACCCGACGATCACCGTGTCCGCCCGCTGGATCGACACCGTGCCCGCCGGACGCGACCTCGGTGAGATACCAGTCGACGGTGCTGGAAACCGCGGCCCGCGCGTCGGGACGCAGGAGACGCGCGTCGGCCAGGTGCTGTCGGTCGTCGACCCGATGGCCGGGCCCGCCAATGCTTCGACGTATTACCTCGTCCGTCCGGACGGACTCGAACCCGTCGGCCAGACCGAAGCCGCCTTGCTCGTTACGACCCCGGGCAACGAATCGGCGTACTCGGGCCGTCCGGAACCGGTGCGGGTTCGCGCCGCGGACGTCGCCGCGGTGAAGAAGGTGAGCGAATCCCGCTCTGGCGGAGCGGATCCGGCGGCGTATCCGGACCGGATCCCCGGGAAAGCGCCGATCACCGGCAGTGCGGTGACGCTGTGCGCGCAGAACAGCCGCGTGACGGTCTCGGCGGATCTGCCAGTCCCGTCCGGTGCTCGCGCACTGCCGGTGCAGAGCCGGACGGACGCTCGGGTCGCCGATGTCGTGTACGTCCCGCCATCGCGCGGCGCGGTCGTGACAGACCCCGGCTCCGGCACCATTTATCTCGTCACGGACACAGGCCGAAAATATCCGGTGGCGAACGGGACGGCGCTCGCGTCGCTGGGCTACGGTTCTGGTTCCGGGCATCCGATCGCGGGCGGGCTTCTCGCGCTGATGCCGACCGGTCCCGCGCTCAGTCCCGACGTGGCCGGGCAGCCTGCGGGAACGGGGTGAGCGAGCCGGTGACCACGACAGCGCAGCGGACCAGCGACGTAGGAGACCCGGAGCCGGAACCGCCGGAATCCTTGGCGCCCGGCAACGTCCAGGTCGCCGTCATCGAAGACCACCCCCTCTACCGCCGTTCGGTGGAACGCGTCCTCATCGAGGCCCCGGACGTCGAACTGGGCGCGGTGGTCGACTCGGTCGCCCGCTTCCACGTCGCGCGCCAGCCGGCCGGGAGCGTGGTTCTCCTCGACCTCGGCCTGCCTGGCGTCGCCGGTGCGGCTGCCGTGCTCGAAGTGGCCGAGCTGGGCCATCACGTGCTGGTCGTGTCCGCACAAGCCGAACCGGAGACGGTGCTCGCCGCGATCGCCGCCGGTGCCAAGGGATTCCTGTCGAAGGACGTCGACGTCGACGAACTGCTGATCGCCATCCGCGCGGTCGCGGGCGGCGGCGCGTATGTGTCGGCTGTCGTCGCCGGAATGATCATCAAGGACAACACCGACCGCCCGGTCACCCGGCCGGAAATGGAGCTGTCGCCGCGAGAAGTGCAGGTGCTGCGGCTCGTCGCCGCGGGGGAACGGGACGTCGACATCGCGCGGATCCTCGACATCGGCGTCCGCACCGTGCGCGGCTACCTCGACCGGATCCGCGACAAGACCGGCGAACGGCGGCGCCCCGGCCTGGTGAAGGAAGCGATCCGCCGCGGGCTGGTGGGGAAGGAAACACTGAGGTGAAAGCCGACGAGGGGCGGCGCCGGAGCGGACCCATCCAGGTCGGGGTGATCGAAGACCACCCGCTGTACCGCGATGCGGTCGCGCGCGTGCTGAACGAGGCCCCGGACATCGAACTGGTCGCGGTAGCCGACTCCGTGGCGCGGTTCGCGGTGCAGGACCAGCCGCCCGGCAGCGTGGTCGTGCTCGACCTGAAACTGCGCGGCGTCCAGGACGCGGCCGCGGTGCTCGAGGTGGGGCAGATGGGGCACAAGGTGCTCGTGGTGTCCGCGCACGCAGAACAGCCCGAGGTCCTCGGCGCGATGCAGGCCGGAGCCAAGGGCTTCCTGTCGAAGGATGTCGACGGGGACGAGTTGCTGCGCGCGATCCGCACGATCGCGGAGGACAACGCGTACGTCTCGCCGACGCTGGCCGGGATGATCATCCAGGACAGCGACGAACGGCACGCGGGACCGAAGATAGTGCTGTCGGAGCGGGAAAAGCAGGTCCTGCGCCTGGTGGCGGCGGGAGAGCGGGACGTCGACGTCGCGGAGATCCTGGACATCAGCGTGCGGACGGTGCGGTCGTACCTGGACCGGATCCGTGACAAAACGGGGGAGCGGCGCCGGGCCGGTTTCGTGCGAGTGGCGATCCGGGAAGGCTTGCTGCGCTAGGGAGTCGTGAGTGCTTATGCCGGTTCTAACCGGCATAAGCACTCACGAGAGCCGCCGGTTCGCCAACGCCCCAGTAGCCGTCCGAGCCTTCCCAGCCACCTCCGGCTCGACATCCACCACCAGCATCTCCGCCCCGGCCCCCGCCTGCTCCGCCACTCGCCCGAAGCCGTCCGCCACCAGCGAGTACCCGATCCCGGTCGGTGCCTTCGGATTGACCTCCACCCCGGTCGCCGAAGGATCAGCCTGCCCGCAAGCAGCCACCCAGCACCCGGAGTCCAGGGCCCGCGCCCGCACCAGCACCTCCCACTGCTCCCGCTTCCCAGCCCCCGCACCCCACGAAGCCGGGACCGCCACCACGTCCGCCCCGTCGTCGGCCAACCGCCGGAACAGCTCCGGGAACCGCAGGTCATAGCAGGTAGCGACCCCGAACACGGTCCCCTCCGCGGAGAACGTCACGACCTCCGACCCCGGCGCGACAGTGTCCGATTCGGCGAACCCGAACGCGTCGTACAGGTGGATCTTGTCGTACCCGAGATGCTGCCCCAGCCCGGTGACCAGCAGCGTGTTCCGCACCCGGCCGTTGTCCGCGGGCGTGAACATCCCCGCGATCACCAGCACGTCGTGCTCCGAAGCGATCGAAGCCACCGCCGACGCCCACGGGCCGTCCAGTTGCTGCGCGACCGGGGCGAGCGGGCGGCCGAAGCGGGCCATCGTCGCCTCCGGGAACACCGCCACCCGGGCGCCGGCGGCCGCCGCGGCCTCCACGCCGGAGCGAACCGGTTTCAGGTTTTCTTCCGGGTCGTCGCCCGAGTTGAGCTGGCACAACGCGATCCGGGGCACACGAGCCTCCCTGGTCCGGGGACAGCGGGTCGACACCGAGTATCCCTGCCGGGCGCGCGCGGGCCACCTCGTACCCTGGTGTCCATGTTGAACCGCACCGACCTGCGCGGGCAGGTCCCCTCCGCTGCCGAGCTCCGTGCCGCGCTTCCGCGCGCCGAGTACGACGTGGACGCGGCGCTGCATCAGGTCCGGCCGGTGGTCGAGGCCGTGCGGGACCGCGGGGTCGAGGCGGTCCTCGAGTTCACCGAGCGGTTCGACAAGGTGCGCCCGGAGACCGTCCGGGTGCCCGCCGAAGAGCTTTCGAAGGCACTGTCCGAGCTGGATCCGCAGGTCCGCGCCGCGCTGGAGGAGTCCGTCAAGCGCGCCCGGAAGGTGCACTCGGACCAGCGCCGCCAGGACGTCACGACGCAGGTCGTCCCCGGCGGCACGGTCACCGAGCGCTGGGTGCCGGTCGACCGCGTCGGCCTGTACGCGCCGGGCGGGCTGGCGGTCTATCCGTCGACCGTGGTGATGAACGTCGTCCCGGCGCAGCTGGCCGGCGTGCGCTCGCTGGTCGTGTGCTCGCCGCCGCAGGCCGCGTTCGGCGGGCGGCCGCACCCGACGATCCTGGCCGCGGCCGCGCTGCTCGGCGTGGACGAGGTCTGGGCGGTCGGCGGCGCGCAGGCGGTCGCGCTGGTCGCGTACGGCGGCGTCGACACCGACGGCGCCGAGCTGGCCCCGGTGGACATCGTCACCGGACCGGGCAACATCTACCTCACCGCGGCGAAGCGCCTGGTCCGCGGCGTGATCGGCATCGACTCCGAGGCCGGTCCGACCGAGATCGCGATCCTCGCCGACGAGACGGCCGACCCGGCGCACGTCGCGGCCGACCTGATCAGCCAGGCCGAGCACGACCCGCTGGCCGCGAGCGTCCTGGTGACCACGTCGGAGGAGCTGGCCGACGCGGTCGACCGCGAGCTGGTCGCCCGGGTCGCCGCGACGAAGCACTCCGAGCGGGTCGGCCAAGCGCTGGGCGGCAAGCAGTCCGGCATCATCCTGGTGTCCACTGTGGACGACGGCCTGCGCGTCGTGGACGCGTATGCCGCCGAGCACCTGGAAATCCAGACCGCGAACGCCCGCGAAGTGGCCGCCCGGGTGCGCAACGCCGGAGCAATTTTCGTCGGCGCGTACGCCCCGGTTTCGCTGGGCGACTACTGCGCGGGCTCGAACCACGTGCTGCCCACCGGAGGATTCGCGCGGCACTCCTCGGGCCTGTCGGTGCAGAGCTTCCTGAAGGGGATCCACGTCGTGGACTACTCCGAGGACGCCCTGCGCGAGGTCGCCTCCCGCGTCGTCGCGCTCGCGGACGCCGAAGACCTGCCCGCCCACGGCGAAGCCGTCACCGCACGTTTCGAAGGAGACGGCCGATGAACGAAGCCATCCCCGGCGGAGAGGTCACCCTCGCCGACCTTCCGCTGCGCGAGGACCTGCGGGGCCGCACCCCGTACGGCGCGCCGCAGCTGGACGTCCCGATCCGGCTCAACACCAACGAAAACCCGTACCCGCCGCCGCCCGAGCTGGTCGCCGACGTCGCCGAGGCCGTCCGCGCCGAAGCCGCGTCGCTGCACCGGTATCCGGACCGCGGCGCGGTGGCGCTGCGCACCGATCTGGCCGACTACCTGACGGTGTCCACGCGAGTGGTGCTGTCCGAGTCCAACGTGTGGGCGGCGAACGGGTCCAACGAGATCCTGCAGCAGATCCTGCAGGCGTTCGGCGGTCCCGGGCGCACCGCGCTGGGCTTCGAGCCGTCGTACTCGATGCACCCGATCATCGCGACCGGCACGCGCACCGACTGGCTGCCGGTGCCGCGCCGCGCGGACTTCTCGCTCGACACCGCTCAGGCCGCCAAGGCGGTCGCCGAGCGCAAGCCGGACATCGTCTTCGTGACCAGCCCGAACAACCCCACCGGCGGGTCGATCCCGCTGGACCAGCTGCGCGGCGTGCTCGACGCGGCCCCGGGGATCGTCGTGGTGGACGAGGCGTACGCGGAGTTTTCGTCGCAGGCCTCCGCGATCGAGCTGATCGCGGAGTACCCGGCGAAGCTGATCGTGTCGCGCACGATGAGCAAGGCGTTCGCCTTCGCCGGCGGACGGCTGGGCTACCTCGCCGCCGCACCGGCCATTGTGGACGCTCTCCAGCTCGTCCGCCTGCCGTATCACCTTTCCAAGGTCACCCAGGCGGCCGCCCGCGCCGCCCTCCGGCACGCCGACGCCACCCTCGCGTCGGTGCACCGGCTCTCCGCCGAACGCGACCGCGTCGTGGAAGCCTTGCTGGGCTTGGGATTCACCCCGGTGCCGAGCGACGCGAACTTCGTCCTCTTCGGACGGTTCAGTGACGCGCCGGCCAGCTGGCAGTCCTATTTGGACCACGGCGTGCTGATCCGGGACGTGGGCATCGAAGGCCACCTGCGGGTGACCATCGGGACCCCGGAAGAGAACGACGCTTTCCTCGAAGCGAGTAAGGACATCAAGCGATGAGCCGCGTCGGCAAAATCGAGCGCACCACGAAGGAATCGTCCATCCTGGTCCAATTGGACCTCGACGGGACCGGGCAGGTGGACATCGCCACCGGCGTGCCGTTCTACGACCACATGCTCACCGCGTTCGGCGTGCACGGCTCGCTGGACCTGAAAGTCGAGGCGACCGGCGACGTCCACATCGACGCGCACCACACCGTCGAGGACACCGCGATCGTGCTCGGCCAGGCACTGCGCCAGGCCCTCGGCGACAAGAGCGGCATCCGCCGATTCGGCGACGCGTGGATCCCGATGGACGAAACCCTCGCGCACGCCGCGATCGACGTCTCCGGCCGCCCGTACTGCGTGCACGTCGGGGAACCGGAGCAGTACAACACCTTCACCATCGGTAACAACTACCCGTTCGTCCTGACCCGGCACGTCTTCGACTCGCTGGCGTTCCACGCGCAGATCGCCTTGCACGTCCGGGTCATCCACGGCCGCGACCCGCACCACATCGCGGAGGCGGAGTACAAGGCCGTGGCACGCGCGCTGCGGGCGGCGACGGAACCGGACCCGCGGGCGGGCGGGATTCCGTCCACGAAGGGCGTGCTTTAACGCCGCACGCGCGGAACACCGTGCGCGGCGTCGCTGCTTGACGTCGCGCGCGGTGCTCTCACGGAGATAGTGCGCTCTCGCGGGCGATCTTGTGGCTGCTGACCCGCGGGTTCTGGCCGCCCAAAGCGAACACGCTGGCGACCGGATCCTCGTGGAACGCGATCGGATCGTGCGCCGGAACCGCTGCTCGCCCTCGTCCCGGACGGACAGGCCAGCCGAGGACCGCCGACCGGCCCGGCCGAGCAGAGCGCCGATCGTCGCCCGGTACCAATTCGGCTTCAGCCGACTCCGCCAGCCCGAGTCCGGGAGTTGCTGATCGATCTTCTCCAGGACATCCTCCGGGAGGCGCGGATCGCCGCGACGCGCGCACTCGGTTCGCTGGGGGAGTTCGCGATCCTGGAAGAACACCGTCCGAAGTCGTCTCGTGATCAGCGAGAATGGGCAAGAATTCTGCGGGGCGAGATTCCGCCGTTGAAACGAACCTGGCCAGGGGATCTCACGAGCTGACAACTCACACGCGGAACACCGTGCGCGGCGCGGCGTAAGCCACCGGACCGGGAAAGTGTTCGGCGGCAAGGCGAACCGCGTCGCGTGGGGTGACCGTGTGGCCGACATGCGTGAGCACCAGCCGCGCAGCCCCAGCGGCCGCGCGGCCCGCCTCCTCGGGTGTCAGATGTTCCGCGGACGGCTCGATGCTGTCCGCCTCGCACAGGAACAGATCCGTCCCTTCCGCCAACGTCGAAAGCGCCTCGCACGGGCCGGTGTCCCCGGAGTACGCGAAAGTCCGCGTCCCGTCGGTGATCCGCACCCCGAACGCCGGAAACCCGTGCGACACGGCCACCGTCTCCAGCTGCAGGCCGCCGACCCGGGTCCGCCGTCCGTCGTGCAACTCCCGGACGGCGAACGCCTCCTCGATCGGCGCGCGGCCGGTGTTGCTGAGGAAGGCGGAGATCCGCGCCGAGGTCCCCGGCGGGCCGTACAGCGGGATCGGGCGCGTGAGCCGCAGATCCGCGAACAACAGCGCGTACACCGCTGGTAACAGATCCGCGACGTGGTCCGCGTGCAGATGCGAGATCCAGATCGCGTCGAGTTCCGCCGGCGAGACGTGTTCCTGCAGCGCAGCGAGGGTGCCGGGCCCGGCGTCGAGCCAGATCGAGGTGTCCTCGTGGCGCACCAGGTACCCGGAGCAGGGAGCGTCCGGGCGCGGGTACGGTGTCGCGCTGCCCAGTACCGTCACGGTGAAGGCCATGTGGCACGCTAACCCCTGTGAGCAAAGAGCTGATCGCGGTCCTGCTGCTGGCCCTCGGCGGCTTCCTGGCCGGCGGGGTCTACTCGCTGTGGAAGACCGCGAAGTTCTTCGCTGTGGTGCTGGGCGTCGCCGCGGTGCTGGCGATCGGCGGGGCCATCGCCTGGCTGGTCAGCTGACCGACGCGGACCTTCCCGCACCTGCCCTGCACCTGCCTCGGATCTCCGCACAACTACGCCCGGCCTCCGCGCGACGAACGCGAACCTCCTCGCGACTAGCCAGGACTCCGTGCGCTTGACGCGATCTCCCCGCACGTGACACGCGTTTCTCCACGGCCAACGCGGATCTTCCCGCACCTGACGTGCAGTTCTCCGCGTCTAACGCGACCCTCCCGCACCTGACGCGCGCCTCCGAGCGACCAACACAGCCCCGCTCGAACCTGACACGTACCTACCTCCGCGCGACCAACGCGGAGCTTCTCACGCTTGACGCGTGCTTCTTCGCGACTAACGCGACCTTCCCTCGCCTGACACGTCCCCGTGACCAACGCGACCTCTCCGCACCAACCGCCGCGCTTCTCGGCCACTAACGCGGATCTCCGAGCGTCCGATGCGCGCCTCTCCGCGCCTAACGCGACCTGCCCACTCCTGCCGCGCGCTTCTCCGCGACTAACGCGGAGCTTCTCGCGCTTGACGCGTGCTTCTTCGCGACGAACGCAACCTCTCCGCACCAACCGCGCGCTTCTCGGCCACTAACGCGCCTCTCCGAGCGCCCGATGCGCGCCTCTCCGCGCCTAACGCGACCTGCCCACTCCTGCCGCGCGCTTCTCCGCGACTAACGCGGAGCTTCTCGCGCTTGACGCGTGCTTCTTCGCGACGAACGCGACCTCTCCGCACCAACCGCGCGCTTCTCCGCCACCGACGCGGATCTCCGAGCGCCCGACGCTCGCCTCTCCGAGCGCCGACGTGCGCCTCTCCGCGCCTAACGCCACCTCCCCGCGCCTGCCGCGCGCTTCTCCTCGCCTTAACGCGGCAGCACCTACCGCGCGCCTCCCCACCCCTAAGGCTCCAGCGGCTGATAAATGCACTCGCCCAGCGTCGCGTGCTTCTTCCACCCCAACGTCTCGTACAGCGCCCGCCCGGCATCCGTAGCCCCGAGGACACCGAGCACCGCACCGTCCTCGAGAGCGCGGTCGGCGAGCGTGCGCATCACGAACCCGCCCAGGCCGCGTCGCCGGTGTGCCTCCTCGGTCGACACCCGGTCCACGATCACCGCGTCGCCGACCTTTGCCATCTGGCCCTTCGCCGCCTGCTCGCCCGACGCGTCCAGCACCCGGAGGAACGTGACGGCTCCCCTGATCTCCATCGTCACCGTGTAGCCCTCCGGCGCGACCGGGTTCGTGGCCAGCAGGTCCGTCGCCATCAGATGCCCGGTGTCCTGCCACGCGACGACCCAGCCGTCCGGCATCCACGGCTCCAGCGTCTCCGGTTCGGCGGGCGCTTTCAGCCACGTCCGAGGTTCGCTGACCGCGCCCGCGGCGGCGCGGACCAGCGATTCCTCAGCTTCGGGCAGGACGTGCCTGCCTGCCTCCGCCGGATTGTCCGGGACCTCGACGAAAAGCCCCCATGGCTTCTCGACCGGCGGCGGGGTCTGCCGCGACAACGCCCATCCCGCCACCCAAGTCCGTACCGTGTCCTCGATCATCAAGCCCCCTGTGCTCACCGATGAACCGATGGTACGAACCAGCACCGACAAAAATCAGACACCGACAAAAATCAGACCCGCGTCAGTTCGCGTTCGTCGTCGCCGGGGGCGCCGAGTTCGCGGACCAGGCCCTCGCCCTCGACATCGACGTTCGGCAGGATCCGGTCCAGCCACTTCGGCAGCCACCACGCGCCGCGTCCGAGCAGGGACATCACCGCGGGCACGATGGTCATCCGGATCACGAACGCGTCCACCAGCACGCCGAAGGCCAGCGCGAACCCGATCGACTGGATCAGCGTCGACTCGGCCAGCACGAACCCGGCGAACACCGAGATCATGATCAGCGCCGCCGCCACGACGACCCGCGCGCCGTGCCGGAACCCGGTCGCCATCGCCTCCTGCGGCTCGGCTCCGTGCACGTGTTCCTCGCGCATCCGGGTCACCAGGAACACCTGGTAGTCCATCGCGAGTCCGAACAGGACGCCGATCAGCAGGATCGGCAGCATGCTCATGATCGGACCGGTCGAGGCGACGCCGAGCAGATCGGTGAGCCAGCCCCACTGGAACACCGCGACGACCGCGCCGAACGTCGCGACCACCGAGCCCAGGAACCCGAGCGTCGCCTTCAGCGGCACCACGACCGACCGGAACACCAGCATCAGCAACAGGAACGCCAGCCCGACGATCAGCGCGAGGTAGGGCAGCATCGCGTCGGACAGCTTCTGCGACACGTCGATGTTGGCCGCGGTCTGGCCGGTCACCGCGAGGCTGCCGCCGGTGTTTTCCTGCAGCGGACCGGATTGTGCGCGGATCGCCGACACGAGGTCCTCGGTCTGCGTGCTGCTCGGGCCGCTCTTCGGGATCACCGTGAGCACCGCGGTGTCCCCGGCCGGGTTGACCTTCGGCGGCGTCACCGCGGCGACGTCCGGCAGCTTGCCGATGTCCGCGGCGGCCTGCTTCAGCGAAGCCGGGTTGTGGTTCGGGCCGGTGTCGACGACGACCAGCAGCGGTCCGTTCGCGCCCTCGCCGAAGCCCTTGCTGACCAGGTCGTACGCCTTGCGCTGCGTGGTGTCCGGCGCGGCGGTGCTGTCGTTGGGCAGGCCGAGTTGCATGCTCAACGCGGGAATCGCGACCACGGCCAACCCGACGAGTGCGGCCAGCAGCACCGGAACCCGGTGCCGCGCAACGAAACGCGCCCAGCGTTCGCCGTGCGTCGGACCCTCGGTGCGGCGGCGCACGCGGATCTTGTTGTTGCCGACGCGAGTGCCGGCGAAGCCGAGCACGGCGGGCAGCAGCGTCAACGCGATGAGCACGGCGACCACGACGGTCGCAGCAGCGGCAACGCCCATCTGGCCGAGGAACGGAATGCCGACCACGGTCAGCCCGGCGAGCGCGATGATCACGGTGAGTCCGGCGAACACCACGGCAGAGCCTGCGGTGCCGACAGCGCGACCGGCGGCTTCCTCGGGTTCACGACCCTCGGCTAGTTCGTGCCGATAACGGGAGACGATGAAGAGCGCGTAGTCGATGCCCACCGCGAGCCCGATCATCAACGCCAGCACCGGAGTGTTGGAGTTCAGCTCCATCGAACCCGACGCCAGCATGATGCCCGCCATCCCGACGCCGACCCCGATCAACGCGGTGAGCAACGGAATTCCGGCGGCCAGCAGCGAACCGAAGGTGATGATCAGGACGACCGCCGCGACCGCGACGCCGAGTCCTTCGGTGGCCCCGGTCGCCGGGATGCCCTGCACCGCGTCGCCGCCGTACTCGACCTGATATCCCAACTGCTTCGCGTGATTGCCGGTAGCGAGCAGCGCTTCGCGGTCAGCGTCGCCGAGTTCGAAGCCCTTGACCTGGTAGCTCACCTGCGCGAGCGCGACGCGGCCGTCCGGGGAGATCGACTTCGCCTGGAACGGGTCGACGACCGAGGCCACCTTCGGCGCGGACTTCAGCTTGCCGACCACGCCCTCGACGGCCGCCTGGCCCGCCGGGTCGGTGATCTTCTGCCCGTCCGGCGCGGCGATCGCCACGCGCGCGGTGCCGCCGCCCGCCGCGGCCTGCGGGAAGTGCTCGGCCAGCCGGTCGATCGCCTGCTGCGATTCGGTTCCGGGAATGGTCACCGAATCGGACAGCTTGCCCGACAGCGTGAGCGCGCCCGCGCCCAACGCCATGAGGACAAGCGCCCAGACCGCCGCCACGAGGGCCCGGCGGCGGAACGACAGCCTGCCGAGCCGGTACAGGAAAGGTGCCACGAGTCGTCTCCGTTTCGCGCCCGAAGCGGGCTCTCCGCACTGGAATCGCCCTTTCGAAGCTAGCCGTTCGGCAAGGAGCTGCCAAGCCGATCGGCTAGGATGTGACTAGCCGCACGGCAAGTGTCGGGCTAGTCGCTCGGCTAGTATCATGATGTGCTGCGGAGCAGCGCACTCCGCTCGACGAGGAGGGCGCGATGACGACCGTCGAACCGGTCGCGGACACCCGGACCAGGCTGCTCGCGACTGCGCTGCGGCTGTTCTCGGAGCACGGCGTGGAAGGCACGTCGCTGCAGATGATCGCCGACGAGCTGGGCGTCACCAAAGCCGCGGTGTACTACCACTTCAAGACGAAGGCGGAGATCACCGAGGCGGTCGCGGAGCCGGGCATCCGGGAGCTGGACGAGCTGGTCGTCGAGGCGGCGAAGCACCGGCGCCACGGCGCGCGGGTGGACCATCTGCTGGACGGTTTCGTCGATCTCGTCGTGCGGCACCGGGTGCTGGTCGCGCTGTTCTCCAGCGATCCGGGAATCGACGCGGCGCTCGCGAAATCGGCGCACGGCGTCGAAGGGTTCAAGCAGGCGCTGATCTCGATCGTGGCCGGAGGACCGGAGCTGGACGTGACCGCCCGCGTCACGGCGATAGTGGCGTTCACCGGCATCGCGATGGCGGGCGGAGCGCCCGATCTGGCCGAGGTGGACGACGAAACCCTGCGCCAGGAATTGATCGGGGTGGGGCGCCGGCTGCTCGGCAGGCCGCGCCGCCGGGTCTGCTGAGCGCCCGGGCCTTTCTCGAATCCTGAGAATTCTGTTGCAGTATCTGGGAACACGCTCCTAATCTCGGACTATGTCTTCGGAAAGCGCTTACGGGCAGGGGCACGCGGAAAGCGTCGTACGTTCTCAGCACTGGCGCACCGTCGACAATTCGGCGGCCTACCTGGCCCCGGAGCTGCTTCCTGGGCGCAGCGTGCTGGACGTCGGCTGCGGTCCCGGGACAATCACGGTGGACATCGCTCGCCGAGTGGCCCCTGGTGAGGTGCTCGGTATCGACTTGTCGGAAGCCGTTCTTGAACAGGCACGGGCCCACGCGAAGCGCGAAGGCGTGTCCAACGTCCGGTTCGAGCGCGCCGACATCACGGCGGCCCCTGAGATCGGCCGATTCGACGTCGTGCACGCGCACCAAGTCCTGCTGCACCTGACCGAACCGGTGGAAGCGCTGCGGCACATGCTGGCGCTGGCCAAGCCCGGCGGTGCCGTCGCCGCCCGCGACACCGATTACGCCGCGGCCTTCTGGTGGCCAGCGGACTCGCGACTGGACCGCTGGCTGGAGGTCTACCGCGCGGTCGCGCACGGCAACGGCGCCGAGCCCGACGCCGGACGGCGATTGCTGGCCTGGGCGCACGCCGCCGGAGCGCGCGACGTCACGCCGAGCGCTTCCATCTGGTGTCATTCCACGCCGGAGGAGCGGGCGTGGTGGGGCGGCATGTGGGCGGACCGGATCCTGGACTCCAAGATCGCCGAGCAGGCTGTGGCAGGCGGGTATGCGTCCGCCGAAGACCTCCGCGAGATCTCCGAAGCGTGGCGCTCGTGGGCTGCCGACCCGGACGGCTGGTTCGCGATCCCGCACGGCGAAATCCTGTGCCGCGTCACCGAAGCCGGCTGAAGCGACGGAAATGTTCCTGGGCTCCCGCAAGGTCCGTGAGGGGAACCCTGAGGGAATCAGAGTCCCTCAGGGTTCCCCTCACGGACCTTTGCGGTGCCTGAGTAAATCTCACGGTGGCTGATTACGGCAGCCGGGAGTCTTTCAGTTCTTGCGCCGCGCGCAGTTCCTCGGCGGTGAGCTGGTCCGCGGAAACTCGGGCAACACTGCGGAAACGGTGGCACACCGGGCATTTCTGGACCCGGCGGTCGCCGAGCCGGATCGCCTTGAGCGACACGAACGGGATCCAGATGGTGGAGAAATAGTGGCCTTGGCTGCACTGGACGACCGTGTAGTCGGGCATAGCCACCTCCTTCGGCGCGACCGATTCAGTATGCGCTACTCGGACACCGTCAGAAACTCGGCCGGAACCTTCGAGACAAGCCACACCCCGTTGTCGCTGACCTGAAACGTGTGCCCGCGCGCGGCCATTTCCCTGGCCGCGACCGTCAGCACCACCGGTTTCCCGTGCCGCGATCCGACTTTCCACGCGGTTTCGCGAGTCGCCGACAAATGCACGGCATGCCGTTTCATCGGCCGCAGCCCCTCCGCCCAGATCGACGGCAGGAACCGCGTCGCCGTGCCATGGAAGAGGATTTCCGGCGGCACAGCGTCCGACAGCTCCAGATCGACGCTCACGCTGTGCCCCTGGCTGGCGCGGATTAGCGTCCCCGTTTCGTCAAAGGCGAACCGCTGTTTGGCGCAGTTCGCGACGACCTCGTCCAGCTCCTCCCGGCTCACCGGGAACCGGTGCCGGGCCAGCGCCGCGAGCAGTTCGGCGACCGGAATCCAGCCGCCGGGGGAGAGGGTCAGGCCGAGTCCGCTGGGATCGTGGCGCAGGTGCCGGGACAGTCTTTTCGATACCCGGATTCGATGTTTCTCGTTCATTTCAACCCGCAGTAACCCACACCGACGCCGTGGCGCGCAACGGAATTCAGATGCCGCCCTCCAGGACCGGGCGGAGTTTGCTGGCACCGGGGCCGAAGCGGGCGAGTTCGTCTTCCGCGTTGTACAGGCCGCAGCTGCGCAGCGACAAACATCCGCAGCCGACACATCCGGTCAGGCGGTCCCGCAGCCGCTGCAGCGCGTCGATCCGGGCGTCGAGTTCGGTCTGCCATTCGCGCGACAGCCGGGCCCAGTCCGCCTTCGTCGGCGCGTGGTCCGCGGGGAGCGTCTCCAGCGCCGCGCTGATGTCTTCCAGCGACAGCCCGACCCGCTGCGCGGCGCGGATGAACGCGATCCGCCGCAGCACCGAACGCGCGTAGCGGCGCTGGTTGCCCGCCGAGCGCTCGGACGTGATCAGGCCGCGTTCCTCGTAGAACCGCAGCGCGGTGTGCGGCACTCCGCTGCGTTCCGCGACCTGGCCGATGCTCAGCTTGTCCGCCAACCTCGTCATTGCTTCAGGTTAGCGCTTGACCTTCAGTTTGGTCGAGGTTGCATGGTCGGGACATGACCACGACGACCTCCGAGCCGGGTTACGCGGACCTGCCCCGGCTGATCTCGCTGATGACCGGCGACGACAAACACCACGCGGCCGCGGAGTCCACATTGGACGTCCTGTGGGTGCTGTTCGACCGCGTCCTGAACCTCGGCCCGGAAACCGCCCGCCAACCCGGGCGCGACCGGTTCCTGCTGTCCAAGGGACACGGGCCGATGGCGTACTACGCGGTGCTCGTCGCCAAGGGCTGGCTGGACGAGGACGAACTCGCCGGCTGGAGTTCGGCGCGTTCGCGGCTCGGCCACCATCCGGACCGCGTGCGCGCGCCCGGCGTCGAGATCTCCAGCGGCTCGCTCGGGCACGGACTGCCGATCGCCATCGGCACTGCGCTCGGCCTGCGCGCCCGCCGGTTCAGTTCGCGCATCGTCACGCTGATCGGCGACGCCGAACTCGACGAGGGCTCCAACCACGAGGCGATCGTCGTCGCCGCGCGGCTCGGACTAGACAAGCTGACCGCGGTGGTCATCGACAACCAGTCCTCGACCCACGGCTGGCCGGGCGGCATCGCGCGCCGCTTCGAAACGGAGGGCTGGGCCGTGCGGACAGTGTCCGGCCGCGACCACGAAGCGCTGTACGACGCGTTCACCACCCCTCATCCCGGACGGCCGCTCGCGGTCGTCGCCGTCGTGGAACCGAAAGGCGCGCACTGATGCCGAACATGCGGGACACCTTCCTGGCCACCGCGGAAGAAATCGTCAACACCGACCCGGACGTGGCGGTCGTCCTCGCCGACATCTCGGCCGCGTCGCTCGCCGAGGCCGCGCGACGGCATCCGGACCGGGTGATCAACGTCGGGATCCGCGAGCAGCTGCTCGTGAGCACCGGCGCGGGCCTCGCACTCGCCGGGCTGCGGCCGATCGTGCACACCTTCAACGCGTTCCTCGTGGAGCGCGCGTTCGAACAGATCAAATTGGACCTCAGCCACCAGGAACTCGGCGCGGTGCTGGTGTCCTACGGCGCTTCTTACGACATGCCAATGGAAGGCCGCACGCATCAGGCTCCCGGCGACGTCGCGCTGATCGATTCCTTGCCAGGCTGGTACGTGCACGTTCCCGGTCATCCGGAGGAGGCGCGGCGGCTGCTGCTCGATTCGGTGCCGGGAGACAGCCGGACGTACCTGCGCCTGTCCGCACAGGAGAATTCCGCGCCGTACCTAGGCGTCGGCCTCCAGACGATCCGGCAGGGGACGCACGGCGTGGTGATCGCGGTCGGGCCGATGCTGGACCGGGTGCTGGAGGCGACCGAGGGCATGGACGTGACGGTGCTCTACACCTCGACGGTGCGCCCGTTCGACGCCGAGGGCTTGCGCGCCGCGATGACGGACGTCGCGGAGGTCGCGCTGGTGGAGCCGTATCTCAAGGGAACGTCCGCGCATTGCGTCGCCGACGCGCTGGCGGACCGGCCGCACCGGCTGCTGAACGTCGGCACCCGCCGGGACACCGAGGTGCGGATCTACGGCACGCTCGCCGACCACGACCTCGTGCACGGGCTCGACGCGGGTTCGATCGCGTTGTCCCTCAAGGAATTTTTCACCGGATAAGGGGAGATCCGGGCAGCGGGAAACTGCCCGCGGTCACCAGCCGCTGTCGGCGCGTCGCACGGGGTTCGCCGTGCGCGCGGTCGACCGGCGCGCCAGGTCGATCTCCGCGCGGGTCTTCTGCAGCGGGATCGTCAGCTCCCTGAACTGCGGGAACGGCACGCTGTCGATGTCTTCCCGCCATGCTTGGAACATCCGGCAAAGCAGATCGGACTCGGACATTTCGTCCTCTTTCCGGGTCCGGGGGCACCGGCGGTGCCACACATAGCTGGGTGGGTACCCGGTCGCCTCGCGAACCAAACGGGGTCGGAGCGAAATTCGCCGGGGGACTACGCTCGGGAGCGTGTCTCGTGTGGTGATCCTCGATTACGGTTCCGGAAACCTCCGCTCGGCCGAGCGCGCCGTCGCGCGCGCGGGCGCCGAGGTGGAGGTCACCGCCGACCCGCACGCCGCACTCGAAGCCGACGGCCTCGTGGTGCCCGGCGTCGGCGCGTTCTCCGCGTGCATGAGCGGGCTGCTGGGCGTGCACGGACACCGGATCATCGGCAAACGGCTGGCGGGCGGACGTCCGGTGCTGGGCATCTGCGTCGGCATGCAGATCCTGTTCTCGCGCGGCGTCGAGCACGGCGAGGAGACCGAGGGCACCGGCGAATGGCCGGGCACGGTCGAGCGCCTGCACGCCGACGTGCTCCCGCACATGGGCTGGAACACCGTCCGCGCGCCCGCCGATTCGCAGCTGTTCGCCGGGATCGATTCCGAGGAACGGTTCTATTTCGTGCACTCCTATGCCGCGCGGAAGTGGGAGCTGGACTCCGGACTCGCCGGCCAGCAGCCCAAGGTGACCTGGGCCAACCACGGCGAGGACTTCGTCGCCGCGGTGGAGAACGGGCCGCTGTGGGCGACCCAGTTCCACCCGGAGAAGTCCGGGGACGCGGGGGCGCAACTGCTGCGCAACTGGCTGGGCACACTCTGAGCAACCCTCGTGAGCGGCGGCGCCGGTGAGAACCGGCATAAACGCTCACGAGGGAGGATCCCCCGGAAGGTGCGCCCGACCCCGCCGCTTAGTCTGTGCGCGTGACTTTCACGCTCCTTCCCGCAGTTGATGTTGCCGACGGCCAGGCGGTCCGACTCGTCCAGGGCGAGGCGGGCACCGAGACCTCCTACGGCAGCCCGCTCGAGGCGGCCTTGCAGTGGCAGCGCGACGGCGCCGAGTGGATCCATCTCGTGGACCTCGACGCCGCGTTCGGCAAGGGCAGCAACCGCGAGCTGCTCGCCGACGTCGTCAAGCGGCTCGACGTGCAGGTGGAGCTGTCCGGCGGCATCCGCGACGACGCGTCGCTCGAGGCGGCGCTCGCCACCGGCGCGCGCCGGGTCAACCTCGGCACCGCGGCGCTCGAGGACCCGGACTGGACCGCGAAGGTCGTCTCCGAATACGGCGACCGCGTCGCGATCGGGCTCGACGTGCGGATCACCGAGGCCGGGCACCGGCTGTCCGCGCGCGGCTGGACGTCCGACGGCGGCGACCTCTGGGAGGTCCTGGAGCGGCTCGACCGCGACGGGGCCAGCCGGTACGTCGTCACCGACGTGAGCAAGGACGGCACGCTGCGCGGCCCGAACCTGGAACTGCTGCGCGAGGTCACCGCCCGCACCGACGCCCCGGTGATCGCCTCCGGCGGAGTGTCCAGTGTGGACGATCTGCGCGCGCTGGCCGGGCTGGCGTCGGACGGGGTCGAGGGCTCGATTGTCGGGAAGGCGCTGTACGCGGGCGCTTTCACGTTGCCGGAGGCTCTCGCCGCCGTCCGCTGACGGCGGAAACTGTTGCTGGGCAACCGAAATCACGCGGCCCGGTCGAGCGCGACCTGTCCGGCTGGTCGCATCCGGCCTTCCTTCCGGAGCAGTTCGGCGCGGGCGAGATTCCGCGGTGACCACGGGCTTTTCGGCCGTCGCGGCGTGTACCGCTGGGTGTAGGTGGAGCCGTCGCGGCGGCGGGTCAGCCCGTCGATCCAGCCGTAGCAGAGCGCTTCCTGGAGCGCCTGCTCGTAGGTGAGCCCGGGCGCGCCCTTCTTGGCCAGCACCACCCACACCTCGGCGGCCGAATCGTGGTGCTCGGCCAGCCAGTCACGCCACGACGCGGCGTCGCTGAAGATCATCATGACTGCACCAGCGTTCCCCGGACCGAGACGTAGTGCGGGTTGTACATCAGGCCGAGGACGTTGCCCCACGGGTCGATCACCGACGCGGTGATGAACCCGGTGCCGCGGTCGCGCGGGGCGTCGTGGACCTTCGCGCCCATCGCGACGACTCGTTCCAGCGTCGCGGGGACGTCCTCGACGTGCCAGAAAACGACCGCGCCCGCGGGCTGCCCGACGGTGGCGAGATCGGCGGTCCGGGAGAGTTCGCTGGTGGCGTACGAGCTGTGCACGATGCCGAATTCGTGCTGGTAATCGCCGATGCGCCACTCCAGGTACGCCGGGGTGTCCAGGTACGGCGCGACGCCAAGAAGGTCGGTGTACCAGCGCTTCGCCGCCTCGAAGTCGGGGGAGTAGAAGGTGACGGTGCTGAGTCCTCGAAGCATGTCTGATTCCTTGTCTGCTCGCTTGTGGGACTAGCTTCTCCTCCAAAGTGCTCACCTTCTGAGCACTTTTAGCGAGAGAATCGAAAACATGCGCGCTGACCGTCTCGTCGCTGCCGTCCTGCTGCTTCAGGCCCGCGGCCGGGTGACCGCTGCCGAACTGGCTGAGGACCTGGAGATCTCCGTGGCGACCGCGCGTCGTGACCTGGAGGCGTTGTCGGCGGCCGGGATCCCGGTCTATCCGCAGCCCGGACGCGGTGGCGGATGGTCGCTCGTGGGCGGGGCCCGCACCGACCTCAGCGGGCTGACCGCGGCCGAGTCCCAGGCGTTGTTCCTGATGCTGGGCCCGGCGGCGTCCGGCGGTGCGGAGCTGTCGTCCGCGTTGCGCAAGCTCGTCCGTGCGCTGCCTGCCACGTTCCGGGCCGACGCGGAAGCCGCCGCGCGGGCCGTCGTGTCCGATCCGGCGGGATGGGGCGAGCAGGATCGCGAGCCGCCCGCGCTCGTGCAGTCGCTGCAGCAGGCGGTCGTGCAGCGGCGCAAGGTGCGGTTCGACTACAGCGGCAAAGCGCGGCTAATCGATCCTTACGGCCTCGCCGACAAGGACGGCGTCTGGTATCTCATCGCCGGAACCCCTGCGGGACAACGGACTTTCCGCGTCGACCGGATCTCGGCGGCGGAAACCACGGACCTGCCTTCGGAGCGGCCGGACGACTTCGATCTCCGCGAACAGTGGGCGCGGGTCGTGGAGGAGATGGAGCAGCGGCGTTCGCTTGTCTCGGCCACTGTGCTGGTCGACGCGCGGTATTTGTCCGTGCTGCGGTCGCATTTCGCGCGGCACTGCGAGGTGATCGGGGAGCAGGACGGCCGGGTTCAGGTGAAGGTGGCGGCGCATTGGGCGCGCTCGATCGCGGAACAGTTGGCGGGATGGGGAGCCATGGTCGAGGTGGTGGAACCGGAGTCGGTCCGCGTCGAACTCGCGCGCATCGGACGGGAGCTGACGGCCCGCTACGGGAGCTGAACGCTTACCCGCCAGGTAATCGACGCTGTGCACCGGATCGGACAGGATTGCTTGGCAGGCAACGAAATCGACCCGAGGAGCCGGACATGACCGCCTACGCCATCGCCCACCTGCGTCAGCCCGGAACCGTGCACACCGAGGTCTACGAGTACCTGGAGCTGATCCAGGCGACGCTCGACCCGTTCGCGGGCCGGTTCCTGGTCCACGGTGGACAGACCCGAGTGCTGGAAGGCGCCTGGCCGGGCGCGACCGTCGTGCTCGAATTCCCCGATTTCGCCGCCGCCGAGGCGTGGTACGCATCGGCGGATTACCGCAAAATCCTGCACCTGCGCACCGACCATCTCGTTGGCGACGTGATCCTGGCCGAGGGCTGCGGGCCGGACCACGATTCGGCCGCGATGGGCGCCCGGCTCCGCGCGGCGGCCCAGTGACTCACTCCGCGAGCTTGATCGCGATCCCGATCGTCCGCTCCGGCCCGCCGCGGAGCCGGCTGAAGAACATCGTCACCCGCCCGACGACGCCGTAGTCCCGCGCGATCACCCCGCGAATACGGTCGCTGTCGGCGGCGTCGAGCAGCCGGGCGGTTCCGCTCGCCTCGGCGCCGTGCACCCGGCGGCCGCGGACGTCGCACGCCTGCAGCCGAACCTCGCCGTTGTTGCGGATCCGCTTGACCTTGCCCGCGGTGCGTTCCGAGAACAGCACCAGTTCGTCGCCGTCGCGGGAAGCCCACACCGGAGTCGGGACCGCGCGGCCGTCGCGGCGGAAAGTGGTCAGCACGACGTACTTCTCGGCGCCGAGACGCTCCAGTTCGGACATAGCCCTACGGTAGACGGCGTCACAGTCCTCGGCAGCGGTCGGCGGGCTGCTGCCCGGCGGGTGCGGTCGGCACGGCGACCGAGGTGCCGTGGTCGGCCACCTTGTGCATCACCACGTGGGTCGCCGCGACGTAGCCCCAGGTGAACAGGACGACCAGAGCCGCGGAAATGCCGAGAGTCGCCTTTCGCACCCCGAGGCGTCCGAAGAGCGCCGAAATCCCGGCTCCGGCGAGCAGGAACAGCACCAGGGAACTGACCTGCCACAGCGTCATGCCCAAGCCCGACCACGGCACGAGATTGCGCAACCGGCAGGTCAGCTCCTCGCCCGCGGTCAGCTGGGCGAGGTAGTTGGCACCAATGCACCAGGCCACCAGAACGGCGATGATCGCGGCGCCGATCCCGATGGCGGTCGCTATCCGCGCGAACGTGCCCCGAGACTCCCCCAGTTCGGACATGGCCTCACGGTAGCGGTCAGGCAGTGCCGAGCCAGCCGTAATCCGGTGCCGAATCGAGCACGATCCCGTCCGCCACCGCGACGAGCTGTTCGCGCGGCAACCGGCCGGAAGCCGTCAGCCAGCGCCCGGACGACAGCCGCACAGCGACCTGCGCGTCGGCCGGTCCGGAGGCCGGCACGTAGGCTCCGGGCAGGCCGCGCACCTGGACCGGCCCAGATCCGCCGAGCGCAGGAGAACCGCCGCCGATCGTCACGCGCACTTTGCCGGTCGGCCCGCTGGCGTCGAGCACGGTTGTCGCGTTGTCCGAGTTGTTTCCGCGCACTGTCGTGGCTTCTTCGCGCATTCCCGCGGGCAGCGGTCCGAACCGTGCCTCGCCGCGGACCAGCACTGGCTTAGCGGTCACGGAATCGGCGATCTGCTCGGCCGCCGCGCGCGCGTCCGGGACGCCTTCCACCTTGGCGGTCAGCACGTGGCGGTCGTCCGGCATCCAGGTCAGCGTCGCGATCGTGTCGCTCGGGCCGGTCACCATGGCGACCCGCCCGTGCACCACGACCTGGTCCCTCAACGCCGAGATGCGCAGCGCGGTCTGTGCCCATTCCGGATCGGCCGTGGAATGCGCCGCGACTTCCACCCGGCTCGCGCCTGCCTGCCATTGCCGCACCTGTGCGGTGTTCCCGGGCCCGCCTGAGCGGTACTGCTCGGTGAAACCGTCCGGCAGCCAGCCCGGCGTGTACGCGAGCACCGGTCGTCCGGCGGCGGGGGTGAGCTGCGCGGGCGCTTCGGTGACCGCGTTGACCACCAGCGGCACCCCGGCGGCGACCGCGATCACCGCGGCGGCCGCGGCGGCGAGCGCGAGGCGGGGACGGCGCCGGTGCTGGCGTTGCCGGGCTCGGGCGAGCGCGTTGAGCACCTCGTTGCCGTCCGGTGCCTGCTCCGCGAGCCGTTCGAGGCTGTCGCGCACCAGCGTCTCGGTCTCGTTCGACGGGGTCATTCTCCTGCTCCGGTGGTGAGGACGGGCGGCAACGAGGGCAGGCCGGCGCGCAGTGTCGCCAGCGCGCGCGAGATTTGGCTGCGCACGGTCGAAACGCCGCAGCGGAGGAAGCTGGCGATTTCGGCGTCGGTGTAGTTCTCGTAATAACGCAGGACGACGGCGGCGCGCTGTTTCCGCGGCAGCGTGGCCAGCAGGGCGAGCATTTCGTCGCGTTCGTCGTAGGCGGTGCTGGGATCGGCCGTCGGCGGCCCTAGCGAATCGAGCACCGAATGGTTCGACGGCACCACGCGGCGGGCGGCGCGGCGACGCCACGACAGGTACTCGTTGGTGATCATCTTGCGGACGTAAGTGGGCGGCGATTCGATCTTCGACCAGCGCTGCTGGGCGCGCAGAAGCACGTCTTGGACGATGTCCTGCGCCAGATGCGGGTCGTCGGCGAGGACGGTCGCGTAGCGCAGCAGCCCGTCGAGGCGTTCCGCCACGAAATCGTCGAAACCGATGGTCACGATCATGAGACGCGCGAGCGGGCGGTTTTGATGCATCGGATCCGAAATCTGTGAGGAAGCCGTCGCGGCGGCCTTGGGCGAGCGGCCGACTAGGCTGGACGGCATGGCTGTGGCGGTTCGGGTGATTCCCTGTCTCGACGTCGACGCGGGCCGGGTCGTGAAGGGCGTCAACTTCGCCGACCTGCGCGACGCGGGCGACCCGGTGGAGCTGGCGCGCCGGTACGACGCCGAAGGGGCCGACGAGCTGACCTTCCTCGACGTCACCGCGTCCTCCGGCGACCGCGAAACCACCTTCGACGTGGTCCGCCGCACCGCCGAGCAGGTCTTCATCCCGCTCACCGTCGGCGGCGGCGTGCGCTCCACCGACGACGTCAACCGGCTGCTGCGCACCGGCGCGGACAAGGTCAGCATCAACACGGCCGCGATCGCACGCCCGGAGCTGCTGCGCGAGGCGTCGCGCCGGTTCGGGGCCCAGTGCGTCGTGCTGTCCGTCGACGCGCGGCGCGTGCCGGAAGGCAGCGCACCGACAGCGTCCGGCTTCGAGGTCACCACGCACGGCGGCCGTCGCGGCACCGGAATCGACGCGGTGGAATGGGCCGCGCGCGGCGAGGAACTCGGCGTCGGCGAGATCCTGCTCAACTCGATGGACGCGGACGGCACCAAAACCGGCTTCGACCTGGAGCTGATCGGCCTGGTTCGGCGCGCGGTGCGAGTCCCGGTGATCGCCAGCGGCGGCGCGGGCGCGACCGAACACTTCTTGCCCGCGGTGGAAGCCGGTGCCGACGCGGTGCTCGCGGCGAGCGTATTCCACTTCGGACAGTTGACGATCGGCGACGTGAAGGGCGCGCTGCGCACCGGCGGGGTGGTCGTGCGATGAGCCTCTCGCCGGAACTTTCCGCACGGCTGAAGTGGAACGCGGACGGACTGATCGCCGCGGTCGTGGTCGACCACGCGACGTCGGACGTGCTGATGATGGCCTGGATGAACGACGACGCGCTGGAATCGACGCTCACCACCCGGCGCGGGACGTATTGGTCGCGCAGCCGGCAGGAGCTGTGGGTGAAGGGCGAGACCTCGGGGCACGTCCAGCACGTGCGAGAGGTCCGCGTCGACTGCGACGGCGACACGGTGTTGCTGCGAGTGGACCAGACCGGTCCGGCTTGTCACACCGGGACGCACACGTGCTTCGACACCGACGAGCGGTTGCTGCTCGCCGACGAGTCGTGAGTGTTTATGCCGGTTCTAACCTGGTTCTAACCGGGACAAACACTCACGAGGGCCTAGTCGATGTCCCCGGTGAGATAACGCTGCAAGGTCGGCGCCACCGCCGCAATCAGCGTGTCCACCTCCGCCTCCACCATCGGCGGGAACCGGGCCACATACCGGATCAACCCCATCCCCACCAGCTGCGAAGCGCACAACGCCACCCGCAGCTCCTGGCGGTCAACGCTGGTCTCGCTCAGCAGTCCGGTGAAAAACTGCGAGAAAAACTCCCGCAGCACCGTGCTGGCCGCCTCGTGACTGGCGACGCTGCGGATCAGCGCCTGGAACGTGTCGCCGCCGACGCCGTCCCATCGGGTCAGGAAGGTGCGCGCGATCCGGACGCCCAGCTCGTCGACCGGGCCGTCGCGCAGGACCGTCACCAATTCCGTCGGTTCGAACGGCAGTTTCAGCACCGCTTGGGCGAACAGGCCTTCCTTGCCGCCGAACCAGTGGTTGACCATGGCCGCGTCCACCCCGGCGCGCGCGGCGATCGAGCGGACCGTCGCGCGTTCGTAGCCGTTCTCGGCGAACACCGCGCGGGCGGCTTCCAGCAGCACCGCGCGGGTGTCCTGACCAGCAGGGCGGCGGCCGCGGCGGCGCGCGGTAGTGTCTTCGGTGCTCACCGGACCATCTTGACCGGTCGCCGCCTCAAATTCAACAGTCATTGAATTGAGAGCCCGCTGACCGGCGGACCCGGCCGTAGCGGCACAATGAGGCGCATGGTCAGCTCAGCAGCCTCGTCCACGGCCGGGCCCGGCCCGGTCAGCCCGTCCCGCGCCGGCTTCCGCGCGCTGGCCGAGAGCCGCCGCGTGATCCCCGTGGTGCGCCGGGTGCTCGCCGACGGCGAGACCCCGCTGGGGATCTACCGCAAGCTCGCCGCCGACCGGCCCGGCACGTTCCTCTTCGAATCGGCCGAGAACGGGAAATCGTGGTCGCGCTGGTCGTTCGTCGGGGTGCGCAGCCCGGCCGCGCTGACCGTCCGCGACGGCAAGGCGGTCTGGACCGGCACCCCGCCGGACAACCTGCCCACCGAGGGCGACCCGCTGCAGGTGCTGCGCGCGACCGTCGAGGCGCTGCACACCGAGCCGCTGCCCGGCCTGCCCCCGCTGACCGGCGGAATGGTCGGCTATCTCGGCTACGATTCGGTGCGCTGGCTGGAAAAGCTGCCCGAGCTGGCCGAACGGGACCTCGACATCCCCGAGCTGACCATGCTGCTCGCCACCGATCTCGCCGCGTTCGACCACCACGAGGGCACCGTCACGCTGATCGCCAACGCGGTCAACTGGGACGACTCGGCCGAACGCGTGGACGCCGCGTACGACGACGCGCTGGCCCGGCTGTCCGCGATGACCGAGCAGTTGCGGGTGCCCGCGCCGCCGACCGTCGCGACGTTCGACCGGCCCACTCCGGAATTCCGCCGCCACCGCAGCAAGGAAAACTTCCACGCGGCCGTCGACAAGGCGGTCGAGGCCATCAAGGCCGGCGAAGCGTTCCAGGTCGTGCCCTCGCAACGGTTCGAGATCGAAACCGGAGCCGACGCGCTCGACGTCTACCGCGTGCTCCGCACCTCCAACCCGAGCCCGTACATGTACTTGCTGCGGCTGGAGGGCTTCGACATCGTCGGCTCCAGCCCGGAATCGCTGGTGACCGTCCGCGACGGGCGCGCCACCACGCATCCCATCGCGGGCACCCGCTGGCGAGGGGCGGATCCGGAGGAGGACGCGCAGCTGGCCAAGGACCTGCTCGCGGACGAGAAGGAACGCGCCGAGCACCTGATGCTCGTCGACCTCGGCCGCAACGACCTCGGCAAGGTCTGCAAACCGGGCACCGTGCACGTGGTCGACTTCTTCCAGATCGAGCGCTACAGCCACGTCATGCACATCGTGTCGACGGTGACCGGCGAGCTGAAAGACGACGCCACGGCCTTCGACGCGGTCGCCGCCTGCTTCCCGGCGGGCACGCTGTCCGGCGCGCCGAAGGTGCGGGCGATGCAGCTGATCGAGGAGCTGGAACCGGTGCGCCGCGCGCTGTACGGCGGCGTCGTCGGCTACCTGGACTTCGCGGGCGACGCGGACACGGCGATCGCCATCCGCACCGCGCTGATGATCGACGGGACCGCTTACGTGCAGGCGGGCGGCGGCGTGGTCGCGGACTCGGTCCCGGACTACGAGGACACCGAATCGCTCAACAAGGCCCGCACCGTGCTGTCCGCGATCGCCGCGGCGGGCACGATGGTCCCGGCGGGCGAGCTGGACCCGGCCGAGGACGCGGCCGGTGTCTGAGCGGCCCGAGGAGGCGGAACCACGACGCGGCGGCGCCGAGGCGCAAGAGGCTCATGACGCGGTGGAACCGGCGGATGTCGGTGAAAAACCGCCTGACGCAGGGAAAACCGCTGCCGAAGAGCCGGTTGGCAGCGTGAAATCGCCGTCGGCAGCCGAGCCCGCTGCCGCTTCGGCGCGCCGTCCACTGTGGACGATCATCCTCGCCCTCCTGCTCGGCGCGCTGGCTCTCTGGGGAGCGTCCCGGATGGTGTGGTTCGCCGAATTCCGCGACGAGGGCGTGCGCGGCACCGTCCTGTACACCGAACCCGGCGAACAGCGCTCCACCGCGCTCGTGCCGCTCGCGATCCTCGCGCTCGCGGGCGTCGCCGGGGCCATCGCGACCGGCGGCTGGCTGCGCCGCGTGCTCGGGATCGTGCTGGTGCTCGCCGGCGCGGCGGGCGTCTGGAGCGGGGTCGACGGAATCAAGTTCGGCGGGTTCGCGCCCGGGCTGCCCGGCACGGAAATCGTGCTCGGCCACCTGATCGCGGCACTGGGCGGAATTCTTGTCGCACTCGGCGGGTTGGCAGCGATCAAGTGGGCGGGAGCCGCGCGCAAGCTCGGAGCCCGTTACGCCGCACCGGGAGCCAAGGCGGCGCGGAAGGATCCGGACACCGAGCTGTGGGAGGCGCTGTCGGAGGGGGACGACCCGACCGACGGCGGGGATCCTCGTCGCTGAGCAACCCGGGACCGGCCGGTCATCGAGCGGGGGTTAGCATCGTTTCGGCGGGAAGGGGAAGGTTTTTGTGAGCGAGCTTGCGAGTGGACCCAGGAGTGCGGCAGCGGGTAGGGGCGTCCGATGAGCGTGCTCGAAGACATCGTCGCCGGCGTGCGCGAGGATCTCGCGCAGCGGGAATCCGCGCTGCCGTTCGACGAACTGAAGGCCAGGGCGGCCAAGGCCGTCCCCCCGCGTGACGTGATGGCGGCGCTGCGCGAATCCGGCATCGGCGTCATCGCCGAGGTGAAGCGGCGCAGCCCGTCGAAGGGCGAGCTGGCCACGATTTCCGACCCGGCCGCGCTGGCCCGCGACTACGAGGACGCCGGCGCGCGCGTCATCAGCGTGCTCACCGAACAGCGCCGCTTCGGCGGATCGCTCGCCGACCTCGACGCGGTGCGCGCCGCGGTCGACATTCCCGTGCTGCGCAAGGACTTCGTCGTCAGCCCGTACCAGGTGCACGAGGCCCGGCTGCACGGCGCGGACATGGTCCTGCTGATCGTCGCCGCGCTGGAGCAGAACGCGCTCGCCGCGCTGCTCGACCGCGTCGAATCGCTCGGCATGACCGCGCTCGTGGAGATCCACAACGCCGAGGAGGCCGACCGCGCGCTCGAAGCGGGCGCGAAGGTCATCGGCGTCAACGCGCGCAACCTGCACACCCTCGAAGTGGACCGCGACGTGTTCTCCCGCCTCGCGCCCGGCCTGCCGATGGACGTGTTCAAGGTCGCCGAGTCCGGCGTCCGCGGCCCGGGCGACCTGATGTCGTACGCCGGCCACGGCGCGGACGCGGTGCTGGTCGGCGAGGGCCTGGTGGCCTCCGGCGACCCGAAGGGCGCGGTCGTCAAGCTCGTCACCGCCGGTTCGCACCCCGCCTGCCCGAGGCCCTCGCGGTGACCGAGCGCGGCAAGCACGACCCGGACGAGCGCGGCTACTACGGCCCGTACGGCGGCCGGTTCATGCCGGAAGCGCTGATCGGCGTGGTCGACGAGGTCGCGGCGGAGTACGAGAAGGCCCGCCACGACCCCGCGTTCACCGGCGAACTGAACCGGCTGCTGACCGAGTACGCGGGCCGTCCGTCGCTGCTCACCGAAGCCAAGCGGTTCGGCGAGCAGGCCGGCGGCGCGCGGGTGTTCCTCAAGCGCGAGGACCTCAACCACACCGGTTCGCACAAGATCAACAACGTGCTGGGCCAGGCGCTGCTCACCGTGCGGATGGGCAAGAAGCGCGTCATCGCGGAGACCGGCGCGGGCCAGCACGGCGTCGCCACGGCCACCGCGTGCGCGCTGCTCGGCCTCGACTGCGTCGTGTACATGGGCGAGGTCGACACCGAACGGCAGTCGCTGAACGTCGCGCGGATGAAGCTGCTCGGCGCCGAGGTCATCCCGGTGAAAACCGGGTCGCGCACGCTCAAGGACGCGATCAACGAGGCGCTGCGCGACTGGGTCACCAACGCGGACACCACGCACTACCTCTTCGGCACTGCCGCGGGCCCGTACCCGTTCCCGATGATGGTGCGCAACTTCCACCACGTCATCGGCGAGGAGGCGCGGGCGCAGATCCTGGAGAAGGCGGGCCGCCTGCCGGACGTCGTCGCGGCGTGCGTCGGCGGCGGGTCCAACGCCATCGGCATCTTCTCCGGCTTCTACGACGACCCGTCGGTGCGGCTGGTCGGCCTCGAGCCGGGCGGCGAAGGCATCGAGGGCAACCGGCACGGCGCGACGCTCACCAAGGGCACTCCCGGCAACCTGCACGGCGCGATGTCGTACCTGCTGCAGGACGAGGACGGCCAGACGGTCGAATCGCATTCGATCTCCGCCGGGCTCGACTACCCGGGCGTCGGCCCGGAACACGCGTGGCTCAAGGACTCCGGCCGCGCCGAGTACCGCCCGGTCACCGACGCGGCCGCGATGGACGCCTTCCGGCTGCTGTCGCGCACCGAGGGCATCATCCCGGCGATCGAATCGGCGCACGCGCTCGCCGGGGCCCTGGAACTGGGCCGCGAGCTGGGCCCGGACGGGCTGATCGTGGTCAACCTGTCGGGCCGGGGCGACAAGGACATGGACACCGCGGCCCAGTGGTTCGGGCTCGTGGACGGGGAGGGCAAGTGAGCGGCCTCGACGAGCTGTTCGCGGCGACGCGGGCGGAACACCGGGCCGCGCTGGTCGGCTACTTGCCCGCCGGATTCCCGTCCGTGGACGGCTCGAAAGACCTGCTGGCCGCGACGATCGACGGCGGAGCGGACCTGGTCGAGGTCGGCGTCCCGTACTCCGATCCGGTCATGGACGGCCCCACCATCCAGGCGGCCGCCGAGGCGGCGCTGGCGAGCGGGTTCCGGCTGAAGCAGCTCTTCGAGGTCGTGGAATCGGTCTCCGCGCGCGGCGGTCGCGCGGTGGTGATGACGTACTGGAACCCGGTGCACCGGTACGGGGTCGATGCGTTCGCCCGCGACCTCGCTTCGGCCGGTGGTCTGGGCTTGATCACGCCGGACCTGATCCCGGACGAGGCCGACGAGTGGATGGCCGCGTCCTTGGAACACGGCTTGGACCGGATTTTCCTGGTCGCGCCGTCGTCGTCGGAGGAGCGACTGGCGAAGACCACGGCGTCGTCGTCGGGCTTCGTGTACGCGACCGCGGTGATGGGCGTGACGGGCGCTCGCGACGCGGTGGGTGTGCACGCGGAGGATCTGGTTCGGCGGACTCGCGAGCACACGGAACTGCCGATCGGGGTGGGCCTCGGGGTCCGTTCGCGGGAGCAGGCCGCGCAGGTGGCCGGGTTCGCGGACGCGGTGATCGTGGGATCCGCGCTGGTCACGGCCGCGGCGGACGGTCCGGACGGCGTGGCGAAGCTGGCTTCGGAGCTGGCGCAGGGCGTGCGCGAGGCGGTTGCTCCGGCCTGATCCCGGGTCGATCGCCGGAAACTGCCGGTGGTCGTTCGTACTCTCTCGGTATGCAAACCAGCGACATCAACCCTGGTGAGGCTCCCGGGTTGGCAGAAGTGCTTGCCCTGCCGAACGAACAGCTCCTCGGCAACCGGATCGAAGGAGTCGACGGGACGCTGGTGATGGGTCCGGCTCCGACAGCGCTGCACCAACAGTGGCTCCAGCGATTGCAGCTCGCAGTGGCGCCAGTCTTGCCGAAAGGCAGTGCGCTGCTCCCCGGCGTCGCGGTCCGCTGCGGTGAAAACCGGCTGCTGATCCCGGACTTCGTGATCGTCACCTGCCCCGACGTGGCCACGACCTGGTATCCGGCGTCCGAGGTGCTGCTGGCCGCCGAGATCGAATCGCCGTCCACCAGGGTGCAGGACCGGATCTTCAAGAAAGCCCTCTACGCCGAAGCGCTCATCCCGTACTACCTGCTCGTCGACCCGGAGCAGGAGGCCGCCACCGTGTACGCGCTTTCCGACGGCGACTACCTGCCGCACGCGAAAAGCGAGAGCGGCGTGCTCAAGCTGGATGAACCGTTCCCCGCGGAGCTGGATCTGCGCGCCTGAGCGGCCGGTTGTACGCATCGTGTACGCCGTCCGCGCACAGTGCGGCGCATGGCTTTCGACATCGGACAGGTTCCCCGGAGGACGTTCCTGCGCGGGGCGGCCGGCGTGAGCGCTGCCGCGGCGGCGGGGCTCGTGCTGCCCGGCCTCGCGGACGCCGCGGCCGCGCCGCGCATCTACAGCTGTGCGGAATGGGGCGCGCGCCCGCCCGCGGATCCGCTCACCACGCTCGACCATCCGGCCAATCGCGTGCTCATCCACCACATCGACTGCCCCAACAGCACCGACTACTCGCTCGAGCACGCGTTCCAGGTCGCGCGCGACGACCAGGCCGACCACATCGACAACAACGGCTGGTCCGACACCGGCCAGCACTTCACGGTCTCCCGCGGCGGCTACCGTCTCGAAGGCCGCCACGGCAGCCTGGACGCGTTGCGCAGCGGGAAGAAGATCGTCCGCGCGGCGCATTGCCCCGGCCAGAACGACAACGCGATCGGCATCGAGAACGAGGGCACCTACATGCAGGTCGCCCCGCCGAAGGCGCAGTTCGATTCGCTCGTGGTGTTCGTGGCGTACGTGTGCCGCCAATACGGCATCCCGGTGAAGGAAATCAAGGGACACCGCGACTTCTACAACACCGACTGCCCGGGCGACAAGCTGTACGCGATACTGCCCGAACTGCAGTCCCGGGTGGCGGCCCTGCTTCGTTGAACCGGCTCAGTGCAGGAAGCGCATCACCCGGCACAACTCCGCCGGTTCCAGCGACCCCAGCTCGGCCGCTTCGGCACGGCGCACGTCCGCCAACGTCGTGGCCAGCTGGGGTCCGAACGCGCCCGGCAGCACATCGTCGGCCTCGAACGCCGCGACAGCCTCCGACAACGATTGCGGCAGCCGCGTCACTCCAGCCGCGGCGGCGTCGGCGGGGGAGAGCGACCCCGGATCCACCCTGACTGGTTCCGGCAAGCGTGCGTCGGCGTCGATGCCTGCCTGGCCGGAGAAAAGCAGTCCCGCCACCACCAGGTACGGGTTAGCGGTGAGGTCGAAGCACTTCACCTCAAGGTTCGCTGCCGTGTCGCGCTGTCCGGCCGCGCCGCGGATCAGCCGCAGCGGTGCTTCGCGATTTTCCAGTCCCCACGCGGTAAACACGCCCGCCCAGTGATGCGGTTCCAGCCGCAGATAGCTGACCACCGACGGTGCGCCGACCGCCAGCAGCGCGGGCAACCGGCGGAAAATGCCCGCACCGAAGGAATCCGCGGTCGAGGTCAGCCCGAATGCCCCGGTCCCGCCAGCGCACAGATTGCGCTCGCCGTCCCAAAGACTCAGGTGCACGTGCCCGCCATTGCCGACGCCGCCAGGCTCGAACTTCGGTGTGAATGACGCGCGCAACCCGTGCGCAGCGGTCACTGTCCGCACGGTTTCCTTTGTCAGTACCGCTAAATCGGCTGCCCGAACCGGATCGGTCGCGGCGATCGACAGCTCGAACTGACCCGCGGCGTATTCCGGATGGATCTGCTCCACCTCGACGCCACAACTGTCTAAAGTGGACACGAGTGCCCGGAGATATTCGTGGTTCGCGCTCAGCCGCGAGTATCCGTAGGCCGGGCCGGGCAGCGGGACCTCGTTCGCGTCGGTCGCGATCCACTCCAGTTCGAAAGCCATCCGCGCGGTCAGGCCACGTTCGGCGAGCTGTGCCACGGCGGCAGCGGCGAGAGCCCGGGTGTCCTGCGGATGCTGGTGCCCGTCCTGGTCGTAGCGCCACGCCGGGGCCCATGCCCAGCCAGGTTGCGCGGCGAGCACGGTGAGCGCGTCGAGGTCGGGGTGCAGCCGCAGGTCGCCGACCGGGCCGAGGGAATGCTCGCCGTCCGCGATGCTGTCGGTGCCGAGGAAGAAGTCGAACGAGTTCGACGCGCCGACACCCCACGCCGCGACCTTCGCCAGCCTCGCCACCGGCACCGCCTTGACTCGCGAAATGCCGGAGTTGTCCACGAAACTCAGCGCGACGAGTTCGACGCCCGCCTGTTCCATCCGACCGGCGGCGGCCGCGCCGAGTTCAGCGAGCCGGTCGCGGTCGAGTCCGGCCGAAGACGAGAAAGGGGACGACAAGGGGTGCTCCTTCAACGCTGGAGGGGAGGTTCAGCCGGTCGCGGTCGAGGTTGGCGGGAACGAGAGTTCAGCCGGTCGGCGCTCGCTCTCCGCGCCGCCTGGAAGGTTCACTGTGTACTCCTCGGGAAAGGAGCGCATCCGTGTCCGGAGACCGTCCCGAATTGCGGCGCACCCTCTCGGTCTGGCAGGCCGTCGGGCTGTCCGTCGCGCTCATGGCACCCAGCATGGCCGCGAACATCAACCCACAGCAAACAGCGACGGCCGCCGGACGCGCGGTTCCGCTGGCGTTCCTCCTCTCGGCGGCGGGAGTGTTGCTGGTCGCGTACGGCTTCGTCCAGCTCTGCCGCCACTACCAGCACGCCGGATCGGTCTACGCGTTCGTCGGCGCGACCCTCGGTCCGCGCGCGGGCGTCGTGTCCGGAATCGGGCTGCTCGGCACGTACACCTTCTACGCTGTGGTCACCAGTTCCGCCGCCGGCGTGCTGGGCACGGCGTTCCTGACGCAGGTCGGGATCTGGCCGCACCCGCCGTCGTGGGGTCCGTTCGTGCTGACCGCGGTCGCACTGATCGGCAGCTGGCTGCTCGCGGTCGCCCCGGCCCGCCGCGGTACCAGCACGTTGCTTGCCGTCGAGGGCGCGACCATTGCGCTGATCTTGCTGGTCACCGTGGTAATCCTGGTCCGGCTCGTCGCGGGCGACGCTCCCAGCGGCCGGTTCACGCTGCAGGTTTTCGTGCCGGACACCGGAGTCTCCGGCATCTTCCTCGGCGCGGTATTCGGTTTCCTGTCGTTCGCCGGTTTCGAAGCCGCCGCGACGCTCGGCGAGGAAACCCGCGACCCGCGCCGCAACATCCCGCGCGCGATCCTCGGCACGGCCATCTTCGGCGGCGCCTACTTCGTCCTTGTGACCGCCGTCGAGATGATGGCGTTCGGCGGCGACGCCACGGCGTTCCACAATTCCCCTTCGCTGCTGGGCGATCTCGGCAGCCGCTTCGTCGGCCCGTGGGTCGGCGACGTCATCAGCGCGGGTGCCGCGATCAGCGCGTTCGGCTGCTGCCTCGCCTGCGTCGTCGGCGGCTCGCGATTGCTGTTCGCCCTAGGCCGCGACGCATTCGACGGACGCGGCATCGGCCGGATCTCCGCCAAGGGCACTCCCGCCGTCGCGGTAACCGTGGTCGCGCTCGCGGCGGCACTGATCATCTTGGTGTGCGCAGTGTTCTTCGGCGCCACCGCAGACGACACCTTCGCCTGGGCCGGTTCGATCGGCACCTTGATCTTGTTGGTGATCTACCTGCTCACCACCCTCGGCGCGATCCTGCTGCTGTTCGTGCGGCGCCGGATGCGCGTGCCGTGGTGGCATCTGGCGTTCCCGATCGGCGCGCTGGTCTTGCTCGGCTACACCGTGTACGTCAACGTCGTGCCGTATCCGACCGACGGCCCCGCACGGTGGTTCCCCGTCGTGGCGGGCGGGGTGCTCGTGCTGGCCATCGTCGTAGTCGCCTCGGCACCCGGTTTCGCCCGTAGGGTGGGGGAGAGGCTCGCTGAAGGAGAGGCATGACCGGACTGCTCGATTTCGTCGCGGACCTGCAGTTGGTCGACCACCATTGCCACGGCGTAAGCACCGGCGACGTCGACCGCGGCGGGTTCGAGGGGATGCTTACCGAGGCGGACACCGTGTCGCCGCTCGGGACGTCGCTGTTCGACTCCCTGATCGGCCTCGCCGTGCGCGAACGCTGCGCGCCGATCCTCGACCTGCCGAAACACGCGCCGGCCGACGACTATCTCGCCCGTCGTACCGAACTGGGCGCGGCGGAGGTCAACCGGCGGTTCCTGCGCGGCACCGGCAGCACGGATTACTTGCTGGACGGCGGTTTCCTGCCCGAATCCCTCACCACCACAGAAACCTTCGCCCAACTGGCCGACGCCCGCGCACACGACATCGTCCGGCTCGAACAGGTCGCCGAAGACGTCATTCGCAACACCAGCGCGGCCAGCTTCGCCGATGACTTCGCCGCTGAACTCGACCGCCGTACGACGAACGCGGTCGGCGTGAAGACGATCGCGGCCTACCGAGTCGGGCTGGAGCTGTCCGGCGAACGACCGGCTCCAGCCGAGGTCGAAGCCGCCGCCGGACGCTGGCTGGCTCGGATCGAGGCGGGCGAAGAGGCCCGGCTGGCTGACGAGGTGCTGCACCGCCACCTGATCTGGGCCGGAATCGACCGACGGCTGCCGGTGCAATTCCATGTCGGCTACGGAGACTCCGACCTGGACCTTCACCGTTGCGATCCCTTGCGGCTCACCGGTTTGCTGCGCGCGACCCGCGACGAGGGCGTCCCGATCCTGCTGCTGCACAACTACCCGTTCCACCGCAATGCGGCCTACCTCGCGCAGGTCTTCGAGCACGTCTTCGTCGACGTCGGCCTCATCACGCACAACGCGGGCTTCCGCGCGCCCGCCATCCTCGCCGAGACGCTGGAGCTGGCGCCGTTCGGAAAGCTGTTGTTCTCCACCGACGCGTTCGGGCTGGCCGAGCTGTATCACCTGGGCACCGCGTTGTTCCGGCAAGGACTGTCCGACTTCCTGCGCGCCGCTCTCGCCGCCGATGCACTGTCCGAAGTGGACGCGATCCGGCTGGCTCGCTTGGCCGGACACGAGAACGCGGCCCGGATCTACCGGCTGGGGCGGAAATGAACGACCTGGTCGGGAACTGGCGTGCCGCGCTGGCCGAAGAACTGCCCGCCGCGATCGAACTGCGCCACCGGATCCACGCCGACCCGCGTGCCTCCGGCGACGAGGACGACACCGCCCGGATCGTGGCCGCCGCGCTGGGGGAGGGCGAGCGGGTTGCGAAAACCGGGCGGCTCATCCAGATCTCCGCGGCGCACCCGGGCCCAGCAGTCGCGCTGCGCGCTGAACTGGACGCGCTCCCGGTAATAGAGCGCACCGGCGTCGGATGGGCCGCGAAGACCGGCTTGATGCACGCCTGCGGTCACGACGTCCACCTCGCCGCACTGACCGCGGTCTGCCGGGCAGCGCGGCGCGTCGAACTCCCGCGTCCGTTGTTCGCGATCCTGCAGCCACGCGAGGAAACGTCGCCGTCCGGAGCGCTCGACCTGGTCGAATCGGGCATTCTGGAAGAGCGCGGCATCGACACGGTGATCGGTGCGCACGTCCAGCCGCGGCTGCCCTACGGCGTCGTCTCGGCCGCGCCCGGGCCGGTGAACGCGTCCACCGACGAGTTCGAGGTCGTGGTGCACGGCC
Source organism: Amycolatopsis circi (assembly GCF_003385235.1). Classification (GTDB taxonomy): domain Bacteria; phylum Actinomycetota; class Actinomycetes; order Mycobacteriales; family Pseudonocardiaceae; genus Amycolatopsis; species Amycolatopsis circi. Next base: position 2,730 of record NZ_PQIA01000046.1, on the reverse strand, counting down.
AAGGCGGCCACGCCGGATACCCGCATCTGCTGCGCGACCCGGTGCTGGCGCTCAGCCAACTGGTCGTGAGCTTGCAGCAGGTCGCGAGCCGCCGGATCGATCCGATGCACGGCGCGGTCTGCACGATCGGACGGCTCAGCGCGGGCACGGCGGCGAACGTCGTCCCGAATACGGCGTCGGCTTTCGGTTCGCTGCGGCTGATGCGCGCGAGCGACCGCGAACGCGCGCTGGAAGCCCTCGACGAGGTCGTGCACGCCACCGCACGCGCCTACGGCTGCACCGCCGACCTCCGGATCAGCCCGTGCGAGCCCGTCCTGGTTAACGATCCCGCGCTGGCCGCTGCCGCACGGAGCTGGCTCGAAGACGGAGGCGCGGATGTAGACGTCGATTTCCGGTCCTTCGGCGCGGACGATTTCGCGCATTATTGCGGCGACGGCATCCGCGGCCTGATGCTGTTCGTCGGCCTCGGCGAGACCGCGGGGGCGCCCAGCCTGCACGGCGAAACGTTCCTGCCCGAGGACGCCGCGGTCGGCCAGGTCGCGGACGCGCTGCTGGCCGGATACCTGGCCGCGGCCTCCGACCCGCAGTATCCGGAGGCGGCCGTGACCGGGCTGTGACCGGGTCTTGACGAAGGGTTCCGCGGCACCGGGACCACGACCGGCGCCCGACGCGCTACGGTGGCCGCGTGTACTCCGCAGCATTCCTGGCCACGATCCCGAGCCCCGACCAAGGCGTCTGGCACCTGGGCCCGATCCCGATCCGGGCGTACGCGCTCTGCATCATCGCCGGCATCATCGTCGCGATCTGGTGGGGCGAGCGGCGCTGGGAGGCCCGGGGCGGCACGAAGGGCACGGTGCTCGACATCGCGGTGTTCGCGGTGCCGTTCGGCCTGGTCGGCGGTCGGCTCTACCACGTCATCACCGACCCGGAGCTGTACTTCACCGAGGGCAAGAACCCCTGGAACGCCTTCGCCATCTGGGACGGCGGCCTCGGCATCTGGGGCGCGGTCGCGCTGGGCGCGGTCGGCGCGCTGATCGCCTGCCGGCGCCGGGGGATCCCGCTGCCCGCGATGGCCGACACGATCGCGCCCGGCATCATCGTGGCGCAGGCGATCGGGCGGCTCGGCAACTACTTCAACCAGGAGCTGTACGGCGGGCACACCGACCTGCCGTGGGGCCTGGAGATCTACCAGCGCTTCGACCCGGCCACCGGGGCCCCGGACGCCCTTGGCGGCGTCGCGACCGGGCACATCCCGCTGCCGGAAAGCCCGGTGCACCCGACGTTCCTGTACGAGCTGATCTGGAACCTGCTCATCGCGCTCGTCGTGGTGTGGGCGGACCGCAGGTTCAAGCTCGGCCACGGCCGCGCGTTCGCGCTCTATGTTGCGGGCTACACCGTCGGCCGCTGCGGGACCGAACTGCTGCGCTCCGACCACGCCAACCACATCCTCGGCCTGCGGGTCAACGTGTGGGTGTCGATCCTGCTGTTCATCGGCGCGACGGCGTACTTGGTCGTCGCGGCCAAACGCGGGCCGCGCGAAGCCCCGGAGACGTTGCGCAGCAAGGGAGACGAACGGGACGCCGCAGTCGAGTCCACTTCGGACGAGGCGGGGGAGAAGCCGGAGCCGGACGAGAAGGACGCCGCCGCGGAGGACACTGTGGACGCGGGGTCTTCCTCGAGCGAGAACGGCAAGTCCGAGAAGTCTTAGGCACAGAGCCGAAAAAGGGGTCCTCGCCCAGGGTGGGCGGGGGCCTCTTTTCGTGTGGTCGGCTGAGGTCCGTGAGGGGAACCCTGAGGGAATCAGAGTCCCTCAGGGTTCCCCTCACGGACTTCTGCGAGAGCGGAGCGGGGTTCAGCCGAGGAACGAGCCGCCGAAGTAGTCGTCGTCATCGCCGGAGTCCTGACGGCGGGCACGGCGGCCCGACGACGGCGGCGGCTGCGGCGCGGACCGCTTCGGCCGGTCGCCCCGGTCGGCGAGGGGATCGGCGAAGTCGTCCTCCGGCTCCGGTTCCGGGGCGCGATGCCGCGGCGGGGCGGGAGGAGTCGGCGGAGCGGGCGGTTCTTCCTTCGGCGGCGCCGGAGGCGGCGGCATCCGGTCGGCGAGCGGATTCTCGTTCGAGTACTCGGCCGGTCCCGGCGCGGGTGGGGCCGGAGGTTGCGGACGGCCGCTGCTCGCCAACGGGTCCTCGGCGGAGAAGCCGGCGGGCTTGTCCGGCGCGTCCGGATACTTCGCGCGTCCGGTGTCCGACAACGGATTCCCGGCGCCGCCGGTGCGCGCCTCGAGGATTTCTTCGGGGGTCTGGCCCTCCTCCAGTTCCTCGAGGATGTCCTTGGCCTCGCTGAGCTTTTCGTCGGCGAGAGCGCGGACCTCGGGGTCGGCGAAGGCGCGGCCCGCGGCGACGTCCTCCCAGGAGAACTCGCCCGCCTCGACCTTCCGCTTGACCAGCCGCAGCTGAGCGGGCGCGTCCGGACGCGAGGCGGCCTTCTTGATCGCCTCGACCCGTTCCGGGGTGTCGGTCTTCGGCAGCGGGCGGAGCTTGATCTTCTCCAGGTCCTTCAGCAACTGCTGGGACTTGCGGACCGTCCGGTCGAGCGCGGCCTCGGCCTCCCGCAGCTCCGGCGTCTTCCACGAATCGTCCGCGGTGACGGGGTGGGACATCTCGGCAGTTCCTCCTTAGTCGATGCGGCCGTGGATCCGGCCGCTCGCCGAGCGACGGGGCGGGTGGGACG
>NZ_PQIA01000049.1 GCF_003385235.1 Amycolatopsis circi | reverse complement strand
TTGTTGCGCAGGGTGAGTCGGCCGCGGCCGGGACTTCTCGGACGCCGGGGGAGTTGGCTGGGCTGGGGTCTGGTGGGGCAGTTGGTGGGCGGTGCGAGGCGATGACGTCTGTCGACGCGGCCAGTGCGGAGGCTCCGGCGGTGCCAGAGGATTTGGCTGGTGAGGCAGTCGGCGGGTGGTGTGATGCGATGACGGCCGCAGACGCGGCCACAGTCGAGACCCTTGCGGTGCAGGGGGATTCGGCTGGGTTCGGAACTGCCGAGGCGCGCGGTGAACAGCGTGCTGTGGCGGTAACGCCCGCAGTACGTGTCGTGCGTGGGAATCCGGATGACGTGGAAGTGGCTGCCCTCCTGGTGGCGTTGGCCGCAGTCGGTCAGGCAGCGGGGGCTGGGCGCGAAGAAGTTGCTGTGCCGTCACCTCGGCAACCGTCGACAAGGTTTGTTCCGGCGACGAGCTGGCGGGCGCGATAACTCGGTCCGCGCAGGACTCGAAGGAAGCGAAGGAAGCGAAGGAGCGGGGCCCGCGTCGGCGCATGGCGATGCGGACTTTCCGCAAGACGGCATGACTGTCTTCGGCAGCCGCACGGAGCGCAGGTCTTCGAGATCGCCAGCTTGGGCGAAGTTGCGGTCTCAAGGGCGATAGGGAAGACGGCAGACGCCGACCGTCGGTGGAATCGTTGCGCTGCAGCAGCATTTGACGAGCGACATGCCGAACGCGCCGCGGCAGGTGAAAGAGTGGCCGTGGCGAATGGCGGCGGGTGGCGGAAGCGTTGCGCCACAAGAGAACAACTACATCGTCCACAACGGACGACACGGGGACAGGTCCAAGATCCATATTTCCAAACTACCGCTGCCAGTCGAACATCTGCACGGTATCGATCCGGTGAATCAGGTGCGCGCGGTGGCGCGGTCTAGGTGGTCACGTCTCGCAGGCAGCGCGAAGAAGAGCAGCGCCGGGTCCACGATCCCTACCCGTTGCCGGTGCGATGGCAGCTGGCTTCAGGAAGCTTTGGACCGCGCGGAGGCGGCGGTCTGGGGCTCAGGCGTGCACGGCGGTGCTGTCCAGGTAGGTCAGAACGGCGCGGATGCGGCGGTTCTGGTCCCGGCTTGCCTCCAGGCCGAGCTTCGCGAAGATGTTGCTGATGTGGTTCTCGACCGCTCCCTGAGTCACCACCAGGGCCTTGGCGATGGCCGTGTTCGACAGGCCCTGTGCCATCTGCGCCAGCACCTCGGTCTCCCGTGCAGTCAAGGCCTCCAACGGATCCCGGCTGCGGGACAGCATCTGCGCGACCACGTCCGGGTCGATCGCCGAGCCTCCGCCGGCGACGCGGCGGACTGCTTCCAGGAAGTCCGCGACATCGGCGACTCGTTCCTTCAGCAGGTAGCCGACGCCGGAGGTGCCTTCCGCAATCAGGTCTACCGCATAGCTTCCTTCGACATACTGCGACACCACCAGCACCGGCAGGCCGGGGATTTCCTTGCGGGCGGCCAAAGCTGCGCGCAGGCCCTCGTCGGTGAAGGTCGGGGGCATCCGGACGTCGGCGATGACCAGGTCGGGGCGGTGGTCTCGGATGGCCACCAACATGTCGTCGCCGTTGTCCACCGCGGCGGCGGTTTCGATGCCGACGTCCGCCAGCAGGCTTTGCACTCCGGCGCGCAACAACACCGAGTCTTCCGCGATCACGACGCGCATTTTCTTGCCTCCACAACAGGATTCACCAGCGGACGGGCAGATCGGCTCGCACGACGGTGGGGCCGCCGGCGGGGCTGACGACGGTGAGCACACCGTCGATCGTGGCGGCGCGGTCGGCCAAGCCGGTCAGACCGCCGCCGGGGCGCATCGACGCGCCGCCGTGGCCGTTGTCGGTGATTTCGACGACCACGGTGTCGTCGTCGCGGGTCACTCGCACGGACGCGCGGTCGGCGCCGGAATGTTTGGTCACGTTGGCGAGCGTTTCGCTCACGATGAAGTACGTCGTCGTTTCCACAGGTGCGGGAGGACGGGGTTGTACGGTAACCTCGACCTCAATAGGGATAGGCATTCTTGCGGTAAGAGAAGACAACGCTGCGTCCAGGCCACGATCCTGGAGCACCGGCGGGTAGATGCCGCGCGCCAGGTCGCGCAACTCCGAAACCGCGAGTTTCGCGTCGGCGTGCGCGGCTCCGATGAGTTCGCGGACCGCGGTCGGGTCGTCGAGATCGAGTTTGAGCTGGGCCCGGCCCAGGCTCATCGCGACGGACACCAGCCGCTGCTGTGCGCCGTCGTGCAGATCGCGTTCGATCCGGCGTCGTTCGGCCTCCACCGCGTCCACTCCGCGTGCTCGCGAGTTCTGCAGCTGCACCGTGCGCGCTTCCAGTTGCGCGGTGCGGTTCGGGCCGAGGAACGACGTTGCCAGTTCGCCGTGCATCGCCCCGATGCGCGGTGCCACGAAAATCCCGAAAGGAGGTACCGCGGTGGACACGACGCCCGCCACGAATTCCACGATGCCCAACGGAAAAGCGATCAGCACGAACGCGAACTCGCGCCAGGTGGCGGGGTCGAGCAGCCGCGCCTGCCACACCGCGAGCATGCCCGGGCCGGCCGGACGGCGGCGGACCGGTTCGGCAATGGTCACGCCGAGCATCTGGTGCGCCCAACGGCGTTCGAAGGCACAGTACGAACGCATCAAGGAGGTCGCGACCAACAGGATCGGGATGCCGATCCACAGCATTGTCGTCCCGACGCCGACCAGCATGGTCACCAGGATCAGCACGAACGCCGCGAGCCGGATCGGGAGGCTTAGCACGAGAAACCCGATCGTCCGCATGGTCGGCGGCCGCGTCACGGGCATCGCGCGATCCGTTCCAGTTCCGGCACGAGGTCGTCGAGAGTGGGCGTCGCCAGCATCTCGTCGCGCACCTCGAGCGCACAGTCTCGAAAGGACGGTTCTTCCAACAGCCGGCACACTCCGTCGCGGACGCTCGACGACGTCACGTCCTCGAGGTCCACCAGCAATCCGTTGCCGCGCTTCACCTGAGCCACCGCGGAGCCGCGTTCGCTCCACGTGGTGCCCGGGATGACCAGCTGCGGGACGCCGTTCACCACCGCGTTGCCGATCGTCGCGCCGCCGCCCTGGTGCACGATCGCGGAGCACGAGGCGAGGAGTTCGTTCATCGGCACGAAATCGACCGCGCGGACGTTGTCCGGGATCGCGCGCACGGACGCGAGCTGTTCCGCGTTGAGCGTGGCGATCACTTCGATGTCGAGGTCGGCGAGCCCGTCCAGCAGGTCCCCGACGGAGGTCTCCTCGACGCCGAGCGTCTGCCGGTTGGAGATGCCGAGGGTGAGCATCACTCGCGGCCGCTCCGGCCGGTCCAGCACCCAGGAAGGGATCGCCATCGGCTTGTTCTGCGGCACGAACCGGGCCGGGAGGTAGTCGACGTCCACGCCGTCGTAACGCAGATACGACGGATGACAGTCGATGGTCCGCACGCCGTAGCGGAGGGCTTCGTCGTAGTCGGCTCCGAACCGGCCGACCTCGGCGGACATCCACGTCTCGAACGGGTCCGGCGAGCTGTCCTCAGGGCGGCTGGCTCTGAGGTCGCGGTACTGCGCGCCGATGCGGGCGGTCTGGTCGGCGGCGTACATCATCCGCAGGTGCGGCACCCCCATGGCGTGCGCGACGATCGGCGCGGCGTAGATCAGCGGGTCCCACACCACGAGGTCCGGCTGCCACTGCCGGGCGAAGCGGACGAGTTCGTCGAGCAGCAGGTCAGGCGTGGTCCAGCGGAACACGTCGACCCAATGCTCGTACACGTTGCGCACGTACTCGTCGGTGTAGCGCTCGGGACGGCTTTCCGAGAGCCGGAATTCGCCGTGCATCGCGTTGTTGCCGTCGACCTGCTGCTGCCGGTGGCGGGCGATGTCGAGTTCGTCGCCGAACCACATGGCGTCCAGCCCGGTTTCGGTGAACGACGCGACCTCGCGCGGGTTGCGCTGCCCGACGAAGCGCACCTCGTGCCCGGCCGCGGCCAGCGCCCAGCCCACCGGAGCCATGCTGTAAACGTGCGTCCTCGTCGGGAAGACCATCAGCATCACGCGCATCGTGGCAGCTCCGGGTTCGTAGTCGCAGAGAGGGCAAGGGAAACGGTAGGGCCGCGCCAGGCCCAGGCCCACCCGGTAGGGGACCCCTGAATCCGGTGCCGGGCAGGAGGATTTGGCTCGGCTTTAGATGCCCCTTAGGGGCTAGTGGCGCGCGGGCCGCGGCGGATAGACAGGTAACCGGATCCGGCCGCGCTGCGCCGGAGACGGACGAGGGAGGCGAACGAGGTGATGAGCATGGCTCTGGAGCCCGCCGCGAAAGGCTGGGTCCCGTTCGGCGAGCACCGCACCTGGTACCGGGTCACCGGGCAACCGGGAGGAGCGGCGCCCGCGGTGGTCGTCGTGCACGGCGGGCCGGGCAGCACGCACGACTACCTGCTGAGCCTGGCCGAACTCGCCGAGCACGGATTCCCGGTCGTGCACTACGACCAGCTCGGCAGCGGCGGGTCCACCCGGCTGCCGGACGCCGGACCCGGGTTCTGGGACCCGGAGCTGTTCGGCGACGAGCTGGACAACCTGGTGCACCGGCTCGGCATCGAGGACAACTACGTCCTCTATGGACAGTCGTGGGGCGGCCTGGTCGTCGCGCGGCACGCCGCCGAGCGTCCGGACGGCCTGCGCGGGCTGGTGATCGCCAACTCGCCGGCGTCGTACGAGCTGTGGCGCAGCGAGATGGACCGGCTGCGCGCGCTGCTCCCGCCCGGCGTCGACGAAGGCCTGCGAGCGCACGAAACGGCGGGCACCACGGACACGCAGGAGTACTTCGACCTCATGCGCGTCTTCTACGACCGGCACGTCTGCCGCGTGCTGCCGTGGCCCGCCGACTATGTCGCCTCGTTCATGGAGATGGCCGACAACAACACCGTTTACTCGGTGATGAACGGCCCCAGCGAGTTCACCGTCACCGGCACGCTCGCGGACTACTCGGTGATCGACCGCCTCGACGACATCGAGGTGCCGACCCTGCTCATTTCCGGCGCGCACGACGAGGCCACCCCGGCCACCGTGCAGCCGTACTACGACCGGATCCACGACGTGCGCTGGGAGATCCTCCCGGAATCGAGCCACGTCCCCCATCTCGAGGAGCCGGAACGGTTCCGCGAAATCCTGCTGGGTTTCCTGCAGGAAGTCCATTCCCCCGCCGAAAGAGAGGTCGCCAGTCATGGATGAGGCCAGCCAGGCCGGATCGGCGGTCGTGTTCCCCGGGATGAGCCCGTGCCGGTTCGTCGACTTCGGCAAGTTCCTGCTCATCAACCCGTTCGCGCGCAGGCTCATCAAGGACGCCGACGACCGGCTGGGCTACTCGCTGGTCGACCGCTTCCGCGAGGCCGAGGGCGACTACTCCGAGTACGCCCAGGTCGGGTTCATGCTCACCTGCGTCGCGCTCGCCGAGTGGGCCGAACAGGAGTACGGGATGAGCCCGGACTACTGCACCGGCCCGAGTTTCGGCGAGAAACCGGCCAGCGTGTATGCCGGTGCGCTGACTTTCCCGGACGCGGTGTGGATGACCGCGAAGCTCGCGCAATGCCTCGACGAGTTCTTCGCGACCGAGCACACCGACGTCGTCACGCACTCGTTCGTCCGCACCCCGGAAGAGAAACTGCGCGACGCGCTGACGGAACTCGACGGGCGCGGCGAATGGGCCGACATCTCCTGCTACATCGACCACGACTTCTACATGGTCTCGGTGCGGGAGCGGAACCTCGACTGGCTCAAGCAGACCGTGCGGAGCATGGGCGGCCTGTCGCTGTACACGATGCGTCCTCCGCTGCACTCGCGCGCGTTCGGCGCGTTGCGGCGCAAGGCCGAGGACGAGGTGCTGGGCGGCCTCGACTTCCATGATCCCCTCCTTCCGATCATCGCTGACCAGGACGGTTCGGTGCTGCGGTCCGGCGAGCAGGTCCGCACGATGCTGCTGGACAGCATCGTCGAGCCGCTGCGCTGGCCGGACGTCGTCTCGTCGCTCGAACAACTCGGCGTGCGCAAGCTGTGGGTGGCCGGGCCGGACACGCTGTTCGGCCGCGTCCGCGCCACTACCAGCCGGTTCGAGGTGACCACGGTGAACCCGCGGCTCGCGCTGCAGCCGCGGCGGCGCGGCGCGGGTCCCTCGCGGGTCAGCTAGCCGGCTGCAGCTTCGACAGCGTCGTCCAGAGGCGTCCGGGGTTCTCGAACGTCTCCAGGTTCAGCGCGTCGTCGGAGAACCGGACGTTGTACTTCTCCTCCAGCACCGCCAGCAGTTCCACCGTGGCGAGCGAGTCGAGGCCGTACTCCTTGAGCGGGGTCTCGGGGCTCAGCGCCTCGTCGGCGGGCAGGAACGGGAGGTACGGGCGGAGGGCTTCGTCGAAAGAGCTGTCCCACATGGCTACTCCGGTGGCTGGGTCGGGCACTTCACCAGGCAGGGAAACCGACCGCCCGGTTCGGTTTTGAACTTTACCCCGCGCAGCCGCTCCCGGGCGACGCGTCGGCACCCCTATTGCTAATCCGGCCAAAAGCAGGCCGACCCCCCACCCGGCACGCAACCGTTGCTACGAAGCCACGAGGCCGTGACTGTGGTCGGGTTGGCAGCGATCGGCACAGTACGCGGAGGACCACGATGGACACGACGACCACCTCGGGACTGCACGCGCGGTTTCTGCGCGGGCTGGCCCGTTCCGAGTCCCGGCCGGCGGTCAGCGTCGGCGGGCAGACGCTGACCTACGGCGAATTGCACGAGCGGGCGTTGCTGTGGGGCGGGGCGCTGGCCGAGTCCGGCGCCCGCACGGTAGGGGTGCTGGCCGGGAAGGGCGTCACCGCCTACGCCGGGATTCTGGCCGGGCTGTACGCGGGGGCGACGGTCGTCCCGCTGCGGCCGGACTTCCCGGAGGCCCGAACCGCGCAGATGGTCGAGGCCGCGGAGGTGGACGCGCTCATCGCCGACGAACGCGGCCTGACCGTCGCTCCGTCGGTGAAGACCCTGCTGGCTCCGGAGGTCAGGCAGAAAGGACTGAAAGCGGCCCAAGCCCTCAGTGAGCCCAAGGACGTGCGGCCTGAGGACTCCGCGTACGTGCTCTTCACCTCGGGCTCCACGGGACGGCCGAAGGGAGTCCGGATCGGCCACGGCTCCACCGAGCACTACTTCGGCCTGCTCGACGCGCGGTACGACTTCACCCCGGACGACGTCTTCTCCCAGACGTTCGACCTGAACTTCGACTGCGCGATGTTCGACCTCTTCTGCGCCTGGGGCGCGGGTGCGGAAGCGGTGGTCCTGCCGGGCGCGGCGTACCGGAACGTGCCCGCGTTCGTGGAGGAGCGCGGCCTCACCGTGTGGTTCTCCACGCCGAGTGCGATCGATCTGGTGCGCCGCACCGGCCGTCTCAACCCGGGCGCGCTGCCGGGCCTGCGGTGGAGCTTCTTCGCCGGGGAAGCGCTGACCGTCCGCGACACCGCGGACTGGCGGGCAGCGGCGGGCAATTCCGTGACTGAGAACCTCTACGGCCCGACGGAGCTGACCATCACCGTCGCCGGGTACCGCTGGGACGACGAGGAAACCCCGCGCGTAGCGGTGAACGGCGTGGTGCCGATCGGTGCGGTGCACGAGGGACACGAGTACCTGCTGCTCGACGAGAACGAGGCGGGGGAGGGCGAACTCGCCATCGCCGGACCGCAGTTGACGCCGGGTTACCTCGACCCGGCTGACGAGAAGGGCCGGTTCCTCGACCGCGACGGGCAACGGTTCTACCGCACCGGTGACCGGGTGCGCCGTCTTGGCGGGGACGATCTGGCTTACCTGGGGCGGCTCGATTCGCAGGTGCAGGTGCTCGGCTGGCGCGTGGAGCTGACCGAGGTGGAGCACGCGCTGCAGACGTGCGGGGTGCAGGCGGTGGCGCTCGGCGTCCAAGGGGACGGCGGGACCGAATTGTTCGTCTTCTACACCGGCCCGCGGCGTCCGGTGATCGAACTGGTGCGGGCGTTGCGGGCGGTGCTGCCCGAGGGCGTGATCCCGCGGCGGTACGAGCACGTCGAGGAGTTCCCGCTGAATTCGAACCGCAAGATCGACCGGAAGACGCTCGCCGCGCGCGCCGCCGACCTCCGGAACCCGGTCCCCGCTTGAGGTCCGTGAAGGGCTCCTTGAGGGAATCAGATTCCCGGAAGGAGCCCTTCACGGACCGGCAGAGTGCCAGCTAGGGGCCGTTAGGGGTGTGGATCACCGCCTGCGCGCGGATAGCTTTCCGACGTCGGGGAGCTGTCCCGCGCAGGCACGGTGATTCTACGAATCCTTTCGGGAGTGGCAGTCGTGAACGAATCCGGTTCTCTCGTCCATGCCCTGCTCGACGCGGCGGTGGCCAGTGCGCCGGACGCCGCCGCGGTGCGCGACCGGGCGGGGGTCTGGACGTATGCCGAGCTGGCCGCCTGGAGCCACGCGGCGGAGGCGGTCCTCGCGCGGCGCGGGGTCGGACGCGGCGATCGCGTCGTGGTGCAGTTGCCCACGGACCGGGCGCTGGTCGCGCTCTTCCACGGCACTTCCCGCCGGGGCGCGGTGTTCGTGCCGATCAACCCCGCGATGAAGAAGTTCCATTTCGATTCCGTCGTCGAGAACGCCGAACCGGTGCTGATCGTTCAGCCCGCAGAGTTTGCTCCACTGTGGACGGAAGTCGAGGCAGCGTACCGCGAAGGAACGCGCGTCGAGCCGACTGACGTTGACCTGGACGACGTCGCAGTCCTCGTCTACACCTCCGGAAGCACGGCCGCGCCCAAGGGCGTCATCGGACCGCACCGGCAGGTCACCTTCGCCGCGGGAGCGATCCAGGCGGTGCTCGGTTATCGCCAGGACGACGTCGTCTTCTGCCGGTTCCCGATGTCCTGGGACTACGGCCTGTACAAAGTCCTCCTCTCGACGCTCGGCCGCAGCGAGATCGTGCTCGCCGACGCCGAGTCCGATCTTCGTCTCCTGCAACGGATGCGCGAGGTCGGCGCGACGGTCGTCCCGATCGTGCCTTCGCTCGCGACGATGATCGCCACGCTGGCCGAGCGCGACCAAGGCGAAGCGGCTCCGGTCCGGCTGTTCACCAACACCGGTGCGGCGCTGCCGGATTCGACCATCGAGAAGCTCCGCAACGCTTTTCCCGGCGTCCGCGTCGTCCGCCAGTTCGGCCAGACCGAGTGCAAACGGATCACCGTGATGCCGCCGGAGGAAGACACCGAACGTCCGGGATCGTCGGGCCTTCCGCTGCCCGGCACGACCGTGCACATCCTCGCCGCCGACGGAACTCCGTTGCCTGCAGGAGAAATCGGCGAGATCGTAGCCGCCGGACCGCACGTGATGCCCGGCTACTGGCGCGCCCCGGAGCTGTCCGCGCGAGCGTTCCGCCGTGACGAGGCCACCGGCGAGCTTCGCCTGCACACCGGCGACTACGGCCGGCTCGACGAGGACGGCTACCTCTACTTCGAAGGCCGCCGCGACGACATGTTCAAGCGCAAGGGAATCCGGATGTCCACTTTGGAGATCGAGGCGGCCGCGATGGACATCCCGGGCGTGCGCGCGGCGGGTGCGATCCCGCCGAGCGAGACGCGCGACCTGGCGATCTGCGTGGAAAGCGACCTGCCGCCGACCACGGTGCTCAAGGAACTGGCGCAGCGGCTCGAGCCGCAGAAGGTGCCCGCGCTGTGCCACGTCGTGGACGAGTTCCCGCTCACCGCGCACGGCAAGAACGCGACGAAGGAACTCGCCCTGCTGGTGGAAGGTGCCCGCAAATGAGCAAGTACGACGAGCTGGCAGCCCGGTTCGGCACGCCGGCTTACGTGTACGACCTGGACGTGACCGCCCAGTCGCGCGATCAGCTGTTCAGCCTGCTGCCCGAGGGGTTCGGGGTCTATTACGCGCTGAAAGCCAACCCGCATCCGGAGATCGCCCGCGAACTCCGCGAGGGCGGTTGCCGCGCGGAGATCAGCTCGACCGGCGAGCTGGCCAACGCGCTGACCGCCGGGTTCGCGCCGGAGGACATCCTCTACACCGGTCCGGGCAAGACGGACGGCGAGCTGGACGCGGCGCTCACCGCGGGCGTCCGGCTGTTCTCCGTCGAATCGCTGACTGACCTGCAGCATGTCGGTGCCGCGGCGGAACGGCAGGACACTGTCGCGCGTTGCCTGCTGCGAGTGAACACCACGCAGGGCAGCGCGTCGACCGGGATCCGGATGATGGGCCGTCCGTCGCAGTTCGGTGTCGACGCTGAGACGTTGCCCGAGTTGATGCCGCTGTTCAAGGCGGTTACTGGAGCCAAGATCGTCGGTGCGCACTTCTTCACCATGAGCAACGCGCAGGACGAGGACGCGCTGCTCGGCGAGTACGAGTTCGTGCTGCAGTCGGCCGCGCAGTTGCGCCAGGAAGTGGGACTGCCGCTGGAACTGCTCGATATCGGCGGCGGATTCTCGTCGCCGTACGCGGTTCCCGGCGAGCGCACCGACTACCCGAAGCTGCGCAACGGTTTGGAGCAGCTGCTGGATCTCTACCTGCCTGAGTGGCGCAGCGGCGAGGTCGAGCTGGCGTGCGAATCCGGCCGGTATCTCTCCGGGACTTGCGGGACGCTGCTGGCCAGCGTCGTGAACGTGAAGGAGAGCCGTGGCCACCGGTTCGTCATTCTCGACGCCGGGATCAACGTGGTCGGCGGGCTCTCCGGCATCGGACGGCTCCTGCCCGCCGCGGTCGGTGTCGAGCAGGTCGGAGACAACCCGGGGCAACTCGTCGGTCCACTGTGTACTCCCGGTGACTCGCTCTCGAAGACCGCGAAGCTGCCTGACCTGGCCGCTGGAGACCTGCTGACCGTGCCGAATGTGGGCGCGTACGGCGTCACCGCGAGTCTGATCAGCTTCCTCGGCCGTCCCGCGCCCACCGAAGTCGTGGTCCGCGGCGACGAGGTCATCTCGGTGTCGCGTTTGGACTATCAGCGAGCCTATGAGGTGTCGCTATGAGCGAGGAAGTCCGCGCTTACGGCGGCAGCATTGTCGAAGAACCCAGCGGGCGCACGGTGATCGTGAGCAGCATGGCGTCGGACTCGCACACCTGGAACCTCGTCTACCTCGAATTGCTCGTGGCGGAACTTGGTTTCGACGTCGTCAACCTCGGTGCGTGCGTGCCGGACGAGCTGCTGGAGTCCGAATGCGTCAGCCGCCGTCCGGCGATGCTGGTGCTGAGCAGCGTCAATGGGCACGGTTACCAGGACGGGCTCCGGGTCGTGCAGCGGCTGCGGGCGATTCCGGAGTTGCGCCGGCTGCCCATCGTCATCGGCGGAAAACTCGGCACTGGCGGACCGCTTTCCGACGAACAGACCGCGGAACTGCTGTTCGCCGGGTTCGACGGGGTCTTCGACGAGCAGAATGCCGCCGCTTTCCGGCACTTCGCGGCCACGCTTCCCGGCGGGGTCAGCCAGTTGGAGGGAGCGTGAGCTTCGAGCGGTTCGTAGCGCAGCGGCACGCGGCCGGGGAACTGGTCGTGCAGCCGCGCATGGGCTTCGACAGTCCGGCCGCGATGCGCGCCGGGCTGGTCGCGACCAAGCGCGCGAACGCCGCGACCGTCGGCACGCTCACGCTCGACAGCTACACCCGCGTCCGCGACACCGATTCGGCGGAACACGCACTGCGCAACGGAATTCCGCTCAACGGCTACCCGATCGTCAACCATCCGCCCGAAGTAACCCGGGCGATGCTCGACGGTCTCGAAGGCCCGGACTTCCCGGTGCAGGTCCGGCACGGTTCGGCCCGGCCAGCGGACATCTTCCGCGCGATGATCGCCGCCGGTCTGCACGCCACCGAAGGCGGCCCGATCTCCTACTGCTTGCCCTACAGTCGCACGCCGCTCGACGAGTCCGTGCGGAATTGGGCGTATTGCTGCGATCTACTAGTCAACGCCGACCATCCGGGCGGCCGTCCGCATCTGGAAACCTTCGGCGGTTGCATGCTCGGACAGCTGTGTCCGCCGAGCGAACTGGTCGCGATCAGCGTGCTGGAGGCGTTGTTCTTCTACCGCAAGGGTGTGCGCAGCATTTCGGTGAGCTACGCGCAACAGACGAACCTCCAGCAGGACCGCGAAGCCGTCGCCGCGCTGCGCCGGTTGTGCGCCGAGTTCTTGCCGGAAGCGACCTGGCACGTGGTGATCTACGCTTACATGGGTCTCTTCCCACGCACCCCTGACGGCGCGATGTTGTTGCTGGGCAAGGCCGCCGAACTGGCGATGAGCACCGGTTCGGAGCGGCTGATCGTCAAGACCGCCGCCGAAGCCCATCGCATCCCGACCGTCGCCGAGAACGTGACGGCGCTCGAACACGCGGCAGCGTCGGCAAAGGGCATCAAGGCCATTGTGGACGAAGACAATCAGGTTTACCGCGAGGCCTACGCCTTGGTCGACGCGGTCCTCAACAGCCACGCCGATCTCGACCGCGCGCTCGTGGTCGCCTTCAAACGCGGCCTGCTCGACGTGCCGTACTGCCTGCACCCGGACAACGCGGGCCAGGCGCGCAGCACGCTCGACGCGGACGGCCGGCTCGGCTGGTCCGCGCTCGGTTCGCTGCCGTTGCGCGGGATCGCCGAACGCGCGCCGAGCGGCCGGATCACCTCGTCGACGCTGATGTCGGCGCTGTCCTACGTCCAGCACACCCATGACACCCAGGCATTGGAGCAGCCGATGACCGCGATCGGAGGGGAACCGCGATGAGCACTCGCCGGACTGTCCGGGCGTATCCGTTCGACATGCACGAGACGTCCGTTTCCGAGACCTACCACCAGTTGCAGCGCGACGAGCCGATGAGCCGGGTGCAGTTGCCCTTCGGCGAGCAGGCGTGGCTGGCGACGAAGTACGCCGACGTCAAGCTGGTGAGCGCCGACCCGAGGTTCAGCCGGGAGCTGGCCCAGGGACTCGACCAGCCGCGGATGCGCCGCCAGCAGATGGGCGACGGCATCATGGGCATGGACCCGCCGGACCACACCCGCCTGCGCCGCCTGGTGATGAAGGCGTTCACCGCACGTCGGCTGGAGGCGATGCGCGAGAGCGTCCGCATCCTGACGCACGAGCTGATCGACGCGATGATCGAGAACGGCGCGCCCGGCGACCTCGTCGAGGATCTCGCGCGGCCGCTGCCGGTCACGGTGATCTGCAACCTGCTCGGCGTGCCCAAGGAAGACCACACGATCTTCCGCGAGTGGACCCAGGCGCTGGTCAGCGACGCCACGGCGAAGGGCGACGTGCTCGACGTCTACGGCGATCAGCTGGACAACTACGTGGCCCAGCTGGTCGCGCAACGCCGCGAAGACCCGACAGACGACCTCCTTGGCGCGCTCGTCTACGCCCGCGACGCCGGAGACAAGCTCAGCGAGAACGAGCTGATCTCGATCGCCGGTGCGGGCCTGCTCACCGGTGGCGTGGAGACGGTTTCCTCTGCCCTGCCGAGCTTCATCTTCACCCTGCTGACCCAGCCGGAGCTGCTCGCGCAACTGCGGGCACAGCCGGAGATCATGCCGACCGCGGTGGAGGAACTGCTGCGGTGGGTGCCGATCAACACCGCGGCGATGTTCGCCCGGTATGCCCGCGAGGACATCCGGATCGGCGACGTCGTGGTGCGGGCGGGCGATCCGGTGCTGCCCGCGCTGCACGCGGCGAACCGCGACCCGGAGGTGTTCGCGAACCCGGACGTCATCGACCTCACCCGCAGCCCGAACCCGCACGTCGCGTTCGGACACGGCCCGCACCACTGCATCGGAGCGCAGCTGGCCCGGCTGGAACTGCAGGAGGCGCTGAAAGCGATTCTGGAGCGTTTCCCGGAATTGCGGCTCGCGGACGGGCGCGACGGCGTGAAATGGGAGTACGGGGTGATCGTGCGCGGCCCGTCGCTGCTGCGCGTCGCCTGGTGATTTCCCGCCCCTAACGACGTTTTCTGGGGATCCGGCGCGGCGCGAGCCCGCCCTACGATCCGATCGACGACCCATGAATGCTGCCTGGCTACCGCGGTGGAGTGCGCAATGCGTGAGAGTGAGAAGAATCGGGAATCCGGCTTCGCGGAGCGGCTGACGCTTCTGCCGCCGGCGGACCGCGCGGGGTTCCTCGCCGGCGTGGTCCACGACGCGACGCGGGCGGCGCTGCAGGCCGCGCTGCCCGAGGTGCCAGCCGTCCTCGACCCGGAGAAAGCGTTCTCCGACCACGGTTTCGACTCGCTCGCGGCGGTGGAGCTGCACGCGCAGCTCACCGACGCGACCGGGCTCGACCTGCCGGTGACGCTGGCCTTCGACTATCCGACCCCGGCCGCGGTCGCCCGTTTCCTGCACGCCGAGGTGTTCGGCGCGGAGGAGTCCGTCGCGACACTTGCCGCCGGGGCAGCGAACGACGAGCCGATCGCGATCGTCGGCATCGGCTGCCGCTACCCGGGCGGCGCGGTGTCGCCGGAAGCATTGTGGCAGCTGGTTTCCGACGAGGTGCACACCATCTCCGGCTTCCCGGAGGACCGCGGCTGGGACCTCGACAGCCTGTATGACCCGGATCCCGACAAGCCGGGCAGCAGCTACGTCACCGCGGGCGGATTCCTGCCCGGCGCCGGGGAATTCGACGCCGGGTTCTTCGGCATCGCGCCGCGCGAAGCGTCCGCAATGGACCCGCAGCAGCGGCTCGTGCTGGAGACCGCTTGGGAAGCGTTGGAGCGGGCCAAGATCGACCCGTCCACGCTGCGTGGCACTCCGGGCGGCGTATTCATCGGCGCGGAGGCGCAGGAGTACGGCCCGCGGCTGCACGAAGCTCCCGACGGTCTCGACGGTTACCTCCTCACCGGCAACGCGCCCAGCGTCGTCTCCGGTCGCGTCGCTTACGCGCTCGGCCTGGAAGGGCCGACGCTGACTGTCGACACCGCTTGCTCTGGTTCGCTGGTCGCGCTGCACTTGGCGGTGCAGTCGTTGCGGCGCGGGGAAACCCAGCTCGCACTGGCTGGTGGCGTCGCGGTGATGGGCGCGCCAGGCACGTTCACCGCGTTCAGTCGTCAACGTGGTCTGGCGGAAGACGGTCGCTGCAAGGCTTTCGCAGCGGCAGCGGACGGAACTGGGTTCGCCGAGGGCGTCGGCGTCTTGGTGCTGGAACGGCTTTCCGACGCAGTCGCGAATGGACACACAGTGCTCGCCGTGGTCCGCGGCTCGGCGATCAACTCCGATGGCGCGTCGAACGGTCTTACCGCGCCGAACGGTCCGTCGCAGCAGCGCGTGATCAAGCGCGCGCTGGCTGACGCTGGTCTGGAAGCGTCCGATGTGGACGCTGTCGAGGCGCACGGCACGGGGACCCGGCTCGGCGACCCGATCGAGGCGCAGGCGCTGCTGTCCACCTACGGTCAGGACCGCGAGACGCCGCTGCTGCTCGGGTCGATCAAGTCGAACATCGGCCACACTCAGGCCGCGGCGGGCGTCGCGGGCATCATCAAGATGGTCGAGGCGATCCGGCACGGCGTGCTGCCGAAGACGCTGCACGTGGACGAGCCGACGCCGCACGTCGACTGGACTGCGGGTTCCGTCGAGCTGCTGACCGAACAGCGGGAATGGCCGGAGAACGAACGTCCGCGCCGCGCTGGTATTTCGTCCTTCGGCGTGAGCGGCACCAACGCGCACGTCATCATCGAACAGGCTCCGGCCGTTGAAGCAGCGGAAATCACCAGTGAAGAGCTGCCGGTCGTACCGCTGGTGGTGTCGGCGCGCAGCGAAGAAGCACTGAAGGCGCAGGCCGCCGCGCTGGTGTCCACTGTGGAATCCCAGCAGCTGACTGACCTCGGCTTCTCCCTCGCCACCAGTCGCGCCGCGCACGATCAGCGCGCCGTCGTGGTTGCGGAGAACATCGCCGACGCCGTGCGTGGGCTGCAGGCGCTGGCGGCAGGAGAGCAGGACCCGAACGTCGTCCTTGGCGAGCGCACGCCGGGCAAGCTCGCGATGCTGTTCACCGGCCAGGGTTCGCAGCGCCTCGCAATGGGGCGCGAGCTGTACCTGGCTTACCCGAAGTTCGCCGAGGTCTTCGACGAGGCCGTCGACCACCTCGACGTCCAAATGGAGACGCCGCTGCGCGACGTTCTCTTCGGCGACAACGCTGAGGAACTGAACGAAACGCAGTACACCCAGTGCGCGCTGTTCGCGGTCGAGGTCGCGTTGGCGCGGCTGCTCGAATCGTGGGGCGTGCGCCCGGACATCCTGCTCGGCCACTCGATCGGCGAGCTGGCCGCCGCGCACATCGCGGGCGTGTGGTCGCTCGCCGACGCGAGCCTGGTCGTCGCCGCTCGCGGACGGCTCATGCAGGCGCTGCCCAGGAACAACACAGCGTCGCGGAGCGACTCCGTTGAGGGTGGCGGTGGGGGCAAGGGCGGAGGTGCCATGGTCGCCATCGCGGCGACCGAGGACGAAGTCCAGCCGCTGCTCGGCGATCAGGTCAGCCTGGCCGCGGTGAACGGTCCGACGTCGGTCGTCGTTTCCGGCGAGCGCGAGGCGGTGGAAGCCGTCGTGTCGGTGTTCCGCATGCAGGGCCGCAAGATCAGCGAGCTGCGCGTGTCGCACGCGTTCCACTCGCCGCTGATGGAGCCGATGCTGGCCGAGTTCCGCGAGATCCTCGAGGTGGTCGACTACGCGGCCCCGACGATCCCGGTCGTCTCGAACGTGACCGGCCGGATCGCGACCGCGGAAGAACTGTGCTCGCCGGGGTACTGGCTGTGGCACGTCCGCCGCGCGGTGCGATTCGCCGACGGGGTCCAGGCCCTGGTCGACGCCGGTGTCACGACCGCGATCGAGGTCGGCCCGGACGCCGTCCTCTCGGCGATGGCCGCCGGCACCAGCGACGCCATCGCGTTCACCCCCGCGCAGCGTCGCGACCGGCCCGAGGTCACCACCCTCGCCGCCGCGCTCGGCCGCCTGCACACCCGTGGCGTGGCGATCGACTGGACAGCGTTCTTCGGCCCGGCTCAAGTGGTCGACTTGCCGACGTATGCCTTCCAGCACAAGCACTACTGGCTCACCGCGCCGACCGGCCACGGCGACGCGGCGGACTTCGGCCAGCTCGCTTCCGGGCACCCGCTGCTCGCCGCCGAGATCGGTCTGGCGGGCGACGACGGCCTGGTCCTTACCGGTCGCGTCGCGCTGCGGACGCATCCGTGGCTGGCTGACCACGCGATCGCGGGCACCCCGGTGCTGCCGGGAACCGCGTTCGTCGAGATGGCTCTGCACGCCGCCGCCCAGGTCGGCTACGGCGTGGTCGACGAGCTGACGCTGCAGGCCCCGCTCGCGCTGCCGGAGACCGGCGGCGTGGCGCTGCAGACGCTAGTCGGTCCGGACGTCGACGGCCGCCGCACCATCGAGTTCCACTCCCGCCCCGACAACGACGCCGACGCGGCCTGGACCCGGCACGCCATCGGTGTCCTCGCTGCTGGTCCGGTGGTCGAGCCCGCGCCGCGTGGTGAATGGCCGCCTGCTGGTGCCGAAGTGGTCGCGACGAGTGAGCTGTACACCGAACTGGCCGAGCAGGGTTACGGCTACGGCCCGCTGTTCCAGGGCCTGCGCACTGCGTGGAAGCGCGACGACGTCGTGTTTGCCGAGGTCGCGCTGCCTGCGACCGGGCGCGACGCGGCGTTCGGCGTCCACCCGGCGCTGCTCGACGCGGTTCTGCACGCCACCGACTTCGCCCCAGGCGAGGCGCGCGAGCCGGACGAGATCCGGTTGCCGTTCGCGTGGACCGGTGTGCGGCTGCACGCTTCCGGCGCGGCCGAGGTCCGGGTGCGGATCACGTCCCCGGCCACCGGCGGTGTCTCGATCGACGTGACGGACGTGGCCGGTACGCCGGTGCTGTCCGTCGAGTCGTTCCGTTCGCGGCCGGTCCGCGAGGCCGACCTCGGCACCCAGGCGCGCGACCTGCTGTACACCGTCGAATGGACGCCGGTCACCGGGTCTTTCGAGCTGCCGACGCTCACTTCGCTGGGCCCGGTAAGCGGCCTCGACGTGCCGGTGACCGACCTGGCCGACCTGCCCGACGCGGCTGAGGCGGTGCTGCTGCCAGTCGTGAGTGCTGATCACGGTTCTAACCGGGACAAACACTCACGAGCCGCCCACTACGTACTGAAGGTTATGCAGCAATGGCTCGCGGCCGACCATGGCTCGGCGCGGCTGGTCGTGCTCACGCGCGGCACGCTGGCCGACTCCGCGGTTCGCGGGCTGGTGCGTTCGGCGCAGGCCGAGCACCCCGGTCGCGTGGTCTTGGTCGAGGGCGCGGCTACCGCGGCGACCCTGGCCACCGCGCTCGGTTCGGGCGAGCCGGAGCTGCGCATCGACGGTGACATGGTCTCCGCTGGCCGGATGGTCCGGTTGGCGGCCGAAGCTGGCGAGCCGACCTGGCGGGCCGACGGCACCGTGCTGATCACCGGCGGTACCGGCGGTCTCGGTGCGCAGGTCGCGAAGCACCTGGTCACGAAGCACGGCGTACGCAGCCTGCTGCTGCTCAGCCGTCGTGGTCCCAACGCACCGGGCGCGGCTGAGCTGGTCGAAGAGCTGGCCGAGCTGGGCGCGACCGCGAAGGTGGTCGCCTCGGACGTCAGCAAGAAGCGTTCGCTGTCGGCGGCGATCAAGAAGGCGGAGCACCCGCTGTCCGCCGTCGTGCACACCGCAGGCGTGCTCGACAACGCGATGATCGGCTCGCTGACCGCCGAGCAACTCGACGCAGTCCTGGCTCCGAAGCTCGACGCGGCGTGGGCGCTGCACGAACTGACTGCGGAGCTAGACCTGTCGGCGTTCGTCCTGTTCTCCTCCTCGGCGGGTCTCGCCGACGGTGCTGGACAGGCGAACTACGCCGCTGGCAACACCTTCCTCGACGCGCTGGCCGAGCACCGCCACGCCGCTGGCCTGCCCGCGACGTCGCTGGCCTGGGGCCTGTGGGCACCCGACGCCGGTCAAGCGATCGGCATGGGCGCGACACTGTCCGAAGTGGACCGTAACCGCATCGCGCGGCTGGGTCTGGCTCCGCTGACTGTGTCGGAAAGCCTTGCCGCACTGGACGCTGCGCTCGGCACCGGCGTTCCGACGGTCGTGCCGACGCGCGTAGACCGGGCTGCACTGCGGTCGCGTGGCGAGGACGTTCCGGCCGTGCTGCGCGGGCTCGTTCCCGCCGGTCGTCGCCGGATCGCGGTCGCTACTGGGGAAGTGACGCCCGAGCAGCAGTTCGCCGAACGGTTCGCGCACCTCGCCGAGGCCGACCGGGACCGCGCGCTGCTCGACCTGGTGCGCACGCACGTCGCGGCCGTCCTCGGCCACGACAGCGCGGACGCGATCAGCCCGGCCCGCCCGTTCGGCGAGATCGGCTTCGACTCGCTGGCCGCGGTGGAACTGCGCAACATCCTCGACTCGGTCACCGGCATGCGGCTGCCCGCGACGCTGGTGTTCGACTACCCGACGCCGCGCGCGCTCGCCGAGTACCTGGCGTCGCGGCTGGCTGGCCTGGCTCCGACGCGTCCCATCGCTCCGGTGACCACTGTGGACCCGGAGGAACCGATCGCGATCGTTGGCATCGCTTGCCGCTACCCCGGTGGCGTCGCGACGCCGGAAGATCTGTGGCGGCTGGTGTCCGAAGGCGAGGAAGCGCTGTCCGGCTTCCCGGTCGACCGCGGCTGGAACGTCGACTCCCTGTACGACCCGGAGCCCGGCAAGCCCGGCTACTCCTACGTCAAGCACGGTGCCTTCCTGCACGACGCGGCCGAGTTCGACGCGGACTTCTTCGAGATCAGCCCGCGCGAGGCGGCGGCGATGGACCCGCAGCAGCGGTTGCTGCTGGAGGTCTCGTGGGAGGCGTTCGAGCGCGCCGGAATCGACCCGGTTGCCTTGCGCGGCAGTGCGACCGGTGTGTTCGCCGGCGTGATGTACCACGACTGGGGCACCCGTCTCGGCACAGTCTCCGATGACATCGCGGGCTACCTCGGCAACGGCAGCCTCGCCAGTGTCGTGTCCGGTCGCGTGTCGTACGCGCTGGGGCTGGAAGGCCCGACGGTCACTGTGGACACTGCGTGCTCGTCCTCGCTGGTCGCGCTGCACTGGGCGGTGCAGGCGCTGCGTCGCGGCGAGTGCACGCTGGCGCTGGCCGGCGGTGTCACCGTGATGTCCACTCCGGACACTTTCATCGACTTCAGCCGTCAGCGCGGACTTTCCTCCGACGGCCGGTGCAAGGCGTTCGCCGAAGCTGCGGATGGCACCGGCTGGGGCGAGGGCGCGGGCATGCTGCTCGTCGAGCGGCTGTCCGACGCTCGCCGCAACGGCCACCCGGTTCTTGCGGTTCTCCGCGGCTCTGCGGTGAACCACGACGGCGCGTCGAATGGCCTTACCGCACCGAATGGTCCTTCGCAGCAACGCGTGATCGCGAAGGCGCTCGCTGACGCTGGTCTGCAGCCGTCCGAAGTGGACGCTGTCGAAGGTCATGGCACCGGAACCACTCTGGGCGACCCGATCGAAGCGCAGGCGCTGCTGGCCACCTATGGGCAGGACCGCGAAGAGCCGCTGTGGCTCGGGTCGATCAAGTCCAACATCGGGCACACGCAGGCCGCGGCGGGTGTCGCGGGCATCATCAAGATGGTCATGGCGATGCAGCACGGCCAATTGCCGCAGACGCTGCACGTCGACCGTCCGTCCACTGTGGTCGATTGGGAAACTGGCGCGGTCCGGCTGCTGACCGAAAAGCGGGACTGGTCACCGGAGCGGCCGCGTCGCGCCGCGGTGTCGTCGTTCGGCATCAGCGGCACGAACGCGCACGTCATCCTGGAGCAGGCTCCGGCGATCCCGGTCGAACGGCCTTCCGAAACGCAGACGATCGTTCCGGTCGCGCTGTCCGGCCGGTCCGCCGCTGCGGTGCGCGGACAGGCGGCGAGGCTGCGTTCCTGGCTGGCTGAGGGCGTTTCCGTCGCGGAGATCGCGCGTTCGCTGGCTGCGACGCGAGCCTCGCTGGAACACCGTGCGGTGGTTGTCGCCGAAACTGCGGCTGAACTCGCCGACGGACTCGACGCGCTGGCTGGCGGCGATGCACCGACCGGTCAGGTCGTGGACGGGAAGCTCGCCTTCCTGTTCTCCGGCCAGGGCGCGCAGCGGGTCGGCATGGGACGCGAGCTGTACGACGCATACCCAGCCTTCGCGACGGCGTTCGACGCGGTGTGCGCAGCGATCGATCCGCTGGTCGACGTGCCGCTGCGAGACGTCGTGTTCGGCACCACCGAACTCGCCGACCGCGGGCTGCTGGACCAGACGCAGTACACCCAAACCGGGCTTTTCGCGGTCGAGGTCGCGCTGTTCCGGCTTGCCGAGTCGTGGGGGTTCCGGCCCGACGCGCTCGCCGGGCACTCGATCGGCGAGCTGGCCGCGGCCCACGTCGCCGGTGTGCTTTCCCTTGCGGACGCAGCGAAACTGGTCGCCGCGCGCGGCCGGTTGATGGGTGCGCTGAACGACCGTCGAGGCGCGATGGTCTCGTTCTCCACGACCGAAGACGCGGTCCGCGACCTGCTGCAGGGCCATGAAGACGCGGTCAGCATCGCAGCGGTGAACGGCCCGACTGCCGTGGTCGTCTCGGGTGACGCGGACGTGGTCGCCGAGATCGAGCGGGCTGCTGGCGAGGTCCAAACGCGACGGTTGCGCGTGAGCCACGCGTTCCACTCGCCTTTGATGACGCCGATGCTCGACGAGTTCCGCGAAATCGCCGCTGGATTGACCTACGAGGCACCGAAGATCCCGATTGTCTCGACGGTCACTGGGAAACCCGCCACCGACGACGAGCTGCGTTCGCCGGAATACTGGGTCACCCATGTCCGAGAGACCGTCCGTTTCGGCGCTGCGGTTACGACCCTGGCGGAGAGCGGCGTCCAGACGTTCCTGGAGATCGGCCCGGACAGCGTGCTGTCCGCGCTCGGCCCGCAGAGCGTCGACGCGGAGTTCGTCCCGTTTGGACGGCGCGACCAAGACGAGGTGCGCACCGCGCTCACCGCTGCGGGTCGTCTCCACATCCGCGGCGCGGCGAAGCTCGGTCTGCTGCTGGGCGACGGTCCGGTCCGGCTCGACCTGCCGACGTATGCCTTCCAGCACAAGCGTTACTGGCTCGATGCGACGCCGTCCAGCGATGTCGCTTCGGTCGGCCAGCAGCCGCTGGCGCACCCGATGCTGGGCGCGGTCGTGGCACTGTCCGGTTCGGACACCACTGTCCTCACTGGACGGTTGTCCGCCTCGTCGGTGCCGTGGGTGGCTGACCACGTCGTCAAGGGCGCGATCCTGGTGCCCGGCACCGGATTCGTCGAGCTGGCCGTCGCGGCTGGCGACCAGGTCGGCCACCCGGTGGTCGAGGAGCTGACGCTGCAAGCGCCGCTCATCCTGTCGCCGGACGGCGCGGTCGCGCTGCAGGTCGTGGTCGGCCCCGCGAACGGAGATCGTCGCCCGGTCACCGTGTTCTCCCGCCCGGTCGAATCGGACGGCGACTGGACGCAGCACGCGCTGGGCACGCTGTCCGCCACCGCGCGGCCGGAACCCGCTGGCCTCACCGAATGGCCGCCGGCGGGCGCGACCCCGATCCCGGTCGAGGGCGCGTACGAGCGGCTCAACGAGCGTGGTTACGGCTACGGCCCGGCGTTCCAGGGCCTCCAGGCCGCGTGGCGACGGGGCAACGAGGTCTTCGCCGAGGTCTCGCTGCCGGAACCGGCCGCGTCCACGGCGGGTTCCTACGGCCTGCACCCGGCGCTGCTCGACACCGCCATGCACGCCGACCTCCTCGGCGACCCGAGCGGTTCGACGCTGCTTCCGTTCGTGTGGAACGGCGTCAGCCTGCACGCGGTCGGCGCTTCGGTGCTGCGGGTGCGGATCGTGCGCCTGGACGGTGACGAGCTGTCCTCGATCGAGGTCGCGGACGGCGAAGGCAACCCGGTCGCGTCGGTCGACTCGCTGGTCTCGCGGCCAGTGCGGACCGAACTGGCCGCGCAGGCGGAGACCACGGATGGTTCGCTGCTCAAGATCGGCTGGCAGTCCGTGCCGGTCCCGGCCGCGGAGCCGGGCGACGTCGTCGCGATTGGCCAGGGCCGGGTCGGCGTGGCCGCCACCTACAGCGGGTTCGCTGACCTGCTCGGTGCGGTAGATCGCGGCGAGCCGGTACCCGGTCTCGTGACGCTCTCGGTGCCTGCCGCGGACGGCGCGGTGCCGGAAGCGGCGCGGGCCAACGTGACCTGGCTGCTCGCCGAAATCCAGGCATGGCTGGCCGAATCGCGGCTGACCGACACGAAACTCGCCATCGTCACGCAGTCGGCAGTCCCAGCCGGTGAGTCCACTGTGGACGTTACCCAGGGTCTGCTGTGGGGCCTCGCCAGGGCGGCACAAGCCGAACACCCCGGACGCGTGTTCCTGATCGACGCTGACGAGTCCAGCACAGCCGCGACGGTCGAGACGATCGCCGCGGTGGTCGCCTCCGGTGAACCGGAAGCGGCAATCCGTGCCGGTGCAGTGCTCGCTCCGCGCTACACCCGCACCGAATCGGCCGGCACCGCCTCGTGGGACGGCACCGTCCTGATCACCGGCGGCACCGGCGGTCTCGGCAGCCTGCTGGCGCGCTATCTGGTGGCCGAGCACGGCGTGGAGAGCCTGGTGCTCACCAGCCGCCGCGGTCTCGACGCTCCGGGTGCCGCGCAGCTGGTCGAAGAGCTGACTGACCTGGGCGCGACCGTCCAGGTGGCGGCTTGCGATGTTGCTGACCGTGCGGCGGTCGAGCAGCTGGTCAACGGCCTGCCGGACCTCGGCGCGGTGGTACACGCCGCCGGTACCGCCGACAGCGGCGTCTTCGACTCGCTTACCGCAGAGCAACTCGACACGGTGCTGCGGCCGAAGGTCGACGCGGCCTGGCACCTGCACGAATTGACCGCCGACCGTCAGCTGTCCGCGTTCGTCATGTTCTCCTCCGCTGGCGGCCAGGTGCTGCCCGCTGGACAGGCGAACTACGCCGCGGCCAACGCGTTCCTCGACGGGCTCGCCGAACACCGGCGCGCGGCCGGGCTTCCGGCAACCGCGCTGGCCTGGGGTCTATGGGCGGAGAACACCGGACTCGGCGGCGACCTCGCCGAAGCCGACCTCGCCCGGATGGCCCGCCTGGGCCTGCCCGCGGTGACCGCCGAGCAGGGCTTGGCTCTGTTCGACGCCGCCGTGGCCACCGAAGACGCGGTCATCGCGCCACTTCGCGTGGACGTCGCGGCTCTGCGAGCGCGCACCGACGAACTGCCCGCACTGCTGCGTGGTTTCGTGCCGCCGAAGGCGCGTCGCGTGGCGAAGGCGGCCAAAGCAGCGGACAACGCGCTCGCTGACGAACTGGCCGCATTGGTCGAGAGCGAACGGGACCGAGTGCTGCTCGACCTCGTCCGCACGCAGGTGGCCACCGTGCTCGGCTACGCGGACAAGTCCGAAGTGGACGGAACGCGGGCGTTCAAGGAGCTGGGCTTCGACTCGCTCGCCGCGGTCGAACTCCGGAACCTCCTCGGCACCGCGACCGGCCTGACGCTCCCGGCGACGCTGATCTTCGACCACCCGACCGCCAAGGCCGTCGCGGACTTCGTGAAGGGCAAGCTGCTCGGCGCGGTCGCGAAGGTCCCGGCGACGACGACCCGGACGAACGCGTCGATGCAGGAACCGATCGCGATCGTCGGCATGGCCTGCCGCTACCCCGGCGGCGTCCGGTCGCCGGAGGACCTGTGGCGGCTGCTGGTCGACGAGGTCGACGCGGTCTCCGGCTTCCCGACCAACCGCGGCTGGGACACCGAGGGCATCTACGACCCGGAACGCGGCAAGCGCGGCAAGACCTACGCCAACCAGGGCGGCTTCCTGCACGACGCGGCGGAGTTCGACCCGGCGTTCTTCGGCATCGGCCCGCGCGAGGCGATGGCAATGGACCCGCAGCAGCGGCTCCTGCTGGAGACCGCGTGGGAGGCCATCGAGCGCGCCGGGATCGACCCGACCGTGCTGCGCGGCAGCCTGACCGGCGTCTTCACCGGCGCGATGTACGACGACTACGGCAGCCGCGCCCCGGGCGCCCCGGCCGACGTCGCCGCCTACATCCCGAACGGCAGCTCCGGCGCGGTCGTCTCCGGTCGCATCTCCTACCTGCTCGGTCTTGAGGGCCCGAGCATGACGGTGGACACCGCGTGCTCGTCCTCGCTGGTCACGCTGCACCTCGCGGTGCAGGCGCTGCGGGCGGGGGAGTGCGGGCTGGCGCTGGCCGGCGGTGTCACGGTGCTGTCGCAGTCGGACCTGTTCGTCGACTCCAGCCGCCAGGGGGTGCTTTCGCCCAACGGCCGGTCGAAGTCGTTCTCCGCGGCTTCGGACGGCGTCGGCTGGGCTGAGGGTGCGGGTCTGCTGCTGCTGGAGCGGCTGTCCGACGCGCAACGCAACGGGCACGAGGTGCTCGCGGTGGTCCGGTCGAGCGCGGTGAACCAGGACGGCGCGTCCAACGGTCTGACCGCCCCGAACGGCCCGTCGCAGGAACGCGTGATCCACGCGGCCCTTGCCGCTGGCGGGCTGCGACCGTCCGATGTGGACGCTGTCGAGGCGCACGGTTCGGGCACCAAGCTGGGCGACCCGATCGAGGCGCAGGCGCTGCTGGCCACCTATGGCCAGGACCGTCCGGACGGGCGGCCGCTGTACCTGGGTTCGGTGAAGTCGAATATCGGCCACGCGCAGGCGTCCGGTGGCGCGGCTGGCGTGATGAAGGTCGTGCAAGCGTTGCGGCACAACATGTTGCCGAAGACGCTGCACGTCGACGCGCCGTCGCCGGTCGTCGACTGGACCACGGGCGACATCGAGCTGCTCACCGAACCGCGGCCGTGGCTGCGGAACGGACACCCGCGTCGCGCTGGTGTCTCGTCGTTCGGCATCAGCGGAACCAACGCGCACATCATCATCGAGGAGGCCCCGCCTGCTCCGGCCGACGAAACCCGGCGCACCGCACCGGAACTCCCGGCAATCCCGTTGCCGCTGGCAGGTTCGGTCGCCTCGGCGCTCGCCGACCAGGCCGCTCGGCTGGCCACGCACCTGCGAGCCAACCCGGACGCCAGCCTGACCGACGTCGGCTACACCTTGGCCACTGCGCGGGCCGCACTCGACCACCGTGCGGTGGTCCTGGCGGCGGACCGCGAAGCAGCGTTGAAGGCACTCGACGGACTGGCCGACGGCCGGACCCCGGCGGGCACCGTGGCGGGCACGGTCAGCGCGGCCGACCTGACGGCGTTCCTGTTCACCGGACAGGGCGCGCAGCAGCCGGGCATGGGACGCGGACTGTACGAGGCGTTCCCGGCCTTCGCCGGAGCGTTCGACGAGATCTGCGGACTCTTCGACGCCGAGCTGGAAACGCCGCTCAAGCAGGTGATCTGGGAAGATTCGCCGCTGCTCAACCAGACCGCATATACGCAATGCGCGCTGTTCGCGATCGAGGTGGCGCTGTACCGGCTGGTCGAATCATGGGGCGTCACCCCGGATTACGTCGCCGGGCACTCCATCGGCGAACTGGCCGCGGCACACGTCTCCGGAGTGTTCTCGCTGGCCGACGCCTGCTCGCTGGTCGCCGCTCGCGGCCGGCTCATGCAGGCGCTGCCGACCGGAGGCACGATGGCGGCGATCGCGGCCACCGAGGACGAGGTGCGAGCCTCGCTTCCGGACGGGGTGGACATCGCTGCGGTCAACGGGCCGCGGTCGGTGGTCATCTCCGGTCCGGAAGACGCGGTGAAGGCTGCCATGGCGACCTTCTCCGACGCTGGTCGCCGGACGAAGCAGCTGGTCGTGTCGCACGCGTTCCACTCGTCGCTGATGGAGCCGATGCTGGCCGAGTTCGCGGTGGTGGCGGAGAAACTGTCCTACTCCGCGCCGTCGATCCCCGTGGTGTCGAACGTGACCGGCAAGATCGCGAGTGCGGCCGAATTGTGCTCGCCGCAGTACTGGGTGGGCCACGTGCGGGAGGCCGTCCGGTTCGCCGACGGGGCCAGCACTTTGCTCGCCGCGGGCGTGACCCGGTTCGTCGAGCTGGGGCCGGACGCAGTGCTCACCGGGATGGCTCGCGAATGCGACACCGCGGTGGCCGACCGGCCGGACCGGGTCGTCCAGGTGCCCGCGATGCGCCGCGGCCGGGCCGAGGTGCCGACCGTGTTCACCGCGCTGGCCACGCTGTTCTCCCGGGGCGCGAAGATCGACTGGAAGGCGCTGTTCACCGGCCAAGGTGCGTCCACTGTGGACTTGCCGACGTACGCGTTCCAGAACAAGTCGTACTGGCTCGACGCGACGAAGCCGACCGGCGACGTCAGCACTTTGGGCGCACAGTCGGCCGGACACCCGCTGCTGGGTGCCCTGGTCGAGCTGCCGGACGGCGGCGCGGTGCTGACCGGACGACTGTCGGTCGCGACGCAACCGTGGCTCGCTGACCACGTGGTGATGGGGCGGACGATGTTGCCCGGCACCGCGTACGTCGAGCTGGCGATTCACGCCGGTGACCAGGTCGGTTGCAACCTGCTGGAGGAGCTGACGCAGCAGGCACCGTTGCTGCTGCCGGAAGACGGGGTCGACCTGCGCGTGGTCATCAGCGCGCCGGACGGCAGCGGACGCCGGGAGCTGTCGGTGCACTCGCGGACCGAGTCCGGCTGGGTCCAGCACGCTGCGGGCACGCTGGCCAATGGGGCGGCGGCGGAATTCTCGCTGAGCGAGTGGCCGCCGTCCGATGCGGAATCGGTTGACCTGACTGGGTTGTACGACGACCTGGCCGGCCTCGGCTTCGGCTACGGGCCGACGTTCCGCAACCTGCGGGCGATCTGGCTCCGAGAAGGCGAGGTGTACGCCGAGGTCGCGCTGCCGGAAAGCACCGCGGCGAACGAGTTCGGCCTGCACCCCGGGCTGCTCGACTCGGCACTCGGCGCGACGGACTTCCTGATCCCGGGCGGTCCGAAGGCATTGACCGAGACGACCATCCCGTTCGCGTGGAACTCGGTGTCGCTGCAGGCCAGCGGTGCGACCGCGCTGCGGGTGCGGGTCCGGAAGACCGAGAGCGGTTCGTCGCTCGACCTGGCCGACGCCGCTGGTGCTCCGGTGGCGCAAATCGCCTCGCTGGTCACGCGGCCGGTGTCGGAAGGCCAGCTCGGCGCGAAGGTGCCGGACTCGCTGTACCGCATCGAATGGCAGCCCGCTTCGGGCGTGCGACTGGTGCCTTCGCTGGACGGCTGGGCTGTGCTCGGCACTGACGACCTCGGTCTCGGCGTGCCGTTGAAGGCCGAGCCGGTCGATGCGGACGTACTGGTGCTGCCGGTCGGTTCGGGTTCCGGTTCGGTGCCTTCTCGGGTGCACGAGGTGGTACAAGAAACGTTGCGGCACTTGCAGAACTGGCTTTCGGTGGGCAATGGCAAGCTGGTCGTGGTCACTCGCGACGAGCTGGCGCAGGCTCCGGTCTGGGGACTGGTGCGGGCCGCGCAGGCGGAGAATCCCGGCCGGATCCAGGTCGTGGACCTCGACGCTTCGGCGGAGTCGGCCCGGGCGCTGCCCGCGGTCGTCGCGTCCGGCGAACCGGAAGCGCGGGTGCGAAACGGCGAGGTGCGCGTGCCTCGGCTGACCCGGGTCACCGAGGTCGGCGAGACGGTCGAGTGGGATCCGGATGGCACGGTGCTGATCACCGGCGGCGCGGGTCTGCTCGGCGGGCTGCTGGCGCGGCACCTGGTCGCTCGCGGTGCCCGTGACCTGGTCCTGACCAGCCGTCGCGGTCTCGACGCGGCGGGGGCGCGGGAGCTGGTCGACGAACTGGCCAGCGAGGGCGCGAAGGTGACTGTCGCCGCGTGCGACGTCACCGATCGGGATGCGCTGGCGAAGCTGCTCGACACGCTGCCGCGGCTGACCGCCGTGGTGCACGCGGCGGGGCAGATGGACAGTGCGGTGCTGAGCGCTTTGACGCCCGAGCAGGTCGAGAATGTGTTGCGCCCCAAGGTCGACGCGGCCTGGAACCTGCATGAGCTGACGGCTACTCGGGACCTGGCGGCGTTCGTCCTCTACTCCTCGGCGGGCGGTCTGCTGCTCGCTGCCGGACAGGCGAACTACGCGGCTGGGAACGTGTTCCTGGACGCGCTGGCCGAACACCGCGCTTCGCTTGGCCTCCCGGCGACGTCGCTCGCGTGGGGCCCGTGGGAAGGCACCGACGGCGAGGTCGACCTGGCGCATATCGCCCGGTCCGGCGTCGCGGAACTGTCGGCGGCTGAGGGGCTCGAGCTGTTCGACGCCGCTCTGGCTGCTTCGGCGGCGGCGTTGGTGCCGGTGAAGCTCGACCTCAAGGACGCCGACCGTGCGTCGGCGCTGCTGAAGGGGCTCGTCACTGCCGGACCGCGGCGGGCGGCTGTTGCCTCGTCGGCCGAGCCGGAGGCCGGGTTCGCCGACAAGCTCGCCGCGCTCCCGGCGGACGAGCGGGACTCGGCGGCGTTGAACCTGGTGCGCGAGCACACGGCGGCAGTCCTCGGGTATGACGAGGCGTCGGCGGTGGGGGTCGAGAAGGGCTTCACCGACCTAGGCATCGACTCGCTTGCCGCGCTGGAGCTGCGCAACCGGCTCGGCGCCGCGACCGGGCTGCGGCTGCCCGCGACGCTGATCTTCGACTACCCGAGCCCGCTGCCTTTGGCCCGGCACCTGCTGGCGGAACTGGCTCCTGCTCCCGCTGAGTCTGCGGTCTCGGTGGAAGAACTGAACGGCACCGATGATGCGGCGGCGGCAGTCGCCTCGATGGACCTGGCCGACCTGGTCCGCTCCGCGATGGGCGGCACCGACGAACGGGGTGAATCCCAGTGAGCGACAAGTCCGCTCCTTCGACCGAGCAGATCGTCGCCGCGCTGCGGCAGTCCATGACGGACAACGAACGGCTCCGTGCGGACAACCAGCGGCTGGCCGCACGGCAGTCCGAGCCGATCGCGATCATCGGCATGGGCTGCCGGTATCCCGGCGGGGTCACCACGCCCGCGCAGCTGTGGGACCTGGTGGCCGGCGGCGTCGACGCGATCGGCGAGTTCCCGGCCGACCGCGGCTGGGACACCGCCGCCCTGCACGACCCGACGGGTGCCCGGCCCGGCACGACGTACTCGAACGAAGGCGGTTTTCTTTACGACGCCGCCGATTTCGAGCCGGAGTTCTTCGGAATCAGCCCGCGCGAGGCGATCACGCTGGACCCGCAGCAGCGGTTGCTGCTCGAAACCGCGTGGGAAGCCGTCGAGCGCGCCGGGATCGTGCCGTCGACCCTTCGCGGTAGCGCGACCGGGGTGTTCACCGGCGTCATGTACCACGACTACGGCGCGGGCAGCAGCGACGGCAGCCTGATCTCCGGGCGCGTCTCGTACACGCTCGGCCTCGAAGGTCCGTCGGTGTCGGTGGACACCGCGTGCTCATCCTCGCTGGTCGCGATGCACCTTGCCGCACAAGCACTTCGGCGCGGTGAATGCTCGCTGGCTTTGGCGGGCGGCGTGACGGTGATGGTCACGCCGGACATGTTCGTGTACTTCAGCGAACAGCACGGCCTGTCCTCGGACGGCCGCTGCAAGGCCTTCGGCAGCGGCGCGGACGGCGTCGGGTGTTCCGAAGGTGCCGGAATGCTGTTGCTGGAACGGCTTTCCGACGCTCGGCGCAACGGACGCCACGTGCTCGCGGTACTCCGCGGCAGCGCGGTGAACTCGGACGGCGCTTCGAGCGGGATCACCGTGCCGAACGGCCCAGCCCAGCAGCGGGTAATCCGGGCGGCCCTGGCTGATGCCTCCCTGGAACTGTCCGATGTGGACGCCGTGGAAGCCCACGGCACCGGCACCAAACTGGGCGACCCGATCGAGGCCCAGGCCCTGATCTCCACCTACGGCAAGGTCGCAACCCCTTCACGCCCCTTGTACGTCGGTTCTTTCAAGTCGAACGTCGGGCACACCCAAGCTGCCGCAGGGGTCGGCGGCGTCATCAAGATGGTCGAGGCGCTCCGGCGGGGTGTGCTACCGCCGACGCTGCACGTGGACGAGCCTTCGCCGCACGTCGACTGGGCGGACGGCACCGTCGCGCTGCTGAACGAATCGACGCCTTGGCCGTCGACCGACCGCCCCCGGCGCGCTGCGGTGTCGTCGTTCGGCATCAGTGGGACGAACGCGCATGTGATTGTCGAGCAAGGCGATCCGGCTCCTGTGCCTTCCTCTTCTGTCGGGCCAGTTACCTGGCTGCTCTCGGCTTCCTCGTCGGAGGCTTTGCGGGCCCAGGCTTCTCTACTGGCTGAGTCTGCTCCTTCGGGCTCTGCCGCGGATGTCGGTCTTTCCCTTGCTACTACGCGAACTCTCAGCGAATACCGAGCCGGAGTGGTGGCTGCTGATCGGGAAGCTGCTGCGCGTGCTCTCGGCGATTATGCAGCAGGCCGCCCTTCTTCCGCGGTGGTTGAAGGCGTGTCTTCTGCGCGACGGACGGCTTTCCTCTTCACCGGCCAAGGCGCTCAACGGGCAGGCATGGGCCTAGACCTCGCCGCCGCTTACCCCGTCTTCGCAGCCGCTCTGGACGAGGTCGGCGCTGCGCTGGACCTCGATGTCCCCCTGCGCTCTCTGCTCGCCGACGCAGACCGGCTCGACCAGACCGGCTACACGCAACCTGCTCTGTTCGCAGTGGAAGTCGCCCTGTACCGGCTTTTGGAGTCGTGGGGCATCCAGCCTGCTTACCTGCTGGGCCACTCCGTCGGAGAAATCGCCGCCGCCCACGTCGCCGGGGTGCTTTCCCTTGCAGACGCCGGAAAACTGGTAGTCGCCCGGGCGCGGCTCATGCAGGCATTGCCCACTGGCGGGGCGATGGTCGCGGTGCAGGCTACCGAGGACGAGGTGCTTCCGCTATTAACCGATGGTGTAGGAATCGCCGCCGTGAATGGCCCTAGGTCGGTGGTATTGTCGGGGGTAGAAGAAGAAGTACTTGCGGTTGCTGGGAAATTTGCTCGAACTTCGCGGTTGCGGGTGTCGCACGCGTTCCATTCGCCGCTCATGGACCCGATGCTGGACGAGTTCGCCGCGGTGGCGCGCACGCTGACGTACTCTGAGCCATCGGTACCGGTGGTGTCCACAGTGGAACTGTCGGCGAATGTGGCGACGCCGGACTACTGGGTGCGCCAAGTCCGCTCGGCAGTGCGCTTCGCGGACGGCGTGCGCGCGCTGGCCGGTGCCGGAGTGAACACGTTCGTCGAAGTCGGCCCGAGCGCGGTGCTGACCGCGATGGGCCAAAACTGCGCCGACACCGCTGCGGCGGGTGCGACTGGTGCTAGGAGCGGTGCCGGTGGCGGACGCTCGGTCGGCGGACGCGCAGTCGGCGGTGAGGCGGTCGGCGGCGGTGCGAACGTGGGCGGCGCTGTCAGCGACGCTGCTCGCGACAGCGCTGCCGGTGCCACGCTCGGCGGTGCGGCTAACGGTGGCGACGCGGCTCTTCGCAGTGCCGCCGGCGCAGGTGGCAACGATGCGCGCGGCGGTGCATCCAGGGCTAGTGCAGCAGGTGCCGGTTCCACGGTCGGCGGTGCCGCCAGCCTCGACCCGGCCACCGTCAATGCCACCCTCGCCAACGCCACCTTCGTCCCCGTCCTGCGCAAGGACCGAGCCGAGGCAGAGTCGGCCGCCGCCGCGGTCGCGGCTCTGTTCACGCTTGGCGGGACCGTCGACTGGGACGCGTTCTACTCCGGCGCGCACGTGGTCGAGCTGCCGACCTACGCCTTCCAGCGCAAGCGTTACTGGCTGGACAACCCGACCGGCGCGCGGGCTCGCGGCGTCGCCGAGGTCGGGCAGCGGGAAGCGGCGCACCCGCTGCTCGGCGCGGTGGTCGGCACCGCGGACTCCGGCGGCGTCGTCCTCACCGGACGGCTGTCGCTGGCCGCGCAGCCATGGCTGGCCGACCACGTCGTCCAGGGCAACGCGCTGTTCCCCGGCACGGCGTTCGTCGAGCTGGCCGTGCGGGCGGGCGACGAGGTCGGCTGCGGACTAGTCGACGAACTCACCCTGGCCGCACCGTTGATCCTGCCCGAACAGGGCGCGGTGCGGCTGCAGGTGACCGTCGGCGCGGAGGAAGCCGACGGCACCCGGGCGCTGGGGATCTTCTCCCAGGCCGAGGACGCCGACGAATGGGTCCAGCACGGCAGCGGCCGGCTCTCCCCAGCCGGTTCGCCGTCCGCACCGCCTGCGCAATGGCCGCCGACCGGAGCCACAGAGATCGACGTGACCTCCCGGTACGACGAGCTTGCCGCGCAAGGCTTCGACTACGGCCCAGTTTTCGCTGGCCTGTGTCGAGCCTGGCAGGCGGGCGACGTGCTGGCCGCCGAGGTCGCGCTGCCCGAGCACGCGGACGGCAGCGCGTTCGGCCTGCACCCCGCGCTGCTGGACGCTGCCCTGCACACGATCGGCCTCGTCGGGCCGACCGAGGACAAGCCGGTCTTGCCGTTCGCCTGGTCCGGCGTCTCGCTGTATGCCGGTGGCGCGGCAAGCATCCGCGTGCTGATCTCGTCGGAGGTCGAGAACACCGTCTCGCTCACCGCAACAGACGCGTCCGGCGCACCAGTGCTGCGTGTGGACTCGCTGGCACTGCGCCCGATCGCGGACGACGCGTTCGCCACCACCGCGCGTTCGGCTGTGGACGATTCGCTGTTCCGCGTCGACTGGGTGCCGTGGCAGGGCGACGACGTCACCGCCGTGACCACCGCGATCCTGGGCAGCGACACCTTCGGCCTCGGCGGGGTGTCCTATGTGGATCTCAAAGAGCTGCTGGAAGCGATCCACAACGGCGCCTTGGTCCCGGACGTCGTCTACGTGCCTTTCGCGGCCCCGGCAACCGCCACCCCAGAAGGCGCTCGCGACGCTGTTCACGACCTCCTTTCCCTGTCCCAAGCCTGGGTCGCCGAGGATGTTCTGGCGGCTTCGCGCTTGGTCGTCGTCGCCGCGGGCGCGATCGCCACTCGTCCCGACGAGGGCGCACCCGACCTCACCCACGCGGCGCTGTGGGGCGTGATCCGTACTGCGCAACTCGAGTACCCAGACCGATTCATGGTGGTAGACCTCGACAACGGCCCACTGCCGATCGGCGCAGTGCTCGGCGCGATGTATGCCGACGAACCCGGCGTCGCAGTCCGCGACGGCGCGGTTTTGGTGCACCGCCTGGCAAAGTACGTCCCATCCGGCACCGTCGCCTTCGACCCGGACGGCACCGTCCTCGTCACCGGCGGCACCGGCGTGCTCGGACAGCTGATCGCCCGGCACCTGGTCATCGAACACGGCGTCCGCAACCTGCTCATCACGAGCCGTCGCGGTGCCGCCGCTCCAGGAGCCGACGAGTTCGCCGCTTCCCTGACCGAGCTGGGTGCCTCAGTCTCGCTGGTGGCCTGCGACCTCGCCTCCCGAGACGCCGTCGCAGACCTCATCGCCGACGTGCCGTCCGACCACCCGCTGACCGCGGTGATCCACACCGCAGGCGTCGTCGACGATGGCGTGCTCCTGTCGTTGACTCCGGAACGCATGGACGCTGTACTCCGCCCGAAGGTCGACGCCGCTTGGCATCTGCACGAACTGACCGCGTCCCTGGACCTGGCCGCCTTCGTGCTGTACTCGTCGGCCGGCGGAACTCTCGGTGCCGCGGGCCAAGCCAATTACTCGGCGGCGAACGTCTTCCTGGACGCACTGGCTCACCACCGCGCAGCGCAAGGCGTGCCCGCCGTGTCGCTCGCCTGGGGTCTGTGGTCCGAAGGCGGCATGTCCAACGATCTGGCCGACACCGACCTGATCCGCATGGCCAGGTCCGGCGTCTTCGGCCTGTCGTTCGCCGACGGCCTGGAACTGTTCGACGCGACCGTCGCCGCCGGCCAGCCCTCGCTGGTGCCGGTGCGACTGGACATGTCCGGCCTTCGCGCCGACGCGCACAGCGTCCCCGCGATGCTGCGCGGCCTGGTCCGAGGCCGCCGCCGCGTCGAGGTCGTCGACGATTCCTGGAACCAGGTGCTGCGCCTGTCCGGGACCGAACGAGTCCGGGCCGCCGTCGACCTGGTCTGCGGAACCGCCGCCGTAGTCCTGGGCCACGAACGCCGGGACGCGGTCGACCCACGAAAGGGCTTCATCGAACTGGGCTTCGATTCCCTGACCGCCATCGAACTGCGCAACCGTCTGGACGTTCTCACCGGTATGCGCCTGCCCGCGACGCTGATCTTCGACTACCCGTCCGTGCAGGTCCTCGGAGAACATCTCGTCGCGGACGGCGCGCCGTCGGCAGTCGAGGTCCAGTTGGACGCGCTGGAAGACGTCGTGCGGAGCATCGAACCGGACGAAGTCTCGGGGGTCGTGACGCGGCTGAAGGCAGTGCTCGCGTCGCTGGTGCCGGACGAGGAAGTGGAAGGAGCCAGCGCAGACGAGCTGTTCGCGCTGCTGGACGAGGAACTGGAAGCCCGCTAACGCTTTGGGGCCGCCCGCCCCACCGGGCGGCCCCATCGCTCTCTACTTGGCCGTGGCCCACTTAGGCAAGTCCCGGGCAACCTCATCGGGCGACGGCATGCGCGCGATCTCCTCAGCGATCGCCCGAGCCGCGTCGCGGTGTCCGCTGTGCCGGGACAGCAGCGTCCGGACGCCCTCGGCAACATTGTCTGTACTCAGTTCACCGGGAAGAATGCGCAACGCAGCTCCCGCGGCGCTGAGGGCTTCCGCGTTGGCGAACTGATCCGCTCCCTGCGGCAGCATCAGCTGTGGCGCTCCGACCGCGAGCGCGCCGAGCGTCGTACCGCTGCCGCCGTGATGCACGACCGCGTCGACGTACGGCAACAGCTCAGCCTGCGGTACCCAACTCTGGACCGTGACATTCTTCGGCACCGCACCGAGTTGGACGTTCCCAGCGGCGACCACCACATCGACGCCAAGCGCCGTCAGTCCCTCGATAGCCGTCGCGAGCACCTCTGCGGTGCCGAACGCGGTACCGAGCGTCAGGTAGACCAACGGTCGCGACGTCCTCTCGACACGCCACTCGGGCAGCGGCTCGGAATAGGCGACCGGTCGAAGTTCGATCCGCTCGGCCGTCGCGAGGAAGTCCTTGTCCTGCAAGGACGGCGGGCAGATGTCGAGATGCGGTGCGTCCGGGACAGGCCGCTGAAGCCCGATGCCGTCGGGAAACAGGCGGCCGAACCCGTGCCAGAGACTGGGAATCCCGGCCCGCTGCGCCGCGACGGCTGGGCCCGGCTGCCCCCATTCGTGGACGACGAGGTCGGGCCGCAGCCGCGCGAGGTCGGGCTCGAGGTCCTCGGCGTAGATCTCGTAGAACGAGTCCGCTGGCCGAAAGGGGCGCAATCCGTTGCGGTGCAAGGACGCGTGGACGTTCTCCCCGGCAGCGAAATGCACCTCGTGCCCGGCCTCCCGAACGGCGACCGCGAGCGGGATGAGCGGGTAGGTGTGCCCGACCGACGCGAGGCTGGTGAAGAGCACGCGCATTGCTGACCGGTTCCTTTCGAGTTCAGCATAGCGATGTCATGATCAGATGCTCTTAACATCTGAAACGATAGTAGCCTGTTCTCAGCCCACCTGGGCAACTCGGTCAGCGAGCTGTGCCGCCAGGGCCGGTGAGGAAGACCGGCCAGCCGATCTCGGTTCGCCACTGGGTCTCGTCGGCGGTGTCGCGCTGGCCGATCAGGTAGTACTCGCGGATGGGACCGTCGACGGCGAGGGCGTGCCGGGCGACGTGCCCCCCGAGGGCAGAATAGGTGCGGTCGACGTCGGCGGGCGGTCCGTGGTGCGTCATGACCGCAAGTTCGGTGGCGGGAACGGTCTGAGCCGAGACTCGGCCCACGGGACGGAGGGGCTCGGCACACGGCACGAAGACGGTCACCTGCCCGCGCTCGTGAGTGAACAGTTCGTCGGCATAGATCCCGCCGGCGGGACCGGTGCCGGGCAGATGCTGCGCGGCGAGGGTCGCGTGAAGCTCGCCGAGCGCACCTTGAAGCCAAGTCACCGAATCCTCGGCATCGACAGTCTCGACAATCACCGCGGCCGGAACGGCGGGCACGCGACGCAACTCGACATCGGGAGCGCTCGCGGCGGGTTCGGGCGCGAGGAGGTCCCGTAAAGCGCTGACGGTGCGCTGGGTGTGGCTGAGTTCGTCCTCGAGGCGGTTGAGGTGCGTGGTGATCCGGTCGTTGCGGGCTCGCAGGTCGCTGGTGGCCAGCACCGCCCGAATCTCGTCCAGCGGCATGCCCAATTCGCGGAAGCGGCGGATGACCTGGGCGGTAGGCAACTGCGCGTCGGTGTAGCGCCGGTAGCCGGTGTACGGGTCCACGTCGGCCGGTTCGAGCAGCCCGGCCTGGTGGTAGTGGCGCAGCATTTTGACGGTGAGGTGGGTCGCGCGGGAGAAGTCGCCGATCGACAGATACCCGGTCATGGCTGCCATTGTGCAGTCTCCCACCGGGGAGAGTCCGGTCCGGTAATCGGGGTCGACCCTCCCGCGACGGCAGCGGCGAGGCTGGTCCGCAGATCTCAACCGGACCGAAGGAAGCGAAATGCCCCATCTCCGTACCGCGGACGGAACCGAGCTGTTCTACCGGGACTGGGGTTCCGGACGCCCCGTCGTGTTCGTCCACAGCATGCTGATGAGCGGCGAC
The DNA here is from genome assembly GCF_003385235.1 of Amycolatopsis circi. GTDB lineage: Bacteria > Actinomycetota > Actinomycetes > Mycobacteriales > Pseudonocardiaceae > Amycolatopsis > Amycolatopsis circi. The sequence continues at coordinate 20,547 of NZ_PQIA01000049.1, read as the reverse complement.
ATGTGGCAGCACCAGATGCTGCACCTGTCCGACCACAGATACCGTGCCATCGCCTACGACCGCCGCGGCCACGGCCGGTCCGACGACCCTGGCACCGGGTACGAGTTCGACACTCTCGCTGACGATCTGGCCGCAGTGCTCGACACCCTCGACCTGGCCGACGTCACCCTGGTCGGCCACTCGATGGGCGGCGGCGAGGTCGTGCGTTACCTCAGCAGACACGGCGACGAGCGAGTCGCCCGCATCGCGCTGGTCGGTGCGACGGCACCGAAACTGGACGTCGATCCGGAAGCCGCCACCGCGCTGCTGGACCAGCTTCGGACCCAATACGGCCAATGGGTGACCGAGAACGCCGCGATGTCTTTCGGCGATCAGTTGCCGGGCTGCGCGATACCGCAACTGGAGAAGGATCGTGCCATTCGCGACTGGATGGGTGTGTCGCTCCAAGCCGCGGTGGCCTGCACTGAGGCAAATCTGGCGGCGGATTTCAGGCCGGAAATGCGCGAAATCCGGGTCCCTGCCCTGATCGCGCACGGCGACCATGACGCGTTCGCTCCGTTCGAGACCTGCGGACAACTCTCGGCCGACCTGATCCCCGACAGCGCGCTCGTGGTCTACCGGAACGCGTCGCACATGCTCCATCTCTCGCACCGCCAGCAGCTCAACGCAGACCTGCTGGCCTTCGTCGGAGCGGAGCACCCTCCGGCGAAGGCGGGCCGCTAAGCCTCGAGGGCACCGAGATCCCGCACCACCTGAGCGAGTGCGGGGTTTTGGCTCCTTTGCGCCAAACCAGGTCCCGGCCTAGAGCTTGTGGTCTGAACTCGCTGCCACGGCGGAATTCCCGGTCGCGTGCGCCAGGTTCAGCCATTCCCCGACAGGCAGAATGCGTGCGCGCCGACCGGCATGCAGGCGGAACTCGGCTTCCGGGTCGGAAACCTCGACGTAACCCGCGATCTTGTCCGGCTGCTCGGCCTCGTAGTGCATTGGCACCGCGTACCGGGCGTCGAGGATTTCCGCGGCCGCGACGGCTTGCCGGGGATCCATCGCGGCGGGGAACGGACTCGGCGGCTGGAGGTGCGGCGCGTCGACCACCGCGCCGTTGGCGGGCAGGAACGCCGCGTCGAACGGGCTGAACCGGCGCGCGATGAGCCACCAGCAGCCGTGGAACATCGTGTCGCCGCCGTGGAAAACCCGCTGCCCGTCGGCCTCGACGACCCAGTTCAGCTGCGGGTCGCCCAGTCCGTCGACGGCAGGGACCGCGGTGGCGCGGAACGGCCCGATTTCTCGGGTGGACCAGGGCTCCACGACTTCGGCGGCCAGTCGGTGCAGGACCAGCTCGTGCTCGGCGGGCAGCGTGGTCACGTTGTCGACATCGTCGCCGTGTCCGGGTGCTGGCCGGAGTACTGGCGCTTCTGGGGTGAGCACGTCTGCGAGAGCGGCCGCGTCGGTGTGGTCGCGGTGCAGGTGAGTGACCAGTGCGGCGGTGACTTTCCCGCTCGGCGTCGCCAGTCCTTCGCCGGACTTCCATCCGGTGAACAGCGGTGACAGGTCCCGGACGTAGTCGATCACCAGGCGCTCGCTGCCTGCCTCGATCTCCAGCCCGGCCCAGCCCAGTCGTCGCATCCGCATTTCGTGCTCCTTGGTCGTGGTGGTCGCGGTGGTCGCCGGAAATTTAGCGTACGGACGTACTCTAATCAATAGAGAACGACCGTACGCTATCCTTGGGGCATGTCACCGCGACGCTCAGCGGCCGAAGCGCAGGCCACCAGGGGCCGGATCCTCGACCGCGCGGCCGAGATCGCGTCCGCGGAGGGGCTGGACGGGATTACGATCGGCCGGCTCGCCGAGGAGCTGGAGATGAGCAAGTCCGGGGTGCACAAGCACTTCGGCACGAAAGAGATGCTGCAGATCTCCACGCTGGACAAGGCGTTCGTGGACTTCTGGCATCGGGTGGTGGAGCCCGCGCTGCCCGAACCGCCGGGTCTGCGGCGGCTGCGCGCGGTGTGTGCCAACTCCGTGGACTACCTGGAAGCGCCACTGCTGCCTGGCGGCTGCCTGATGACCGCGGCGCTCACCGAGTACGACGGCCGTCCCGGGCGGGTCCGCGACGCGGTGGCCGAGGTGTGGTCGCGTTGGCGGGAGCAGTTGCGTGCTGATCTGGCTGCGGCGGTGGAGAACGGTGAGTTGCCTGCTGGGTTCGACGTCGACCAGGCGCTGTTCGAGATCATCGCCGCCGGGCTGGCATTGAACGCGGCCATGCAGTTACAGCATGACCGGACGGCCGCAGGGCGGGCGCGTCGTGCGATCGAGCGGGCTTTGGAGCAGTCCTGACGACTGCATTTGGCAGAGCCGTCTCGTTCTCTTCGGGGGCGACCGTGTTCAGACCGTGCCTGGCCGGAGTTTCCTAAGCAGGGACGGGCCGCGGCGGTTAGTGCACGCAGGCGTGGCGTGGCGGGTGGCTGTCGGGCGGAGCGGCGTTGGCCGCGTATCGGGGGTTGGCCTGGCCACATTCGCTAGGGTTGGCCCAGCCTCGGTTTCGTTCGGGCTGGCCCGGTATTTGCGAGGGTTCGAGGCAGTTCCGGTTACGACTCGGTCGCCATGCCCAGCGAGCACAGGGAACCGGCGAGGGCGATCAGGTCGTAGCGGGTGTCTTCCTCGTTCGTCTCCCACAGGGTGGAGAGCGTGGTCGCGGCCTGGTCGACGTCGCCGTTGTGCTGCTTCAGGGCGATCCACATCGCGGCGGCCACCGGCTCGCATTCGATGTGGCGCTTGGTGGTGCGGCAGGTCAGCTCCAGGTGGCCGTTGGCGAGCATGCGCTGGGTGACGCCGGGGGCGGTGGTGATCGCCATCATGATGGCCTCCTGGGTTGAGGGGGTGTTTCCTTGATGTACCTAGTTTCTCGGAACCGGGGAGCGAGGACCATGGGGTGTGCTCCTGAGGCTTCCCTGGGGTTTCCCCACCCTTATCCCCGGTGGATTCCCGGTTGCCATCCGGCCAGGGATGTGGTGATCGTCTTGAGGACGGCGTTGAGCTGGTCGTTCAGATAGAAGTGGCCGCCGGGGAAGATCTCGACCTGGCAGGTTCCGGTGGTGTGGTTGCGCCAGGCAGTGGCCTCGTCCAGGTCGGTTACCGGGTCTGCGTCGCCGACCAGGACCTGGATGGGGCAGCTTGGCTCCAGACCTGGTTGGTGCCGGTAGGTTTCGACGGCGGTGTAGTCGCCGCGGATCGCGGGCAGGACCATGCGCAGCAGTTCGTCGTCGCCCAGTACGCCGGCGTCGGTGCCGCTGAGTTCCTTGAGGGCGGCGATCAGGCCGTCGTCGTCGCGTTGGTGGACGAACTCGATGCGTTGCGCGGACGGGGCTCGGCAGGCGGAGGCGAAGAGGCCTAGCGGCGAGTTGCCCTGAGCCTCCAGGCGGCGGGCCACCTCGTAGCCGACGGTGGCGCCCATGCTGTGGCCGAACAGAGCCACCGGCAGGTCGGGCCAGCCGGCCAGGTCGTCGGCGATCGCGTCGGCGATGGCGGCGACCGTGTCCAGGCAGGGTTCGCTGCGGCGGTCCTGGCGTCCGGGGTATTGGACGGCGACCACCTCGAAGTCCTGCCCCGCCGCGGCTGCGGAGAGCGGGAAGTAGGCGGTCGCCGAACCTCCGGCGTGCGGGAGGCACACCAGACGCGCCCGTGCCCCGTCGGTCGGGTGGAAACGGCGGATCCACCGGCTTGTGCGTGCGTTCGCGGGTGTTTCGTCCACTGCGGTCACAAAACCAGGAGTGTTCGGGGCGGCTCGGCACTGGACAACCCCTAGCTGGCCCGGCGTGGCCGGGGAGGGGTGCTGCTCACGGCCGGGACTGCGGTTCGCAACGGAGCGGGTGGCGGGTTGTGGGCGGTGTTGCGCAGAGGTTTCTGCTCTGGATCGAGGATGGACGGCGGGATCCAGTACACGGCGCCGTCGCGGATGACGATGTGCCAGCCGCTGTGGTGCAGGAGGCGGTGGTGGCGTTCGCAGCAGGACGCGAGGTTGTCCAGGTCCGTCGCGCCGCCGTTGGCCCAGTGGACGACGTGGTGCGGAGTTGTCCACTTTGGACTTCGGTCGCAGCCGGGGAAGGTGCAGCCTCGGTCTCGAATCGCCAGGGCCCGGCGCTGGGCGTTCGTGGCGGTGCGGGCCGAGCGGCCCAAATCGAGGACTTGGCCTTCGGTGCCCAGGACGGCGGGGTAGACCTTGGCGTCGCACAGGATTCGCCGCAGGTGGGAGGCGGGCAGGACGGATTCGTCGTCCGTGAAGACCGCTTTCGCCGTGCTCTGAAGGGTTTCCAGGCTGACCGTCACGGTGGCGACTGCTCGTTCCCCGGCTTTGCTCGGCAGGTCCGGAGCGCGGGCAGCCAGGTCGACGATCGCGGCGATGGCGTCGCCGTGGCGTTCCGCTGGAGTGCGGGGGTCCGGGGTGCCGGGCGCGGACGCGGGGTCCGGTGCGGCCAGGGGGACCAGCAGTTGTTCGATCAACGTGCCGGTCTCGTGGTCTACGTTGCCGGTGAAGCGGAAGCGGCCGGTTCGGGTCCAATGCCAGCGGAACTCTCGCCAAGGGCGCGCGGACGAGTCAGGACCGGAACCGGAGTCGGGACCGGAGCTGGAGTCAGGACCGGAGCCGGGAACCGAGTCAGGATCCAACCCGTGGTCCGAGTCAGGCGACGGGGAATCATCCGCCGAAGAGTCTGCGCCGGGCATCTCGGAAGGATCGTTGTCCCAGTAGATCTTCAGCCGGGTAGCGACGCGGCGAACCGTGCCAGGGTTGGCCTGCACCGCGAGCGTCACCAGAGTGTCCTCGGCGACGGTGTAGTCCTCGGGAGTCAGCCATCTAGGCGCGTCAGCCAGGAACTCGGCGATCACCGCCGCGTGCTGGGCGGTGATTTCGCCAGCGGTCAGGGCTTTCCAAGTCAGCGGCAGGGTGCCGTTGGCCTGGGCGAGTCGGCTGCGGGCCTCGCGCGGCGTCACGTGCAGAATCGTCGCCAGGTAGGCCGCGGTCGAGGAGTAGCCCTCGGGTACGGCACCACGGGATTCCAGCTCTCGGATTGTCTCCAGCTGCGCGGCATAGGCGACGTTCTGTTGTCTTTGGGTGGTCAGGAGTCTGGTGGTCAGGTCCCGGTCTGACAGTTGCCAGGCCGGAAGCGTCGTTGTGGTGGACACCTCTTGATTTTCTCGAACGCACGTTCGATTACGCTATAGCTCGAAGTGGTCAACCCCGACTGCGGAAGCAGGTGCACCAAGATCACTGTCCGGAGCCAAAACGCAGGCCTGGCAGCGGAAAACAGCCCCTCGCAACCAGGCGGCAGCACAACGAGGACAAGGCAACTGCAACGCCACGTAATCGTGATCACCTGATTGAGTGACTTTAGATCGCGGTTGGCTGTGCTTAGGGGGCGGCTGCGACTGTGGCACACGCAGGAAGATGACCGTTGGGTCGAGGAGCTTGCGATGGGCGTGAACTGGGGGCAGAACCGCCGCACCGAGCCGAATGAAGCAGTGTCCCTCCTTGAGGGCCTGCTGATCGAATGCGATGCGGGGGCAGGAGACACGGTATTGGTCGGCGGAGGACCGGCCAGCGGGAAGACTCAGGTACAGAACCAAGTGGTGGCGCGAGCCCGTGAGCTGGGCGTTCTGACGCTCACCGCGGCGGGCGCGGCTGACGAGCGCGACGTTGACGGAGGCGTGCTCGACCAATTGCTGGCAAGCCCGGCGTTGCCGCGTGAAGTGGTGGCCGCGGCGGACGGCGAGGATCGGATCGCCGCGTTGTGCAGTGCGTTGCACCGGCTGGCGCGGGAGCGGTCGCTGCTGATCGCGGTCGACGATTTGCAGCACGTGGACGAGACCTCGGCGCGGTTGTTGCTGCGGTTGCAGCGGCGGGCGCGGTCGGCCGCGATGTTGCTGGTGCTGACGCAGCCGGACGGCTGGTATTCGGGCGAGGGCGTCGAATTCGCCGCGCAGCCGCACCGCTACGTGCATCTCACGCCGTTCACGGTGGAGGCGATCGCGCAGTTGGTCGCGGACCACGGCGAGGCCGAGCGGATCCACGGGCTCAGCGCGGGGAATCCGTTGCTGGTCAGTGCGTTGGTCGACGCGGGTCGCAGCTCGGTGGACGACGGCGCAGCGTATTCCGAGGCAGTGCAACGGCTTTTGCGTCGCTACGGTTCACCGCTGCGCGAAGTGGCGACGGCGATCGCGGTGCTGGACACCGACGTGACGACAGACGCGGTAGCGACAGTCGCGGGCGTTGACCCGGTCGAGGCGGAGGCCTCGGCGGGGCTGCTTGTGGAGACTGGGCTGGTCGACGGCGTGCGGTTCCGGCAGCAGCCGGCCGCGGCGGCGGTCGTCGGCGGCTTGCGCGGGTCCGAGAAGGTGCGGTTGCACATCCGGGCTGCTGAGGTGAAGCACGCACGCGGGTTGTCGGCACCGGAGGTCGCGCGGCATCTCGTGGCGGCGGGCGAAGCTCAGGCGGAGTGGGCGTTGCCGGTGCTGGTCGCGGCGGCGGAGCAGGTGATGCTCGGCGACGACGTCGACTTCGCCACCCGCTGTCTGCAGCTGGCGGCATCGACGACCACCGCGTCCTGGGAGCAGCAGATGATTTCGCAGCTGCTTGCCAAGATCACCTGGCGGGTCAACCCGGCAGCGGCCGCACCGCATCTCGCGGCGTTGCGGGAAGCCGGTTCGCTCGACCAATCCGACCGGATCGCGCTGGTGCGTCAGTCATTGTGGTTCGGTGACCGGGAAACGTTCGAGTCCGCGCTGGTCCGGCTGGGCGACGACCTCGAACCGCTACACCCGCGTACGGCAGCGGAGCTGACCCTCGCCGCGCACTGGCATTACGGCACCGCGCCGGAGTTGACGGTCGATGCGTCGGATCCGTGGATGCGCACGGCAACCACGCTTGCGTCGGTGTGGCACGCCGGCGGCAGCGAAGAGACTTCGGTGTGCGCGGAGCGGATTCTGCAGAACTGCCGACTGTCGGACACTTCGCTGGAAGCGTTGGCCACAGCCATTCTCGCGCTCGCGTACGACGGCAAGGCGGAGCGCGCGGAAGGCTGGTGCAGTTCGCTGGCCGAGGAGGCCGAGTATCGCGGCGCGGTGACGTGGAAGGCGATGCTCGACGCTCTCGGCGCGAGCCTGCTGCTGCGTCGCGGTGAACCGGCCGAAGCGGCGGAGGCGGCGAGCCGTGCGCTTGCGCTGCTTGACGAACCGAACTGGGGCGTCGCGATCACGTACCCGCTGGCGACAATGCTGACCGCGTACACCGCCGCAGGCGCGTTCAAGGCCGCAGCAGCGGTGTTGCGACACGCTCTCCCCGAAACCGTGTACACGACACTCGGCGGCGTACGGTTCCTCAGGGCGCGCGGGCAGTTCCACCTGGCGACGAATCGCGGGCTCTCGGCGGTGAGCGATTTCCAGCAGTGCCAACGGATTCTCCGCGACCGCAATCTCGACCTGCCTGCGGTGGCACCGTGGCGGACCGACCTCGCCGAGGCGAACCTGCGGCTGCGCAACCCGACCCTGGCGGTCGAGCTGGCGAAACAGCAGCTGGCGGACACGACGGACGCGTTCTCGCAGGCAGTGGCGTTGCGGGTGCTGGCGTTCGCCGGGGACACCGGTGCGCGGTCCGGTCTGCTGAACCGGGCCGCGGAGGCGTTCAAGGAATCCGGCGATCGGCTCGAGCTGGCCCGCACGGTCCGCGCGATCAACCAGCTCGGCCAGCGCGCGGAACGCTCAGCGGGGCTGGTGAAACCGGTGCAGGTGCCGCGGCAGCCGATGCGTCCGCTCACGCCTCGTCCGACCGCATCGAGACCGGAACCGCCGCGCGCGGACCCGGAGGGAGCGGTGGCGACGGCGCTCAGCGACGCCGAGCTGCGCGTCGCGGAACTAGCGGCGCACGGGCGGACCAACCGACAAATCGCCGAAACGTTGTACATCACGGTGTCCACTGTGGAGCAACATCTGACGAGGGTGTACCGGAAACTCGGCGTGGCCGGACGTAGTGCGCTGGCGGGCGAGCTGGCCGGTGCCGGACAGTGATCGGGAACAACGACGTGAGCGTGTTGACCGACGTAGAGCTGCGAGTCGCCGAACTCGCCGCACAGGGCACGCCGGTGGCGGTGATCGCGGAGGTACTGGGAGTGTCCGCGAACACCGCCGCCAGCCACCTGACGACCGTCTACGTCAAGCTCCGAAACGCGTGAAGGGCCTCTCGCGCGACATCCGCAAGAGGCCCTTCACCGGAACCGGCACCAGGTCAGGAACGGCGGTCGGCGACCACCGCTTCGATGATGTCGTCGAGGCTGCGCGTCGGCACGAAGCCGATCTGGTTGTACGCGCGGGTGCAGTCGGGAATGCGACGCTGCATGTCCTCGTACCCGTCGCCGTACGCCTCCTCGTACGGCACCTTCGTGATGGTGCTGCTCGAACCGGTCGCGCCGATCACGCGCTCGGCCAGTTGCGAGATGGTGGTCTGCTCGTTGCTGCCGAGGTTGAACACCTTGCCGTACGCGGATTCGTCGGCGAGCAGGTCCGCCAGCGCGGGCACGACGTCGTGCACGTGGCAGAAGCAGCGGGTCTGCTGTCCGTCGCCGAACACCGTGATCGGCTCGCCGGCCAGCGCCTGCGTGACGAAGCGCGGGATGACCATGCCGTAGCGTCCGGTCTGGCGAGGGCCGACGGTGTTGAACGGTCGCACGATCACCGTGCGCAGGCCGTGCTCCACCGCGTACAGGTGGGCGAACGTCTCGTCCAGCGCCTTCGCCTCGGCGTAGGACCAGCGGTTCTTCAGCGGCGACCCGATGATCCGGTCGTCGTCCTCTCGCAGGCCGTCGGCGGTGTTCTTGCCGTAGATCTCGCTCGTGGACGCGACAAGGATCGGCACGTCGTGCCGCAGCGCCGCGTCGAGCATGTTCTCCGTGCCGTGCAGGTTGGTGCGCAGGCTGTCCATCGTCTTGTCGAGGATGGTGAAGACGCCCACCGCGGCCGCGAGGTGGAACACCGCGTCGATGCCCACCATGCACGATTCGACGGCGTTCGGGTCGGTGATCGAGCCGCGCACGAAGCGGAAGCCGGGGTGCCCGGCGAATCCGGTGAGGTTGTCCAGCGTGCCGGTGCTGAGGTTGTCCAGTGCGACGACCTCGTCGCCGCGGGCCAGCAGGTGCTCGGTGAGGTGGGAGCCGATGAACCCGGCGCCTCCGGTGATCAGGTAACGCACTGTGTTTTCCTCTCAGTGTCATTGGAGGCTCCGCCATGCGGAGCCCCGAAAAGAATCAGTGTCATGTGGGGCTGCGCCCCAGGCCGGGGGCTCCGCCACCCGGAACCCCCGAAAAGAATCAGTTAGCGAAGAGCGCGCGGTCGAAGCGGTAAGTGGCGTCGATGACGGTCGGGCAGTCGGCGAGCCATTCGTAGTCATGGCCCGGCTGGACGGTGTGGATGAGCGCGACGTCCCAGTCCTGGCCTTCCGGCTCCGGGACGGTGTCGAGCGAACCGCCGGTGACGCGCACGTTCGGGACCAGCGGGTCGTAGTAGCCGACCTTCGCGCCCTTCGCGGCGAGAAGGTCGAGGATGTCGAGCGCGGACGACGAACGCACGTCCTGCACACCGGGCTTGTACGTCACGCCGACCACCAGCACGCGCGTACCCGCCATGCCCTTGCCTTCGCGGGACAGTGTGTTCAGTACGCGGTCGACAACCTGCTTCGGCCGCTCCGCGATGGCGTGCATCGCCTGGGTCACCAGTGGCGCGTTGCTCTGCGTCGCGCGCAGTTGCCACAGCAGGTAGTGCGGGTCGCAGGGGATGCAGTGGCCGCCGACACCGGGACCGGGGTGGAAGGCCATGAAGCCGTACGGTTTGCTGGCCGCCGCGTCGATGACCTCGATCGGGTCGATCGCGAAGCCGTCGCTGATCTCGGCGAACTCGTTGGCCAGCGCGATGTTCACCGCGCGGAACGTGTTCTCGTACAGCTTGGTCATCTCGGCCGCTTCCGGCGAGCTGACGCAGTGCACGCTCGGGGTCAGCACGTTGATCACGCGCTGCGCCATCGCGGTGCATACCGGGGTCACGCCGCCCAAAACGCGCGGCGTCTCGGACTGGGTGTGCGTGACGTTGCCGGGGTCGATCCGCTCCGGGCTGGACGCCACGAACAGGTCACGGCCGATGGTGAATCCCTTGGCCACCAGCGGTTTCACCAACAGCCGGTTCGAGGTGCCGACGTAGCTGGTCGAGGTGAGGATGAACGTCTGGCCGCGCCGGGCGTTCGCGACCAGCGCCGCGCACGCCGCCTCCAGCGGGCCGAGGTCCGGCATCAGGTACTCGTCGAGCCCGGTCGGCACGCACACCAGCACCGCGTCCGCCTCGGCCATCCGCGCCGAGTCCGCGGTGAGCTGGAAGTCCTCCTGGTGCACGGCTTTCTCGAGCCGGCGGTGGTCGGCTTCGATGAGGTCGACCTCGCCGGAGCGGATCGCGTCGAGCCGGTTCTGCGAAAGATCGATGCCGATCACGCCGACGCCGCCGGCGTGCAGTCCGAGGGCGGTCGGCAGGCCGACGTAGCCCATCCCGATCACCGCGACCGACGTCAGTTCGTTCCGTTCGGCGATGGTCTCGAATTCAGCGACAGTACTGGTCATTCCTGGTCACCCGTTTCTGGATGGGCTGGGAAAAGCGAGTAGAAAAAGCGGAGAAAAACGCGGTCATCGGACCGAACGGACGATTTCGACGGCCTCGGCGAGGCCGGCGCTGACCTGCGAGCCGCGGTATTCGGCCAAGGCGCGGACGCCGCGTTCGCTGCGCGGACTCGGCCACGGCTCGAGTTCCTTGCCGTAGGCGCGCAGCGCTTCGATTTTGCGTTCGAGGTGGCTCTCGTCGAGAATCTGCCAGCAGTTCGGCCGGAACGTGACCGGCAGCCCGGAGGCCTCTCCGACGTCGGTGGCGGAGCGGATCTCGAAGGTGCGAACCTCGCGCACCGGGCCCTTGCCCGGCCGTCCGGCGACCCGCGCGGCGCGGCTGACCAGCGCGTGGTCGGTGCTCAGGTCGCACATGCTCGTGGCGAAAATGGTGTCCGGCTCGAATTCGCGGACCTCGCGCTCGACGACCTGGTTCAGTTCGAGGTGGCTGACCGTGTCGAGCCGGTTGTCGCCGAATTCGTGGACTCGCACGCGCTCGATGCCGAGCGTTTTCGCGGCCAGTTCGATCGCGTCGGTGCGATTGGTGACCTCGGTGCCGGCGGCCGAACGCGAACCGTCGTCGTTGGTGAGAATGCAAAGCGAAACGGTGACGCCCTCGTCGGCGAGCCGGGCGATAGTCCCGCCCGCGCCGAGCGTTTCGTCGTCGCCGTGGGCTCCCACCACCAGCAGCCTGCGTGTCAACGTGTGCATACGATTCCCCAGTCCTTGTCCGGGCGGTGAAACCCCCAGCGAAAACGAGCCGTGCGAAATGGCTTGGAACGCCAGCAAAATCTGACATCCGGCAGTGCTTGCGACAACCCCTAAAGACTGTCTAAAGCGGACCTTGGCCGGCCGGGCGGACCGGTGCGGCAGGGGCTGTTAGGGGTGGGTCCGCGCGCGGACGCACTCGTATCGTCACGGCGTCGGGCGAGCAGGCGACGCGGAAGGAACGTGGGCACGTGGGCAACTCCGAAGAGAAGCTGGTCGGTGCGCTCCGGGCTTCGGTGAAGGAAACCGAGCGGTTGCGGGAGAAGAACCGCAAGCTCACCGAAGCCGCACGGGAGCCGATCGCGATCGTCGGGATGGCCTGCCGGCTTCCCGGCGGCGCGGGCACCCCGGAAACGTTGTGGGAATTATTGTCCGGCGGTGTCGACGCGATCGGCGAATTCCCGTCGAACCGCGGCTGGGATCTGGAACGGCTTTACGACCCGACCGGCGAACGGCCGGGTTCAAGCTATGTGCGCGAAGGCGGGTTCCTGCACGACGCGCTCGATTTCGACGCCGACCTGTTCGGCATCAGCCCGCGCGAGGCGCTGCTGATGGATCCGCAACAGCGGCTGCTGCTCGAAACGTCCTGGGAGGCGTTCGAGCGCGCCGGGATCGCGCCGCATTCGGTGAAGGGCAGCCCGACGGGCGTTTTCGCGGGCACGATGTATCACAACTATCAGGGCAGCTACGGCTCTTCCGGCGTCATTTCCGGCCGCCTCGCTTACACTTTCGGGCTCGAAGGACCCGCGGTGACCATCGACACCGCGTGCTCGTCCTCGCTCGTCGCGTTGCACTTGGCGGTGCAGGCCCTGCGCAACGGCGAGTGCACGCTCGCGCTCGCCGGCGGTGTCTCGGTGATGTCGACGCCGCGTACGTTTGTCGAGTTCTCCCTCGACGGCACCCTCGCACGCAGCGCCCGTTGCCGTACTTTCGCCGACTCGGCGGACGGTACTGGCTGGTCTGAGGGTTGCGGCATGCTGCTCGTGGAGCGGTTGTCCGACGCGCGGCGCAACGGGCATCCGGTGCTGGCGCTCGTCCGCGGCACCGCGATCAACCAGGACGGCGCGTCCAACGGCATGACCGCGCCGAACGGGCCCGCGCAGCAGCGCGTGATCCGGCAGGCGCTGGCGAACGCGCGGCTGCGGCCGGACGAGATCGACGTCGTCGAGGCACACGGCACCGCGACCAAGCTGGGCGACCCGATCGAGGCGCAGGCACTGCTCGCGACGTATGGCCAGGAGCGCGAAGAGCCGCTGTGGCTCGGGTCGATCAAGTCGAATGTCGGACACACACAGGCCGCGTCCGGTGTCGCTGGTGTGTTGAAGATTGTGCTGGCGTTGAACAACGACCTGTTGCCGAAGACGCTGCATGTCGACAAACCGACCCGGCACGTGGACTGGGCGGCGGGCAAGGTCGAGCTGCTGACCGAGGCGCGGCCGTGGGAGCGCGGGGAACAGCCGCGACGCGGTGCGGTGTCGTGCTTCGGGCTGAGCGGGACCAATGCGCACATCATCATCGAGGAAGCACCCGCCCCGGAAGCTGCGGAGAACCCGCGCGACAAGGCGGCGGTTCCGGTGGTCGTTTCCGGCCGGACTCCGCAGGCGTTGCGGGCGCAGGCGGCACGGCTGGCCGAACACCTTGCGGCACAGCCGGAACTGGAACTGCTCGACGTTGCCGCCACCTTGGGCGCGTCGCGGACGCATCTGGACCATCGGGCCGCGGTGATCGGAAAGTCCACTGAGGACGTTCTGCCCGCATTGAACGCGCTAGCGAATGGTGAGCTGGGCGCGGTGAGCGGTCTGGCCCGCGGCGAGGCGTCGTTGGCGTTCCTGTTCTCCGGACAGGGATCTCAGCGAGTCGGGATGGGGCGTCAGCTGGAGGTCTTCCCGGTCTTCGCCGAGGCTTACGCGGCGGCGTGCGCGGAACTGGACCGGCATCTCGACCGGCCGATCCGCGAGATCATCGACGGCGACGCAGACGTGTTGGCGCAGACCGCGAACACCCAGGCCGCGCTGTTCGCGTTCGAGGTTGCGCTGTTCCGGTTGGTTGAGTCGTGGGGGCTGACCCCGGCTGCGTTGTGTGGCCACTCCATCGGCGAGCTTGCCGCTGCGCACTGCGCGGGCGTGTTCTCGTTGGCTGACGCGGCAAAGCTGGTCGCCGCTCGTGGGCGGTTGATGCAGGCGCTGCCGAAGGGCGGCGCGATGGTGGCCGTCGAAGGAACTCCGGACGAGGTCGCGGAGCACGATCCACAAGGGACAGTCGATGTCGCTGCGGTGAATGGGCCGCGCTCTGTGGTGCTGTCCGGTGCGGAAGACGCCGTGGTAGCGGTAGCCGCGAAGTTCAGCGACGTCGGACGCCGGACGACGCGGATCAAGGTCTCGCACGCGTTCCACTCGCGCCTGATGGAGCCGATGCTTGCCGAATTCCGTGCGGTCGCGCAGAGCATCGCTTACGCGCAGCCGACAATTTCAATGATCTCCAGTGTCACGGGTGAAGAGGTCTACGCCGAGCTGACCGACGCCGAGTACTGGGTGCGCAACGTCCGCGAGCCAGTTCGGTTCGCTGATGCTGTTCGCGCGCTCGCTGCCGACGGGGTCAACCGATTCCTCGAGTTGGGCCCAGACGCGCCGCTGACCGCGGTGGTTCCGCAGTCCGCCGGTGACGCCGTTGCGGTGCCAGGCCAGCGTCGTGACGTCCCTGAGGACGTGGCGTTGCTGACCGCGCTGGCGACCCTGCACGTCCGCGGCGTGGTCCCGAATTGGGCCGCGCACTTCGCCTCGCGGGGTGCGAGTCGCGCAGCCTTGCCGACGTACGGGTTCCAGCACCAGCGTTACTGGCTGGAGGTTTCGTCCGAATCCGGGGATGTCTCGTCGATGGGCCTCGACCCGGTCGACCACCCGCTGCTCGGCGCGGCGACGTTGCTCGCCGACTCGGACGGCGTGGTGCTGTCCGGTCGCGTGTCCACGGCGACGCATCCGTGGCTGGCTGACCATGCCGTGGGCGGCTCGATCCTGTTGCCCGGCACCGCGTTTGTGGAGCTCGCCGTGCGCGCTGGGGACGAGGTCGGCTGCGGTCGCGTCCGGGAGTTGACCCTGCACGCGCCGCTCGTGCTGCCCGCGAAGGGTGCCGCGCGGATCCAGGTCCGCATCGGAACTCCGGCCGCGGACGGGTCCCGGCCGATCAGTGTCCACTCGCGACCGGACGATCTCGCCACCGCGGTCGGTTGGACCCGGCACGCGGACGGCACGCTCGCGCCCGCCGCTTCTGGAACGAACTTCGACCTCAGCGAATGGCCGCCGTCCGGCGCGGAGACGGTCGACGTGGAGGGAATGTACGACCTGCTGGCCGAGCACGGAATGGCTTACGGGCCGGTGTTCCAGGGCCTGCAGGCGGCGTGGCAGCGCGGCGAGGACGTGTTCGCCGAGATCGCGCTGCCTGAGCAGGAACGGATCGGAGCCGAGGCATTCGGCCTCCACCCGGCGGTGTTCGACGCGACCCTCCACGCCGTGGGGCTCAGCGCGGCGGCCGGAGAAGGGACGACGCTGCCGTACGCCTGGTCCGAAGTGGAGCTTTTCGCTACCGGTGCGTCCTCGCTGCGTGTCCACGTGCGACCGACCGGCGAGCAGGCGGTCGAACTGCGTCTTGCCGACAGTGCCGGGGCGCCGGTCGCGCGGGTCGGGACGCTGAAGTTGCGGCAGATCAGCGAGGAACAGCTCGCGGCGGCAGCTCCGGCTGGTTCGGACGAATTGTACGAAGTGGACTGGGTTCCGACAACGCTGCCCGACGCGCAAGCGGCCTACGAGGTCTACTCGGCTAAAGCCGGGAATGACGCCGCGAAGGCAAAGAAGGCCGTCCACAGTGCACTGTCCAAACTGCAATCGGACAGCAAAGAGAAGCTTCTGGTGGTCACCGGTAACGACCTCGCTGGAGCTGCGGTGGCGGGTCTCATCCGGTCCGCACAGGTGGAGAACCCCGGCCGGATCGTGCTCGTCGAAGGCGACGCGACCGCCGAGCAGCTCGCGGCCATCGCGGCGGCGGACGAATCGGCGGTGCGGGTTTCCGGTGCTGAGGTGCGCGTGCCGAGGCTCGTCCGGGCGACGCCGGAGCTGGGGGAGCCGGTCGACTGGTCGGCTGGAACCGTGCTGCTCACCGGCGGTACCGGGGCGCTCGGCCGGATCGTCGCCACGCACCTCGCGAAACAGGGCGCAAAGCGGTTGCTGCTGGTCAGCCGTCGTGGCGACCAGGCACCCGGAACTGCGGAACTTGTCGCTGAGCTGACCGAACTCGGCGCGGAGACCACCGTCGCCGCGTGTGACCTCACCGATCGCAAGGCCGTGGCCCGGCTGCTGAAGAAGCACCCGGTCGCCGCGGTGGTGCACGCTGCCGGGGTCTTGGACGACGGCGTGCTTCCGTCGATGACTCCGGAGCGGATCGACGGCGTCTTCAACCCGAAGGCGCTCGCTGCCTGGCACCTGCATGAACTGGCTGGCGACGTCTCGGCGTTCGTCACCTTCTCGTCGGCCGCCGGCGTGCTCGGCGCTCCTGGCCAGGCGAACTACGCCGCGGCAAACGCGTTCCTCGACGCTCTCGCCGCGCACCGCCGCGCCGAAGGCAAACCAGCGCACTCACTCGCGTGGGGCATGTGGGAATCGGCGGCCGGGATGGCTGGCGAAACGAACGGCAAACGCGGGCTCGGCGCGTTCAGCGCGGCCGAGGGGCTGGCGCTGTTCGACACCGCGGTCAGCTCGTCCGGAACAGTCTTCGTGCCGGTGAAGCTCGACCTGCCCGCGTGGCGCGAAGCTGGTGCCGTGCCGGACCTGCTGCGCGGCCTGGTCCCGGCGGCTCGGCGTACTGTCGCTGACCGTGAGGCCGGGACGGACTCGTTGCTCGGCAAGCTGGTCCGCCTTCCCGCCGACAAACGCCTCGATCACCTGCGTGACCTGGTCATCGAGCACGCGGCGGCGGTGCTGGGGCACGCCTCGACGGACGTCATCGACGCCGACCGGGCGTTCAAGGACCTCGGCTTCGACTCGCTGACCGCGGTCGAGCTGCGCAACACGCTCAACGAGGCCACCGGCCTCAGCCTCACCGCGACCCTCGTCTTCGACCACCCGACCGCCGGCGACTTGGCCGCGCATCTGCACGACGAGTTGCTCGGCGACCTGGACGCGGACACGGCCGGGCCGGAGACCACCGTCGTGGGCAGCGACGAGCCGATCGCGATCGTGGGCATGGCCTGCCGCTTCCCCGGCGGCGTGACCACGCCAGACGAGCTGTGGCAGCTGGTCGCCGCCGGGCAGGACGGGACCAGCGACTTCCCGACCGACCGGGCCTGGGACATGGACCACTGGCTCGAGCAGGTCGCGCCGGAAGGCGGCACTCCGCGGGGCGGGTTCGTGCCGGACGCCACCGACTTCGACGCGGCGTTCTTCGGCATCAGCCCCAACGAAGCCGTGATGATGGACCCGCAGCAGCGGATGCTGCTGGAGTCGTCGTGGGTCGCGCTGGAGAACGCGGGCGTGGACCCGTTGGCGCTCAAGGGAAGCATGACCGGGGTGTTCGTCGGCGTGATGCAGTCCGATTACGACCCGGGCGACGCGCTCGAACAGGGCGGCGGGGCTTATCGCGGGTCTGGTGCGTTGAGCAGCGTGGTCTCCGGACGGGTTGCGTACGCGTTCGGCCTCGAAGGACCTGCGGTATCGGTGGACACGGCGTGCTCGTCGTCGCTGGTGGCCTTGCACCAGGCGACCCAGGCTTTGCGCGGCGGTGACTGCTCGCTCGCGTTGGTTGCGGGTGTCTCGGCACTCGTCTCGCCTGCACCGTTTGCGCAGTTCGTTGACGGAGCTGTTGCTCGCGACGGCCGGTGCAAGCCTTACTCGGCGGCGGCTGACGGGTTTGGCTGGGGCGAGGGCGTCGGCGTGCTCGTGATCGAGCGGTTGTCCGACGCGCAGCGCAACGGGCATGACGTGCTCGCTGTGGTGAAGTCCAGCGCGGTCAATGCGGATGGTGCTTCCAACGGCCTTAACGCGCCGAGTGCTCCGGCGCAGGAAAAGTTGATCCGGCGGGCCTTGTCGGCGGCTGGTCTGTCTTCGTCCGATGTGGACGCTGTCGAAGGGCACGGCGCGAGTACTCCGCTGGGCGACCGGATTGAGACCGCTGCGTTGCTTGCCACCTATGGGCGGGAGCGCTCCGCGGACCGTCCACTGTGGCTTGGTTCGGTAAAGTCGAACATCGGGCACACTCAGGCAGCCGCGGGTGTCGCCGGCGTAATCAAGATGGTGCAGGCGATGCGGCACGGAGTGTTGCCATCGACGTTGCACGTCACTGAGCCTACGCACGACGTCGACTGGGCGGCCGGAACTGTACGGTTGCTGGACGAGTCTCGCGACTGGCCGGAAGTGGATCGGCCGCGACGCGCTGCGGTGTCGGCGTTCGGGTACAGCGGGACCAATGCGCACGTGATTCTGGAGCAGGCTCCGGACGTGGTGGCGGACGCGGCTGAGACGGTTGATTCCGGCGGGGTATTGCCGCCGCTCGTGTTCTCCGCCCGGACTGCGGCGGCGCTTCCGGATCAGGCTCGGGCGTTGCTGACGCACCTGGAGGCGTACCCGACGTTGGATGTCGTGTACTCGCAGGCGAACCGTCAGCCGTTGTTCTCGCATCGGGCCGCGGTGGTCGGTTCGGACGCGGCTGAACTTCGCGCCGCGCTGGAAGCTTTGTCCACTTCGGACTCGGTGGTGACGGGACGTGCTCGCTCTGGCGGGCGGACCGCGTATCTCGTGCCGGGCCAGGGCAGTCAGCGGGCTGGGATGGGGGCGGAATTGTCCGCTGCGTTCCCGGTGTTCGCGCACGAGCTGGAGCGGGTTGCTTCGAAGTTCGATCAGCATCTCGGACGGTCTTTGCACCCGGTGATGTTCGCCGAGGCTGGCTCGGTGGACGCGCAGTTGCTGGACCGGACTCAGTTCAGCCAGGCCGCGGTGTTCTCCTTCTCGGTGGCGTTGTATCGGCTGCTGGAATCGTGGGGGCAGCGGCCGGACGTGCTCGTGGGGCATTCGGTCGGCGAGATCGCGGCCGCGCATCTGGCCGGGGTGTTCTCTTTGGACGATGCGGTGAAGCTGGTTGCGCACCGGGGCCAGCTGATGGCGGAGACTCGGGCTGGTGCGGTGGTCGCGGTCGAGGCCAGTGCGGACGAGGTGTGGCCATTGCTGGGCGACGACGTTGCCCTGGCTGCGGTTAACGGGCGGCGATCGGTCGTGGTGTCTGGTGTGGACAGTGATGTCCAGGCGATCGTCGATCACTTCGAGAAGCTTGGCCGACGTACTAATCGGCTGGCGATCGACTGTGCGGTGCATTCGCCGTTGCTGGACGAGATTCTCGAAGAGCTGGAAGAGATCGCGCAGGAGTTGACCTTTGC
This sequence comes from Amycolatopsis circi, assembly GCF_003385235.1. Taxonomy (GTDB): domain Bacteria; phylum Actinomycetota; class Actinomycetes; order Mycobacteriales; family Pseudonocardiaceae; genus Amycolatopsis; species Amycolatopsis circi. Next base: position 1,689 of record NZ_PQIA01000049.1, on the reverse strand, counting down.
GACGCCGACAGTGCCGGTCATCTCGACGGTCACTGGTGCCGAGGTGACGGACGAGTTGTCCGATCCGGCGCATTGGGTGGCTAACTGCCGTAACACGGTTCGGTTCGCGGACGCGGTGAAGGCTTCCGGGGCCACTCGCTTTGTCGAGTTGAGTACGAATGGGGTGCTCACCGCGGCCGCGGAGGCGGTCGTTGCGGACGCGGAGTTCGTTCCGGTGCTTCGGCGTAATCGGGGCGAGGTTGCTTCTACGCTGCTGGCGGCTGGGCAGTTGCACGTTCTGGGCGCGGGTCTGGAGGTTCGGCGGATGTTCGCCGGACGGTCCGCGGATAGCGTTCCGTTGCCGCCGTATGCGTTCCATCGGACGCGGTACTGGCCGTCGGTGGACATGGAGGCGCGGCGGGCGACTGGGACTGGGCTTGGGACGTTGTTCGGGCCTGCGTTGACTGTCGCTGGATCGTCCACTGTGGTGTTGAGCGGCACGTTGCCTGCTGATGAAGCGTTCCCGGTGGCGGGGTTTGCGGAGCTGGCGGTTCGGGCCGGCGACGAGGTCGGGTGCGGACGCGTGGTGCGGTTGACTGTTGAGTCGCCTTTGGCTTCTGAGCAGGTGCAGGTCGTGGTGGGCGAGTCGGATGATGCTGGGCAGCGTCCGGTGACTGTCCACTCACGACATGACGGTGCGTGGACGCGGCATGCCGAGGGTGTGCTGGCGGCGGATGGCGGTGGTGAGCCGGCGGGGATTGGCCAGTGGCCGCCTGCTGGGGCGGAATCGGTGGCTGCTGGGCGGCTTGATGCTGCTTGGACTGTCGACGGGGTGGTGGTCGGGGAGATTGAAGTCGCTCCGGACGAGCGGTTTGGGTTGTCTCCGGTGGTGCTTGATGCCGCGCTGTCCGTTGTGGGCGGGGATCCGGTGGAGTGGCGGGACTTCCGGTTGTTCGCTACCGGGGCGGCGAAGCTTCGGGTCCGGTTGACTCCGGTTGGGGATGATCGGGTGGCGGTGTTGTTCGCTGATCGGTCTGGGCGGCCGGTTGCTGCGGCTGAGTCAGTGACGCTGCGGGAGCTGGTGGCTCCGGAGGCTGCCTCGGTGGAGCAGGCTGTGGTGAAGAAGCGGCGGGCTGTGGCTGACGATGTCTCGGAGCTGGAGCTTACTGAGAAGGGGTTGCGGGCGTTTGTTTTGGAGCAGGTTGCCGGGCTGCTTGGGTATGCCGATCCTGCGGAGCTGGACGAGGACGCGCACTTCTTGGAGATCGGGTTCGATTCGCTGACTGCGGTTGAGTTGCGGAATCGGATCGTCGGGGTGGCCGGGGTTTCGTTGCCTGCGTCGATTGCGTTCGATCATCGGACGCCGGCTGGGTTGGCGAAGCATTTGCTCAGCGTGTTGACGGGGCCTGCGGTTGAGGTTGGCGGGGATCCGGTTACGGAGATGTTCTTTGCGGCTGTCCGGGGCGGGCAGGTGGAGAACGGTCTCGCGCTGCTGGGGGCGGCGGCTCGGTTGCGGCCTGTTTTCCATAGTGTGGCTGAGCTTTCGGAGGAGCCGCGGCCGGTGGAGTTGGCCGATGGGCCTGCTGGGGTGAGGTTGCTGGCGGTGCCTACTCCGGCTGGGATGGGTGGGGCTTATCAGTATGCGAAGCTCGCGGCTCGGTTCCGGGGGGTGCGGGGGGTTGCTGCGTTGCCTACGCCGGGGTTTGTGGC